>CAYRWN010000026.1:0-45866 GCA_964428045.1 uncultured Hydrogenophaga sp. | reverse complement strand
CGTCCAAGCTGGAGGCCGGATCCAAAATTTCAAGTATGCAAGGGCCGGATCAATAGTCAAGAAGATGGAACTTACCTTCACTCCGCCGGCCCCACGCTCAGCGCCACCTCCGCCACCCCCTCCACCCGCCCCGAGATCTTGTCCCCGCTGACCACCGCCCCCACGCCTTCGGGCGTGCCGGTGTAGATCAGGTCGCCGGGTTGCAGGTGGTAGAACAAAGACAGGTCCGCGATGATTTCGCGGATGGCCCAGATCAGCTTGTCCGCGTCGGAACTCTGCTGGGTGGCACCGTTGACTTCCAGCGCGATGGCGCCGCTTTCGATGACCACGCCGGACATCGGCACGATCTCTGAGCAGACCGAACCCTGCTCGATGTCTTGGCCCAGGTCCCAGGGGCGGCCCTTGTCGCGAGCCACCAGTTGCAGGTGGCGGCGGGTCATGTCCAGCCCGGCGGCGTAGCCATAGATGACGTCGTGTGCGGTCTCGGCGCTGACGCGGAAGCCGGGCTTGCCCACGGCGAGCACGCGTTCCGTTTCAAAGCGGTCGTGGTTGGTGCCGGGTGGGAGGCCACGGTAGCGCGGCTCCGCAACAGGGCCTGCGGTGACTGGGTGAAGTAGAACGGCCGCCGCAGCAGATGCGGTTGATCGGGCGGCGCCAGGTCTTGCCTCAGCTCGGTAGGGGCTGGAGGGCGGGCGGGGTGAAGAGATGCTGGGTCATCTCGTTTTTTTGATTCGGTTACCGGGTCTCGTAGACGCCGAGTTTTTTGTGCAGCGGGGACTCGTCGGCGATGAAGACGAAGGCCGGCAGGTCCGCCGAGCGGTTGGTCAGCGTCACGGGTTCGTAGCCCGGCGCGCAGCAGGTGTCGGCCTCGACCAGGGCGAAGCGCTTGTCGAACACACACACATCAACACCGCCTTCGATCAGGTGAAACACCTGCGTCGGTGAACGCGCCGGCAGCGGGAGTGTCTGGCCGGGCTTGAGCATCAGGGCGTAGAAGCCCAGGATGTTCTCGGCGTCCTCGCCGGTTTCCGGGTTCACGTAGGTGACCTGCACGCAGTCCAGCTGCGGGTCGTTGGCGGCCATGCCGATCAGCGCGGCGCGCGTGGCGGCCCAGGGGTAGCGCAGCATGGGGTAGCGCTTGTCGCTGCGACTGAACACCTGTGTGGGCACCACGCCGGCGCGGGTCCAGGCGTGGTCGCCGCTGCCCTGTTTCACAGTCTGGCGCGTGCCGTTGACGTGGTAGCTCGCCTCCATGTAATGGACCAGTGGCAGGTCCAGCACGTCCAGCCAGACCACCGGGTCGGTGCCGTCGTGGCCGTGTTCGTGCCACAGCCCGGTGGGGGTGAGGATCAGGTCGCCGCGCCTCATCGGGCACTGCTCGCCGTCGACCGTGGTCCAGGCGCCTTCGCCCTCGACCACCATGCGCACCGCGTTGGGTGTGTGGCGGTGGCTGGGTGCCCACTCGCCGGGCAGCAGCAGCTGCATGCCCAGGTAGATGGCGGGGCTGGCCTTCATGTTCTCCAGGCCGTGGCCGGGGTTGGCCAGCACCAGTACGCGGCGCTCGGCCTTTTCGATGGGCGTGAGCTCGCCGGCCTTGAGCAGCAGCGGCTTGAGCGTGGCGTAGGGCCAGTGCACGGCCTGCGTGGCGCGCGTGGGAACGCTTGGCGGCAGCACGGCGCGCAGGCTGGGCCACAGCGGTACCAGGTTGAGGCTTTTGAGGTCTTCGCGGTAGTCCTGTGGCAGGTCTTCCAGGCGGCCGAGGTCGTGGCTCATGCTTGTCTCCAGATGGCGGTGTCTTGTCCGCTGAACTGCGCGGAACCGGCTTTGCCGGCCCATGGGGTTACCCCTTGAGGGGCGGAGCGGTTGCGCGAAGCGAACAAGCGATGGGGTGGGGCCCACTCAGCGCAGGATACGCGCAAAGAACTGCGACAGCGCTTCAAACCCACCCAGTGGCAGCACGTTGGCGACGTACTGGTCCGGACGCACGACCACGAGGCAACCGCGTTCGCGATCCATGCCGCGCAGCTCGAAGATGTCGCCCGCGCCTTTGTGGTCCACGCAGAAGATCTTCTCGTGGTCCATCAGGCCGAGCTTGCCGGTCTTCGGTTTGAACAGCGCGGGCATCTGCCCGTGGTCGAGCTGGTCGAAGGTGGGCTGGAACACCGCGCGCACGTCGATGATGGCGTCAATGTCTTCACCCGGGCGGGTGTGCCTGACCACCGGTGAAGCCGGGTCGTTCTCTAGCCAGTCGGCCAGACGGGCCATCGGCGCGCCGGGCTGGCCCAGGTCGCCCTGGCCGGCGAAGGCGTAGATCCGCCAGCGCGCGTCGGCCTCGGCCACGTGGCCCAGCTGCATCGGCTTGGCGTCCGACAGGCGCACCACCGGGGCGGAATGGAAGCGGCGGCCGATGGCTTGCCCCCTGGCCAGCGCCTGGTGCAGATCGGGCGCAATCAAGTCCGATGCGTCGTACTTCACCGCGTTGCCGCCGGTGAATTCCAGGTTGGCCTTGAACTGGCGGATGATGCGCGGCTCTTCCCGTCCCTCGCGCTCGGCCGCGGTGGTGGGGGCCGACATGGTGCGCGACCACGCGTGGTCGGTTTCGACCAGGCGCCGCGCTTCGGCCAGTCGTTCTTTGGAATAGCTGCGCAGCAGGCTGGGGTCGGCGCGGCCCTGCAGCACGTGCACCAGCTTCCAGCCCAGGTTGAAGGTGTCCTGCATCGAGACGTTCATGCCCTGGCCCGCCTTGGGCGAATGGGTGTGGCAGGCGTCACCGGCGGTGAACACCCGCGGGTTGCGGTCCGAACCTTCGGGCACATCGTCGAAACGGTCGGTGATGCTGTGGCCGATGTCGTAGATCGACCACCAGACAACTTCCTTCACGTCGATGGCATAGGGCCGGATGATGCGGTTGGCCGCCGCGATCATGTCGTCCTGCGTGAACTTTTTGCTGGCGGCCTTCTCGCCTTCCTGGAGCTTGTCGAGTTCCACGTACATGCGGAAGATGTAGCCGCCCTCGCGCGGCAGCAGCAGCACATTGCCCTCGCTGGCGGACGAGATCAGGCACTTCTGGCGCACGTCGGGAAAGTCGGTATTGGCCAGGATGTCCATCACGCCCCAGGCCTGGTGCGCGGCGTCGCCGTGCAGCACGCCGCCAATGGCTTTGCGCACGGCCGAATGCGCGCCGTCGCAGCCCACCACGTAGTTGGCGCGCACGGTGCGCGTGGCGCCCCAGTGGATGCCGGTCGCGTCCTTGAGCGTCACGGTCACCGGGTGGTCGTCCGTGGTCTCGTCGATGCTCAGGCCCACCACCTCCCAGCCGTAGTCGGGCGCCAGGCGCGAGGGCGAATTCGCCATCACCTCCAGGAACAGCTCGTGCAGCCGTGCCTGGTTGATCAGGATGTGCGGCATCTCCGAGCTGTCGTCGGCCACGTCCTGCACGCGACCGACCCGTTGGATGTGGGCGGGGTTCGCGGGGTCGGGCATCCAGAACGCGGTCTGGTTGACCCAGTAGGTCTCGCGCTTGACCTTGTCGGCAAACCCGAAGGCCTGGAACATCTCCATGGTGCGCGTGTTGATGCCGTCGGCCTTGCCCTTGACGATGTTGCTGGCCATGCGCTCGACGATCAGGGTCTCGATCTGCGGGAACTGTGCCAGTTGAGCCGCCAGGCACAGGCCGGCCGGGCCGGCGCCTGCGATCAGCACGTCCACCCGCTCGGGCAGGGGTTCGTTGGTGCCCCGGTTGCGCCGGTTGGGCGCCGCAGGCTTGACGTCGGGGTTGCCGCCGCGAAAGCCGTCTCTGTAGAACTGCATGGCTTGTCTCCTGGCGTCCGGAAAAGAACGCAGTCTAATAATCAGCATACTTATCATATGCATGCGGTTAACATGGGTCAACCCTTTCTTTGTCAACTCCCATGGACGATCCCGCCGCCATCAGCATCGACCAGCAACCCGGCCACATGATCCGCCGTCTGCACCAGATCTCGGTCGGGATCTTTCTGCAGGAAGCGGGGGAGCTCGGCGTGACGCCGGTGCAGTACGCGGCCCTGCAGGTGGTGAACAACCAGCCCGGCACCGACCAGCGCACGCTGGCACGCACCATCGCGCTGGACGCCTCGACCACCGGCGGGGTGGTGGACCGGCTCGAGGCCCGCGGCTGGCTGGAGCGGCGGATGTCGCCCGAAGACCGGCGCGCCCGGCTGCTGTTCATCACCCCGGCGGGTGCGCAGGCGCTGGCCGACACCGTGCCGGCCATGCTGCGCACGCAGGAACAGATCCTGGCGCCACTCACGCCACGCCAGCGCAGCGAATTCATGCGCCTGCTGCAGCTGCTGGTGACGCAGAACAACGAACTCAGCCGCGCGCCCAGCGAAGCGGTGCGCTGAAGCGAGCCCATGCAAAGCCTGCGCAACGGTTACACCGCGCTGGTGTTCGGCGCCAGTGGCGCCCTGGGCGCCGCCTTTGTGGACGCGCTGCAGGCCGACGAGCGCTGTGCCCGCGTGATTGGCGTCGCGCGCCAGGGTGAGCCGGCCATGGACCTGCGCAGCGAAGCCAGCATCGCCGCCTGCGCCGGCCGGCTCCTGCCCCACGGCCCGTTCCACCTGGTCGTGGACGCGACCGGTGCGCTCAGCATCGAAGGCCAAGGCCCCGAGAAGCGCCTGGACGAACTCAACGCCGATGCCCTGCTGCGTGCCCTGCAGATCAATGCCGTCGGTCCGGCGCTGCTGCTCAAGCACGTGGCGCCGCTGCTGGCCACGGGCGAACGCGTGATCTGGGCCAAGCTCTCGGCACGGGTGGGCAGCATCGAAGACAACCGCAAGGGCGGCTGGTACGGCTACCGCGCGGCCAAGGCGGCGCTCAACCAGCTGTTGCAGACCAGCGCCATCGAACTGACCCGCCGCCGACCCGGCCTGGTGCTGGCGGCGCTGCAGCCGGGCACGGTGCGTTCGGCGCTCAGCCGACCCTTTGTGGGCGATGCGGCCATGGCACCGGCCGAGTCGGCCCGCCGCCTGCTGGCCGTGCTGGACGGCCTGCCTGCCCAGGGCCGGGCCCATTTCGTGGACCACCAGGGCCAGGCCATTCCCTGGTAGGGCGCTTCAGTGGCTGCGCGAGACGGGCGGCAGCGCGTGCGCTCTCAGATCGTCCAGTGTCACAAAGTCGAGCGCGCGGGCGTGCGTGGCCTCCAGATGCACCGGTGGTGCCACGCCGGCGTCCAGGGCCTCCTTCCAGCGCAGGGCGCAGAGGCACCAGCGGTCGCCCGGTTTCAAACCGGCGAAGCGGTGTTCCGGGCGCGGTGTCGAGAGGTCGTTGCCGCGTTCGCGCGAAAACGCCAGGAACTCCGCCGTCACGCGGGCGCAGACCACATGGCTGCCCAGATCGTGCGCGTCGGTGCGGCAGCAGCCGTCGCGGTAGAAGCCGGTGAGCGGATCGTAGGAACAGGCTAGCAGTTCGGAGCCCAGGACGTTCAGGTTGGTCATGGTGTGGCCGGATGGAATGAACCCGTTGATCGTGTCATGCCCGCAAAGGCCTTGTCCAGCCGGGGTGACCGCCTGGTAACCTCGTGGTAACAGGTTTCCAAGATAATCGGAAACCAAATTACAAAACGCCCCCATCCATCCCTTGAAGGAGACTCCCGACATGCCCCAGCGCGCCACCAAGATTGTCGCCACCCTCGGCCCGGCGTCCAGCACCGCAGAAATGCTCGAAGCCATGATCCGTGCGGGTGTCAACGTCGTGCGCATGAACTTCTCGCACGGCAAGGCGCAGGACCACATCGACCGTGCCAACCTGGTGCGCGAAGCGGCCCAGCGGGCCGGTCGCGAGGTCGGCATCATGGCCGACCTGCAAGGCCCCAAGATCCGCGTCGGCAAGTTCGCCGAAGGCAAGGTCATGCTCGAACCGGGTCAGCCCTTCGTGCTCGACGCCTCGCGCACCGAGCCGGGCGACATCGGCGGCGTGGGCCTGGACTACAAGGAGCTGCCGCGCGACGTGAAGGCCGGCGATACCCTGCTGCTCAACGACGGCCTGATCGTGATGACGGTGGACAAGGTGGTCGGGGACGCGGTGCACTCCACGGTCAAGCTCGGCGGCGAGCTGTCCAACAACAAGGGCATCAACAAGCAGGGCGGCGGCCTGACCGCACCCGCGCTGACCGCCAAGGACATGGAGGACATCAAGACCGCCATGAGCCTGCGGGCCGACTACGTGGCGGTGAGCTTCCCCAAGAACGCGACCGACATGGAACTGGCCCGCCAGCTGTGCAACATGGCTGCGGCCCCCTACAACCACAAACCGGGTCTGATCGCCAAGATCGAGCGCGCCGAAGCGATTCCCGAACTCGACAACATCCTCAAGGTGTCCGACGGCATCATGGTCGCGCGCGGTGATCTGGCGGTGGAAGTGGGCAACGCGGCGGTGCCGGGCCTGCAGAAGCACATGATCAAGCGTGCGCGCGAGATGGACAAGGTCGTCATCACCGCCACGCAGATGATGGAGTCCATGATCGTCAACCCGGTGCCCACGCGCGCCGAGGTGAGCGACGTGGCCAACGCCGTGCTCGACGGCACCGACGCCGTGATGCTCAGCGCCGAAACGGCCGCCGGCAAGTACCCGCTGGAGACGGTGCAGCAGATGGCCGCGATCTGCGAAGCGGCCGAGAAGACCGACCACGACCCGCTGGACGACGACTTCGAGGACGAGACCTTCACCCGCATCGACCACGCCATCGCCATGGGTGCATTGTTCACCGCCCACCACCTCAAGGCCAAGGCCATCGTCGCGCTGACCGAATCCGGCTCCACCGCGTTGTGGATGAGCCGCCACAACGTGCGCATGCCCATCTTCGCCGTGACCTCCAAACTGTCGTCGCAGCGCAAGATGACGCTCTACCGCAACGTGCGCCCGCTGCTGGTGGACACCAGCGCCGACCGCGACACGGCGCTGGCCGAGGCCGAGGCCGACCTCAAGGCGCGCGGCGTGATGAAGACCGGCGACGTCTACGCCATCACCGTGGGCGAACCCATGGGCACGCCCGGCGGCACCAACACGCTCAAGATCTGCCGGGCCTCGTGAGCCCGGGCGCCGGGTCCGGATGCCAGCGCGCCCGCAGGGGCCGACCCAGCGCGCTGCGCTCCAGCAGGGCGTGGGCGAGCGCGCCGCAGAGCAGGCCCACGTAGACCCGGCTCCAGGCGATGGACAGGGCCACCGGCACCGTCACCGCCAGCCAGAGCGGCCGGCTGCGGCCCGAGGCAAAGAAGCACAGGCCCGCCGCCCAGGCGCTGGCCATGGTGGCGTGCATGCTCGGGAACCCGGCGCCGGCCGAATGCGGCAGTCCCTGGAAACCCAGCCCCATGGTGAAGGGGCGCATGCTCGGAATCGTCTCGCGCATGCCCCGCGCAGCCAGCCAGGCCAGGACAAAGGCGAGCAGCACGCCCAGCACCTGCCAGCGCGTGCGCCGGTTCGCGAAGGCCATGGGCAGCAGGGCGGCGGACGACAGGTGCCGGGTGATGGCGCGGGCGGCATCCGGCCGCGCATTCAGCCCATGGAAGAGCTGTATGTCGAGTTCGTTCTTGTCGGTGATCGGGGAGACGGTTGCGCGGCAATGCGAACCCGAAGGTCGGTCTCGCGGGCCTGTCATCGGCGCGCAAGGCCGGGCGTCCTAAAATCCCGGGTTACCAACCGGTTACCAACTCTGACTAGGGGAATTCGATGGCACTCGTTTCCATGCGCGAACTGCTCGACCACGCCGCCGCCAACGGCTACGGCATCCCGGCGTTCAACGTCAACAACCTGGAGCAGGTGCAGGCCGTCATGGCCGCCGCCGACGAAGTCGGCGCACCGGTCATCCTGCAGGCCTCGGCCGGCGCCCGCAAGTACGCCGGCGAAGCCTTCATCAAGCATCTGATCCAGGCCGCCGCCGAGATGTACCCGCACATCCCGATGGTGATGCACCAGGACCACGGCACCAGCCTCAAGGTCTGCGAAGGCGCCATCGGCCTGGGTTTCGGTTCGGTGATGATGGACGGCTCGCTGATGGAAGACGGCAAGACCCCCGCCAGCTTCGACTACAACGTGGACGTGACCCGCAAGGTGGTCGAACTCGCCCACAAGACCGGCGTGACCGTGGAAGGCGAACTCGGCTGCCTGGGCAACCTGGAAACCGGTGACGCCGGCGAGGAAGACGGCATCGGCGCCGAAGGCAAGCTGGACCACAGCCAGATGCTGACCGACCCCGAAGAGGCCGCCCAGTTCGTCAAGGCCACCCAGCTGGACGCGCTGGCCATTGCCATCGGCACCAGCCACGGCGCCTACAAGTTCAGCCGCCCGCCCACCGGCGACATCCTGGCCATCAGCCGCGTCAAGGAAATCCACGCCCGCATCCCCAACACCCACCTGGTGATGCACGGTTCGTCCAGCGTGCCGCAGGAGTTGCGCGCCATCATCAACCAGTACGGCGGCGCCATGAAGGAAACCTACGGCGTGCCGGTGAAAGAGATCCAGGAAGCGATCAAGCACGGCGTGCGCAAGATCAACATCGACACCGACATCCGCATGGCCATGACCGGCGCGGTGCGCAAGTTCATGGCCGAGAACCCCGAGAAGTTCGACGCCCGCGAATGGCTCAAGCCCGCCCGCGAAGCCGCCAAGGCGGTGTGCAAGCAGCGTTACCTCGAATTCGGTTGCGAAGGCCAGGGCGCCAGGATCAAGGGCGAGACGCTGAGCGTGATGGCGGCCAAGTACGCCCAGGGCGAACTGGCGCAGAAGGTGGTCTGATCTCGCCGGGACCGACCTGCGATAATCCGCCGGAATGGTTCAAAGCCCGTTGACTGTTCGGTCATCGGGCTTTTTTCTTGTCTGTCACTTTCCCCGCGACCGATCATGACCACCGCCCTGCACACCTCCGCCCTCAAGTCCCTGCCGCTGCTGGCGCGCGGCAAGGTGCGCGACAACTACGCCGTGGGCGACGACCGCATCCTGATGGTGGCGTCCGACCGCATCAGCGCCTTCGACGTGATCATGGGCGAACCCATTCCCGGCAAGGGCGCGCTGCTGACCACGCTCAGCCTGTTCTGGTTCGACCAGCTCGGTCCCAAGGGCCTGGCCATCTGCCCCATCCACCTCACCGGTGACGCGCCCGAGAGCGTGGTCTCGGCCGACGAGGCGGACCTGGTCAAGGGCCGCTCGATGCTGGTGCAGCGCCTCAAGCCCATTCCGGTGGAAGCCGTGGTGCGCGGCTACCTGGCCGGCAGCGGCTGGAAGGAATACCAGGAGAGCCGCTCGGTGTGCGGCGTGAAGCTGCCCGAGGGCCTGCAGAACGCCAGCCAGCTGCCCGAGCCGATCTACACCCCGGCGGCCAAGGCCGAGATGGGCGAGCACGACGAGAACATCACCTACGAGAAGACGGTGGAGATGGTCGGCGCCGACATCGCCGCGCAGATCCGCGACAAGGCCATCGCGCTGTACAAGGCCGCCGCCGAAATCGCGCTGAAGAAGGGCATCATCATCGCGGACACCAAGTTCGAGTTCGGCCTCGACAAGAACGGCACCGTGGTGCTGATGGACGAGGTGCTGACGCCCGATTCCTCGCGCTACTGGCCGGCCGACCAGTACGTGGTGGGCAGCAACCCGCCCAGCTACGACAAGCAGTTCCTGCGCGACTGGCTGGAAACCGCCAAGGTCAACGGCCAGCCCTGGGACAAGGCACCGCCTGCACCGCGCCTGCCGCGCGAGGTCATCGAGAAGACCTCGGCCAAGTACCAGGAAGCGCTCACGCGATTGATCGGGTGACACCCCCGCGCCGCCAGCGGCGCCACGCTGTCAATGGGGCGGCACTGGCGGCCAGTCCTGCGCTTGTCGAAGGGCGGTTCCGCGGTGCCCTGGGCAGTGCCTCACACCTCGAATCCCTTGCGCAACGCCCCGCGCAGGTAGTCCGTGAACAGCGACAGCGCGCGCGGCACGTGGGCCGCATAGGGGCGGATCGCGTAGATGCGGTCGGCGAAGGAGCCGACCGGCGTCCAGCCCGGCAACACCTCGACCAGTTTGCCCGCCTGCAGCGCCGCCTGCGCGCTGAAGTCCGGCAGCAGCGCGATGCCCAGCCCCGCCAGCGCCGCATCGCGCAGCGCCTCGCTGTTGTTGGCGGCGAGTGTGCCGGACACCTGCACGGTCACCCGTTCGCGCGGTCCTGTGCGCCCTTGAGGCTCAAAGGTCCACGCCGGGCGTTCCTGCGGGCGCGGGTAGTGCAGGCAGTTGTGCGCCGCCAGGTCGGCCGGCTGCTGCGGCGTGCCGGCGCGGCGCAGGTAGGCCTTGCTGGTCACCAGCACCGAGCGCGTGGCGCACAGCGCCACCGCCACGTGGGTGTCGGGCGGGTGGGCGGTGTGGCGGATGGCGAGGTCGAAACCCTCGGTGGCCAGCGAACTCAGCCGGTCCGACAGGTTCAGCTCGATGCGCACCTGCGGGTACTGGCGCAAGAAGTCGGGCAGCAGCGGCACGATCTGCTGGCGCGCCAGGGCCACCGGGGCCGTCACGCGCAACAGGCCCTGCGGTGCCCCGGCCAGATCGCGCACCTGGGCAAAGCTCTGGCTGATCTGCTCGAAGGCCGCGCGGGTCTGGTCCACCAGCCGCTGGCCCGCTTCGGTCAGGCGCACGCTGCGGGTGGTGCGCTGCACCAGCGTCACGCCGGCAATGCGCTCCAGCTCGGCGATGCGCTGACTCATCGCCGCCTTGCTCACGCCCAGGCGCGCGGCGGCTGCCGTGTAGCTGCCCTGCTCGGACAGCACGGTGAGCCAGTGGCAGTGGCTCCAGAGCTCAGGGGTTTTCTGATCCAGCATGGGTCGATTGTTCACCAAACTGAACAATCAATTCAAGTCAGCGATCTTGTGGCGGCGGCTTGTGCTTCCTAGACTGCGCACATTCATCCACAGGAGATCCGCATGAACGCCCGCAGCCCCGCCGTCGCCGGCATTCCCCACTACATCGGCGGCGCCCGCTTCGCCGGCACTGCCACGCGTTTCCAGACCGTGACCAACCCCGCCACCGGCGCGATCACCGGCCAGGTGCCGCTGGCCAACGCCGCCGATGTGGCCACCGCCGTGGCCGCCGCGCAGGCCGCCTTCCCCGCCTGGTCCGACACGCCCCCCATCCGCCGCGCCCGCGTGATGTTCAAGTTCCTGGAACTGGTCAACCAGCACAAGGACGAACTGGCCCACGCCATCACCGCCGAACACGGCAAGGTCTTCACCGACGCGCAGGGCGAGGTCTCGCGCGGCATCGACATCATCGAATTCGCCTGCGGCATTCCGCAATTGCTCAAGGGCGACTTCACCGACCAGGTCTCCACCGGCATGGACAACTGGACCATCCGCCAGCCCCTGGGCGTTGTGGCCGGCATCACGCCGTTCAACTTCCCGGTCATGGTGCCCATGTGGATGTTCCCGGTCGCCATCGCCGCCGGCAACACCTTCGTGCTCAAGCCCAGCCCCATCGACCCCACCCCCAGCCTGATGATCGCCGACCTGCTCAAGCAGGCCGGCCTACCCGACGGCGTGTTCAACGTCGTGCAGGGCGACAAGGAGGCCGTGGACGCGCTGCTGGTGCACCCCGACGTGAAGGCGATCAGCTTCGTCGGCTCCACCCCCATCGCGAACTACATCTACGAAACCGGCGCCCACCACGGCAAGCGCGTGCAGGCCCTGGGTGGCGCGAAGAACCACATGGTGGTGATGCCCGACGCCGACCTCGACCAGGCGGTCGATGCACTGATCGGTTCGGCCTACGGCAGCGCCGGCGAGCGCTGCATGGCGATCAGTGTGGCGGTGCTGGTCGGCGACGTGGCCGAGAAGATCATGCCCAAACTGATCGAGCGCACCAGGACGCTGAAGGTGCTCAATGGCACCAACCTGGCCGCCGAGATGGGCCCCATCGTGACCGAGGCGGCCCGCCAGCGCATCGGCGGCTACATCGCCGCTGGCCAAGCCGAAGGTGCGCAGCTGCTGGTGGATGGCCGAGGTTTCGACGGCAAAGTGGCCGGTGCCGGTTGCGACAACGGCTTCTGGCTCGGTGGCACCCTGTTCGACCATGTCACGCCCGAGATGAAGATCTACAAGGAAGAGATTTTCGGACCGGTGCTGAGCTGCGTGCGCGTGGCCGACTTCGGCGAAGCCGTGAAGCTCATCAACGACCACGAGTTCGGCAACGGCACCAGCTGCTTCACCCGCGACGGCAACGTGGCCCGAGAATTCGCGCGGCGCATCCAGGTGGGCATGGTCGGCATCAACGTGCCGATCCCCGTGCCCATGGCCTGGCAGGGCTTCGGCGGCTGGAAGAAGAGCCTGTTCGGCGACATGCACGCCTATGGCGAAGAGGGCGTGCGCTTCTACACCAAGCAGAAGTCGATCATGCAGCGCTGGCCGGAGTCGATTGGCAAGGGGGCTGAGTTCGTGATGCCCACGGCCAAGTAGGCCCCCGCTTCTCCGGGCCTTCAATGAGCCCCGTGGCGCTATGGCGTTCGGGGCTATTCTGTTGGTGCGCCCAGCGTTCCAGGTTGTCCCGGGAACCATCGGAGCGGCGCAGAATCCATGGCACAGCCGCCTGTCGCGAGTACGCGCCGGGCTGTCCCCCTGTCCATTCCGTCACCCCCACTCCTCATTTTTCAGCGAGATCCCCCCATGAAACCCGAAGAACAACGGGCACTGCTCGGCATACTGGTCCAGGCGGCCCTGTGCGACGGTCAGAAGGCCGACAGCGAGCGGCAGTTCATCCGCGCCCTGTCGCAACAGCTCGACGGTGAGGCCGGTGCGTCGCACCTGGCGGCGGCGGTGCAGGACGCCTTGCTCAAGCGCGTCTCGCTGAGCCAGGCCACCCAGGCGCTGACCGACCCCGCACACCGGCAGCTGGCCTATGAATGGGCGGTGGCGGTGTGCGATGCCGATGGCATGACCAGCACCGCAGAAAATGCCTTCCTGTCGCAGCTGCGCAACCAGCTGGCCCTGGCCGGCAACCCGGAGGTGGAACGGGTCGAGACACAAACCCATGCGGTGGCCGCCGCCGCGTACCAGTCGTTGCAGAACGCGGCCGCCGACGTCGGGGACGACGCGGAGCTGAACCTGCCCGCACCGGCCCCCGCAGCCCCCACCACCGACACCAACCCCGCAGCGACGGTGGTGCCCGACCAGGCGGCGCTGGACAAGATGATCCTGAACTACGCCATCCTGAACGGGGCGCTGGAGCTGCTGCCCCAGTCCTGGGCGTCCATGGCCATCATTCCGCTGCAGATCAAGATGGTCTACCGGGTGGGCAAGGCCCACGGCGTCACGCTGGACCAGGGTCACATCCGCGAGTTCATCGCCGCAGCCGGCGTGGGGCTGACCTCGCAGTACGTCGAGCAGTTCGGCCGCAAGCTGCTGGGCGGCCTCATCGGCAAGGCCGGCGGGCGCCTGCTGGGCGGCGTGGCTGGCCAGGCCACCGGCATGGCCTTCTCGTTCGCCAGCACCTACGCGCTGGGCCATCTGGCCAAGCGCTATTACGCGGGCGGGCGTGTCATGTCCACCGACCTGCTCAAGCAGACCTACCAGGGCCTGCTGGGCCCGGCCAAGACGCTGCAGCAGCAACACCTGGGCGCCATCCAGTCGCGCGCCCGCACCCTGGATGCTGGCGAGGTCATGCGCCTGGTGCGCGGCTCCGGCGGGGTCTAAGGGGAGGCTCGAACCACCACAAGGGCCGTCGCTGCTGCGGACACAGGATTGCCATACAAGGTGGCCAGGACATCCCAGAAAGCGGTGGAGACCGGAGGCCCATCGCCAAAACCCTCGAAGTGGTAGGCCAGGCCCAGCGCGTGTCCGAATTCATGGGTGACGATGTCCTGCGTCACGTTGCAGCGCCCGTTGCCCAGGTTCACGTAGACCGGATTGGAGCCAATGCCATTTTCCCTGTCGGGAACGATCATGTTGCCAACATTGGGGCCGGTGGAAACGTTGGCGCAGTAGCTGGCGTAGTTCGTCGAGCCCGGGGGAACATAGGACGTGCCGTAGCGCACGCGAATGTGGTTGCCACTGTCGGGCATCACGTCAACCGCTTGCAGGACCAGCAGCCCTGCCAGCCTGCGGTTGATCAGCTCAACGGCCCTGCGAGCCTTGTCGGCCAGGTCCGGTTCGGTGTCGTTGCCGCTCCCCGGCGCGGGAATGTGCACCAGGACATGTTGCGCCGGTGTGCCCTGCCACCGCCACGTGCCTGCTGGCCGACCATGGATGCCAGGAGAGAAGCCGATGTTGCTCCGTTGCACGTGCGCGACGACCTGCGCATCCGTGGCGAGGATATCGCCGCTGCGGGTTGGGCCATTCTGATCGTCACCGCCGCCGCCACAGGAGGCGAGCACGATGGAAGCCGCCAGTACGGTGAAGGCTGCGGTGGTTTTCCGGATGGTCCGGTACGACGCCTGCACGGTCTGGCGGCGGCCGGTCGAAAGGGTTTTTCTCGCCACCCGAAGCGGGAAGCTCAAGTCAAAGCGCATCTGGTGCTCCATGCAGAGCGGTTCGGGGTCACCACCAGCGCCCGCACCGCCCATCGTTGTGTCCGATTGGATTCGCCAGTGGTCGTGTGCGGCGAATGGTAGAGACCGCAGTCGCAGGGGGTAACTGTCAGAAACTGACAGGTCGTCTTCCAAGGCGTCTGGGGTCCGCGCTCCCAGACCGGCTCCGACGGTGTCATCGCAGGGCACTTGCGGTCGACGGGACCAGCACCCTATCGCCTCAGTCGATCAATCCCAGCGACAGGGCCTTTCGCACGGCATCTCTGCGTGACCGGACTCCCAGCTTCTGCCGCACGTTGGCCATGTGGAAGTTGGCGGTCCGCTCCGAAATCGACAGGGCCTGGCCAATCTCGGCAGAGGTCTTGCCGTTCCGGGACAGCGTCAGGCACTCGCGCTCGCGCAGCGTCAGGCCGTTCGCTGCCCCTGTCTCCCGGACGATGAGCGCCAGACAGCGCTGGCGGGCCTTGACCGCCACAGCCAACGCTCGGCCGTGGTACTGGTTCCTGGCCTGCACAACCAGCGAGGACATCAGGTCGGATGGGAGAAACGGCGGCATCCAGCCCGGCCATTCCCTGCGCAGCGCTGAAACCGCCGCATCGCCGCCCAGCAGGATTCTTCCATCCAGGCTGGCCACCAGGATCTGATCGTCCTCCAGGCCGGACCTCAGCGCGATCCCGAGATGGCGCTGGTGGAGTGCCCGGGCTTGAACCACATGGGCCAGCAGCACATCGGCCAGCTTCGCATCGTGCGGGTTGAAGCACTCGCCCCCGGCACGCCAGAGCGCCACCAGCTCCGATGATTGATCGGTCCCGGCGGCGCAATAGGTCAGCACATGCACATGTTCCACCTTGGCGGCATGGTCCAGCATGGCCTGGGTCACACCGGGAAAGCGCCGGATCTCGCCATGGACGCTCCTGTTCCTGTTCCGGCTGGCTGCCAGAAGGATCGGGTCGGACTGGCCCCGTTCCCAGTGCTGTCGCTCGCGATAGGCCTCAACCGGCTGATTGAACAGGGACAGCGAGGTGGGCATGTACCCATGGCCGGGACCGAACGCCAGGCCCAGCAGCGCGGCGGAATCGAACGCGATCAACGGTCTGAGCAAGGCGTACAGGTGGTCGGAGAATTCTTCCGGGCTGCCTTCGTGCGCCAGGGCATAAACCTCAAGAATGGTCCGATTCAGCGCATCCATGGAGGCATCCATCATCCGGTGTGCATCCGCTGCGACACCGCCGGCCCCGACCTTGGCCAGGCCATCTCCCGTGCAGCGGACGCAGCGCCTGGCCTGATGGTGTCAAACCGCCCTCGGAGGGTGGGAGGGCATGGGGCACGCTGCAGGCGGTGCCTGGGGGGCAGGGTGCGGGCATGACCGATTTCCCATCATGCTCTCAGTTCAGCGCCATGCTCAGCTTGCGCCGGTACTGGGAGACCAGCTGCGCCTGCGGGTCTTCCTGCACCGCCGCCTTGCCAGCCAGCTCGATGCCACCCGCGCTCTTGCCGGCGGCGGCCGGGTCGGCCTTGGGTTTGGGCGGGGTCATGAGTTCGAGCAGGCCGACGTAGGTCTTGCGCGGGGCTTCGTCGTCCCACTTCTTGTCGCGCATGATGATTTCCAGCAGTTCGTCCAGCGCGGCCGGCCATTCGCCCAGGGCGATCAGCACGCGGCTCTTGGCGAAGCGGGTCTCGAAGTCGCGCTTGTTCTGGGCAATGAGTTCGTCGAACCTCTCCAGCGGCCACTGGCCGCGCGGGTCGGTGCCCACGAATTCCAGCGCGTTGAGCCACTGGTTCAGGGCGTCAAAACGCAGCGGCACCGGAATGCGTGCCATGGCCGGGGCCAGTGCGCCCGCGGCTTGCTCGAACCGGCCGTGGCCGATGCACTGGCGCACCAGCTCGAAGCGCAGGTCGTCGTTGTCGGGCGCCTGTTCCAGCGCATGGGCGAGTTTTTCCAGGGCAGACGCCGGGTCGGCGCCCTCGTCGCCCTCGTCGCCTTGCGCCAGCAGCTGCTGCGCCTGGTCGGCTTCGGCCAGCGCGGCCAGCTCGTCTTCGCTGGGCAGGTGCTTGTCCAGAAAGGCCTTGATCTGGCCTTCGGGCAGGGCGCCCATGAAACCATCGACCGGCTGGCCGTTCATGAGCAGCACGCAGGTCGGGATGCTGCGGATACCGAAGGCGGCGGCCAGCTGCTGTTCCTGGTCGGAATCGATCTTGACCAGCTTGAAGCGGCCGCCGTAGTCGGCTTCGACCTTTTCCAGAATGGGGCCGATGACTTTGCAGGGGCCGCACCAGGGGGCCCAGAAATCCACCAGCACGGGCGTGTGCATGGAGGCTTCGATGACCTCGGCTTCGAAATTGGCGACGGTGACGTTGATCATGGCGGGTGGCGGGTGGCGGGGCAGAAGGGGCGACCGCAGGGACGCGAATCGTAAAATCCGCACTTTACCGGAGAGCGCTTGCCCCGCCTCCCTCCCCGCGAGCCAGCGCCCCGGTGGCGCAGCAGAAAGCCCTCCCCCATGAGCACCATCCAGGTTGGCGTCGTCATGGGTTCCAGCAGCGACTGGGACACCATGCAGCACGCCGTGCAGATCCTCCAGGACTTCGGCATCGCGCACGAGGCGCGGGTGGTTTCAGCCCACCGCATGCCCGACGACATGTTCGCCTACGCCGAAGCCGCCGTCGGCCGGGGGCTCAAGGCCATCATCGCCGGCGCCGGCGGCGCGGCCCACCTGCCGGGCATGATCGCCGCCAAGACGGTGGTGCCGGTGCTGGGCGTGCCGGTGCAGTCCAAGGCGCTCTCGGGGGTCGATTCGCTGCACTCCATCGTGCAGATGCCCAAGGGCGTGCCGGTGGCCACCTTCGCCATCGGCGCCGCCGGAGCCGCCAACGCGGCGCTGTTCGCGGTGGCCCTGCTGGCCAATGAGGACCCGGCTCTGCGGGAAAAGCTCGAAGCCTTCCGCGCCGCGCAGACCGAAGCCGCGCGCGCCATGACCCTGCCCACAGAATGACCCACCCCTGCCGCGCTGCGCGCGACCCCCTCAAGGGGGCGACACCAGCGGCCCGGCAAAGCCGGTTCCGCGGTGTCTGCTGGAGCGGTCGCTGGCTGGCTTGACGCAGCTGTTAACTGGAACGATTTCATGAGTCTCAAACCCTTGCTGCCCGGCGCCCTGTCCGACCGTGGCCAGCCGATGACCCTGGGCGTGATGGGCGGCGGCCAGCTCGGCCGCATGTTCGTGCAGGCCGCGCAGGCCATGGGCTACTTCACGGCGGTGCTCGATCCCGACCCCGCCAGCCCGGCCGGTCTGGTGGCGCATTTCCACATCGACACGCCCTACGACGACGAGCAGGGCCTGGCCCAGCTGATGCAGCGCTGCGACGCCATCACCACCGAGTTCGAGAACGTGCCCGCGCCCGCGCTGGTCACCCTGGGCGCGCACCGCCCGGTGGCGCCGGCGGCCAATTGTGTGGCCGTGGCGCAGGACCGCATCCAGGAAAAGGCGCACTTCGTGCAGTGCGGGCCCATCAGCGGCGTCTACCCCGCGCCCTACGCCGCCATCGAGACGCCCGAGCTGCTGGCCGCCGTGCCGGCCGATCTGCTGCCCGGCATCGTGAAGACCGCGCGCCTGGGTTACGACGGCAAGGGCCAGATCCGCGTGAAAGACCACGCCGAACTGGCCGCCGCCTGGGAGCAACTCGGCCGCGTGCCCTGCGTGCTGGAAAAACTGATGCCGCTGCAGAGCGAGTGCTCGGTCATCGTGGCGCGCGGCGCCGACGGCCAGGCGGTCGCCTTCCCGGTGCAGAAGAACACGCACCGCGACGGCATCCTCGCCATCACCGAGGTGTTTGAGGGCGCGGTGCCGGCCGGTCTGGCGGCGCGCGCGCAGGCCAGCACGGTGGCCATCGCCCACCACCTGAGCTATGTCGGCGTGCTGTGCGTCGAGTACTTCGTGGTCGACAACGGCGCCGGTGGCAGCGACCTGATCGTCAACGAGATGGCGCCGCGCCCGCACAACAGCGGCCACTACACGCAGAACGCCTGCGACATCTCCCAGTTCGAGGCGCAGGTGCGGGCACTGGCCGGCCTGCCACTGCCCACGCCGCGCCAGCACAGCCCGGCCATCATGGTCAACCTGCTGGGCGACCTCTGGTTCCACCCCAACGGCGTGCGTGCCCAGGCCAGCGAACAGCCGGTTTCCCCCCCGTGGGCGCAGGTGCTGGCCCTGCCCGGTACCCACCTGCACCTCTACGGCAAGCTCAGCGCGCGCAAGGGCCGCAAGATGGGGCACCTGAACATCACCGGCGCGAGCGTGGCCGAGGTACGCGACACGGCGGCGAAGGCCCTCGCCCTGCTCGGCCTGCAGGGCTTATGACCCCCCCGATGCGCCTGCGGCGCTTCCCCCCAGGGGGCCGCACTGGCGGCCCGGCAAAGCCGGTTCCGCGGTGCGCTGGCCAGCCGCGCCTTGGCCACTGACAAGCCCCATGTGTCCATGCCTCTTGTATTGAACGCCCGCGACCCGGCCGCTATCGAGCAGGCCGCGCTGCGCCTGGCCGAGGGCGGCCTGGTGGGCATGCCGACGGAAACCGTCTACGGCCTGGCGGCCGACGCCGGCAACGCCAGCGCGGTGCGGGGCATTTTTGACGCCAAGGGCCGGCCCAGCGACCACCCGCTGATCGTGCACATCCCACCCGCGGAGCACGGCGACTGGCGGGCCGCCGTGGCGCCGCTGGCCCGCGAGGTGCCCGACTTCGCGGTGGCGCTCATGCAGGCCTTCTGGCCCGGCCCACTGACGCTGATCCTGCCGCGCCGGCCCGAGGTGGCCGCGGTCGCGGCCGGTGGCCAGGATTCGGTGGGTGTGCGCTGCCCGTCGCACCCGGTGGCGCAGGCGCTGCTGAAAGCTGCGCGGGCCAACGGCGTGTTGGGCGTTGCGGCACCCAGCGCCAACCGCTTCGGCCGCGTCAGCCCCACCACGGCCGCGCACGTGGCCGAAGAATTCGCCGACCTGTCCGGCGATCAACTGCTGATCCTCGACGGCGGTGCCTGCCCGGTGGGCATCGAATCGACCATCGTGGACTGCTCGCGTGGTGTGCCGGTGCTGCTGCGGCCGGGCATGCTCACGCCGGCGCAGATCGAGGCCGTGTGCGGCCAGCCGCTGCGTGCGCGCGACGAGGCCGCGCCGCGCGCCTCGGGCACGCTGGAATCGCACTACGCGCCGCGCGCCAAGGTGCGGCTGATGGACGGCCCGCAACTGCAGGCCGCACTCGATCTGCTGGGCGCCGACGCACAGAACATCGCGGTCTATGCCCGCGCGCCGATCCGGGTGGCGCGGGGCGTGGCGCTGCGCCGCATGCCGGCCGAGGCCGCGCCGGCGGCGCAGGAGCTGTTTGCCGTGTTGCGCGAGCTGGACGCCACCGGCGTCCGGCTGATCTGGGTGGAAACGCCGCCCGAGGGCGCCGACTGGGACGGCGTGCGTGACCGCCTGACCCGGGCGGCCGCCTGATGCGGCCTGCGCTCGGGCAGGCCGTCACACCACCTCAGTCCCAGCCACGGCTGGCCAGCACGCCGTTGACCAGATCGCCCATGAGCTGGTTGGTGCGCGGCGTGCCGTGGAAGTTGTCCGAGAACACGTAGGTTTGCCACCAGCTGGCGCCACCGGTCGCACCCATGGGCGGTGTGGTGGCCGACAGCAAGGTGGCCGTGCAGGCGTTGATGGTGTAGGTCGGCAGGCCGCCGCCAGGGGGAACTGTGCCCGGGCAAGCCGGATGGGTGGTGTTGGTCAGTCCGTAAGTGGCCGGCGCATCCAGCCATTGGTTGAGCGTGCCGTAGAAGTTCACCACGGCCACGCGGTTGTTGCCCGCGAAACGGGCGTTCAGTTGCCCGTTGAAAGCTTGCACCCAGGTGCGTGCCAGGTCTCTCACTGCGTCTGCCGTGGCTTGGTTGGTCTGCAACGCGACGCCTTCCAGAACAGCCAAGAAGCGGGGCGTGCGAGTGACATCGGGCGCATTGAGCAGCACCACGCGCTGTGCGCCGCGGTTCAGGGCGTGGGTGGTCACGGCATCGGCCAGCCGGTTGGCCAGCTCGGTCATGTACTGACCACCTGCAGCGGCCAATGCGGTCTGTCCGCCTGTAACCGCTGCGTTCACTTGCTCGGGCGTCAGCAACTCGCTGAGCAATGCGACGTAGGCGGCGCCACCATCGCTGCTGGCTCTCAAGTAAGCACCCACCAGATCGGCAGCGTCGTTGCCGCCACCGTCGACGAACAGCAGTTCCTCGGCGTCGTAGCGGCCAGCGGCACTGGCGGCTGTCAACTGCTGGACGATGGAGATCGGGCTGGTCTCCTGTGATGTGCCAGGGGGGTTGATCTTCGCGCCGCCGACGGCGTAGCTGGTGCACTGGGTGGCGGCCGTGTTCAGCGCCAGACTGGCGTTGTAACGGGGGCAGACAGGTTGTGCGCCGACGTAGCTGGCCACCCGGTCTATCCAGATCTGGGTCGCGGTCGTGGGACTGCTTTGCACGGTGAATTTGTAGCCAAAGGTACCGCTGTCGTTCAGGCTGTCGCCCACGACCCGCAAGGTGGCAGTGTCTTGTCCGCCGCCACAAGCCACAAGCAACAGGGCAACGGCGGCGGCAGACAGGGTCTTGCGCAGAGACATGGTGGCTTCCTTGGTTGAAGGGATGAAATAGAACGGTTGTTCGTTTTTCTATCCTACAAGGACGCCCCTGCGGGCAACAGAGGGGAAACGCGGGGGAGGCCGGCCCTCAGGGCTGCTGGGCGGTCCATTCCACCAGGGCGTCCAGCGCCGGGCGCCCGGCGCCGGCGCTGGGGTGGTTGAGGATGCCCACCACGGCGTAGCGGGTGCCGCTGGGGGCGTTCACGTAGCCGGCAATGCCCACCACGTCGCGCAGCGTGCCGGTCTTGAGCCAGGCGTTGCCGCGCGCGGCGCTGTCGGGGCTGCGGGCCATGCGCGCCGCGGTGCCGCTGACGCCGGCCAGCGACAGCGACTGCACGAAACGTTCGCCCTGCGGGTGGCCGGCGGCGTGCCGCAGCAGCGCGATCAGCGCGTCGGGCGTGATGCGTTCGTCGCGCGAGAGACCGGCGCCGTTGTCCATGACGGGCGGGGTCGGGCGTATGCCGAAGGTGGACGTCCACCAGCGCGCAACGATGTCGCGCGAGCGTTCGAAGCGGCCGGTGCGCACCGGCGTGAGCGGCCCGCGCGGGGCGGTGGCCGCGTCCACCCGGGCGGGGGACAGGCGCCCGAGCGTCAGGAAGACCTGCTGCGCCATCACGTTGTTGCTCCACTGGTTGACGTCGGCAATGATGTCCGACAGCGGCAGCGACGCCGCTTCGTGCAGCAGCTGGGCGCCCGGCGGCGTCAGGCCGCTGCGCACCCGGCCGGTGAGCGCGCCGCCGCTGGCCCGCCACAGCCCTTCGATGGCGCGCGCGGCGTAGCTGGCCGGGTCCTGGTAGGCCACGGGCCAGGTCCTTTCGCCGCAGCTCAGGGGGTAGCGGCCTTCGAACCGGATGGTGTTGGCGTCTTCAAACCGGGCTTGCAGGGCGCCGCGCCAGTCGCCGCAACCGGCCCGGGACAGCGGCACGGTCGCGTCGATGGCCAAGCCCGCCAGCGGCGGTTCGCTCTGCACCCGGGCCACGCCGGCGGCCGCGTCGGGCCGGAACTTCAGGATCACCGACTTGAAGTTGACCAGCAGCGCGTCGGGGCTGGCGTTGTAGGGGCGCAGGCCTTCGCCGTCGAAGTCGTTCGGGTTGGTGACGGGCAGGTCGAAGGCGCTGTGGTCCAGCACGATGTCGCCCAGCACCACCTGCACGCCTTTGGCGTGCAGCGCCAGGAAGGCCTCCTGGATGCGTTCGAGCACCAGCTTCGGATCGCCACCCCCGCGGATGTAGAGGTTGCCGCGCAGGGCGCCGCCGCTGGCGGGGCCGTCGATGTAGTAGCGGGTGTCCCAGGTGAAGTCGGGCCCCAGCAGGTCGATGGCGGCGTAGGTGGTCACCAGCTTCATGACCGACGCCGGGTTGACCGGCACGTCGGCCCGGTGGCGCAGGCGCTCTGGGCCGTCGGGCGCGACCGGCACCACCAGGGCCGAGAAGGCGCTGGCGGGCAGTCCGGCGCGCTGCAGGGCGCCCGCCACGCTGGGGGGCAGGCTGCTCTGGGCGGCGGCACTCCAGGCGGCGAGGGTCAACAAACCGCCGGCCAGCCATCGAAGGGAGCAGCGCATCGGTGAAGTGGGTGCAAACATTGGTGGGGATTATCCCGCCCTGCGGCGTCCGCCCGCCCTGCGGGGGCAGGGGGCTCACCGATAATCGGCCGATGCCCGCCGCCACCGGACCGAAACTGCTCGCCATCGAGACCAGCACCGACACCTTGTCGGTCGCGGTCGGTGCGGGCGTGCCGCTGGCCAGCCACACCGGCCCGGGCGGTGCGCAGGCCTCGGTCACGCTGTTGCCTGCGGTGCAGGCGCTGCTGGACCAGGCCGGCTGGCGGCTGGCCGAACTCGATGCGATCGTCTTCGCGCGCGGTCCCGGCGCCTTCACCGGTTTGCGCACCGCCACCGCCGTGGCCCAGGGCCTGGCCCACGGTGCCCGCCCGGGCGGCGTGCCGGTGCTGCCGGTGGACAGCCTGCTGGCCCTGGCCGAGGCGGCGCGCCACCAACGGGCGCAGGCGGGCCAGCCCGTGCCGGCGCTGGTGGCCGCCCTGCTGGACGCGCGCATGGACGAAATGTACGTGGCCCTCTACGCCCACGGCCCGCAGGGGCTGGCGCCGGAACCGCTGTCGCCGCCGCGCCTGTGCGCGCCGGGTGATCTGGGCGCCTGGCTGCAGCAGGCGCAGCCCGCCGGGCGTTCGCTGGCCGCGGGCGACTGCCTGCTGGCCGGCAATGTGTTCGACGTTTACGGAGCGCAGTTCAGCGACGTGCCGGGCGAGCGCCAGCCGGCCCTGCCCACGGCCGACGCCCTGCTGCGCCTGGCGCCCGCGATGCTGGCGGCCGGTGCCGCGGTGGCGGCGCGCGATGCCCTGCCGCAGTACGTGCGCGACAAGGTGGCCCAGACCACGGCCGAGCGCGAGGGCCTGCGCCTGGCGCAGATCGCGCGCCTGGCCGAACAGGCACCGACCCCCGAGGCATGACCATGGCCCATGCCGCCACACCCGACGACCGCGCCGGTGCCTTGCCGGTGTGGCGCAGCGCGGACTGGCCGCCCGTGTCGGACCCGCCGACGCGTGCGGCCGACCGCCGGGTCGTGTTCGAGCCGCTGACCGGGGCCGACCTGGACGCGGTCAGTGAAGTCGAGAAGTCCGCCTACACACACCCCTGGTCGCGCAAGCATTTCGCCGATTCGCTGGCCGCCGGCTACCCCGCGGTGCTGCTGCTGGGCGAAACGCTGCCGGGCGAGTGGGTGATCCCGCGCCGGGCCGACGGGCGCGTGCTGCTGGGCTACCTGGTGGCCATGCCGGGCGTGGACGAGGTGCACCTGCTCAACATCACGGTGGCACCGGCCCACCAGCGCCAAGGCTGGGCGCGCTTCATGCTCGACGCGCTGGCCCTCTGGTCGCGCGGGCAGCGTGCGCAGTGGCTGTGGCTGGAGGTGCGCGCCAGCAATGCGCCGGCGCGTGCGCTGTACACCCGCTACGGTTTCCAGCAGGTCGGCCTGCGCAGGGGCTACTACCCGGCGGGCCAGGCACAGCGCGAAGACGCGGTGGTGATGAGCCTGAACCTGGTGGCCGCGCGCGCCGGGGGAGGGGCAGCATGAGCAACGACGGCGCGCCGGACCCCGACACCTCGTTCGTGCCGCGGCTGGACGCGCGCCAGCGCGCCATGCTGGCCGAAATGGGGGTGAAGGTATGGGCACCGAAGCCCGCCGCACCCGCGGCCACCGCCACGGCGGAAGCGGCGCCAGCCGTGGAAGCCCCGCCCGCCCGGCCGGCCGCCGTGGCGCGGCCTGCGCCGACACCTTGGGTGGCGCCCGTGGTCCGCGCACCGGTGGCGTCGGCGAAAGGGCCGCCGCCGGCCACCGGCGGCACGGTCGATGCCGGCCTGACACCGCGCCCGGCCGGCGTCGAGACCATGGACTGGCCCGCGCTGCAGGCCGCGGTGGCGGGCTGCCAGGCCTGTGGCCTGTGCCGCAGCCGCAAGAACACGGTGTTCGGCACCGGCGACGTGCAGGCCGACTGGATGGTCGTGGGCGAAGCGCCGGGCGAGAACGAGGACCTGCAGGGCGAACCCTTCGTGGGCCTGGCCGGCCAGCTGCTGGACAATATGCTGCGCGCGGTGGGTCGCAGCCGCAGCGGCCAGGGCGCACAGGGCACCTACATCGCCAACGTGCTCAAGTGCCGGCCGCCCGCCAACCGCAACCCGCAGCCGCAGGAGGTGGCGCAGTGCGAGCCCTACCTGGCGCGCCAGGTGGCGCTGGTGCGGCCGAAGATCATCCTGGCCATGGGCCGTTTTGCGGTGCAGTCCCTGCTCAAGTCGGACGAGCCCATCGGCCGCCTGCGCGGGCGCGTGCACCGCTACGAAGGCGTGCCCGTGATCGTGACCTACCACCCGGCCTACCTGCTGCGCACGCCGGCCGACAAGGCCAAGGCCTGGGCGGATCTGTGCCTGGCCATGGAGATTGCAAACACCCCCCTGCGCCGCTGACGCGGTTTCCCCCCTCGCGCGCGGCCTCAGCCCTGCTGGGGCACGGGCTTTGCCGCGGGCCCGAGGACCGACAGGATCGCGACCACGACCAGCGCGACCGCCGCCCAGTCCTGCCAGTGCAGCACTTCGCCCAGCCACCAGGCGCCGCTGAACACGCCCAGCACCGGGATGAACATCACCGACAGGGTGGACGCGATGGGCGGCAGCTCGCGCGCGAGCATCAGCCACACCACCTGGGCGAAGGCGAACACGCCGATGGCGTTGTAGGCGATGGCCCACCACTGCGCGGGGTTGGGCGCCACCCAGGCGCTGCGTTCGAACAGCAGCGACAGGGCCGACATCCACAGCGTGGTGGCCAGCGTCATCCAGAAGCTGATGGCCAGCGTGGGTGCCGGGAGGGTCGTGCGGCGCATGCGTTGCGTGCCCAGCGCCCAGGTGCTGGCGGCCAGCAGCATCATCGCCACGCCCAGCGGGCGTCCCGTCAGGGCGGTGATTTCGTGCCAGAGCAGCAGCACCACGCCCAGCGCCGCGGCGGCCACGCCACCCCAGGCGCGCGCCGGCAGGCGCTGGCCGAACCAGACCGCGCCGATGACGGCCGAGAACACCGGCATGGTGTAGCCCAGGATGGCCGCGCGCCCGCTGGACAGCGACTGGATCGCCAGGATGGCCAGCGTGTGCCAGAAGAACATGTTGAGCACCGTGAGCACCGCCAGTTCGCGCCAGTGCGCGCGGCCGATGGCAAAGGGCACCCGCCGCAGCAGCAGGAAGGCGCCCAGCAGCGGCAGGCCCAGCCACATGCACAGGGTGCGGAACGTCAAGGGGGGAAAGCCGGTCACGCCGAACTTCATCACCGGCCAGTTGATGCCCCAGACCAGCGTGAGCAGGACGAGCAGGACCAGTTGCTGGCGGGTGAGGTGCGACATGGCGGCGATGTTATGCGCAGCAGCGCAAACCGCCCTTCGCGATGATCGGCTCCTTAGAATCGGTGCATGACTTTCCTCGACATGCTGGGCGCGGCAGAGCGCCAGAACCAGTCCCTGCTCTGTGTCGGTCTGGACCCCGACCCGGCCAGGTTCCCGGCGGGCATGAAGGGCGACGCCTCGAAGATCTACGACTTCTGCGCCGCCATCGTCGAGGCCACGGCCGACGCCGTGATCGCCTTCAAGCCGCAGATCGCCTATTTCGCGGCCCACCGCGCCGAAGACCAGCTCGAACGCCTGATGGCGCACATGAAGCGCGTGGCCCCGCAGGTGCCGGTCATCCTGGACGCCAAGCGCGGCGACATCGGCAGCACCGCCGAGCAGTACGCCATCGAGGCCTTCGAGCGCTACGGCGCCGACGCGGTCACGCTCTCGCCCTTCATGGGGTTCGATTCGGTCCAGCCTTACCTGAAGCACCACGGCAAGGGTGCCTTCCTGCTCTGCCGCACCTCCAACCCGGGCGGTGACGACCTGCAGAACCAGCGCCTGGCGACGGTGGACGGGCAGCCCCGGGTGTATGAGCACATCGCGCAGCTGGCGCAGGGGTCCTGGAACCTCAACGGGCAGCTGGGTCTGGTGGTGGGCGCCACCTACCCGGCCGAAATCGAACGCGTCAGGGCCCTGGCGCCCACGCTGCCCCTGCTGATTCCCGGTGTGGGGGCACAGGGCGGTGATGCGGTCGCCACCATCCGTGCCGGCCACCGCGCGAAGGACGGCGCCACCACGGGCGCGGTCATCGTCAACAGCTCGCGCGCCGTGCTGTACGCGTCGGCGGGTGATGACTTCGCCGACGCCGCACGGGCCGAGGCCCTGCGCACACGGGACGTGCTCAACGCAGCACGGGTTTGAGGCTGGGCGCCAGACATGGCGCGACCGACGGCGTGCGCAGGTGGCTGGACGGTGCTGTGTCTTCTGACGTGTTGCGGTCTGCGCCACAGTGCAGCGTAACCACGTGAAACCGATGATCGAGCGGATCACCGGCTTTCTAAACTGGGTCGCTCCCACGCAGGAGAATGGCCATGCAGGCGACCGAATCCACCGAAATTCAGACGGCTACGCCGGTTGCCGGCCCGCCGTTGCGCGAACCGCGGCTGGCTGAGCGGGTGTTGCCCGAGTCCCGGATGCAATCCGTTGCCCCGGGCACCACCGCCGCCCTGGCCGCCGGTGCGGCACTGGCGTTGTCCGCTTGCGGCGGGGGTTCCGAAGCGGAACCGGAGACGGTGCCGTTGCCCGCTGCACAGACGTCCGGCTTCCGTTTCACCGAGGCGGGGAGCGATGCCCAAGCGGCCCGCTTCCTGCAGCAGGCGCAGTTCTCTTCCACCCCTGATGAGATCGCTGCGGTTCGCCGTGATGGCCTGGCCATGTGGCTGGCGCGGCAGTACCAGTCGTCGGTGGGGCCTGCCGGCTGGGACTGGCTGGAGTCGCAGGGCTATGGCGCGGTGGACACCAACGAGTGGTACTTCAGCACGCGCCCGGCGGACCACATGCTGTGGAGCCAGTTGCTGAGTGGACGGGACGCCATGCGCCGTCGCATGGCGCTGGCCTTGTCGGAATTCTTCGTCTGCTCCCTGACGGCTGCCGAGTTCACCTGGCGAAGCCATGCCTATGCGTCCTGGTGGGACATGCTGGTGCGCAACGCGTTCGGCAACTTCCGGCAGTTGCTGGAGGACGTGACCCTGCACCCGGCCATGGGTCACTTCCTCAACACCAAAGGCAACCTCAAGGAAGACGTGCGTACCGGGCGGGTGCCCGACGAGAACTACTCGCGCGAGGTGATGCAGCTGTTCACCATCGGCCTGGTGAACCTCAACCTGGACGGCACCAGCCAGGGGACCGAGAGCTACACCCAGGAGGACGTCACGCACCTGGCGCGTGTCTTCACCGGCTACGACTTTGACCGCTCTGACGGCGTTCGTCACACCCGGCCCAACAGCACCAGCACCATCGAGTCCAAAGACTTCGCGCGAAAGCCGATGCTGCTCAATCCGAGCAACCACTCGACGCTCGAATCGCGTTTTCTGGGCGCGACGGTGCCGGCGAACGCCACCGGTGCCCAGGCGCTGCGCATCGCGATGGACACCTTGTTCAACCACCCCAATGTGGGACCCTTCTTCGCGCGCCAGATGATCCAGCGCCTGGTGACCAGCCAGCCCAGCCCGGCCTACGTGGCCCGCGTCGCAACGCGGTTCAACGACAACGGCGCGGGTGTGCGGGGAGACCTGCAAGCGGTGTGGACCGCCATCTTGCTGGACGACGAAGCGCGGGGGCCTGACGGTCTCGGCAACCCGGCGTTCGGCAAGCTGCGCGAACCCATGTTGCGTTTCATCCAGTGGGGGCGCAGTTTCGGCGCGGCATCGGCCTCGGGGACCTGGAGGCTCGGGGATCTGGGCAACGCATCCAGCCAGCTCGGCCAGAGCCCCTTGCGGTCACCCTCGGTGTTCAACTTCTTCCGTCCCGGCTATGTGCCCCCGAAGACTCGCATCGCCGAGGCCGGGGCCACCGCACCCGAGTTCCAGATCGTCAACGAAACCTCGGTGGGGGGGTACCTCAATTTCATGCAGGGGGTGATCGAAAACGGGTTGCTGCGCACCAACAACGTGCCCGACATCGCCGCGAGCTACAGCCGGGAGCTGGCACTGGTCAACGATGCCGTGGCCCTGGTCGATCACGTGTGTCTCGTTCTGGCGGCCGGGCAGGTCTCGCCCGCTTCGCGCGCCATCATGGTCACCGCGCTGAACGCCACGCCCATTCCCACCACGGGAACCGCGGCCAACATCGATCTGGCCAGGCGGCGGCGTGTGTACGCGGCCATCTTCATGGTCATGGGTTGTCCCGAGTACCTCGTCCAGAAATAAGCGGAGCGACCCCATGAACCTCATTCAGCCTCAGAAGCACACCCGTCGCGCTTTTCTGCGCCGCGCCGGCCAGCTGGCCTTCACAGGGGCCGCGCTGCCCACGGCGCTCAACCTGGCTGCCATGGGCGAAGCCGCCGCCTTCGACGCCACCGACTACAAGGCCCTGGTCTGTGTGTTCCTGTTCGGCGGCAACGACTACGCCAACACCGTCGTCAACTACGACAGCGAAAGCTACGGTCGGTACAACACCTTTCGAGGCGGACGGTCCGACTTTTCAGGCGGGGGCATCGCGATTCCCCGGGCCGATCTCGCGGCCACCCTGCTCAACCCGGCGACCCCCTTGCCCAACGGCCGGCAGTACGCCTTGCACCCGGCCATGACGGGCCTGGCTGGCCTGTTCAACAGTGGCGCGGCCGCGGTGCAGCTCAATGTGGGGCCTCTGGTGGTGCCCCTGACGCGGACCCAGTACAACAGCCCGAACCGTGTGCTTTACCCGCGCCCGCCCAAGCTGTTCTCCCACAACGACCAGCAATCGGTCTGGCAGACCTCCGGGGCCGAAGGCACCACGCGGGGCTGGGGGGGGCACATCGGCGATCTCGCCAGATCCTCCAACGGGGCGAACAACGTCCTGACCTGTGTGTCCGTGGCGGGCAATACCGTCTTCCTGTCGGGTGAGCAGGCCCTGTCCTACCAGGTCGGTTCGGGGGGCGCGGTGAGAATCAACGGACTGAGCAACAACGTGTACAACTCGGCCGCAGTGCGCGCGGCCATGCTGCAGCTGGCGCTGCAGGAGCGCGGCCACACGCTGGAGGACGAATACAACCGGGTCACGGCGCGCGCCTTCAGCACCGAAGGGGCCGTGACCCATGCGCTCAATGCGTTCCCGGCGGCCAACGCCCCGTTCAACGGCTTCCCGGCCCAGAACAGCCTGGCCGATCAGCTGCGGCTGGTGGCGCGGCTGATCGCGGCCCGGGACGTGCTGGGCACCAAGCGGCAGGTGTTCTTCGTCTCCATGGGCGGTTTCGACCTGCACGACAACCTGATCGCCAACCAGGCCACGCTGATGGGGCGTCTGAGCAGCGCACTCACCGCCTTCCACGCGGCCACGGTGAGCCTGGGCGTGGCCGACAAGGTGACCGCTTTCACCGCATCCGACTTCGGCCGGACGCTGCAGAGCAACGGCGACGGTTCGGACCACGGCTGGGGCTCCCACCAGCTGATGGTGGGTGGCGCTGTCCGGGGTGGTGCGTTCTATGGCAAGGCGCCACCGGTGAGCGTGACCAACAGCACCACCGACGCCAACGACCAGTGGCATGTGGGCCAGGGGCGGCTGCTGCCCAGCACCTCGGTCGACCAGTACGCGGCCACCTTGGCCACGTGGTTCGGGGTGGCACCCGGCGAGATGGCGGGCATCGTGCCCAATCTGCGCCATTTCGGCAGCGCCGATTACCCGCTGGATCTCGGCTTCATGAGAGCGCCGGTGTGAAGCCCGGGTCTGCCCCCACCGGAGGCGCGCGACCCGACGGCCGCTTCCCACCGGGACAGTCCGGTCGGCGACCTCGGGCGCCTGGCCGATCTGTCAGCATCGGGCGGGTCGGCCGTCGGGCCGCGTCAAGGAACCACGTCATGAAGCTCTATGTCTCGCACCGTGCACCCAATCCGCGCCGGGTGCTCATGTTCCTGGCTGAAAAGGGGGTGCAGCTGCCTCTGGTGCAGGTGGACCTCAATGCGCAGGAGCACAAGTCCGCCGCCTTCCGCGCCAAAAGCCCGCTGGCCCGCATACCGGCGCTGGAGTTCGACGACGGCCGGGTGCTGACCGAAACGCGCGCCATCTGCACCTGGCTGGAGGGTCAGTACCCGCAGCCCAACCTGATGGGCATCGACAGCACCGAACGCGCCTTCATCGAGATGGCCGACCGGCGGGTCGAGTGGTACTTCATGCTGCCCATGGCCCAGTGCATCCGCCACACCCACCCCGGCCTGGCGCCGCTGGAGCAGCCGCAGTTCCCGGACTTTGGCCGCTCTCAGGGCGAGAAACTGCGCGAGACCGCGGCCTGGCTCGACGCCGAACTGCAGCGCCAGCCCTGGATGGCGGGCGAGCGATTCACCATCGCCGACATCACCGCTTTCTGTGCGATCGAGTTCGCCAAGCTGATGCGTTTCCACGCGGGCGAACAGGGTTTCGCCGCGCTCCAGGCCTGGCGCGACCGGGTCGCGGAAAGGCCGAGTGCCAGAGCCTGACTTCGCAGGCTGGAGAAGTCCGAAGCAGTCGGACCTCATGCCAGAAGGCGGCCTGGCAAAGCCGTCTTCAGCCGCCTTGCGTGGCTCTGGACGCGTCGAGCTGTGCTTTGGCGCTCTGCGCCAATGCCACTTCGCCCGGGGTTTCGGGTGTCCAGCTGTCCACCGGCAGTGGCCGCCCGTGTGAATCGACCGACACGAAGACGATCAGGCACTCGGTGGTCTTTTGCATCTGACCGCCCTTCATGTCGCCGCTGCGCACTTCCACCGCGATGTTCATGCTGGTGCTGCCGGTGTAGGCCAGCCGGGCTTCCACCTCCACCAGGTCGCCGATCTTGATCGGCCGGTGAAAGCGGATGCCGCCCACGTACACCGTGACGCAGTACCGTTTGGACCAGCTGGTGGCGCAGGCGTAGCCCGCTTCGTCGATCCACTTCATGACGGTGCCGCCGTGGACTTTGCCGCCGAAATTGACGGTGCTGGGTTCGGCCAGGAAACGCAAGGTGATGGCGGACATGGTGGGTCGCTCCCGGAAGGTCGTGCGGATGGGATGCAATTGTCTTGCAAGAACAGCGCCAGTCGGCGGGATGTGAGCCGCGGGCCGACGGCCGACCGGGAGGTCGCGCGGTCAGGCTGCGGCCCGTCCGCGTCCGGCGACCGTTCGCCACGTTGTGTTACCGCAGGTCGCCCGGTTTGGAGCACACTTGAGCGACCTCCCTTCCATCGGTTTCAGCCATGTCAAAACCCATTCTGCGCACCCTCTGCATCACCCTGCTGCTCGGTTTCAGCCTTTCTCCTGCCTGGGCTGCCAAGCCCCAGTGGGTTGAGGACGGTCATCCCCATAAGGAGAAAGGGTCGCGGGGCGCACAAGCCCAGAAGGGCCAGCCCGCCGAAGGCGCGCGCGATGGATCGGTTCGTGTCGATGCGCGGGCACCGGGGGTGTCGGTGCAGGTCCAGATCGGGGGCTATTTTGATGATGCGCAGCGCCGCGCCGCGCGTGCGTATTACGAACCCCGCTGGCGCGCCGGCAAGTGTCCGCCCGGTCTGGCCAAGAAGGGCAACGGCTGCCAGCCACCCGGCCAGGCCAAACAGTGGCACCGTGGCGAACCCCTGCCTCGCGACATCGTCTACCACCCCGTGCCCACCAGCGTGCAGGTTCGCCTGGGGACGCCGCCCGCAGGCCACAAGTTCGTGCGCGTGGCGGCCGACATCCTGCTCATTGCCATCGGCACCGGCATGGTGATCGACGCCATCGAGGATCTGGGCAATCTGTGATCTTCGCGAACCGCCGTCGCCTTGCGCGTGCGGCCGTGGCCGTGGGGTGGGCGCTGGTCGCTGGCGCGGCTTGGGCCGATGAACCAGCGACCGGCCAGGCCAGCCGCGACTATGTGGTGGGTGCGGCCCTCGCATCGTCGGCCGGTCACATCGGCGAGGCCGACCGGCGCCTGGGCCTCAGCCCGGTGTGGGCGTTCCAGCTCGGACGCTTTCGACTGGCCACGGGCCCGGCCGCCAAGCTGTTGAGCGTGGGCCGTGAGACGGTGGACGCTGGACTGAGCACCGTGCTCGTGAGCCAGGGTCGCTGGCGGCTGAGCACCTCGCTGCGCATCCGCGATTCAAGAGACTCCGCCGACGATGCGCTGCTGCAAGGACTTCCGGACGTGCGGGCCACCCTGCTGGGCCGTGTCAACGTCGGTGTGGATCTCGGTTCGCGCTGGACCGGCAGCCTCAGTGCCACGCAAGACCTGCTGGGCCGAGGTGCTGGCCTGGGGCTGGGGGTCGGCCTGGGCTACCGCTACCCCGTTTCGGAACGCACCTACTGGGACGCTTCGGTCGGCGCGGGGTGGGGCAACGCCGTGTCGCGCCGCACCCTGTACGGCATCAGTCCCGAAGCCGCTGGCGCGAGTGGCCGGGCCGCCTACGTGCCTGGGTCGGGCTGGGACAGCGTTTCGCTGGGCTGGAACTTCACATCGGCCGTGAGCCAGCGCTGGGTGGTTTATGGCGGTGTGGGGGTGTCGCAGCTGCAGGGTGCTGCGGCGCGCAGCCCGCTGGTGGGCCGGCGCACCGTCGCCAGCGCCAATATCGGGCTGGCGTACCGCGACCGTTACTGACTCAGCGTCGCAGCAGCCGCGCCAGGTACCGCCCCGTGTGGCTGGCCTCGCAGGCGGCCACGTCTTCCGGCGTGCCTTCCACCACCACCGTGCCGCCGCCCGCGCCGCCTTCGGGGCCCATGTCGATCAGCCAGTCGGCGGTCTTGATGACGTCCAGGTTGTGCTCGATGATGACGATGGTGTTGCCCGCGTCGCGCAGCTGGTGCAGCACTTTCAGCAGCAGCTCGATGTCGGCGAAGTGCAGGCCGGTGGTGGGTTCGTCCAGGATGTAAAGCGTGCGGCCGGTGTCGCGCTTGCTCAGCTCCTGCGCGAGCTTGACGCGCTGCGCCTCGCCGCCCGAGAGCGTCGTCGCGCTCTGGCCCAGGCGGATGTAGGACAGGCCCACGTCCAGCAGGGTCTGCAGCTTGCGGTGCAGCGTGGGCACGGCGCTGAAGAACTCGGCCGCGTGCTCCACCGTCATGTCCAGGATCTGCGCGATGTTGCGGCCCTTGTACTGGACCTCCAGCGTCTCGCGGTTGTAGCGCTGGCCGTGGCAGACCTCGCAGGGCACGTAGACGTCGGGCAGGAAGTGCATCTCCACCTTGACCACGCCGTCGCCCTGGCAGGCCTCGCAGCGGCCGCCGGCCACGTTGAAGGAAAAGCGCCCCGGCCCGTAGCCGCGCTCGCGCGCCGTCGGCACTTCGGCCATCAGCTCGCGGATGCCGGTGAACAGCCCGGTGTAGGTGGCCGGGTTGCTGCGCGGCGTGCGGCCGATGGGGCTCTGGTCGACGTTGATGACCTTGTCGAAGTGTTCGATGCCTTCGATGGCCTCGTGTTCGGCCGGTTCGTCGTGCGAGCGGTAGAGCGTGCGCGCGACAGCGGCGTAGAGCGTGTCGTTGACCAGGGTCGACTTGCCGGAACCGGAGACGCCGGTCACGCAGGTCAGCAGGCCGACCGGGAAGGCCACGCTCACGTCCTTGAGGTTGTGGCCCTTGGCGCCGCGCACGCGGATTTCCTGCAGCTCGCCCAGCGTGGCATGGTGCGCGGCCTGGCGTTCGGCGCGGCGTTCGGCGGCCGGGCTCATGGGGAATTTCGACTTGACCGGCGCGGCCTTCACCTCGGGCTTGATGACCGGCAGCCAGGGCGTGCGGCGCGCCGGCACGGCGATTTCCTTCGCGCCGCTGAGGTACTGGCCGGTCAGTGAATTCGGATCGGCCATCACCTGCGCGCAGGTGCCCTGCGCCATCACGCGGCCGCCGTGCACCCCCGCACCGGGGCCGATGTCGATCACATGGTCGGCGGTGCGGATCATGTCCTCGTCGTGCTCCACCACCAGGACGGTGTTGCCCAGGTCGCGCAGGTGCTGCAGCGTGCCGATCAGGCGGTCGTTGTCGCGCTGGTGCAGGCCGATGCTGGGCTCGTCGAGCACGTACATCACGCCGCTCAGGCCGCTGCCGATCTGGCTGGCCAGGCGGATGCGCTGGGCCTCGCCGCCGCTGAGCGTGTCGGCGCTGCGGTCCAGGCTCAGGTAGTTCAGGCCCACGTCGTTGAGGAACTTCAGGCGCTGGCGGATTTCGTTGACCACGCGGGCGGCGATGTCGGCCTTGGCCCCCTGCAGTTCGAGGCGGCGGAAGTAGTCCAGCGCCTCGCCCAGGGTGATGTGGCTGACCTTGTAGATCGGCTGGCGCTGCTCGCCTTCGCCCACGAACACGTGGCGCGCTTCCTTGCGCAGGCGCGTGCCGCCGCATTCGGGGCAGGGTTGGGTGCTGCGGTAACGCGCCAGTTCTTCGCGTACCGCGACCGAATCGGTTTCGCGCCAGCGGCGTTCGAAGTTGCGGATGATGCCTTCGAAGGGGTGTTTCTTCGTGATCTTCTTGCCCGCGCGCTCGCCCGACTCCAGCGCGTAGCTGAACTTGATCTCTTCCTCGCCCGAACCGTAGAGCAGCACCTGCTGCACGTTCGCGGGCAGGCTTTCCCATGGCGCCTCGGCGTCGAAGCCGTAGTGGGCTGCGAGGCTCTCGATCATCGCGAAGTAGTAGCCGTTGCGCCGGTCCCAGCCCTTGATGGCGCCGCTGGCCAGGCTCAGCGTCGGGAAGGCCACCACGCGCTCGGCGTCGAACACCTCGGTGTGGCCGATGCCGTCGCAGGCCGGGCAGGCGCCCAGCGGCGAGTTGAAGGAGAACAGGCGCGGCTCCAGCTCGCCCACGGTGTGGGTGCAGACCGGACAGGCGAACTTGGCCGAAAACGCCTGCTCGGCGCCGGTGTCCATGTCCACCGTCAGCGCGCGGCCCTCGGCCAGGCGCAGCGCGGCTTCGAAACTTTCCGCCAATCGCTGGCGCTGCGGATTCATGCCCTCTTCGTCGGCCGAGCGCACCTTGATGCGGTCGATCACCACGTCGATGTTGTGCTTCTCGGTCTTCTTGAGCGCCGGCAGGGCCTCGGCCTCGACCACCTCGCCGTTCAGGCGGAAGCGCACATAGCCCTGGGCCTGCATCTCGGCGAACAGGTCGGCGAACTCGCCCTTCTTCTCGCGCGCCACCGGCGCCAGGATCATCAGCTTGGTGCCCTCGGGCAGGGCCAGCACGGTGTCCACCATCTGCGCCACACTCTGCGAGGCCAGCGGCAGGTCGTGGTCCGGGCAGTAAGGCGTGCCGGCGCGGGCGTACAGCAGGCGCAGGTAGTCGTGGATCTCGGTCACCGTGCCCACGGTGGAGCGCGGGTTGTGGCTGGTGGCCTTCTGTTCGATGGCGATGGCCGGCGACAGGCCATCGATCAGGTCCACGTCGGGCTTGTCCATCAGCTGCAGGAACTGCCGCGCGTAGGCGCTCAGGCTTTCCACATAGCGGCGCTGGCCTTCGGCGTACAGCGTGTCGAAGGCCAGGCTGGACTTGCCCGAGCCCGACAGCCCGGTGATCACCACCAGCGACTGCTTGGGAATGTCCAGGTCGATGTTCTTGAGGTTGTGCGTGCGCGCCCCGCGCACCGACAGCACGGTGGCGCTGGCGGGCGTGTGTGGCATGGCGGCTGGGAGCGGGGTGGCGGACTTCAAAAGGGGCTTTCGGCGCAAGGCCCGGCAGGGCAACCTTTGATGATAAGGCGCCGGGGTGGCCAGAGGGGCGTCGATACAATGGCACCCACATGAGCGCACAAATGTCCTGGGCCGAAGCGGCCTTTCTCGGGCTCGTCCAGGGCCTCACCGAGTTCCTGCCGGTCTCATCCAGCGCCCACCTGCGCATCATCGGTCCGATGCTGCCCTCGGGCGGTGACCCGGGCGCCGCCTTCACCGCCATCACCCAGATCGGCACCGAGGCGGCCGTGCTGCTGTACTTCCGCAAGGACATTCTGCGCATCACCGCGGCCTGGCTGCGGTCGCTGCGTCAGCCCTTGGGGGCGCAGACACCCGACAGCCGCATGGGCTGGCTCATCATCCTCGGCACCCTGCCCATTGCCTTGCTGGGCCTGGTGTTCAAGGACGCGATCGAGACGTCCCTGCGCAACCTCTACATCACCGCCACGATGCTGATCGTCTTTGCGTTCATCCTCGCCTGGGCCGAGCGCATCGGCCAGCGGCGGCGCAGCCTGGAACAGCTGACCTGGATGCACGGCCTGCTGTTCGGCTTTGCACAGGCCATGGCGTTGATCCCCGGGGTGTCCCGCTCGGGCGGCACCATCACCGCCGGTCTGCTGATGGGCTATACGCGCGAGGCAGCCGCCCGCTATTCCTTCCTGCTGGCCATTCCGGCGGTGCTCGCTTCGGGCTTCTACCAGCTCTACCGCAGCTGGGGAGCGGCCTCGGCCCCGCCCATGGCCCAGACCGCGCTGGCCACGCTGGTGTCCTTTGTCGTCGGCTACCTGGTCATCATCTGGTTCCTCAAGCTGGTGTCCACCCGGGGCTACATGCCGTTCGTGATCTACCGGATCGTGCTCGGGGTGGCCGTCTTCGGTCTGCTGGCGGCGGGCGTCCTGTCACCGCTCTGACCGGTCGCGTTCGCATGGCCACCGTTTCCCCCTCGCCGACGCCCAGCGCGCCCGACTCGCGCATGACAGCGGCCGAGCGCCGCGCCAGTGGTGCGCTGGCGCTGGTGTTCGCCCTGCGCATGCTCGGGCTGTTCATCGTGCTGCCGGTGTTCGCGCTCGAAGCAGCGCGCCTGCCCGGCGGTGACGACCCGGCCCGCGTCGGCTTCGCCATGGGCCTGTACGGCCTGACGCAGGCGTTTCTGCAGATTCCCTTCGGCATCGCCTCCGACCGTTTCGGCCGCAAGCCCACCATCGTCGCCGGCCTGCTGCTGTTCGCGGCCGGCAGCGCCATCGCCGCCTGGGCGCCCGACCTGACCTGGCTGGCCATCGGCCGCGCGGTGCAGGGCGCGGGCGCGGTGTCGGCCGCGGTCACCGCCTTCCTGGCCGACGTCACGCGCGACAGCGTGCGGACCAAGGCCATGGCCGTCGTGGGTGCCAGCATCGCGCTCATGTTCGCGCTCTCGCTGGTGCTCGCGCCGCTGCTGGCCGGCTGGGTGGGGCTGTCGGGCATCTTTGTTCTGACCTGCGCGCTGGCGCTGCTGGGCATTGCCGTGGTGCTGTGGGTCGCACCGCCCGAGCCGGTGGTGCACAAGCCGTCGGACATGCAGCAGGTACGCGGGAGCCTGGGCGAAGTGCTCCGCCACGCCGGGCTGCTGCGTCTGAATCTGGGCGTTTTCGTGCTGCACGCGGTGCAGCTGGCCATGTGGATGGCGCTGCCGGCCCTGCTGGTGCAAGCCGGCCTGGCCAAACCCGACCACTGGCAGGTCTACCTGCCGGCGGTGGTGGCCTCGCTGCTGGTCATGGGCGGCGTGCTGTTCCCCATGGAACGCAGGGGCCGGCTGCGCGCGGCCTTCCTGATGTCCATCGGACTGATCCTGGCGGTGCAACTGGGCATGTGGGTCGCGGCGGGTGCAGCCCCGGGTCTATGGACGCTGGGCGCTCTGCTGTTCGTGTTCTTCATCGGCTTCAACATGCTCGAAGCCAGCCAGCCCAGCCTGGTGTCCAGACTGGCACCGGCCCACGCGCGCGGTGCGGCGCTGGGGGTCTACAACACGCTGCAGTCGGTGGGCTTCTTCGTCGGCGGCGCGGTGGGCGGCTGGCTGGTGCGGGCCCACGGAGCGCAGGGCCTGTTCCTGGCCTGCGCGCTGGCCACCCTCGTGTGGTTCGTCGTGGCCTGGCCGATGCAGGCCCCGGCCGCTTCAGCGCGGCGATGACCCCGGGTCCGGTGCCGGCGGGGCGTTTCGGCTTTCGGTGCAGGCCCCGATGGGCCGGGCGGACCCGCGGCAGATGGTGCATGGGCGGCGGGGGGCAATTGCGGCACAATGGTCGGTCGTCTCGCGGCCCGGTTTCCGGCGCTGCCCGCTAATCCCCTTTGGGCACACACATGGCATCCGTCAACAAAGTCATTCTCGTCGGCAATTGCGGCCGCGACCCCGAAATCCGTTACCTGCCCTCGGGCCAGGCCGTGGCCAACGTGAGCGTGGCCACCTCCAGCCGCCGCAAGGACAAGAGCAGCGGCGAGACCATCGAAGACACCCAGTGGCACCGCGTCACCTTCTACGACCGCCTGGCCGAGATCGCCGGCGAGTACGTCAAGAAGGGCCGCCCGATTTACGTGGAAGGGCGCCTGAAGTACGGCACCTACGTGGACAAGGCCACCGGCGTGGAAAAGAACACCGTGGACATCATCGCCACCGAACTGCAGCTGCTGGGCGGTCGCGAAGGCATGGGCGGTGGTGAAGAGGGTGGCGGTGGTTACAGCCGCCCGGCCGCCGCGCCGCGCCCGGCGCCTGCCGCCCGCCCGGCCCCGGCGCCCGCCCCCGCAGCGGCCCGACCGGCCAGCGGCTTCGACGACATGGACGACGACATCCCGTTCTGAAACGTTCCCCATCCCTGACGCCATGCCTGTCCTCCCGGGCATGGCCTTTTGAACCCGCCCCGCGCAAGCCCGGCGGGTTCTCTTTTTTGGCCGCACGCACCCAGGCTGTACCGGGGGGCGTGACCATCCGGTTTCGGCACAATCGCACCATGAACGCCACGCCGTCCCTGTTACCCCCGAACGACCCGCAACGCGAGCTGCTGCACAACGAGGTGCATGCGCGTCCGCCCGCGCGCATCCGCCTGCCGGCACTGGTGACCTATGTGGCCGTGTTCAACGACGGGCTCACGCGCGAGCAGGAATGCGAGCACCTGCGCCGCTTGCCGGGGCAGGCGGGCCTGCGCCTGGAAGACCTGCAGGGCAATTTCCTGCGTATCCGCGCGGTCGGCTACACGCTCAAGTGGGAGCGTCACACCGAGTTCACGCGCTACTCCATCGTGCAGCCACTGCCCGAGGACGTCGGACTGGGCAGTCGGCTACCGGATCTGGCCCGTGTCATTGCCACGCCGCCGGACTGGCTGGCCGGCATTGCGGGCCGTACCTTTGCCGCCATCCAGCTGGTCATGGTCGAGACCGACCTGGATGCCCCCGCCCCCGTGCTGGCGCAGGCGCGACACTGGCTGGGCGACCACACGGTGGTGGCCTCGCTCATGGGCAACAACGGGCACTCGCTGGCGGTGACCGACTTCCTGCTGCGGCCCGACGGCTTCGAGCGCATGCTGGTGGTTGGCCGGCCCGGCACCTCGCAGACGCGCGCGGGCCGCATTGCCGCGCGCCTGCTGGAGTTCGAGACCTACCGCCTCCTGGCGCTGCGCGGGCTGCCGGCGGTCAAACAGATCGGGCCGCTGCTGGCGCGCTCGGAGCAGCAGCTCGCGGACATCACCGCGCAGCTGGAGAACAAGAGCACCTCCGACCAGGCCTTGCTGGACACCCTGGTCTCGCTGGCCGGGGTCGTGGAGCGCGCGACCGCCGAGAACGTGTTCCGCTTCTCGGCCACCCGCGCCTACGACGCGCTGGTGGGCGAGCGCCTGACCGAACTGCGCGAGCGGCCCATCCCCGGAACCCAGACCCTGGGGGAGTTCATGCAAAGGCGCCTGTCACCGGCCATGGCCACGGTGCAATCCACCGCGCAGCGCCTGGCCTCGCTGTCCGAACGCATCACCCGCGCCAGCGACCTGCTGCGCACGCGGGTGGACATCGCCACCGAAGAGCAGAACCAGCAGCTGCTGGCCAAGCTGACCAAGGGGCAGGAACTGCAGCTGCGGTTGCAAAGCACCGTGGAAGGCCTGTCGATCGCGGCGATCTCGTATTACGTGATCAGCCTGGTGCTCTACCTGGGCAAGGCCGGCAAGGCGGCGGGCCTGCCGCTCAACCCCGAAATGCTGGCCGGCGCGCTGATCCCGCTGGTGTTGTGGGGCGTGTGGCGCACGACCAGGAAAATTCACGAGAAGCTTCACCAGGGACATTGACCCCCGCCTGCACCGTGCGTGAGAGCGTGTCACCCGCCGCGGTGGGGCTGGCGGCCCGGCCAGCCGGTTTCTTGGTGCCTTGGAAGGGCTTGGTCGCAGGCGTCCGGCGGGGTGCAGTCAGAGCGCGTGCCCGTCTCGTGTAGCGGTGGAGCCGGCTTTGCCGGGCCACTCGCATCGCCCTTTGAGGACTGCACCGGTTGCGAGAAGCGAACAAGCTTCGGGGGGGGATCAGCCACATCCGTTGCGCTGCTTCCACATCGCTTCGCGACCGATGGCCTTGACGAAGGCGGGCACCTCGCAGCGTTTGCTGTCCGCTTCCGACGGTGCGCCGGTCGTGGGCTTGAGGCCCATTTCCTCCAGTGTCGCCATATCGTCGAAGCCCTGCATCGGGCCGGTGCGGTCGACCCAGTCTTTGGCGACCACGAGCACACCGATGAAGGCCGCCAGCACGAGCGCCTGTGAGGCGGCGATGCCCCAGCCTTTCTTCTGCTTCGGCACCTCGCACACGCCGCCGGGGCAGAGCTGGGCCTTGTCTCGGTTGAAGACGTTGTAGAACTTGCAGCCCAGGCAGATGCCGAAGGCGGTCTCGAAGAACATGAGCAGCAGACAGGCGCCGCAGATGAGCAGGTTGACCGGACCCATGTAGCGGTTGAACACCATCAGGTACAGCATGGCCAGGCCCAGCAGCAGGCCCAGGCCCCAGGCAAAGCGCTTCTGCGGTGCACCCACCCATTCGGGGGTCTGGTGGCGCACGATCCAGCCGCCGACGATCATGCTCGGCGCCAGCTTCGGGTTGATCATGCGCAGCGCCATGTCGATCAGGAACACGATGATGAACAGCCGCGTGGTCTGGAAGTCGCCCAGCAGGAAGGCGTGCATGAACGAGAGCACGGCCGGAAAGAACAGCAGGCCGGCGGCGGCGCGCACGGCGCGCTCGTTGACCACGCGCACCGGATAGCCCTCGACGGTTTCGCCGAACGAGAACAGCAACTGGAACTTTAAATTCATTATTGATATTTGAATATTGACTTTTGCTCATGGATTGTGCATGACCCCGAAAGTTCCCCGCTGTGGCCAGCGGGGCGCCATGCCCGCGTCTTCCAAGGTCTTTGGCTTTCTGTTGAGCGAGCGCTCACGGATCACGAATCCGGCGATGGCTCCCCCGTGATCGGCCCGTGAGAGGGTGAGAGGAAATCGGTCATGCCCGCCCTGATCGAGCGCGTGCGCGCGACTGTCCTGACGCACAAGACCGCCGACGGTGCCCGCTTCGCGCGGCCCGTGCACGGGCGGCAGGGCTTGAACACCCGGCGGCTCAGGGTGCGCCCAATTCGCTCATTGCCTGGTGATGCGTGAGGAACACCCGTCCCGAGAGCTTCCGCAGGAAGTCGCTGCGCTGCAGCCGGTCCATCACCGGTCCCTTGACCTCGCTCAGGTGCAGTCGCACGCCCGCCTCCTGCAGCCACTGGTTCAGGGTCAGCAGGCTCTCGAGCGCGCTGGCGTCGATGTCGTTCACGGCGGTGCACTGCAAGACCACGTGGCGCGCATCGGGGTGGCTGGCCATTTCGGCGTTCACCCGGTCTTCCAGAAAGCGGGCGTTGGCAAAGAACAGGCTTTCGTCCACCCGCAGGCCCAGGATGTGCGGGTGCGTCACCACCTCGTGCCGAAGCACGTTGCGGTAGTGCTCGGTGCCCGGCACATTGCCCACGACGGCGATGTGTGGCCGGCTGCTGCGCCAGATGTGCAGCGCGAGCGAAGCGAGCACGCCCACCGTGAGGCCGCTGACCAGGTCCACCAGCAGCGTGACCGAGAAGGTCAGGGCCTGGGCCGCGAAGTCGGCGCGCGAGAAGCGCCAGGTGCGCGCAAAACCGCCGAAGTCCAGCAGGCTGCCCAGCGCCATCAGGATGGTGGCCGCCAGCACCGCCAGCGGCAGGTGGTGCAGCCAGGGCGTGAAGAACAGGGCGGTCGTGCCCAGCAGCAGCGCCGTCAGCAGGCCGGTGGCGGGTGTGCGGGCGCCGCCTTCGTGGGAGACGGCGGAGCGCGAAAAGCTCGCGCCCACCGCGTGGCCACCGGTCAGCCCGGCCGCCAGGTTGGCCGCCCCCATGGCGCGCATCTCGGCGTCGCTGTCCACCCGTTCGCGCCGCTTGGCGGCGAACGCCTGCGCGATCGAGATCTGCTCCACGAAGGTCAGCAGGGCGATCAGCAGCGCCGGCAACAGCAGCGCTTGCACCGTGCCGGGCGCGACGCCGGTCAAGGCGTCCAGGGTGAACGGCGGCAACCCTTCCGGCACGTCGCCCAACACCGCCAGGCCGCGGTCGTCCCAGCCCAGCGCAGCCGTCAGCGCGATCGCGACCACGATCACCAGCAGCGGTGCCGCCTTGGCCACCAGGTCGGCAGCACCAGGGGGCGTGCGAAGGGCCCGAAGGACCGCGCGGGACCCGTGCCTTGACACCCACAATGCCAGCATGGCCGCCAGACCCACGCCCAGGGTCAGCGCATGGATATTGGCGGCCTGCTGCCACAGGCTCTGCACGAACACGCCCAGATTGCTGCCGCGCAGCGGGATGCCGAGCACATGGGGCAACTGGCTCATGGCGATCAGCAGGCCCGAGGCGGTGACGAAACCCGAGAGCACCGGTGCGCTCAGAAAACCCGCCATGAACCCCATGCGCAGTGCGCCCATCAGCAGCAGCATGCCGCCGACCATGACCGCCAGCAGCAGCGAAGCCGCCACAAAGTCGGCACTGCCTGCGGTCGCCACCGCGCCGACGGCGGCCAGGGACATGATGGAGCGCAAGGCGGCCGGCCCGACGCCCAGCACCGGGCTGGTGCCCATCAGGGCGTAGACCACCAGCGGCAACATGGACGCGTACAGCCCGGTCACGGCCGGCAGACCAGCCAGCAGCGCATAGGCCAGGCTCTGCGGGATGAGCAGCAGGGTCACCACCGCAGCGGCGGTCAGGTCCGCCGTCAGGGCTTCACGACCGTAGCCGGGGCCCCAGCGCAGGATCGGAAACCAGTCACTCGGGCGCTGCGGCATGGATTCAGGCCGGCGCGTTGGCCGCTTCGGTGTGGATCGCGCCGCCGCCCAGGCAGACCTCGCCGTCGTACAGCACGGCACTCTGGCCGGGCGTCACGGCCCACTGCGGCTCGGCAAAGCGCAGCGTGAACCCAGTGTCGTCCACCGTCAGCGTGCAGGGCGCATCGCTCTGCCGGTAGCGGGTCTTGGCGGCGATCTGGGTGGCAGCGGGCGCGGTGCCCGAGACCCAGCTCACATCTTCGGCGCGCAGGCTGGGTGCCAGCAGCCAGGGGTGGTCATGCCCCTGTACCACCCACAAGGTGTTCTTCTGCAAGTCCTTGCGCGCGACGAACCAGGGTTCGTGCTCGTTGCCACCCTTCTGAGCGCCCCTTTCGCGGATGCCACCGATGCCCAGCCCTTGCCGCTGGCCCAGCGTGTAGAAGCTCAGGCCCACGTGCTGGCCGATGGCGCGGCCGCTCGGGTCCTTGATCGGCCCGGGTTCCTTCGAGATGTAGCGGTTCAGGAAATCGCGGAACGGCCGTTCGCCGATGAAGCAGATGCCGGTGCTGTCCTTCTTCTTCGCGTTGGGCAGTTTGATCTCGGCCGCGATGCGGCGCACCTCGGTCTTGGGCAGTTCGCCGACCGGGAACAGGGTCTTCGAAAGCTGCGCCTGGTTCAGCCGGTGCAGGAAGTAGCTCTGGTCCTTCAGCGGGTCCAGGCCCTTGAGCAGCTCGTGTTTGCCGGAGGCTTCGTTCAGGCGCACGCGGGCGTAGTGACCGGTGGCGATTTTCTCGGCCCCCAGGCGCATGGCGTGATCCAGGAAGGCTTTGAACTTGATCTCGGCGTTGCACAGGATGTCGGGGTTGGGCGTGCGGCCCGCCTGGTACTCGCGCAGGAACTCGGCGAACACCCGGTCCTTGTACTCGGCCGCGAAGTTCACGTGTTCGATCTCGATGCCCAGCACGTCGGCCACGCTGGCCGCGTCCAGGAAGTCCTGGCGCGTCGAGCAGTACTCGCCGTCGTCATCGTCCTCCCAGTTCTTCATGAAGATGCCGATGACCTCGTACCCCTGCGTCTTCAGCAGGTACGCACTCACCGCGGAGTCCACGCCTCCGCTCAATCCGACCACCACACGCTGCTTGTTCGCCATGGCAGCGATTATCCCCGCCGCTACGTCTGGAACAGGCACTTCAAAGAATTGCAACGAGACCGCCGCGGGGATCGAACGGTGCAAGTGCCAAGCCCCCGTACAGTGTGGGCGGGGCCGATGCCATGGCCCGTACTCGAAGGAGCGCACCATGTCCACCCGTCAGCCCACCCTGTTCATCTCCCACGGGTCCCCCACGTTTGCCATCGATCCCGGCAAGGCCGGTCCGGCACTGCAAGCCCTTGGGAAAGCGCTGCCGCGTCCGAAGGCCATCCTGGTCGTTTCGCCGCACTGGACGACGCGCGAGCCGCGCGTGGCCACCACGCCGCGCCCGCAGACCATCCACGACTTCGGCGGTTTCCCGCCCGCGCTCTACCAGCTGCACTACCCGGCGCCCGGTGCCCCCGATGTGGCGCAGCGCGCCATCGAGCTGCTGCGCGCCGCCGGGTACAACGCCGAGGCCGACCCGCAGTGGGGGCTGGACCATGGCGCCTGGGTGCCGCTGATGCACCTGCTGCCGCAGGCCGACGTGCCGGTGCTCCAGGTCTCGCTGCCCGCGCGGCTGGACGGCGAGCGGGCTTACGCCTACGGTCAGGCCCTGGCGCCGCTGGCCGACGCGGGCGTGCTGATCATCGGTTCGGGCAGTCTGACCCACAACCTCTACGAGGTGCGCTTCGACGCGCCCGATGCCCATGGCGAGACCTACGCCGTCGAGTTCTCCCGCTGGATCAGCGACGTGGTGACCGGGCGCGACCACGCGCGCCTGCAGCAGACCATGGCGCAGGCGCCACACGCCCAGCGCGCCCACCCCACGGCCGAACACCTGTGGCCGCTGATGGTGGCCGCCGGGGCAGCCGGAGCCGCGGTGCCGGCCACGCGCATCGACGGCGGCATCACCCACGGCGTGCTGGTCATGGACGCTTTCGTCTTTGGCGACACGCCGCAAGTGCTGGCGGCTTGATCCTTTACGTACCGCGCGCGATCTGATTGATGGGGATACCTCGGTTCACAATCGGATACGGGTCACTTA
>CAYRWN010000025.1:0-46912 GCA_964428045.1 uncultured Hydrogenophaga sp. | reverse complement strand
CCCTTTGGCACGCCGGGTCACTCGATTTGGCTACTTGTTCAGCGTAGCCCTAGACCGGTGCCCGGCAACGGGCGACGGAATTCGGCGTTCATCGGTTCATCAAAAAACAAAGCCCCCGCGTGGCGAGGGCTGTCAGGTGGATCAGCGCGACCGGTTCAGGTAGCGCCACAGGGGCCCGCCCACCAGCATGAGGGCGGCGATCGCGAGCAGGGTGCCCGAGAGCGGACGCGTCACCAGCGCGCTGAAGTCGCCCTGACTGATGGTCAGGGCCTGGCGCAGCGACTGCTCGGCCATCGGCGTGAGGATCAGCCCCACGATCACCGGGGGTGCCGGGAAATCGAAGCGCCGCATCAGGTAACCCAGGACACCAAACGCATACAGCAGGCCAACGCTGAACAGCGAGTTGCTGGCGCCGTACACGCCCAGCGTCGAAATGATGAGGATGCCGGCGTACAGCCACGGCGGCGGAATCTTCAGCAGCTTCACCCACAGGCTGATCAGCGGCAGGTTGAGCACCAGCAGGATCGCGTTGCCGATGTACAGGCTGGCGATCAGCGTCCACACCAGCGTGCTCTGCGACGAGAACAGGCCCGGCCCGGTCTGGATGCCGTAGCCCTGGAACGCCGACAGCATCACGGCCGCCGTGGCCGAGGTCGGGATGCCCAGCGTCAGCAAAGGCATCAGCACACCGGCCGCCGCCGCGTTGTTCGCCGCTTCCGGACCCGCCACGCCTTCGATGGCGCCCTGGCCGAACTCTTCCGGGTTCTTGGACAGTTTCTTTTCCGTGTAGTACGACAGCAGCGTCGGCACGTCGGAACCGCCGGCGGGCATGGCGCCGATGGGGAAGCCGTAGAAGGTGCCCCGCAGCCAGGGCTTCCAGGAGCGCTTGAAGTCGGCCTTGCTCAGCATCGCCGGGCCCTTGAGCGTTGCCACTTCGCCGACCTGGGCGCTGCGCCCCTGCCAGGCCAGGTAAGCCGCCTCGCCCACCGCAAAGATGCCCACGATGGCGATCGTCATCTCGATGCCGTCCAGCAGACCCGGCTGGTGGCCAAACGTGAAGCGCGCCTGACCGGTCTGCAAGTCGATGCCGACCAGGCCGAACAGCGCGCCCAGCGACAGCGCCACCAGGCCGCGCAACACCGAACGGCCCAGCACGGCGGTCACCGCCACCAGGGCCAGCACCATCATGCTGAAGTACTCGGCCGGCCCGAAGGCCAGGGCCACGTCCACCACCAGGGGTGCAAAGAAGGTCAGCGCGATCGTGCCGACGGTGCCGGCGATGAAGCTGCCGATCGCGGCGGTGGCCAGTGCGGGGCCCGCGCGTCCGCGGCGCGCCATCTGGTTGCCTTCCAGCGCGGTCATCATCGACCCGGCTTCGCCCGGCGTGCGCACCAGGATGGAAGTGGTCGACCCCCCATACGCGGCGCCGTAGTAGATGCCCGCGAACATCACGAACATGCTGGTCGCCGGCACGTGGTAGGTCAGCGGCAGCAGCAGCGCAATGGTCAGCGCCGGGCCGATGCCGGGCAGCACCCCCACGAGCGTGCCCACGAAGCAGCCCACAAACCCCCACATGAGGGTGGTGGGCTGCAGCGCATGGGCAAAGCCGCCCATCAAGGCCTGAACAGCATCCATCTCAATTCCCAGTCAAACGGTCAGAAGCCGAACGGCGTCGCCGGCCCAAGGCCCACGCCCAGCACCTTGGCGAACAGGGTCCACAGGCTGGCGGCAATGCCCAGGCAGATCAGCGCGGACTTGAGGCCCAGCGGCGCGTCGAAACCCCGCGCCACCAGCATGCCGCACAGCGTGGCCGGCAGCACGAAACCGGCCCAGGTCACGCCACCCATGAAAACCAGCCCGCCCGCGAACAGGCTGGCCATGCGCAGCAGGGAACCCGGCAGCGCGGACTGGTCGGGCGCCGCGCTTTCATCCACCTGGCGTCCGCGCCACGCACTGACGATGTACAGCACCGTCACCACCGCGAAGAACGCGACCACCGCGCGTGGGGCCGCGCTGGGACCCACCGCCATCTGGATCGCGGACGCGCTGATGTCGCCCAGCTGCCAGAACGCCACCGCGCAAATGAACGCCAGGATGGCGCCGACGTGAACCGGGGTCATGCCAGGCCCAAGTCCTTGAGCAAGCCACCGATGCGCTCGATGTCCCAGTTCAGTTCACGCTGGAACGGCGCTTCGGTCAGGTAGGCGTTGTCCCACTTGCGCAGGACCAGCTCGTCCTTCCACGGGTTGCTGTTCACGACGCGGCCCACGAAGTCCATCAGCTGGCCGCGCTGCGCGGCGCTGATGCCAGGCGCCGCGAAAATGCCGCGCCAGTTGGTCATCACCACGTTCATGCCCAGCTCGGTCATGGTGGGCACGTTGGTGCCCGCGATGCGGTTGCGGCCCGACGTGGCCAGCGCGATCATCTTGCCCGACTTGATGTGCTCTTCGAACTCCGAATAGCCGGAGATGCCCGCCGCCACCTGGTTGCCCAGGATGGCCGCCGTGGCCGGGCCGCCGCCCGCAAACGCGACGTAGGCGGCGTCCTTGGCGTTGCCGCCCAGGGCCTTGATCATCAGGCCCAGCGTCAGGTGGTCGGTACCCCCGGCGCTGCCGCCGCCCACCGACACCGCCTTGGGGTTGGCGCGCAGGGCTGCGGTCAGCTCGCCCCAGGTCTTGATCTTGCCGTCCGCGGGCACCACCACCACGGTGGCCTCTTCCGTCAGACGGGCCAGCGGCGTCACGTCCTTAATGGTCAGCGGGCTCTTGTTGGCGATGCCTGCACCCACCATGACGGAACCGCCCACCATCACCGCATTGCCCTGGCCCTTGCGGCTGTTCACGAAGCGAGGCAGGCCCACCATGCCGCCGGCGCCGCCGACGTTTTCAAACTGCATGTTGCCCACCAGGCCCAGCGCCTTGGCGACCTTTTCGATGGCGCGCGCGGTGCCGTCCCAACCGCCCCCGGGGCCGGCCGGCACGAACATGTTGATCGTGTCGTACATGGGCTTGGCCTGCGCCCAGGCGGGCAGTGCCACGCCGGCGCCAGCGGCAGCGCCGAACTTGATGAAGTCGCGTTTGGTGATGGACATGTGTGTCTCCTGCAGGGAAGTTGGATGTTGGACTGGCCGAATGCGCCGACAATGCCGGCAACCCTCGGGCCGCGAAGGCCGGCGGGGTGCACCACACCCGACCGAACCCGCGCCACAGGGTGGTGCAATACTGCCTCGGCCGGGGCCGCCCGTCTGTCAATTGGCTTTCAAACGGTTTCAGTGATTACCCTAGACGCACACATCCTGCTGGTCGAAGACACGCCCGAACTCTCGCTGTGGGTAGGCACTGCGCTGCGCCAGGCCGGCGTGCAGGTCAGCTTCGCCCGGGACGGCTGGGAAGCCCGGAAAGCCCTGGCGCCCGGTCACGGGTTCAACGCCGTCCTGCTGGACCTGCAGATCCCGGGCCCCGACGGGCTGGACATCCTGCAGGGCCTGCGCGCGCGTGGCGACGCGGTGCCCGTGCTCATCCTCACGGCGCGCGCCAGCGTGCCCGACCGGGTGCAGGGCCTGAACATGGGCGCCGACGACTACCTGCCCAAACCCTTCGACCTCAGCGAACTCGAAGCCCGGCTCGCCGCCCTGCTGCGCCGCCCGGGCCGGGAAATGCGCGCCGACCAGTGGCGCCTGGGCCCCCTGAGCGCCAGCGCCGCCAGCCCGGAAGTGCTGCACGCGGGTGTGCCCATGAGCCTGACCCCGCGCGAAACCGCCGCCCTGCGCGTGTTGCTGCGCAGCGCGCCCAAGACCGTGAGCAAGGAAAAGCTGCACGAGGCCGTGTTCGGCCCCGACGGCGGTGAACTCGAAGCGGTCGAAGTGCTCATCCATCGGCTGCGCAAGAAGCTCGACGCGCTGCCCGAACCCCGCGTGTCCATCGCCACCTTTCGCGGGCTGGGCTACCTGCTGGCACCGGCCAAGGGCCCGTGATGCGCCGCTCCCTCTCGCTCAAGCAGCGGTTGCTGGCCTGGCTGCTGCTGCCGCTGGTGCCCCTGGTGGTGCTGCACGCGTGGTGGAGCTTCGGGCGCGCCGTGCAGGTGGCCAACGACGCCTACGACCGCTCGCTCTACCTGGCCGCCCGCACCCTGGCCGAAGAGCTCGACTGGAACAACGGGCAGATGCGGCTGGACATGCTGCGCGGCGCCGGCTACCTGTTTGAGAACCACACCGGTTCGCGGCTGTTCTACCGCGTCGACAGCCAGCAGGGCCAGCTGCTGGCCGGCAACGCCGCCCTGCCCACCGTGAGCGAGCGGCAACCGTCGAGCGTGCACTTCTTCGCCCTGGTGGAATTCGACGACGCGCAATACCGCAACGAGCCGGTGCGTCTGGTGCGGCTGATCCACATCGCCAACGAAAGCCAGGCCAATGCGCCGGTGCTGCTCATCACCGTGGCCGAAACCCGCGAAGCGCGCAACCAGCTCGCGGCCCAGGTGCTGCGCGAAACCCTGCTCGGCCAGGGCGTGCTGCTGCTGGGCACCGTGCTGCTCGTGCTGTACGGCGTGCAGCGCGGCATCCGCCCGCTGGAAACCTACCGCCGCGAACTGGCCAACCGCGCCGACGACGACTTCTCCCCCATCCAGGTGCCCGACGCCCCCGGCGAACTGCGCCCGCTGATCGAAACACTCAACGGCTACCTCAAGCGCCTGGGCAACCTGATCGACATCCGCAAACGCTTCATCGACAACGCCGCCCACCAGCTGCGCACCCCGCTGACGGTGCTCAAGACCCAGCTGTCGCTGGCCGACCGCGCGCAGACCGAGGCCGAACGCAAGACCCTGGTGAGCGCCGCCGGCCAGACCACCAACAACGCCGTCGCCCTGACCGAACAGCTGATGGCGCTGACCCGCGCCGAACACGCGCACGAAATGCACCCCCCCACCCCCGTGGACCTGGTGGCCCTGGCCCGCCAGGTGACCGAAGAGTGGCTGCAGGCCGCCCACCAGCGCGGCGACGACCTGGGTTTTGAAACCCTGGTGGACCAGCACGAAGTGCAGGGCCGCCCCACCCTGCTGCACGAAGTGGTGGCCAACCTCATCGACAACGCGCTCTCGCACAGCGAACCCGGCGTGCGCGTGACCGTGCGCGTGGGCCCCGGCTGGCTGGAAGTGGAAGACAACGGCCCGGGCATTCCACCCGCCAGCCAGGGCCATGTGTTCGAGCGCTTCTACCGCGTGCCCGGCAGCCAGGCGCAAGGCAGCGGCCTGGGCCTGGCCATCGTGCGCGAAATCGCGCTGCAGCACGGCGCCCGCCCACGACTCACCAGCCCGGTGGCCGACGGCCGGGGCACCCGCATCCGGCTGGCGTGGTAAGAGGTTGGGCGCTCTCCAGCGCCATGAATGCATTCATGCGATAGACCTTTGGGTCACGTACCATTCTGCAACCCCCTGTCAGCAAATGATTTTCGTAGAATATCGAGAATTCAATATTCATTCAAGTATTCATTCATGAGCACCGCAAACCCTGGCCAGGACGAGCTGATGCAGGCCCTGCGCAGCCTGGGCGGCCAGGCGGGTGGCGCCCAGTTGCAGCAGCGCCTGGGCGTGAGCCAGCCCACGCTGTCGCGCCTGCTGGCCCCCATCGTTGCCGATGGTCGGGTGGTGGCGGTGGGCGCCGCGCGGGCACGCCGCTACCTGTTGCCGCGCGAAATCGAGGGGGTGGGTCGCCAGGTGCCCATCCATGCCGTGACCGCGCAAGGCGACCTGAGCCCGTTCGGCACGCTCCACCCGCTGGCGGGTGGCGGCTTCTGGATGGACGAAGCCGACAAGGTGCACGGCCGCAGCGCCTTGCACGACAGCCTGCCCTGGTTTCTGTACGACATGCGGCCCCAGGGCTTTCTGGGCCGGGGGTTCGTGACCGCAAACCCTGCCCTGCAGCTGCCCGCCAACCTGCAGCACTGGAGCGACGACCACATCCTCAAGGCGCTGGTGAACGCGGGCGAAGACCAGCCAGGCAACCTGCTGGTGGGCGCCGCCGCCTTCGACCGCTACCACGCCCTGCCCACCACAGGCAGCGGCCAGCGCAGCGCCGCCCCGGTGGTGACCGACCCGGCCACCCAGTACCCCGCCCTGGCCCTGCAGGCGCTGGACCAGACCGCCGTGGGCTCCAACGCCGGGGGAGAGCAACCCAAGTTCAGCGCCGTGCGCGAAGGCCACCCGGTGCTGGTGAAGTTTTCCCCGGCCGACGACAGCGCGCTCGCCCAGCGCTGGCGCGACCTGCTCATTTGCGAAGCCCTGGCCCTGCAGACACTGGCCGAGGCCGGCATCAACGCGGCGCACACCGAGCTGATCGAGGCCGCGGGCCGCGTTTTCCTGCAAAGCCGCCGCTTCGACCGCACGCCCCAGGGCGGCCGCGTCGGCATGGTCTCGCTGGAGGTCTACGACCGCCAGTACATCGGCCAGGGCACCAACTGGGTGGAGACCGCGCGCCGCTCCGACCAGGCCGGCCCCGAGCGCCTGAGCGCCGCCGACGTGAGCACCCTGACCCTGCTCGACGCGTATGGCGCGCTGATCGCCAACACCGACCGCCACCACGGCAACATCTCACTGCTGCTGCAAGACCACCGCTGGCGCCTCGCCCCCGCCTACGACATGCTGCCCATGCTCTACGCCCCGGTGGCCGGCGAAGTGGTGCCGCGCGACCTGGCCGCCCAGCCGCCGCGCCCCACGGTGCACACCCTGGCGGTGTGGCCGCGGGCGCGTGAACTGGCGCAACGCTTCTGGCAGGCCGCCGCTGTTGACGAACGCATCAGCGCTGGCTTTCGCGCCATCGCGCAAGCCAACGTGCAAGCGGTCAGCGCCCTCTGAACAAGCCCCCGCCTAGAATGACTTTCATGAGCTCCAACACCCCCTCTTCCCCCTCTAAAAACAACGTTCCCGCCGCCGCAGACGGCGAGGAGCACAAGGTCTCCAACTTCCTGCGCCAGATCATCGAAAAAGACCTGGAGCAAGGCACCTACGCCAGCCGCCAGTGGGGCGGCGGCCCGGGCGATGCGGCCTTCCACGACGCCGGCCAGCCCGACCCGGCCAAGATCCGCACCCGCTTCCCGCCCGAACCCAACGGCTACCTGCACGTGGGCCACGCCAAGAGCATCTGCCTGAACTTCGGCCTGGCGCGCGACTATGGCGGCGTCTGCCACATGCGCTTTGACGACACCAACCCCGAGAAGGAAGAAAAGGAGTACGTGGACTCCATCCTCGACGCGGTGCAGTGGCTGGGCTTCAACTGGCAAAGCAGCTTCAACGGCAAGACCGAAGACCACCTGTACCACGCGTCGAACTATTTCGACTTCATGTACCGCGCGGCCGAATACCTCATCACCGCCGGCCACGCCTATGTGGACGAACAGACCGCCGAAGAAATGCGCGTCAACCGCGGCGACTTCGGCAAACCCGGCGTGGACAGCCCCTTCCGCGCCCGCAGCCCCGAAGAAAACCTGGCCCGCTTCCGCGAGATGCGCGACGGCAAGCTCGCCGACGGCGCCGCCGTGCTGCGCGCCAAGATCAGCATGCAGTCGCCCAACTTCAACCTGCGCGACCCGGCCATCTACCGTATCCGCCGCGCCACGCACCACAACACGGGCGACGCCTGGTGCATCTACCCCATGTACACCTTCGCGCACCCCATCGAGGACGCGCTGGAGCAGATCACCCACTCCATCTGCACGCTGGAATTTGAAGACCAGCGCCCCTTCTACGACTGGCTGATGGAGCGTTTGATCGAAGGCGGCCTGCTCAAGGCCCCGCCGCCGCGGCAGTACGAATTTGCACGCCTGAACCTCACCTACGTCATCACCAGCAAGCGCAAGCTGGCGCAACTGGTGAACGAGAAGAAAGTCAGCGGCTGGGACGACCCGCGCATGCCCACCATCGTCGGCCTGCGCCGCCGCGGCTACACGCCCGAAGCCATCCAGCTCTTTGCCGAACGCATCGGCGTGACCAAGAGCGATTCGTGGATCGACTACAGCACGCTCGACGGCTGCCTGCGCGAAGACCTGGAAAACAAGGCCCACCGCGGCATGGCCGTGCTCGACCCCGTCAAGCTGGTGCTCACCAACTGGGCCGAAGTGTTCGGCTCTGACAACTACACCGAAGACTGCACCCAGCCCGCCCTGCCCCACAGCGCCATCGCGGAAGGGCAAACGCCCCCGCCCGACCGCGTGTTCAAGATCGGCAAGGAGGTCTGGATCGAACGCGAAGACTTTGAAGAAGTGCCGCCCAAGGGCTACAAGCGGCTGTTCCCCGGCAACGTGGTGCGCCTCAAAGGCGGCTACGTCATCGAATGCACCGGCGTGGGCGCCAAAGACGCGGACGGCCAAGTGACCGAAGTGCGCGCCAAAGTGATCGCCGGCACCAAGAGCGGCACCCCCGGCGCCGACAGCGTCAAGGCCAAGGCCGCCATCACCTGGGTGGGCGCCGCCGACGGCGTGAGTGCCGAAGTGCGCCTGTACGACCGCCTGTTCACCGACCCGCAACCCGACGCGGGCGGCAAGAACTTCCTGGACGCGCTGAACCCCGACAGCCTGAAGGTGGTGACGGCGTATGTGGAGCCTTCACTGGCTGCGGCGAAGCCGGACCAGAAATTCCAGTTTGAGCGGCACGGCTACTTCGTGGCGGACCGCACGGACCACGGGGTGGGCGGCAAGGTGGTGTTCAACCGGGTGACGGGGTTGAAGGATTCTTGGGGCAAGTAAACGGAGGGCATTCGCAGAGAGTCCTTGCATGACGGCAACGGGTCGAAACCCTCACTTGACACGCCTATTTCGCACGGCCTGCCCATCGGCCATTGAACTGCCGGGGTAGAGGATCACCGTTTCGCCCGCCTTCAAGCCGTCTTTGACCCAGGCGCTGGCGGCGTTGCGGTCGCTGAACGTCACCGCCCTCGCGCGGGCCTTGCCGGCTTCGACCACGAACACCTGCCAGCCTTCGCCCTGGCGCACCAGCGCGGCCGAGGGCACGAGCAGCACACCGTCTTGCGCCGAGACGGTGATGCGCGCGTCGACGCGGAAGCCGTCGCCGAGCTTCTGCAGTTCTTCCGGCGGCACCTGGAGCGCGACGGTGACGTTGACGCGCTGCTCTTCAATGCCCAGGGCCGAGGTCTTGGTGAAGGCAACCGGGTCCACCCGGGCCACCTGCCCGGTCAGCGGCGGCTGGTTGCGGCCGGTGGCCAGTTGTACGGCGGCGCCCGCGGCGATGCGCGGCGCGTCGCCGGACAAGACATCGATCACGGCTTCCAGGGCGCCGGTGTCGCCGATTTCCAGCAGCGGTGCGCCAGCCTGCACCGGTTCGCTGCTGTCCTTGTGCAGCTTGAGCACGCGCCCGCTGACCGGGCTCTTGAGCGACCACAACCCTTGTGCAGCGCCAGACGGTTCGGCCCGGCCGAGCGCGGCGCGGGCTTCGCCGGCGGCGTGGCCGGCGGCGGCCTGTTCGGCCTGCGCGGCTTTCAGTGCCTGGGCCGCCGCCTCGCGCGCCAGGCGGCTCTGGTCGCGGGCGGATGGGGCGATGAAGCCGTCTTTGGCCAGTTGCGCCGCGCGTTCGGCTTCCAGCGTGGCCTGGGCCAGCGCGGCCTGGGCGCGCTGCACGTTGGCGCGGGCGGCGGCCACGGCGGCGGCGGCGCTGCCCACGCGCTGCTGCAGCACGCTGCGGGTGCGCGCGTCGATCATGCCGGGCGCGGCGGGCGCCAGCACGGCCACCACGTCGCCGGCTTTCACCGCGTCGCCCACCTTGAGCGTGGGCCGCTGCAGCTGCGCGGCGGTGGGCGCGGTGAGCAGGTAGCGCTGCTGCAGGCGCAGCTGGCCGTCTTCCTCGATCACCTGCTCGAAGCGGCCTTCGGCCACGGTGGCGGTTTCCACGTCCAGCGGGCGCGGGCGGTAGGCGGCCCAGAGCACGCCAGCCAGGATGGCCACAGCGAGCCCGCCGACAAGCCAGCGGCGCCGGGCCGCACCGTTGTTGGATTTGTTCATTCGCGTACCTTCAAAACGGAAACCAGATCGAGGCGGTCGATGTGGCGGCGCACCAGCAGGGCACTGGCCACACCGGCGGCCAACACGATGAGCGCGGCCGAGGCGTAGATGGACGGTTCGATGACCACCGGAAAATCGATCGCGTCGCTGGCCATGAGCGCCATCATCAGCGAGGCCAGGCCCCAGCCGGCCAGCGCGCCCAGCGGCAGCGCCACCAGCAGTTCGGCCGCCAGCTCGGCCAGCAGCAGCACCGAGACTTCGGCCCGCGTCATGCCCAGCACGCGCAGGCTGGCCAGTTCCCAGGCGCGTTCGGACAGCGAGATGCGCGCCGCGTTGTAGATGATGCCCACCGCCATGGCGACGGCGAACAGCGTGAGGATGCCGCTGAACACGCCCATGTTGCGTTCGGTGCGCTGGTTGAATTCGGTCATGGAACTGCCCTTGTCGAACACCGAGTTGATGCCCGGCGCCGCCTTCACCGCGGCCCAGAAGGCCGGCATGGCGGCCGGGTCCACCTGCAGCGCCGCGTCGGCCACGCCGTCGCCATCGCCGGCCAGGCTGTTGAGGGTGTCCAGGTTCATGTAGAGCAGCTGGCCGAACATGGTGCGGGCGATGTCGACCACCTCCACCTCCACGCTGCGGCGGTTCCACAGACGGAACTGCAGCGTGATGCGGTCGCCCACCTGGGCGCCGATCTCGCGCGCCAGCAGGCCCGAGAGCACCACCCCGTGCGGCGGCAGGGCCAGCGCGCCGCGGTCTTCGTCCACCAGGCGCATCAGCTTCGCATCACCGCGCAGGGCCATCACCGCCGTGTCCTTGGTCTGTCCGCGCAGCGTCACCTTCACCGGTTCGGTGCGGTAGACCTCGGCATCGAGCACGCCGGGCAGGCGCTGCAGGTCGCGCACCACGGTCACGGGCACCGGGCGGTGAAAGTTCACCAGCACGTCGCCCTGCTGCACCTGGCGGAACTGCACGTCCACGATGTGGGCGATGGCGTCGAGCCAGAAGGCGCCCGAGATCTGCAGCGCCACCGCCAGCGCGATGCCGGTGACGGTGAAGGCCGCGCGCAGCGGACGCCGCTCCAGGTTGCGCACCACCATGCGCGCGCTGGTGGACAGCAAACGCCCCAGGCCCAGGCGTTCGAGCAGGGTGGCACCGTAGGCCGGCGGCGCGGGCGGCAGCATGGCCTGCGCCGGGCGCAGCCGCACCACGGCGTGGATGGTGGTCCAGGTGCCGGCGGCGGCGGCGAGCGCGGCGATGGCGGTCGACAGCAGCACCAGCGCGGTGTCGGTGGCGTAGACCAGGCGGTTGAAGCGGAACACCTCGTCGTACAGGCTGAGCATGCCGCGGCCGATCAGCTGGCTCAGCCCCAGGCCCACCGCCACGCCCAGCCCGGCGATCACCAGCGCCAGCTGGATGTAGTGCCCCGCGATGGCGCCGTCGGTGTAGCCCAGGGCCTTGAGCGCGGCGATCTGGCTGCGCTGCGTGGCCACCTGGCGGCTGAGCACCACGTTGAGGATGAACATGGCCACGGCCAGGAAGATGGCCGGCAGCACCGTGCCCATGACCTTGAGCTGAGCCAACTCGTCGCTCACGATCTTGGTGGAGAGCTGCCGGTCGCGCCCCACCGCGCCGATGCTGCCGTAGGGTTCGAGCAGGCGGTCCAGCGGCGTGAGCACGGCGCGTTCGGGCACGCCGGCGTCCAGCCGCAGCGCGGCCTGGTTGAAGGCGCCCTGCATGTCGAACAGCTCGGTCATGCGCGCGCCGTCGATCCACCAGATGCCAAAGCCCGTGTCGTCGGGCGCACCGCCCTGCGAGGCGAACACGTATTCGGGCGTGACGGCCGTGCCCACCAGGTGGATGCGCTCACGCCGGCCGTTGAGGATGGCGTGCACCACGTCGCCGGGCTTGAGGCTGCGCGCGGCGGCGAAGCGGTCACTGACCAGGGCTTCGAGCTGGGCACCGCGCTCGGGCCAGAGCCCCTGCTTGAGGCTGAGCGCGTTCAGGCCCTGGCGCCCGGCCTGCGCGGCCGACAGGTCCAGCCCGATGAAGCGGCCGGTGACGGGCTGCACCACCCCGGGCAGATCCACCTGGGCGTCAAAGACCACGTCCAGCTTGACCTCGGCCACGCCGGGGATGGCGCGGATGCGTTCGCCCAGCGACATCGGCGCGCGCTTGATGCCGGCGAACAGGTCGGCCAGGCGGTTGTCGGCGTAGAAAGCGTCGCGCGAGGTCTTGAGCGAGTCGTGCACCGCGAACATGCCCACGAAGCCGGCCACGCCGATGGCCACCACCACCGCGATGGTGAGCACCTGCGCACGCAGGCGCTGGAGGTCGCGCCAGAGTTTGGTGTGCAGCGTGCTCATCTTGTGTGCGTCACCAGCGCAGCGTGGACGCGGCCACCTTGTGGGGGTTCACATGGCTTTCGACGATGCGGCCGTCGGCCAGGCGCAGCACGCGGTCGGCCATGTCGGCAATGGGCGCGTTGTGGGTGATGACGACCGTGGTGGTGCCCAGTTCCCGGTTCACGTGTTCGATGGCCTGCAGCACCATGACGCCGGTGGCGCAGTCCAGCGCGCCGGTGGGTTCGTCGCACAGCAGCACGGCCGGGCGCTTGGCGATGGCACGGGCGATGGCCACCCGCTGCTGCTCGCCGCCCGAGAGCTGCGAGACGAAATGGTGCCGCCGCGGCGCCAGGCCCACCAGCGCCAGCGCCTCGGCCGGGTCCATCGGGTCGTCGGCCAGGTCGGTCACCAGGGCCACGTTTTCTTCGGCGGTCAGGCTGGGGATGAGGTTGTAGAACTGGAACACGAAGCCGACGTGCTCGCGCCGGTAGCGCGTCAGCTCGGCGTCGCCCGCGCCGATGAGTTCGTGCACCTGGCCGGCGTGCGTCCAGCTGGCCGAGCCGCTGGTGGCCGTGTCCAGCCCGCCCAGGATGTTCAGCAGCGTGGACTTGCCGCTGCCCGAGGCGCCCAGCAGCACCACGAACTCGCCGCGCACGATGTCCAGGTCCACGCCGCGCAGCGCCTGCACGGCGGTTTCCCCATCGCCATAGGTCTTGGTCAGGGCGCGGGCGGAGAAGACGGCGGAAGCCGAAGGCACGTGCATGCGGACATGCTAGCCCAGACACCCCGCAACCATGTTGCGGCGCATCAAGCTCACCCCAACGGCGATGCGTGCCTACAGCGGCAGCAACACGCTGCGAGCCGCCGCCACGACCTGCCGCGACAGGTCGTCCAGCAACCGCGAAGCGGCCCGGGCGGTCTGCCAGTGCAGCGGGACGTCCAACGGGACGCCGGGCACCAGTTCGATCAGTGCACCGCTTTCCAGGTGCGGTGCCGCCAGCGACTCGGGCAGCATGCCCCAGCCCATGCCGGCCAGCGCCGCGGTGACGAAGGCCTGTGACGACGGCAATGTGTGCCGGGGCAGTTCCACATGGCGGTGACACACGCGGCGCACCCAGCGCGCCTGCAGTTCGTCCTTGTGGTTGAACAGGAGACTGGGCGCCTGAGCCAGACGCCCGGCACCCACGCCGCCGGCAAAGTGCTGCGCCACGAACGCCGGGCTGGCAGCGGCCACATAGCGCATGGCGCCCAGCGGCTGGCTGTTGCAGCCGGTCGCGGGCCGCGCGGCGCTGGTGACGGCCGCCAGCACGGCGCCGGTGCGCAGCCATTCGGCCGTGTGTTCCTGGTCGTCCACGCTCAGGGTAATCAGCACCGGCGCGTCGGCTGCGAACGCCGTCAGCGCGGGCGCGAACCAGGTGGCCAGGCTGTCGGCGTTCACGGCCACCGGCAGCGGCACGCGCGCACCACCGTCGGGCGCCATCGCGGGCAGCGCGTCGGTCAGCTCCTGCTCCAGCAGGCGCACGCGGTCGATGTGCTGGCACATGCGCCGGCCGGTGTCGGTGGGCACGCAAGGCTGGCCGCGCACCACCAGCGCGCAGCCCACGCGCTCTTCCAGCAGACGGATGCGCTGCGAAACGGCCGATGGCGTGACGTGCAGCGCGCGGGCCGCGCGGTCGAAGCTGCCTTCGCGCACCACGGCGTCGAGGGCATTGAGGGCGGCGTAGTCCAGCATGAATTCAGTTTCTCTTAATCCAAAGAAGTAAAAACAGTTTGTCTACATCCTCTCCGGATGGCAAGCTCGGGGCATGAATTCGATTCCGCTTGCACAGGCCTGGCCTGTCTTCACCCAGGGCCTGGCGCTCGGCCTGGGCCTGATCGTCGCCATCGGCGCGCAGAACGCCTTCGTGCTGCGACAGGGCCTGCGGCGCGAACACGTGACACCGGTGGTGGCCTTCTGCGCACTGGCCGACGCGGCGCTGATCACCGCCGGCGTGCTGGGCATGGCGCAGGCGCTGGGCCGCCACCCGGCGCTGGCCCAGGCGATGGCGCTGGCGGGCGCGGCGTTTCTGGCCTGGTACGGCTGGCAGGCGCTGCAGCGGGCGCGCCGAGTCAGCCAGTTGCAGGCCGCGGGCGGTGGTGCGGGCCTGAGCCGCGGCGCCGCCTTGGCCCAAGCGGCCGCCTTCACCCTGCTCAACCCCCACGTGTACCTGGACACGGTGCTGCTGGTCGGCAGCATCGGCGCACAGCAGCCCGCCGGCTTGCAAAACTGGTTCATTGCCGGCGCCAGCATGGCCAGCCTGGGCTGGTTCACCGCGCTGGGTTTCGGCGCGCGCTGGCTGGCGCCGCTGTTCGCCCGGCCGCGCGCCTGGCAGGTGCTCGACGCGCTGATCGGCCTGACCATGTGGACCCTGGCGGTACTGCTGCTGCGGCATGCGCTGGCACCGTCCGCCGCCTGAATCGGCCTGCACAATGCCCCGACCATGTACCTGCCCACACACTTCGAAGAAAAGCGACCCGGGCCGCTGCACGCGCTGATGCGCGAGCACCCGCTGGGCCAGCTGGTGACCCACGGCCCGCAGGGGCTGGACGCCAACCCCCTGCCCTTCGAGCTGGACACCGCCGTCGGCCCGCACGGCGGGTTGCGTGCCCACGTGGCCCGCGCCAACCCGGTGTGGCAGCAGGCCGCCAACACCGAGGTGCTGGTGATCTTTCAGGCGGCGGACGGCTACATCTCGCCCAACTGGTACCCGAGCAAGCCCGAACACCACCGCCATGTGCCGACCTGGAACTACCAGGTGGTGCACGCGCACGGCGTGCTGCGCGTGCAGGACGACGAGCGCTTCCTGCGCGGCCTGCTGGCGCGCCTGACGCGCGAGCACGAGGCGCGTTCCCGACAAGCCACACCCTGGAAGATGGGCGATTCGGCCCCCGAGTTCATCGCCGACATGCTGACCCGGATCGTCGGCATCGAGATCGAAATCACGCGCCTGGTGGGCAAGTCCAAGCTGGGCCAGAACCGCGAAACGCGCGACCGTCTGGGCGCCGCCGACGGCCTGGAGACGCTGGACCAGAACGGCCTTGCGCAGGCGATGCGCACGTCAGGCCCTGCGGCGTGAAACCCGATCGCGCAAGCGCCTGCGGGGGCGACGCAGGCGGCGCAAACACCACACAATCGACGCGGTGAAAACCCGCCACTTCGGCCAGTTGCTGGCCCTGTCCGCCCTCTGGGGCGCCTCCTTCATGTTCATCCGCATCGCCGCGCCGGTGATGGGGCCCTGGGTGCTGGCGGCGCTGCGCGTGGGGCTGGCGATGATGACGCTCGCACTGCTCATGCCCGTGCTGCGCCACACTTGGCCGTGGCAGCACTGGCGCATGCTGGTGGTGATCGGCCTGCTGTCGGTGGCCCTGCCCTTCATGCTCTACGCCTGGGCAGCGCTGCGCCTGCCGGCGGGCTACAGCGCGCTGCTCAACACCACGGCGGTGCTGTTCGGCACGCTGGCGTCGGCCTGGTTCAAGGAAGACACCCTGACCCTGCGCAAACTGATCGGCTGTGCGCTGGGCTTCGCGGGCGTGGCCCTGATCGTCCGGCTCGGCCCGGTGCCGCTGGACACGGCCACCCTGGCCGCCGCGCTGGCCTGTGTGACCGCCGCCGCCTGCTACGGCCTGTCCACGCCGCTGATGAAGCGCGCCACCACCCGCATGCAGCCCCTGGCGATCGCCGCGGGCATCCACCTGCCTGCGCTGCTCGTGGTGCTGCCCGGTGCCGCCTGGACGCTGCCGCAGGCGCAGTTCACGCCGGGTGCACTGGCGGCCGTGGCGATGCTGGGCGTGGTCACCTCGGGTCTGGCCTACTGGGCGCACCTGCTCATCATCCGGCACGTGACCCCGGTGGCGGCCATGAGCCCGGCCTTCATGATCCCGGTGTTCGGCGTGGCCTGGGGCCACCTGTTCCTGGGCGAAGCACTCTCGCCGGGCATCTTCGCGGGCGGCGGTCTGGTGCTGCTGGCCACCGCGCTGGTCACGGGGTTCAACCCGCTGCGCCGCCTGTTCGGCGTGACCGATCCGGCGCCCTGAGGCGGGAACGGGTTAAGCTTGGCATCGCCTTCCGTTTCCAGGCGACTCCCATGAAAAAGATCTTCATCCTCAACGGCCCCAACCTCAACCTGCTGGGCACGCGCGAACCGGCCCAGTACGGCCACACCACCCTGGCCGACGTGGAAGCCTTCTGCAAGGCCCACGGTGAGAAGACCGGCTACGCCGTCGAGTGCTTCCAGAGCAACTGGGAAGGGGCGCTGATCGACAAGATCCACGAGATCGGCCGCCAGTACAAAGCCGGCGAGGTGCTGGGCGTGGTGTTCAACCCGGGGGCCCTCACCCACACCTCCATCGCGCTGCACGACGCCATCAAGGGCGTGGACCCGCTGCCGGTGATCGAGTGCCACATCTCCAACGTGCACACGCGCGAAGCCTTCCGCCACCACTCCTGGGTTTCGCCGGCGGCGGCCGGCATCGTGGTCGGTTTCGGGGTCGACGGCTACCTGGTCGCCATGGACGGCCTGGTGCGCAAGTTCGTCGATTCGGCCGCCACCCGGGCACCCTGAGCATCCACCCGTCGGCCGCCGCTACAGCCGCCGCCGGGGCGGCCGATCAGAGCTTCGAAAGCCGGTCTTCCTGCCCGGCCGTCCGGAGTCGCCATGCCCGTCCAACCCTTTTCCAGCACCTCGGCCGCATCCATCGCGCTGAGTGGCCTGCGCGCCGCACAGACCCGCCTGGACACCACCGCGCACAACGTGGCCAATGCGCAGACCCCGGGGTTCCGCCGCCTGGCGGTCCAGCAGACCGCCGTGCCGGAAGCCGGCGGCGTGCAGGTGCAGGTGGTGCGGGAAGACGCACAGTCCCCCGGACCGCTGGCCCACCTGGCCGAGGACCGGGTGGCGCAGCAACAGGCGCTCTACAGCTTTGCCGCCAACCTCAAGACCATCGAAACCGAAGACCGGATGCTGGGCAGCCTGCTCGACCAGCGGGCCTGAGCCGCAGCAACTGCACGGTATCAGTCGGGAAAGTCGTAGTCGTCGTCCACCGCGCGACCCGCCATGTAGGGCAGGATGCGGGCCAGAAAGGTTTCCCCCATCCAGCGCCGCACGGTGGGGTCTTGCAGGAAGGGACCTCCGTCGAGCGTGAGCGCGCAGAAGTGGCCGATACCGTCGTCCAGCGACAGACCGGGTGGCAGCGGCGGCGGGCAGAGCAGGCCACCATCGGGCTGGGTGCTGATCTCCAGCTGCCAGGCGTGCATGAAGCGGTGAAAACAGCCCACCGTGCCCTTGCGCCAGACCTGCGCGATGTACACGTTCCACGAACCGTGGTCTTCGACGACGAAGCCCCAGTCAAATTCGTAGACCGCCTGCGGTTCCTGCGCCAGCACACCGATCTGCTGCACGTCTTCGCGCGCAGCGAACTCCGCGTAGAGCGGCCCTGGGCCGCAGGGCTGGGCCGCCACGAAGCGCTGGATGTCTTCGGTATCGAAGCCGAACAGCGGTCCCGGATCGGACATCGGGCGCTTGGCGCGATTGATCAGCCGCGTGGCCGCATCCACGCTTTTTTGCGCCTGGATGCACTGGTCCATGAAGGTCTTGCGGCCCTCGGGTGTGGCCAGTTGCCGGAGGGTTGCCTCAAAGGTCAGGTCGTCCTTGAGGTGCCCGTCTTCGCGGAAGCGCAGCACGATGTCCAGCATGGCACTGCGTGTGATGTGCTCCAGGGTGTAGGCCATCTCGCCGCCTTCGAAGTCGGACATCGAACGCTGGATCCAGGCCATGGTCTCCGGGTGCGACAGGCCCTGGGGCGCGCGTGGCATGTCGTTGAACAGGGCCCGCAAGGCCCTCACCGTGTCCAGTTCGCTGGCCATGTGGCCTCCGTGTGAGATGCGCCGTGGGAAAGCAACCAGTGCCATTGTGCCGCTGCGGCGCACCGGCCGGGTACGGCGGTCTGTGCGGCGGATCACGGTGGGCGGACATGGTTGTGCGGGGTATCAGACGTTCAGGCAGGGCTCCGCCGGGCCCGGTGGGCGCACCGTCGGGCGCACCCACCGTTCTCTGACCGGCCAAAACCCGCGCAAGTAGTACCTTTTCGTCACTGGGCGGGAAAACTTGAGGGCCTGCGCACCCGCCGCAGCGAACTGGCAGAATCGCCGGCCCTGCGCACGTCGCCCCTGCGGTCCCTGTGCCCTGCGGGCACCTTGGCCTTGTCTTTTCATGTCCCCTTCCAGCACCGGCACCCTCGGCATCGACTTCGGCACCTCCAACTCCGCCATGGCCTGGGCCGGCCCGCAAGGTCCGGTGCGCCCGATCCCGCTGGAAGGGCCTGCCGTTTCCATGCCGACGGCCGTGTTCTTCAACGCCGAAGACCAGCGCACCCATTTCGGCCGCGACGCCATGGCCCAGTACCTCGCCGGCACCGAGGGCCGGCTGATGCGTTCGCTCAAGAGCCTGCTCGGCAGTGCCCTGGTTCTCGAGAGCACGGTCGTCAACCACCGCCCGATGCGTTTCCTGGACATCGTCGCCATCTTTCTGGCGGAACTGCGCGCCCGCGCTGCCGATTCGCTGGGGCATGCCCCGGAGCGCGTGGTCCTGGGCCGGCCGGTGCACTTCGTGGACGACGATGCCGCCCGCGACGCACAGGCCGAGCAGTCGTTGCGGGAGGCGGCGCAGCTGGCGGGATTCACCGACGTCCGTTTCCAGCTGGAACCGATCGCCGCCGCCCTGGACCACGAACAGCGGCTGCAGAAGGAAGCGCTGGTGCTGGTGGTCGACATCGGCGGTGGCACGTCCGACTTCACCGTGGTGCGGCTGGGGCCGCAGCGCATCGCACAGACCGACCGCAGCCAGGACGTGCTGGCCACCAGCGGCGTGCACGTCGGCGGCACCGACTTCGACCGCCAGCTCAGCCTGGAGCGCGTCATGCCGCTGCTGGGCTACCGCCATGCCGGACCGCAGCAGCGCGAAGTGCCCAGCCGGGTGTTCTTCGACCTGTCCACCTGGCACCTGATCCAGTGGCAGTACCAGCCCCGCGCCCTGGCGCAGGCACAGGCGCTGCGAACCAACTACAGCGACCCCTTGCTGCACCAGCGCCTGATGCGGGTGCTGCACGAGCGGCAAGGCCATGCCATCGCGCATGCGGTGGAACAGGCGAAGATCCGCGCTTCGCAGACCGACGCCGACACCGCAGTGGACCTGAACAGGGTGGAGGCCGGCCTGAGCGCGGCACTGGGTCCGTCTGCGCTGCAGCAACACCTGGACGCGCTGCTGGCGCGCACCGTGGCCTGCGCCCAAGAGTGCTTGCGACGTGCAGGTTTACCAACGGCCGCGCTCGATGCGATCTACCTCACCGGCGGCTCTTCGGCACTGCGACCCTTCCAGCAGGCGCTGCGCGCCGCCTTTGCGGCCGTGCCGCTCGTCGAAGGCGACCTGTTCGGCGGTGTGGCCGCGGGCCTGCCGCGCAGCCCGGGCGGCGAGCGGTCCTGAGCAAAAACCGGTTGATCTCTCAGCCTGGATGGTCCAGCGCGCGCAGGCGCCACGCGCAGGCCACAGCCACCAGCGCACAGGCCGAAGCCAGCCAGAACACGCTGGGCAGACCCTGGGCCGACGACAGCGCCCCCCCGACCAGCCCGCCGATCACACCCGGCAGACCGTAACCGACCACGGTGTACAACGCCTGTCCGCGTACGCGCAGGCGCCCCGGAAAGTGGTGTGAGATCAAAGCGATGCACACGGTGTGGTGGGCCGCGAACGTGATGGCATGCAGACACTGCGCCAGCAGCAGCACCAGCCAGAGGTGGGAGGCGCCGGCCGTCAGCGCCATGCGCAGCCCCATGAGCGCCGAAGCCACCACCAGCCAGCCGGTGAGGGACAGGCGCGGCAACCAGCGACCCTGGGTGAAGAACCAGCCGATCTCGATCACCACCGAAATGCCCCAGAACAGGCCGATCACGGTCTTGCTGTAACCGAGCTGGTCCAGGTGGAGCGAGAAGAAGGCGTAGATGAAGATGTGCGCCAGCACATGGAAGAACACCGAGGCGAACAACCAGCGCACCGCGGGCTGGCGCAACAGCGGCCCCACGGCGGGCGCCGGTTCGTGGCTGCGGTGCGCTGGCTCCTTGTGATCCGGCAGCCACCACACGCTCAGGACCAGGGCCACCAGCGTGACGACCGCCCAGCCGGGAAAGTGGCTGCTGCCAAAGTGCTCGAACCACCAACCCGCCAGCAGCACCGTGCCCAGGAATCCGATCGATCCCCACAGCCGAACGCGACCGTAGCGGCGCGAGTCGAAAGCGCCGCCCTGGCTGACCAGTTGCGCCAGCGCGGCCTCGCTCATGGGCATCAGGGCACTGGTGTGCGAAAACAGCAGCAACAGCACGACAAACAGGGCCACGGGCTCCAGAGGCAGCCACAGGGCCAGCGAAATCAGCAACGCACCCGTGGCGCCAAAGCGCATGAGCTTGACGCGTTCACCGCTGCGGTCGGACAGCACGCCCCACAGGTAGGGCGCGAACAGGCGCGTGGCCGGTTGCAGCGCCGACATCACGCCGATGGCGGCCAGGCTGTAGCCCAGATCGCTCAGCCAGAGCGAGAGGTAGGGACTGAAGAAACCGGCGTGCGCGAAGTAACTCGCCGACAGAGCGGCGAAGGGCAGCAGTTGGCTTTTTGCGGCTGGGTGCGACAAGTGCGTCAGCCGCCAGGTGGATGTGCAGGCCCACCGCCGACATGCACCGTCGAGCCGGTCTGGCCGGCCAATGGATGCGCGCCCCTTCGACGGGGAAACCGCGCTGCGGCGCAGGGGGTGCTCACCGGTTCTCGATGTCCGGCGTGCTCACCCGCACGTCGCCGCACTGCGCGCGGTGGCGCAGCGCGTGGTCCATCACCACCAGGGCCAGCAGCGCCTCCATGATGGGCGCGGCGCGGATGCCCACGCAGGGGTCGTGGCGGCCCTTGGTGATGACTTCGGTCGGCGCGCCGGCCACGTCGATGGAGTCGCGCGGGATCAGGATGGAGCTGGTGGGCTTGATGGCCACGGACACGTCCAGGTCCTGCCCGGTGCTGATGCCGCCCAGCACACCGCCGGCCTTGTTGCCAACGAAGCCGTTCGGGGTCAGCGAGTCGCCGTGGGTGCTGCCCTTGTCGGCCACCGAGGCGAAACCGGCGCCGATCTCCACGCCCTTGACCGCATTCAGACCCATCATCGCGTAGGCGATGTCGGCGTCCAGCTTGTCGTACAGCGGCTGGCCCAGGCCGACCGGCATGTTCTTCGCCACCACGCGCAGGCGCGCACCGCAGGAATCACCGCTCTTGCGCAGCGCGTTCATGCAGTCCTCCAGCGCCGACACGTCGGCCACCGGGGCGAAGAAGGGGTTATTCGGCACGTGGTCCCAGCTCTCGAAGCCGATGGGCACTTCGCCGATCTGCGTCATGCAGGCGTGGAAGCTGGTGCCGAACTTTTCCTTGAGCCACTTCTTGGCCACCGCGCCGGCCGCCACGGTGGGCGCGGTCAGGCGGGCCGAGCTGCGGCCGCCGCCGCGCGGGTCGCGCACGCCGTACTTCTGCCAGTAGGTGTAGTCGGCGTGGCCGGGGCGGAAGGTCTGCAGGATGTTGCCGTAGTCCTTGCTGCGCTGGTCGGTGTTGCGGATCAGCAGGGCAATCGGCGTGCCTGTGGTCTTGCCTTCATACACCCCGGAGAGGATTTCCACCGCATCGGGTTCGTTGCGCTGGGTGACGAACTTGCTGGTGCCGGGGCGGCGGCGGTCCAGGTCGTGCTGGATGTCGGCTTCCGTCAGGCTCATGCCCGGCGGGCAGCCGTCGATCACGCAGCCGATGGCCGGGCCGTGGGATTCACCGAAGTTGGTGACGCAAAACAGGGTGCCGAAGGTGTTGCCGCTCATGGGTGGGGATTATCCCCGAGGCCACCGGACAGATGGGCGCACTCTGTGCGTCCCACGACGAGTGCCCATCCGCTGCCCCCTCAAGCCGAATGGTGCGCACCGCGCAAGCGCGAATCCCCAACGGAACGCCCCATCCCGCGTGGCGCTGCGTTTGATCCGGGGCGGTTCAGGGAAAGTTCGGCTCGGCCTTGCCGGATTCTTCCTCGGGCCAGTCGCGGATGTAGGCCTTGAGCATCTTGTTCTCAAAGTTCTGGCTGTCCACCACGGCACGGGCCACGTCGTAGAAGCTGATCACGCCCATCAGCATCTTGGCGTCCATCACCGGCATGTAGCGGGTGTGCTTTTCCAGCATCAGCGGTCGCACCTGGTCCAGCTCGGTTTCAGGGGTGCAGCTCATGGGATGGTCGTCCATCACGCCGCGAACCGTGCTGCCGCCCACGCTGCCGCCGTTCTTGGCGATGGTGTGCAGCACTTCGCGGAAGGTCAGCATGCCCACCAGCTCGCCGTGCTCCATGACGGCCAGGGAGCCGATGTCGAACTGGGCCATGACGTCCACGGCCTTGGAAAGGGGTTCGTCGGGCGAAACGGTGTACAGGGTGCCGCCCTTGACGCGCAGGATGTCGCTGACTCGCATGGCTGTTCTCCTCGGAAACGTCGTGTGGTCTCTGGGTTGTCGCCAGCGCACTGGCGTCTGGGCCACTATAGCCCACAATAACCGGCAAAACCACAGGAGACCACGACATGCCCGGCTACCCAGATCCCGGCTTTGACACCCTCGCGCTGCACGCCGGTGCCACGCCAGACGCCACCGGCGCGCGCGCGGTGCCGATCCACCTCACCACCTCCTTCGTCTTCGAATCCAGCGACCACGCGGCCGCGCTGTTCAACCTGGAGCGCGCGGGCCACGTCTACAGCCGCATCAGCAACCCGACCAACGCGGTGTTCGAGCAGCGCATGGCCGCGCTCGAAGGCGGCATCGGGGCCATCTCGGTGGCCAGTGGGCAGGCCGCGCTGCACCTGTCCATCGCCACGCTCATGGGCGCGGGCTCGCACATCGTGGCCAGCACGGCGCTGTACGGCGGCAGCCAGAACCTGCTGCACTACACGCTGCGCCGTTTCGGCATCGAGACCACCTTCGTCAAGCCCGGCGACATCGACGGCTGGAGGGCCGCCGTGCGGCCGAACACCAAACTTTTCTTCGGCGAGACCGTGGGCAACCCGGGCCTGGACGTGCTGGACATCCCGACCGTGGCGCAGATCGCGCACGAGGCCAAAGTGCCACTGCTGGTGGACAGCACGCTGACCACGCCGTACCTCATCAAGCCGTTCGAGCACGGCGCCGACCTGGTCTACCACTCGGCCACCAAGTTTTTGAGCGGCCACGGCACCGTGATCGGCGGCGTGGTGGTGGACGCCGGCAGCTTCGACTGGGATGCCTCGGGCAAGTACCCCGAGCTGACCGAACCCTACGACGGCTTCCACGGCATGACCTTCAGCGAGGAAAGCACCGTGGGTGCCTTCCTGCTGCGCGCCCGCCGCGAGGGTCTGCGCGACTTCGGCGCGTGCCTGAGCCCGCACAGCGCCTGGCTGATCCTGCAGGGGCTCGAAACCCTGTCGCTGCGCATGGACCGCCACATGTCCAACACCGAGAAGGTGGTCGCTTTCCTGGCCAGCCACCCGCTGGTGGGCCGTGTCGGGCACCCGCTGCTCGAATCGCACCCCAGCCACGCGCTGGCGAACAAGCTGCTCAAGCACGGCGCCCGGGGCGCAGGCTCGGTGTTCAGCTTCGACATCCAGGGCAGCCGCGAACAGGGCAAGGCTTTCATCGAAGCGCTCAAGATCTTCAGCCACCTGGCCAACGTGGGCGACTGCCGATCGCTGGTGATCCACCCGGCCAGCACCACGCATTTCCGCATGAGCGACGAGGCGCTGGCCGGCGCCGGCATCGGCCCGGGCACGATACGGCTGTCCATCGGGCTGGAAGACCCGGACGACCTGATCGACGATCTGAAACGGGCGCTCAAGGCGGCCGAGAAAGCGGGGGCCTGATCATGGAACTCACCATCAACGGCGCCAGGACCTACTGCTACACCGGCGGCAAGCCTTTCGACGCGGCCAAGCCGACCGTCGTGTTCATCCACGGCGTGCTCAACGACCACAGCGTGTGGATCCTGCAGAGCCGCTACCTCGCCAACCACGGCTGGAATGTGCTGGCGGTGGACCTGCCCGGCCACTGCCGCAGCGAAGGCGAGGCCCCTTCCACGGTCGAGGAAGCGGCCGGCTTCATCGGTGCCCTGCTCGATGCCGCTGGCGTGCAGAAGGCCGCGCTGGTCGGCCACAGCTGGGGCTCGCTGATCGCCATGGAAGCGGCGGCGCGCCTGAAGGACCGCATCACGCACGCGGTGCTGGTCGGAACCGCCTTCCCCATGAAGGTCTCACCGGCGCTGATCGAGGCCTCGCTGAACCAGCCCGAGAAGGCGCTGACCATGGTCAACGTGTTCTCGCGCTCCACCCTCTCGGCGCCCCCTTCCGCCCTCGGCCCGGGCACCTGGGTCTATGGCGCCGGCATGGCGCTGGGCCGACGCGTGCTGCGCAGCAACCCCAGGGTCAATGTGTTCCACCGCGGCTTTGTCGCCTGCGACAGCTATGCCGGCGGCGAGGCGGCCATGGCTGCGCTGACCTGCCCGGTGCTGTTCCTGCTCGGCGGTCAGGACCAGATGACCCATCCCAAGACCGCACAAGGCCTGATCAAGGCCGCGCAGGCAGCGGGTCAGAGGGTCAAGGTCGTGACCCTGCCCGTGGGCCACCACCAGATGACCGAGACGCCAGACGAGACCCTGTTCGCCATCCGCGACTTCCTCAAGACCTGAATGCCATGGTTAAGGCTGCGCAGATCACCCCGCCCATGAGCGCAGAACGGGCGCGCGAGATCGCGGCCGGCTTCGACCTGCGCGCCCTGCCGGGGGATTTTCTGGCCAACCCCTACCCGGTCTATGCCGCCCTGCGCGAGACCGAGCCGGTGCGGCGCATGCCCGACGGATCGCTGTTCCTCACGCGGCATGCCGACCTGATGGCGGTGTACCGCGACGCGGCGGTGTTCAGCTCCGACAAGCACGTCGAGTTCGCACCCAAGTACGGGGTGAATTCGCCCCTGTACGAACACCACACCACCAGCCTGGTATTCAACGACCCGCCGCTGCACACGCGGGTGCGCAAACTCATCATGGGCGCGCTCACCCGCCGCACGATCGCCGACATGGAGCCCGGCATGGTCACGCTGGTCGACAGCCTGCTCGACCGCATCGGGGCGCAAGGCGGCGGTGATCTGATCGAGGACTTCGCGGCCGCCATTCCGGTCGAAATCATCGGCAACCTGCTGGGCGTGCCACACGCCGACCGCGGCCCGCTGCGCGACTGGTCGCTGGCCATTCTGGGTGCGCTCGAACCCGTGCCCACGCCCGAGCAGCACGCCGTCGGCAACCGCAGCGTGAGCCAGATGCTGGCCTACCTGCGCACGCTGGTGGCCGAGCGCCGCAAGACACCGGGCGACCCGGAGCGGGACATGCTCACGCGCCTGATCCAGGGCGAGGCCAATGGCGAGAAGCTCAGCGAGGTCGAGCTGCTGCAGAACTGCATCTTCCTGCTCAACGCCGGCCACGAAACCACCACCAACCTGATCGGCAACGGCCTGATCCTGCTGCTGGAGTTTCCAGCCGCCCGTGAACAGCTGCTGGCCGACCTGCGCGCAGCCGGCACCGACGAGGCCGCCCGCGAGCAGGTGCTGACGCTGGCGGTGGACGAATGCCTGCGTTTCGAACCGTCCAACCAGCTGGGCAACCGGCGGGTGGTGGCGCCGGCGGTCATCGGTGGCGTCGAGGTGCCCGCAGGCACCCTGGTCACGCTGTGCATCGGCGCGGCCAACCGCGATCCGCAAGCGTTTGCCGCGCCAGCCGCCCTGGACCTGCGGCGAGCACACAACCGCCACCTGGCCTTCGGCTTCGGCATCCACCAGTGCGCGGGCCTGAGCCTGGCCCGGCTCGAAGGCCGCATCGCCATCGGCCGCTTCCTGCAGCGCTTTCCGCGCTTTGATCTGAGCGCGCCGCCGCTGCGCGGCGGGCGGGCCCGTTTTCGCGGCTTCCACTCGGCGCCGTTCAACGTCGGCTGATCACGGCACCGAAGGTGCGGCCAGCGCCTGCCCCACGGTCATGGTGCGCAGGCCACCCGCCGCCCAGAAGGCGGCCGTGCCCGGGCTGTCGGGCAGCAGCAGGCGCTGAGCCAGCGGGGCCACCGGCAACTGCGCCGGGTCCTGCAGCAGCACGTAGCGCTCGTCCTCCTCGTCCAGCCGGCCCAGCCAGTCCAGCGCCACCATGGCGCCGATCGGCTCTTCCAGGTGCAGGGCGTCCACGCGCAGCGTCTGCGCAATCGCTTCCACGCTCAAACCGTGCTGCGGCGTCTCGCGCACCGCAGCCAGCTGCGCCAGCGTCTCCAGCGCCAGCTGGAAGCGCCAGCCCGGCGAGTTGCCCCGCCGCGCGATGCCCGACAGCAGGCTGGGCAGGTAGGCCGCCACCACCGCGCCCAGCAGCACGATCACCCAGGCCAGGTAGAACCAGACCAGCAGGATGGGCACGGTGGCAAAGGTGCCATAGACCACCGAGTAGGTCGGCACCTTGGCCAGGTACCAGGCCAGCGCCCCTTTGGCCAGTTCCAGGCCACTGGCCACGAACAGGCCACCGGTCAGCGCATGGCTCCAGCGCACGCGGGTGTTGGGTACATAGCGGTACAACGCGGCCACGCCACCCGTCACCAGCGCGAATTGCAGGGCATCGAGCAAGAAGCGCACCCCGCCGGGCAGGGCCGACACCATGCCCTTGGACGCCGACAGGGCGTAGGAGGTCACGCTCAGGCTGCCGGCCAGCAGCAGCGGGCCGAGTGTCAGCACCGCCCAGTACACCAGGATGCGCTGCGTCAGCGGCCGCGGCGTGCGCACGCGCCAGATGTCGTTGAGTTTGCGGTCGATGGTCAGGATCAGCGCCAGCGCCGTCACCAGCAGCACCAGTGCCCCCGCCCAGCCCATCTGTCCCGCTTTGGCAGCGAACTGGTTCAGGTAGTTCAGCACCGGCTTGGCGATGTTGTCGGGCACCAGGCTTTGCACCAGCCAGCGCTGCAGCGTGTTCTGCAACTGCGCAAACATGGGAAATGCGCTGAAGACGGCCAGCGCCACGGTGAACAGCGGCACCAGCGAAATGGTGGTGGTGAAGGTCAGGCTCGACGCGGTGACGCCCAGGCGGTCTTCGCGGAAGCGCTCCCGCAGCGTCAGCGCCGTGGTGCGCCACGGGAAGCGGCGCAGGTTGCGCCACCCGTCGGCCAGCAGGGTGAACATGAGAGTCTGTGCGCCCTGAAGGCGCTCGGAAAGCGTCATCCCGGTATCATGCCACCCGCCATGTCCACCCCCCTTTCCCCCACTGCTTTCACTTCTTCCGCCCCGGCCGTGCGCTGGACGCGCGCGCTCGCCGTGGGCAGCCTGCTGGGCCTCATCGCCCTGGGCCTGCTGTGGGAACTGTGGCTGGCGCCGCTGCGCCCGGGCGGCTCGTGGCTGGTGCTCAAGGTGCTGCCGCTGACCCTTCCGCTGGCCGGTCTGCTCAAGAACCGCATGTACACCTACCGCTGGGTGAGCCTGCTCGTGTGGCTGTATTTCACCGAAGGCGTCGTGCGCGCCTGGAGCGACCAGGGGCTGTCCGCCGGCCTGGCAGCGGTCGAGGTCGTGCTGTGCCTGCTGTTGTTCGTGGCTTGCGCCATGCACGTGCGCATGCGCCTGAAGGCCGCCGGCAAGGACGCCGTGGCCGCCGACGCGGCCCGTCATGCCCAGGCCATCGGGGCAGCGGTCGATCCGGTGCCGGCCACCACCAAGACGCCATGACCGCGCTCGTCGAAGCCCTGCGCGCGCTGGTGGGTCCGGCCCATGTGCTCACGCACGACGACCCGGGAGCCGACCTGACCGCCTGGGAACAGGACTGGCGCAAGCGCGCCCACGGTCGCGCTCTGGCCGTGGTTCGGCCGGGCAACACGGCCGAAGTGGCGGCGGTGGTCAAGGCCTGCGCGGCCGCGGGCACGAGCATCGTGCCGCAAGGTGGCAACACCGGCCTGGTGGTCGGGTCGGTGCCCGACGCCACCGGCACCCAGGTGGTGCTGTCGCTCACCCGGCTCAACCGCGTGCGCGCCGTCGACGTCGCCAACCTCACCCTGACGGTCGAAGCGGGCTGTGTGCTGCAGACGGTGCAAGCCGCGGCGGAGCAGGCCGGTTTCCTGTTCCCGCTGAGCCTGGCGGCCGAAGGCAGCTGCACCATTGGGGGCAACTTGGCCACCAACGCCGGCGGCACGCAGGTCGTGCGCTACGGCAATGCGCGTGAACTCTGTCTGGGCCTGGAGGTGGTGACCCCGAACGGCGACATCTGGAACGGCCTGAGCGGCCTGCGCAAGGACAACACCGGCTACGACCTGCGCGACCTGTTCGTGGGCAGCGAAGGCACGCTGGGTGTGATCACGGCCGCCACGCTCAAGCTCTACCCGCTGCCCGCCGCACAACTCACCGCCTGGGCCGCCGTGCCCAACCTGGACGCCGCCGTGGCCCTGCTGGGCCTCGCGCACCAGCACCTGAGCGCGGGCCTGACCGGCTTCGAGGTCATGGGCCAGTTCGCCCTCTCGCTGGTGGCCAAGCACTTTCAGCAACTGCGCGTGCCGCTCTGGGCCGAACACCCGTTTTGTATCCTCCTGGAAAACAGCGACAGTGAATCGGAAGACCATGCGCGTGCGCAGTTCGAGCGCCTGATGGAAAGCGCGTTCGATCAGGGCGCGGTCAGCGACGCCGTGGTGGCCGAGAACCTGGGCCAGGCGCACGCGCTGTGGCACATCCGAGAATGCATTCCGCTGGCGCAGGCCGAAGAGGGTCTGAACATCAAGCACGACATCAGCCTCCCGGTCTCGCACATCCCGGCCTTCTGCGCCGAAACCGACGCGCTGCTGCAGCGCGAGATTCCCGGCGTGCGCCTGGTGAACTTCGGCCACCTGGGCGACGGCAACCTGCACTACAACGTGCAGGCGCCGGCCGATGGCGACCCGCGGGCTTTCCTCCAGACGATGGAGGAGCGGGTGAACACGCTGGTGTTCGACGCCGTGGCGCGCTACCATGGCTCCATCAGCGCCGAACACGGCGTGGGCAGCCTCAAGGTGGACAAGCTGCCCGGCTACAAGGACCCCGTGGCCTTGAACCTGATGCGGGCCATCAAGAAAGCCCTGGACCCCCAGAACCTCTGCAACCCCGGACGCGTCCTGCTGCCGTGATGAACGCCGTGTACCGCCGCCTTTGCTGCGCAGCCACGTTGCTGGCCCTGGTGCTGCCCGCTGCGGCCGGCACCGACGACCGGACGCGCCTCTGGCGGGAGCAGGCGCGGGCCTACGAGCACGGCAGTGGCGTGGTGCGGGACATCGGCGTCGCGCTGGAGCTGTACTGCAAGGCCGTGCTGGCGGGCGATGCGCAGGCGCACTACCGCATGGGCTGGATCTACACCAACGGTCGCGGCGTGGAACGCAACGACGCCTTCGCGGCCTACCTGTTCCAGCAAGCCGCCGCGCTGGGCGACGAGGTCTCGCGCAACATGCAGAACCTGGTCGGCAGCCAGACCGCCAAGCCGCCTTGCATCGTGCAGGCCGAAGCCGAAGAGGCGCGGCGCCAGGCCGACATGAAGACTGCCGCCGAACAGGCTGTGGCCAGAGCCGCCGCAGACGCTGCGGCCAAGGCGGCCCATGAAGCGGCCAGCAACCGGTACAAATCCCTTATCGACAGCGCCCACAAGAAACAGATCATGGCCATCGTTCAGCGGCTGGCGCCGCAGTACGGCGTGCATCCGGGGCTGGCTTACGCGGTGATCCGGGCCGAATCGAATTTCGACCCCCAGGCGATTTCACCCAAGAATGCACAAGGCCTCATGCAACTGATCCCGGAAACCGCTGCACGCTTCAACGTGAAGCGGCCGCTGGACCCGGAACAGAACATCCGCGGCGGTCTGGCCTACCTGCGCTGGCTGCTGGCCTATTTCAAGGGCGATGTGCAACTGGCGGTGGCGGCCTACAACGCGGGCGAGGGGGCGGTCGATCGCTTCAACGGCATCCCGCCGTACCCGGAGACGCAGGGGTACGTGCGGCGCATCCAGGAAGTTTTCAGCCTGCCCCACCACCCTTTCGACGCACGCATCACCGCGCCGTCACCGGCTTGGCCCAAGATGACGGCTCGGCCACGCTCCTGAGCAACTCGCCGCGCACCGTGGGTAGTGGAAGCTACCATCGCGCGCCCCATACACCCGCAGGCCCTTGCGGACTTGATGTCTCGGACAGACCCGTCCTCCCTGAGCTCAGCCCGAGGCACCCGCGAGCTTCAGCCGCTCTGTGTTGATGCGCTCCGAACGCGCGCAGGCCGCGCGCGCCATCACGCGGTCCGCGCACGCTTCGTACACCGGCCGCCTCTCGATCGTGCCGAACATCAAGCCCCACGCCACGCCGGAGCCGTCGTACACGCCCGCTGCGGTGAACCGTTCGCCACAGACCAACGGCCCCCGGGTCAGACCCTGCTCCAGCGCAGCCAGGGTGTCGGCGTAGCTGCCAAATCCGACCATACCGCTGCGCCCCTCTGGCACCGCCCAGCCAACCGCACGGGCCACCACCTCCTGCGCCAGCGGACCCGCTGCAAAGAACATCCAGCGCCAGTACGACGCGCGCTCCGCCGCCGTCTGCGGCGCCAGCCCGGCCGCCGGGAAAGCATCGACCAGGCAGGCACAGATCGCAGCGGCTTCGGTCACCACGACCGATCCATGCCGCAGGGCCGGCACCTTGCCCATGGGGTTGATGGCGAGGCATTCGGGCGACTTCATGGACGTGCCGCAATCCAGCCAGACGGTGTCGTACGGTTCGCCCGCTTCCTCCAGCATCCAGTGGGCGATACGGCCGCGAGTCTGGGGGTGGGTGTACAGGGTCGGTTCGGACATGGTGATATCCGGTTGGGGCTCCAATGCCAGCGCCCCAGCCAAGCCATGACCACCGCACCGCCGGGACGGTCAGCAGGCACAATGTGAACCTGCTCCCTGAACGCTCTCCCCCATGACCGCTCCCATCGCAGCCCGCCCCGTCCGCTCCCAGTACGAAGACTTCATGCGCCACGTGTTCGAACACGGTGTGCGCAAGGGCGACCGCACCGGCACCGGCACGCGCAGCGTGTTCGGCCACCAGATGCGCTTCGATCTCAACGAAGGCTTTCCGCTGGTGACCACGAAGAAGGTGTTCCTCAAGGCCATCATCGTCGAGCTGCTGTGGTTCCTGCGCGGTGACAGCAACGTCAAGTGGCTGCAGGAGCGCGGCTGCACCATCTGGGACGAATGGGCGCGCGAGGACGGCGACCTGGGCCCGGTCTACGGCGTTCAGTGGCGCAACTGGCCCAAACCGGGCGGCGGACACATCGACCAGATCGGCGAAGTCGTCAAGCAACTCAAAACCAACCCCGACAGCCGCCGCATCATCGTCAGCGCCTGGAACGTGGCCGACCTGGACCAGATGGCGCTCATGCCCTGCCACGCCTTCTTCCAGTTCTACGTGGCGCCGGCCACCGAAGCGGGCGGCAAAGGCAAGCTGAGTTGCCAGCTTTACCAGCGCAGCGCCGACATCTTCCTGGGCGTTCCGTTCAACATCGCCAGCTACGCCCTGCTGACGCACATGCTGGCCCAGCAGTGCGACCTGGACGTGGGCGATTTCATCTGGACCGGCGGCGACTGCCACATCTACGACAACCACGTCGAACAGGTGCAGACCCAGCTGGCGCGCCAGCCCTACGCCTACCCGACGCTGAACATCCAACGCAAGCCGGCCTCGATCTTCGACTACGCGTACGAGGACTTCGAGGTGCTCGGCTACGAGTGCCACCCGGCGATCAAGGCACCCGTCGCTGTTTGACGCCTTCGCAGTGATCACCCGCCGCCAGCTCTGGGCGCTGCTGGCCCTCACGCTCATGTGGGGGGTCAACTGGCCCATGATGAAACTCTCGCTGCAGCAACTGAGCCCGCTGTACTTCCGGGCCAGCACCATGCTGCTGGGCGCGGCCTGGCTGTTCGTCTACGTGGCGGCCAAAGGCGAGCGCATGCGGCCGGTGGGCCGCGAATGGCTGGCGATCGCCTGGCTGGGCATGCCCAACGTGCTGGGCTGGCACACGCTGTCGATCTTCGGCGTGCAGGAACTGGCCTCGGGCCGCGCCGCCATCCTGGGCTTCACCATGCCCATCTTCACCGTGCTGCTGGGCGCGGCCTTCTTCGGTGAACGCATCACGCCGCGCGTGCGGCTGGCGGTGGTCTGCGTGAGCCTGGCCATCGGCCTGCTGCTGTGGCACGAGCTGCAGCGGCTGACCGGCCGCCCCTCGGGCGTGGCCTGGATGCTGGGTGCCGCCGCGTCCTGGGCGCTGGGCACCCTGCTGTTCCGCCGCGCACAACTGACGCTCTCGCCCCTGGTCATCACCGTGTGGATGCTGCTGCTCGGCAGCTTCGTGCTGTGGGCGCTCGCGTTGTCACTGGAGCCGCTGCCGCAGCCCGCCGGCTTCACGCCGATGATGTGGATCAGCCTGGCCTACGGCGTGCTCATCAACTACGGCTTCGCGCAGCTGATCTGGTTCGCCATGGCGCGCAGCCTGCCGCCGGCCACCAGCGCCATGAGCGTGATGGCGATCCCGCTGGTGGGCACGCTCAGCGCGACACTCATCACCGGCGAGGTGCCGCACTGGCAGGACTGGCTGGCCATGGGTTTCGTCATGGTGGCCATTGCCAGCGTGCTGCTGCCTGCGGGCGCGCTGCGGCGACGGTCCGTCACGGCACAATCGCCCGATGCCTGAGACCACCGCCCCTGCCCGCCTGAACCTCATCTACGCCCGCGCCGCCAACGGCGTGATCGGCAAAGACAACCAGCTGCCCTGGCACCTGCCCGAAGACCTGGCGCACTTCAAGCGCACCACCCTGGGCTGCCCGGTCATCATGGGCCGCAAGACCTGGGACTCCTTGCCACCGAAGTTCCGCCCCCTGCCCGGGCGACTGAACATCGTGGTCACGCGCGATGCGGCGTTCGTCGCCGACGGTGCATCGGTCGCGCATTCGCTCGAAGCGGCACGCGACCTGTGCCCAGCCGGTGGCGAGGCCTGGGTGAGCGGTGGCGCGCAGGTCTATGCACAGGCGCTGCCGCTGGCCCGTCGGGTGGTCGTCACCGAGATCGCGCGCGACTTTGAGGGCGATGCCTTCGCTCCCACCCTGGGCCCCGAATGGCGCGAAACCGCGCGCGAGGAGCACGTGGCCGCCAGCGGCCTGCCCTTCGCCTTCGTCACCTACACCCGCTCCGCCTGAACACCACCATGCAACTCGCCACCTGGAACGTCAATTCCCTCAACGTGCGCCTGCCCCAGGTGCTGGCCTGGCTGGCCGCCAACCCGGTGGACGTGCTGGCCCTGCAGGAACTCAAGCTCACCGACGACAAGTTCCCGCTGCAGGCTTTCACCGACATCGGCTACCAGGCCCAGTGGTTCGGCCAGAAAACCTACAACGGTGTCGCCCTGCTGAGCAAGACGCCCGCGGCCGACGTGATCAAGAACATCCCGGGCTTTGAAGACGAGCAGTCGCGCGTGCTCTGCGCCACCATCGACGGCGTGCGGGTCATCGGCGCCTACTTTCCGAACGGGCAGGAACCGGGCAGCGACAAGTTCGCCTACAAGATGCGCTGGCTCGACGCGCTGCGCGAATGGGTCCGAACCGAACTGGCGCGGCATCCGCAACTGGTGCTGATGGGCGACTACAACATCACCTTTGATGACGCCGACGTCTGGGACCCGGTGAGCCTGCGCGAGACCATCCACTGCACCACCGAAGAGCGCACGCAGCTGCAGGGCCTGATCGGCCTGGGCCTGCACGACGCGCACCGCCTGTTCGAGCAGCCGTCCAAGAGCTTCAGCTGGTGGGACTACCGCATGCTGGGCTTCCAGAAGGGCCGCGGCCTGCGCATCGACCACATCCTGGTCACCGAAGCGCTCAGGGCCCGCGCCACAGCCTGCACCATCGACCGCACGCCGCGCAAGAACCCGCAGCCCAGCGACCACGCGCCCGTGGTGCTGACGATCGCCTGACAAGCAGCGACAGGTCCCCTCCAGAAGCACCGCGGAACCGGCTTCGCCGGGCCGCAGGAGCTGTCCCCCTCTCAGGGGGAAGGCGCGTCAGCGCCGCAGGGGGTCATTCCAACTTCAGTTCCTGTATCTTGCGGGTGATGGTGTTGCGCCCGATGCCCAGCTTGTGCGCGGCCTCGATGCGACGCCCCCGGGTGTTGGCCAGCGCGGTCTCGATCAGACGCGTCTCGAAACGGCGGGTGAGCACGTCCCACACATCGGTGCGGCCGGCTTCCAGCAGGGCCTGGGCTTCGGCCTGAAGACCGCCCTCCCAGGACGGCGATGCGGACATCGCCACCACCTCGGTAGCGGGCGCAGCGGAACCCACCGGCAAGCCCCCCCAGGCCGCTGGCACAGCGCCCACCAGCACCCCGCCCGGTACCGCAGCGGTCACTTGTGCAACCGGTGCAACCGGCCCCGGATCGGCCGCAGGCGCGGCAACCGCCACGGCAACGGGCCCTGGCTCCAGCGGTACCACGCCGCCCGAAACGGCCAGCACCTCGGGCGGCAGGTCTTTCACCTCGATCACCTGGGTAGGCGCCATCACGGTCAGCCAGTGACAGACGTTCTCCAGCTGCCGCACGTTGCCCGGGAAATCGAAACCGCCGAGCAGGCGCAAAGCCGCGTCCGAAATGCGCTTGGGCTCCACCCCCAGCTGCTTGGCGCTTTGCTGCAGGAAGAAGCGCGTGAGCATGGGCACGTCCTCGCGGCGCTCGCGCAGCGCCGGCAGGCGCAGGCGGATCACGTTGAGGCGATGGAACAGATCCTCGCGGAAGCCACCTTCCTTGACGCGCTGCTCCAGGTTCTGGTGGGTGGCGGCGATCACACGCACGTGGGCCTTGACCGCGCTGTGGCCACCGACGCGGTAGAAATGCCCGTCGGACAGCACGCGCAGCAGGCGCGTTTGCAAATCGAACGGCATGTCGCCGATTTCGTCGAGAAACAGCGTGCCGCCCTCGGCCTGCTCGAAGCGGCCGCGGCGCATGGTCTGCGCGCCGGTGAAGGCGCCGCGCTCATGGCCGAACAGCTCGGACTCCAGCAGGTCCTTGGGAATGGCTGCGGTGTTGATGGCCACGAAGGGGCCACTGGCTCGCGGCGAATGCTTGTGCAGTGCACGCGCCACCAGCTCCTTGCCCGAGCCCGATTCGCCGGTGATCAGCACCGTCACGTTGCTCTGGGACAGGCGACCGATGGCGCGGAACACGTCCTGCATCGCCGGGGCCTGGCCCAGCATCTCGGGCGCACCAGCCACCGACTCCTGCGCCACCTCTTCGCGCTGGCTTTCCTCCACCGCGCGGTGGATGAGCTCCACCGCCTTGGGCAGGTCGAACGGTTTGGGCAGGTACTCGAAGGCGCCGCCCTGGAAGGCGGACACGGCGCTGTCCAGATCGGAGAACGCCGTCATGATGATGACCGGCAGACCGGGCAGTTTCTCCTTGACCTTCTCCAGCAGCTCCAGCCCCGAACCACCCGGCATGCGGATGTCGCTGACCAGGATCTGCGGGCCTTCGCTCTCGGGCGTTTCGGTCAGGGCCTTGAGGACTTCCTGCGGGTTGGTGAAGCTGCGGGTGGGCAGGTTCTCGCGCAGCAACGCCTTCTCGAGCACGAAGCGGATGGATTGGTCATCGTCAACGATCCAGATCGGCTTCATGTGCGGCGGGTCCCTTCAGGCGGCGCGAATGTGTTGTGGTCAAGGCAGCGGAATCAGGAGCTTGAAATCCGTCTGACCCGGCACGCTTTCACACTCGATCAGGCCATGGTGTTGCTGCACGAAGGTTTGCGCCAGCGTCAGCCCCAGGCCGGAGCCGCCATCGCGCCCCGACACCAGCGGGAAGAAGATGCGGTCCTTGATCGAGTCCGGTACGCCGGGCCCGTTGTCGATCACACGCAATTCCAGTGCCAGGCGATAGCGCTGCTTGCCGAAGGTGACCTGCCGACTCACGCGCGTGCGCAGGGTGATCTGCGCATCGCCCGCCGCGATGCGGTCGGCCAGCGCCTGGGCCGCGTTGTGCGCGATGTTGAGCACCGCCTGGATGAGCTGCTCGCGGTCACCGCGAAATTCAGGGATGGAGATGTCGTAATCACGGACCACCTTCAGCCCCTTGGGAAACTCGGCCACGATCAGCGATCGCACCCGCTCGCACACTTCGTGGATGTTCACGTCACCCACCACGTGCGGACGGCGGTGCGGCGCCAGCAGACGGTCCACCAGCGACTGCAGGCGGTCGGCCTCGTGGATGATGACCTGCGTGTACTCGGTCAGCTGCTTGCTGTCGAGTTCCAGTTCGAGCAACTGCGCGGCGCCGCGGATGCCGCCCAGCGGGTTCTTGATCTCGTGCGCCAGGTTGCGGATCAGCTCCTTGTTCGCTTGCGCCTGGTCGATCAGCCGTTCCTCGCGCTCCTGGCGCGTCTGCTGTTCCAGCGGCAGCAGTTCCACGATCACCTCGCCGGCCACGTCGGTCTGGGCCACCACCACGTGCACCGGCAGCGGATCGTGGGTCGGGCGCTTGAGCCAGGCGTCGTACCGCAGGGCGGCGAACGCGTTGCCGCAGGCGCCATTCAGGGCGTTCTGCAGCAGCGAGGGTTCCGTGAAACAGTCTTGCAGCAAGGCCCCGGTGATGCTGCGCCGGGACATGCCCAGGGCGTCTTCCAGCGCGGCGTTGGCATAGAGCACGGCGCCGTCGGCAGCCACCACCGCCACCAGCGTGGCCAGCAGGTCCAGCGACTGCAAGCGCTGGGACGCCGCAGGAACCGGCGCACGGCGCATCGTGGCAGGTGTTGGGGAAAAGGCGTTGGACGGGGTGGGGGCAGGCTTTTTCAAGCCGCCTATTTTGCGGTACTTCCGGCCGACGCCGATGGTCCACCCAAACGTCCGAGTTCGCGCTGGAGTCCGGCCACATCGCTCTCGGCCCGCGAGACATTGGCCTTGAGCTCGGCCACGCGGTCGAGGTAGCGCTGGTGGTTGCGGCCTTCAACGCCCTCCTTCTCGGGCGCCCCGTTGGCATAGGCCTTCTGGGCCGCGGCCAGGCGTTCCTGCGCCTTGCGCAGCTCGGCTTCGAGAATGGCGCGCGCATCGCTGTCACGGGCCCGCTGTTCGCCGCTGTCCACCCGTTCGCCGCTGGTTCGCGTGGCCGGTTGTGAACTGGCCGGGCGCGGGGTGGCCGTGGTGGCCACCGGTCGGGGGGCCTGCGGCGACGTGCCCTGGATGATGGTGATGTTGCCGCCGTCCATCAGGGTGCAGCCACGGGACTTCGCGATTTCAGAGTTGTTGATGTACTCCACGGGCTTGCCAGGGCAGCGGTAAATGCGCTCCTGGGCCAGGGCCGGGACAAAACTGGCCGCCGCCGCGGTGGCGGCCAGCCATCGGATCACGATGTGGTGCGTCATGTTCTGGAGGCACGTAGAAAGGGACCCGACACCGCAGGGCGCCGGGCATTGCTTTTCAGTATGAACCAAAACCGTGGCAAAAGTGCCTGGCACGGCCGACGGATGGCGAAAATGCAGCGCCCAAAAGCAAAGAAGGACGACTTGCGTCGTCCTTCTTGGGCACCGAACCCACACACGGCGGGCCCTGCGCGACGCCTGCACGGGCAGGCGGTCACCCCATCACAGGCTGTAGTACATGTCGTACTCGACCGGCGAGACTTCCACGCGGGCGCGGGTCACTTCGGTCATCTTCAGTTCGATGTAGGCATCGATCCAGGCATCGGTGAACACACCGCCCTTGGTCAGGAAGGCGCGGTCCTTGTCCAGGTGGGCCAGGGCTTCGTCCAGGCTGGCGCACACGGTCGGGACCAGCTTGTCCTCTTCGGGCGGCAGGTGGTAGAGGTCCTTGGTGGCGGCTTCGCCCGGGTGGATCTTGTTTTCCACGCCGTCCAGACCGGCCATCAGCAGGGCCGCGAAGCCCAGGTAGGGGTTGCACAGGGGATCGGGGAAGCGGGCTTCCACGCGACGGGCCTTGTCCGACGCCACGTTGGGGATGCGGATCGACGCGGAACGGTTCTTGGCCGAGTAAGCCAGCTTCACCGGGGCCTCGAAGTGGGGCACCAGGCGCTTGTAGCTGTTGGTGCCGGGGTTGGTGATGGCGTTCAGCGCACGGGCGTGCTTGATGATGCCGCCGATGTAGTACAGCGCGAACTCGCTCAGACCGGCGTAGCCGTTGCCTGCGAACAGGTTCTTGCCGTCCTTCCACACCGACTGGTGCACGTGCATGCCGGAACCGTTGTCGCCGTGGTAGGGCTTGGGCATGAAGGTGGCGGTCTTGCCGTAGGCGTTGGCCACGTTCTGGATCACGTACTTCTGCAGCAGGGTCCAGTCGGCGCGCTCGACCAGGGTCGAGAACTTGGTGCCGATCTCGCACTGGCCGGCGCCGGCCACTTCGTGGTGGTGCACTTCAACCGGGACGCCCACGGCCTCGAGGATCTGGCACATCTCGTTGCGCATGTCCATGGTGCTGTCCACGGGCGCCACGGGGAAGTAGCCGCCCTTGGTGCGCGGACGGTGACCGCGGTTGCCGCCTTCGAGCTTGGCGCCGCTGTTCCAGGGGGCTTCGTACTCGTCGATCTGGTAGAAGCTGTGGCCAGGCTCGTTGCTCCAGCGCACCTCATCGAACAGGAAGAACTCGGGTTCCGGACCGAAGTAGGCGGTGTCGCCCAGGCCCGAAGCCTTGAGGTAGGTTTCGGCGCGCTTGGCGATGGAACGCGGATCGCGCTCGTAGGCCTTGCCGTCGGTGGGCTCGATCACGTCGCAGACCAGCACCAGCGTGGTCTCTTCGATGAACGGGTCGATGAACGCGCTGCCGGCTTCCGGCGCGAGCAGCATGTCGGACGCCTCGATCCCTTTCCAGCCGGCGATGGAGGAACCGTCAAAGGCCTGGCCCTCTTCGAACTTCGACTCGCTGAACTGCGAGACGGGAATCGAAATGTGCTGCCATTTGCCACGGGTATCGGTGAAACGGAAGTCGACGAACTTGACGTCGTTGTCTTTCACCATGTTCATCACGTCTGCGACGGTCTTGGCCATCAAAAAACTCCTGTAGCGGGGTGGGTAGAAAATCGGTTGACGGTCACTTTCAAGCAGCTTTTGTGCCACCGGAAGACCCGCCGCGAGCTCAAAGGTGGGTGCCGGGCACCTGCCGCTGGCGATTATCGCCCAGCCCGAACGGCACAGGGCTGCACAGGATCCGGGTGAGGCCGGATGTCCAGAGCCGAGAAATGCCCAGGCGACCGGCTCCTTCCGGCGTACAACCCAAAACGGTGCACGAAAGAAAAATGCACCACCGTGGCGCAATCAGGACCGCACCAGTTCGGGGCCCAGCCGGGCACCATGTTCGTGCAGTCCGGCCAGCAACTGTGCAAACGCTGGCGCCACCGCGTCGGGTTGGCCTTTGACACCCAGTTCGATGTGGCGCCCATGCTCGGGGTGGTCGACGCTGGGCAGGCTGAAGACCTTGACCGGGTGATCGCGCTCAACCGCCTCCATCAGCGGGGTCAGGGCCGCTTCCATCGCCCCCATCACGACCACCGAACGTTCCTGCCAGGCACCGCGCTCATGCCAGGGTGCGTAAGTGCTGTCCAGCAGCTGCTCGATCATGGGCCAGGCCATGACGGGAAAACCGGGCACGAAATGCACCGTTCCACCACCCGGGCCGCCGCAAGTGAAACCGGGAATCCTGTTGTAGGGGTTGGGAATGATGCGCGCACCCGCCGGGAACACCCCCATGTTGAAACGGTGCACGTTGTCGGGCCGGTCGGGGTCGTAGGATTCACCACGCTCGGTTGCCATGTCGCGCATGCGCTGCTCGATCAGATCCCGGGCCTGGGGGTGCAGCGCCAGTTCGACGCCCAGTGCCGCCGCCGCACACTGGCGGGTGTGGTCGTCCGGCGTGGCCCCGATGCCTCCGCAGGAAAACACCACATCGGCCGAGGCAAACGCATCGCGCAGCACGGCAGTGATGCGGGCCCGGTCGTCACCCACACAGCGCGACCAGGCCAGCGACAGGCCCCGCGCTTGCAGCAGTTCAATGACCTTGGGCTGGTGCTTGTCGGTCCGTTTTCCCGACAGAATCTCGTCGCCGATGATGATGAGGCCAAAAGCAGGTTTCATGGTGCAGCAGGGGGCGGCAAGGGAGCGGGCGGTTCTGGCGCCAGCACGGGCACCACCACCTCGGCGGGTGTAGCGCCCGGCGCCGCCGGCGGCAATGCACGCAAGGCCTGCAAAGCCGCCAGGGTGTAGTGCGCGAACCAGAGGGACGCGAAAGCGAACACCAGGGTGTAGATCCAGATCGCCACCGGCACCAACAGCGGAGCCAGTGCAATGAACATGGCGCCCGACGCCCACAGCAGGCTGGGTGCGGCGCCCAGGTAACCGCTGAGCACGCCCATGGCCAGCAGGCTGCCGCGATGCTGTTTCAGGATGGTCTTGCGCTCTTGGGCACTGGCGTGTTGAGCCAGTGCATCGAAAGCGAAGACGCGGTAGGTGAGCCAGCCCCAGATGAGCGGAGGCAGGATCAGAACCAGGGGCGGCACCAGCCAGAGCGGCATCGAAATCACCAGGGCCACGGCCGCCAGCAGGGTGGAGCCGAGCGACCACAGCAGGCTCACGACCAGCGATCCACCTCGTTTCAGTTCCATCTGGGCAAAACGGCGCTGCCCCACCAGATCGACCATGGCCGGCGTCATGAACGCGGCGACCAGCAAAAGGCACAACAGCACGATCACCGGGGTGGCCAGCACCAACACCAGCAGGGGCGCGAACACGGTGCGCAGCGAGGACATGCCCACACGCTCGAGCCAGCCGAGCACACCCTGGACCATCTCGCGCGCCTCCAGCCAAGCCGCGACGGCGGCCACCGCCATGTCCCAGAAGAAGTATCCGATGCCAAACGACAGCACGACCATCAGCACCAGCGGGAGAAAGGACAGGGCGATCACCCGCGGATGAAGGCAGTAAGCCACCGCCCGCCAGAAAGAGTCGAACAGCAGGTTCATCCGCGAAGAATACCGCTTTACCGGATGCCAGCGACGCCCGGCACACCCGGTGGGCGGGCGCAATAACATCGCAGCCATGGAATACGTAGAGATTGAAGGCATAAGGCTGGAGACCGCCCACATCCCGGGACCAGACGACCGCGCACCGCTGCTGTTCCTGCACGAGGGGCTGGGCAGTGTGGCCCAGTGGACGCAGCGCGGGCGCGACTGGCCACGGGAACTGTGTGCCGCCACCGGTCGCGCCGGCTGGCTGTTTTCGCGCCGGGGCTACGGCCAGTCGGACCCCGTGGCCGATGTGCGGGGCGCGTCCCGCCGGGAAGGCTTCTGGCATGTCGGCCGGCACGAACCCGACTACATGCACCTCGAAGCACAGCAGGTGCTGCCCCGGCTGATGGACCGGCTGGGCATCCGGCAACCGGTGCTGGTGGGCCATTCCGATGGCGCCACCATCGCGCTGCTGCACGCCTGCGCCCACCCGGTCACCGCCTGCGTCGCCATCGCGCCCCACACCTGGGTGGAAGACATGGCTCTGAAAGCCATTGCCGCTGCGCGCGAGCTCTACCTGGCCAGCTCCGCCTCCGGCGGGCCGGGACTCAGGCAAAGCCTGGCGCGCTACCACGCCGACGTGGACAACGCCTTCTGGCAGTGGAACGACGTCTGGCTCAGCGCAGCCTTCAAGTCCTTCGACATCCGGCCCGAGTGCCGGCGCATTCAGGCACCGCTGCTGGCCGTGCAGGGCGAAGGCGACGGGTACGGCACGCTGGAACAACTGGAGGCGCTGGCCCGAGCCATCCCGCAGGCCCGAACCGTCGTCCTGCCCGACTGCGGCCACAGCCCCCACCGCGACCAGCCCGAGGCTCTCACCACCGCGGTGGCGGCATTCCTCGAACCGCTACGGTGAACCCGAAGGGGGAAGGCACACCCACATTTGTGGGATTTACGCGGGCAGGGTTCGTGGGCACACTTGACGGATTTTGTCCGGTTCAGGCAAGCGCAGACTGCGGCAAATGAGACGGGTTCCTCCTGCAGCTAAAACCGACCCGATCCCAACCGCTGCCCAATCTGCACAACAACCTGTCCACGCGACTCTGCAACAGCCCGGATGGCACGCCACTGGTTGCCATTGATGCACCGCCGGGCATGACCCCCACCCTCAACGGCAGACAAACCGAGAAGAATTCACGCTATCGGCGGATCAGTGGTGCACCAACCACGCCCAGCGGCCAGGGAAATTCCATACACTTTGATACAACTTGCCGCCGATGCCCATCGGTTGACCCCAAGCTCACATGACCTTCTGGAACGAACCCTGGCTGCTGGCCGCCCTGATACCCGCCCTCTTGGCGGTGGGCGCCCTGCTGCACCGCGCCTGGGTGACCCACCGGACGCGACAGCAACGTCGCATCCCCAAGCATTGGCCGCTGAGTACCCGCGCGCTGGTCAACAGCGAAGAAGCACGCGTCTGGCATTGGCTGTCCCGTGCTTTCTACGACCACCACGTCATGATCAAGCTGCCGGTGACCCGCTTCACACTGCCACGGGACGCTGAAAAAGGCATGCACTGGTACCGCCTGCTGGGTGGCGTGTACTGCACCTTCACCGTGTGCAAGGCCGACGGGCGGGTGGTGGGCTGTCTCGATGTGCCGGGCAAGAACGCGCTGCCGCGCAGCACCCGCATGCTCAAGCATTCCCTGCTTACGCAATGCGGCCTGCCTTACTGGGTGGTGCGCTCCAGCAGCCTGCCCACGGTGGCCGAAATCCGGGCCGAGTTTCTGGGCGAATCGCCCACCGCTCAAGGCATGCGCGAGCGCGAACAGGAAGAGCGCGCCATCATCGCCGCCCAGGCCAATCTGCGCTCGGCCATCAACCGCCAGCGCAACACCCGCCACAGCGATTTCAGCCCTCTGTCGAACTGGCCTGCAAGCACCACGGGTGACACACGCACCAGCGACCTGCCTTCGCAATGGCAGGACAACTCGTTCCTCGTCCCGCTGGACAGCCGCAAGGGCGACCTGCTCTGAACTTCAACCCGCGAGCGGCCTGATCAGGCCGCCGGTTTCTCCGTCAGTGCACGGACCTCATCGTCCGTCAGCCAGCGCCACTGCCCGGGCGGCAAGGTGCTATCCAGCTTCAAACTTCCGATGCTGGACCGGTGCAGACTCTCCACCCGGTTGCCCACCGCAGCCACCATGCGCTTGACCTGGTGGTACTTGCCTTCGGTCAGCGTCAGACGCAGGTGGCGCTCGCCAGCTGCCTCGGCAGCCTGAGCCCGCACCGGTCGCGGGTCGTCGTCCAGCACCACACCCTCAAGCAGGCGGGCGATCTGGCGTTCATCCAGCGGGTGCTTGACCTGTGCCTCGTACACCTTGGGCACGTGGTGCCGGGGCGAAGTCAGGCGGTGAATGAATCCGCCGTCGTCGGACAACAGCAACAGGCCCGTCGTGTCCTGATCGAGGCGCCCCACGGCCTGCACACCAGCCGCTGCACCGCCGCCGCGCATGCGCAGGGGCGCAGGAAGCAAGGTGTAGATGCTTGGGTACGTGCTGGGCTTGCGGGAACACTCGGTACCCGCCGGCTTGTGGAGCAGCAGGTAGGCCAGCCGGTGGTAGGACCAGCGTTCGCCCTGCACCCAGAACACCAACCCGTCTTCGACCAGTTCGATGGTGGGGTCATCACAAGCCTGACGCTCTTCGCCGATCTGGACCAGTCCCAGCTGGACCAGTCCGGAGCACACCCGGCGCGTGCCAAAACCTTGGGAGAAAAGGATGTCCTGCAGCTGCATACCACTTGTCCACGGCCGTGCGGCCGCACTGGAACACGGTCGCAAAAAAACCACCGGAGGGTGAGTCCGGTGGTTTTCGAATGGTGGTGGTGGGGTGGTACCCCGCATCAAACGACTATTGAAAGTACGGAATCGAAGCGCTGCGGGTTGCTGCGAACCCGTGCGAACCAGATCGAAAAGCCTTCCGGTACGGCTATCGGCCGTGGACGATCAAGCGGGTTTTTCGCCATGATTGGTCACCGGAAAGACCGCTCAACCTCGTCTGCTTTCCGACGCCAGTTCAATTCCCGGTTTGGGAATCGAACCCGCGTCCGTCAGATCGCTACTTTCCACTCCCGCAACTGGCCAACGGTCTGTGTCAGTCCCTGCTTGAGCAGCGTGTCCAGGTACTCATCAACCGACTTGGGTGGGTTTTTCAGCGATCGGCGATGGTTGGCAGCCGCCTCGCACACTCGGGCGGCGTGCAGATCCAGTAGATCGAAGATGAAGTCGTCCGGGTGCTGAGCGGTCAGGTTGTAGGGCTTGAGCCGGTCCGGCGGGAAGTCCTTCAGGTTGAAGGTCACGATCAGGCTGGCGCCGCCGTGAATGGCGGCGGCCACCACATGCCGGTCATCGGCATCCGGGAGCTCGACGGACGGGATCAGATGCTCGAACCCGGTGACCAGGCTGTCGCGGACGTGGGCGTTCATCAGCGACCGCGTCCGCTCCAGGTCTTCGGCCTTCAGATCTGGGCGCTGCTTCAGAACGTTACGTGTCCACTCGTCGTGGATCATGTCCGTCCAACGCGCCCGGTACAGATCGGTCAGTGCCAGGCGCATCAGCAGGTCGCGCAGCGGTGCCGGGTAGAGCACGCACGCGTCGTAGATGACGGTGAAGTTCGAACTCATTCATTCGTACCCCATCTTGAGCGCCTGGGCTTGCTCGGCCAGTGCATCGAGGGCCTTGCTGCGCTCAGCGTCGATCCGCTCTTTGTACGCGATCACGTCCTGGTAACGGACCCGACGGTGCGTTCCGATCTTGTGGAACGGGATCTCGCCGCGCTCCAGCAACTGCACGAGGAACGGCCGCGAAACGTTGAGCACGTCCGCTGCGTCCTGGGTCGTCAGTTCGGCGTGGATCGGGATGATGCTGACCGCGTTGCCCTCACCGATTTCGGTCAGGACGTCCACGAGCAGCCGCAGCGCTGACACCGGGACGCGGACCGGATGGGACGCGCCCTTGTCGTCGAAGATCTCGATCTGCTGGGTTTCCGCGCGGGTCTGCAGGAAGGCGGACAGCGCCCGGCCGCTCTCGCGGGCGATGGCAACTTCTTCGGCTGTCGGCAACGAATGGGTGGGAGAGAGTGTGGTCATGACAGCCTCCTGGAAGCTTCAAACAGCATCATGGGAGGAAGTATAAACGAAACAAACGGAAATTCGCAATATCCGAAACATGCGTAGCCTTCCTGGGCAGGCAACCAAAAGGACACCCATTTACATCCATTCCGCCGTCAGGCCGCGCTGTGCCTTGGCTCGCGGGAGGAACAGCGCCTTCATGGACTCCTGCCAACTCATTCGGAAGGAGACCAAGATGGAAGTCGCTCACCTCAACCAGAAACAACTGGCCGCGCGCTGGCATATCAGCGAGGCCACCCTGGAACGCTGGCGCAGCGAGGGGATCGGGCCCAAGTTCCTGAAGCTCTGCGGCCGGGTGCTCTACCGGCAGGTCGACATCGAGGCCTACGAGGAGTCGTGCGTTGCGACGTCGACCAAGACCGTGACGACCCAGGCCGGTGCCAGCTGAGATGTTCCGATTCGTCGGCAGTTATCGAGAAATACCGACGTTTTGCAACATGCAGCGGTTCGCGGCGGCGATCGCGGGTCAGATTGAAAGTCCGCAGTCCGCAAGCGCGGACCGACCAAGCGGTTTGTTGAAAATCAATGCACTGGCATCTTGCCGTGCGGGCTGGTGAGGGTTCCTGCGGGTTCGTGCGGAAAGATTCGAACTCCTGTGGGGTATGGGTGGAACACGGAACCGAACCCGCGTCCGTAATCCGAGCCAGATAGTAACGCCCTGGCCCTGAGGCTGCGGATTCGACGATTTGGCCATGTCGAGATTGGCCGCCAATGCGTGGCTGATCCTTACGCGCCCTTCCCCCAAGACACTTGAACTGCGAGCGCGGCCTCGACTGGTCGGCGTCGCCGTTGTATGGGAGAATCGGCAAGACTTGGCAATCGAAATTCAACGTCTGCATAGGAACGGCAATGGCAGAGCCTGATGGCGACATCCTGACTTTGGACGAGGTCGCGGCCTACCTGAAGGCGGGCAAGCGCACGATCTATCGGCTCGCAGCGAGCGGGGAGATCCCTGCGTTCAAGCTCGGCGGGACGTGGCGGTTCTCGCGCAGCGACATCGAAAGCTGGATCAAGCAGCAATCGGCGGGCAGTCCCGAACGCGCCGCGAGCAAGGCATCGAACAAGGGGGATCGGAAGTAATGCTTGGACTGACGCTACGAGAAGAATTCCGGGGCAAGCGCCTCAAGGGCACAGCCATCGAGCTGTCCAACGACCAGCACACGGGCGCGACCCAGATCGCAGCCAAGCAGTTTCGAGCCTGTCCGGAATTTTGTGTGCGAGGCATAGCATGATCAGAAGGAGCA
>CAYRWN010000024.1:0-47777 GCA_964428045.1 uncultured Hydrogenophaga sp. | reverse complement strand
CCGCGAAGGCGGCCGTACCGTCGGCGCCGGTGTGGTGGCCAAGATCATCGCCTGATCGCCCTACGGAGAACCGCATGTCTACCAAGCAAAAGATCCGTATCCGCCTGAAAGCGTTCGACTACAAGCTGATCGATAGCTCGGCCGCCGAGATCGTGGAAACCGCCAAGCGCACCGGCGCGATCGTCAAGGGCCCCGTGCCTCTGCCGACCCGCATGAAGCGCTTTGACATTCTGCGTTCGCCGCACGTCAACAAGACCTCGCGCGATCAGCTCGAGATCCGCACCCACCAGCGTCTGATGGACATCGTCGACCCGACCGACAAGACGGTGGACGCCCTGATGAAGCTGGACCTGCCGGCCGGCGTGGACGTCGAGATCAAGCTGCAGTAAGCACCTCGCGCTGGCCCTGTCCTCAAAAAGGCAGGGCTTGCGCAAACCCTGCCTGCTGGTTATACTGGCGGGCTTTCCAGGCTTTGGCCTGGAATTTGTGTTGGCCAAATCCGTTTGCGCGGACGAAGCCGCATCCCGGTTCGGCAGGTGCATGCGCCTGCCAGCCCCAACATCAGCCCCGGCCAATTGAAGTCGGGAACGGAGAAAACAATGAGTCTTAGCAACTCCCTCGGGTTGTTGGGTCGCAAGGTGGGCATGATGCGTCTGTTCACCGATGACGGGGACGCAGTGCCCGTCACGGTGGTTGACGTGTCGAACAACCGTGTGACGCAAGTCAAAACCCAAGCCAACGACGGCTACGACGCACTGCAGGTCACCTTTGGCCAGCGCCGCGCCTCCCGCGTCACCAAGCCCGTTGCGGGCCACCTGGCCAAGGCCGGTGTCGAAGCGGGTGAAATCATCCAGGAATTCCGCGTGACCGCCGAAGTGGCCGCCCAGTACCAGCCGGGCGCTACCGTGGCCGCCAACGCCATTTTTGCCGCCGGCCAGAAGGTCGACGTGCAGGGCACTTCGATCGGTAAGGGCTACGCCGGCACCATCAAGCGCCACAACTTCAGCTCGCAGCGCGCCTCGCACGGCAACAGCCGTTCGCACAACGTGCCGGGCTCGATCTCCATGGCCCAGGACCCGGGTCGCGTGTTCCCGGGCAAGAAAATGACCGGCCACATGGGCGATCAGACCAAGACCATCCAGAACCTGGACATCTTCCGTGTTGACGAAGCCCGTCAGCTGCTGATGATCCGCGGCGCTGTGCCCGGTTCGAACGGCGGCTTCCTGACCGTTCGTCCGGCCATCAAGGCCAAAGCCAGAGGAGCTAACTGATGCAAGTTGAACTCCTGAACGACCAGGGTCAGGCCGCGTCCAACGTGGACGTGCCCGAGACCGTGTTTGGTCGCGACTACAACGAAGCCCTGATCCACCAGCTCGTGGTGGCTTACCAGGCCAACGCCCGTCAAGGTACTCGTGCGCAAAAAGACCGTCAGATGGTCAAGCACTCGACCAAGAAGCCGTTCAAGCAGAAGGGTACCGGTAACGCACGTGCCGGTATGACGTCTTCCCCGCTGTGGCGCGGAGGCGGTCGCATCTTCCCGAACAGCCCGGACGAAAACTTCACCCAGAAGCTCAACAAGAAGATGTACCGCGCCGGCATGGCCTCCATCTTCTCGCAGCTGGTCCGTGAAGGCCGGCTGGCCGTGGTCGATTCCATGAAGGTGGATTCGCCCAAGACCAAGCAGCTGGCCGACAAGTTCAAGGCCATGAACCTGAGCCACGTGCTGGTGATCGCCGAAGAAGTCGACGAGAACCTGTACCTGGCTTCGCGCAACCTGCCGAACATTCTGGTGGTCGAGCCGCGTTACGCCGATCCGGTGTCGCTGGTGCACTTCAAGAAGGTGATCGTCACCAAGGGTGCCATCGCCCAGCTCAAGGAGATGTTCGCATGAGCGTCACGAAATACGACGAAGGCCGTCTGATGCAGGTGCTCGTGGCACCGATCGTGTCGGAAAAGGCCACCCAAGTCGCCGAGCAGACCAACGCCGTGGTGTTCAAGGTCCTGCGCGACGCTTCCAAGCCCGAAATCAAGGCCGCCGTTGAACTGATGTTCAAGGTCCAGGTCAAGGGCGTTTCCGTGCTCAACCAGAAGGGCAAGTCCAAGCGCTTCGGCAAGACCGTCGGTCGCCGTGACCATGTGCGCAAGGCCTATGTCACGCTGGTCGAGGGCCAGGAACTGAACTTCGGTGGGGAGGCCGTCTGATCATGGCAGTCATCAAGATGAAACCGACTTCGCCAGGCCGTCGCGGCATGGTGAAAGTCACGCGTGAACACCTCCACAAGGGTGATGGTTACGCACCGCTGCTCGAAGCGCAGCACCAGAAGGCTGGCCGCAACAACAACGGCCACATCACGGTTCGCCACAAGGGCGGCGGTGCCAAGCACCACTACCGCGTGGTCGACTTCCGTCGCAACAAGGACAACATCCCGGCCAAGGTCGAGCGTATCGAATACGACCCGAACCGCACGGCGCACATCGCGCTGCTGTGCTACGCCGACGGCGAGCGCCGCTACATCATCGCCCCCCGTGGCGTTGAGGTCGGTGCGACGCTGCTGTCCGGCTCGGAGTCGCCGATCCGCGTGGGCAACACCCTGCCGATCCGCAACATCCCGGTCGGTTCGACGATCCACTGCATCGAGCTGCAAGTCGGCAAGGGCGCCCAGATCGCCCGTTCCGCCGGCGCCTCGGCCGTGCTGCTGGCCCGCGAAGGCATCTACGCCCAGGTGCGCATGCGCTCGGGTGAAGTGCGCAAGATCCACGTGGATTGCCGCGCCACCATCGGTGAAGTCTCCAACACCGAGCACAGCCTGCGCCAGATCGGCAAGGCCGGTATCAAGCGCCACATGGGCATCCGCCCGACCGTGCGTGGTACCGCCATGAACCCGATCGACCACCCGCACGGTGGTGGTGAAGGCAAGACCGGCGAAGGCCGCGCACCGGTGGATCCGTGGGGCAACCTGACCAAGGGTTACCGCACCCGCAACAACCGCCGTACGCAGTCGATGATCGTCTCGCGCCGCAAGAAGTAAAGGGTTGACATCATGACTCGTTCCCTCAAAAAAGGCCCCTTCATCGACCATCACCTGATGGCCAAGGTGGAGAAGGCGGTGTCCACCAAGGACAAGAAGCCGGTCAAGACCTGGTCGCGCCGCTCCATGATCCTGCCCGAGTTCATCGGTTTGACGATCGCCGTGCACAACGGCAAGCAGCACGTGCCCGTGTACATCACCGACCAGATGGTCGGCCACAAGCTCGGCGAGTTCTCCCTGACCCGTACCTTCAAGGGTCATCCGGGCGACAAGAAAGCCAAGAAGTAAGGATCAACCATGACTACTGAAACCCGCTGTGTTGTTCGCGGCGTGCGCCTGTCGGTGGACAAGGGCCGTCTCGTGGCTGACCTGATTCGTGGCAAGAAGGTCGACCAGGCTCTGAACATCCTGGCCTTCACGCAGAAAAAGGCCGCCGGCATCGTCAAGAAGGCGCTGGATTCCGCCATCGCCAACGCCGAGCACAACGATGGAGCCGACATCGACGAACTGTTCGTCAAGTCGATCTACGTTGAGCAAGGCGCTACGCTCAAGCGCTTCACCGCCCGCGCCAAGGGCCGTGGCAACCGTATCAGCAAACCCACCTGTCACATTTACGTGACGGTTGGCAACTGAAGAGGCTAGAGGACTTATGGGACAAAAAATCAACCCCACCGGCTTCCGCCTCGCCGTTGCACGCAACTGGGCCAGCCGCTGGTACGCCTCCAACCGTGACTTCGCCGGCATGCTGGCCGAAGACATCAAGGTGCGCGAGTACCTCAAGGAAAAGCTCAAGAACGCCGCCGTTTCGCGCGTCGTGATCGAGCGCCCCGCCAAGAACGCCCGCATCACCATCTACTCGGCACGTCCGGGCGTGGTGATCGGCAAGAAGGGCGAGGACATCGAGAAGCTGAAGAAGGAACTGGCCGCCAAACTGGGCGTGCCGGTCGCCGTCAACATCGAAGAAGTGCGCAAGCCCGAAATCGATGCCAAGCTGATCGCCGACTCCATCACCCAGCAGCTGGAAAAGCGCATCATGTTCCGCCGCGCCATGAAGCGTGCGATGCAGAACGCGATGCGTCTGGGTGCCCAGGGCATCAAGATCATGTCCGCCGGTCGTCTGAACGGCATCGAGATCGCCCGCACCGAGTGGTACCGCGAAGGCCGTGTGCCCCTGCACACCCTGCGCGCCGACATCGACTACGGCACCTCGGAAGCCAAGACCACCTACGGCGTCATCGGCGTCAAGGTCTGGGTCTACAAGGGTGACACTCTGGGTCGCAACGACCAGCCCGCCGTGGAAACCCCGCGTCCGGAAGAAGAGCGTCGCCCACGTGGTCCGCGCCGCGAGCGTCCGGCTGGCCCCGCCGCCCGTGCCGCCGTGCGCCGTCCGGGTGCCGCTGGCGCGCCGGTTGACGGCAGCGACAAGCCCGCCGAGGCCACCGACAAACCCGCCGTTAAGCGCGTTCGCAAAGACGCACCCGCAGGGGCACCTGCGGACGGCAAAGGAGAATAAATATGCTGCAACCTGCTCGCCGCAAGTACCGTAAAGAGCAAAAGGGCCGCAACACGGGCGTCGCCACCAGTGGCGCCACCGTGGCCTTTGGCGATTTCGGTCTGAAGTCCACCGACCGCGGCCGTCTGACGGCCCGCCAGATCGAAGCCGCACGCCGTGCGATTTCCCGTCACGTCAAACGTGGCGGCCGTATCTGGATCCGCGTGTTCCCGGACAAGCCGATCTCCAACAAGCCCGCCGAAGTCCGTATGGGCAACGGCAAGGGTTCCGTGGAGTACTACGTGGCCGAAATCCAGCCCGGCAAGGTGCTGTACGAAATCGTGGGCGTGCCCGAGCAACTCGCTCGTGAAGCCTTCGCCCTGGCCGCCGCCAAACTTCCCCTGCGCACCACCTTCGTGGCGCGCATGCTGGGTCAGTGATTCAGGAGAACATAGATGAAAGCTGCTGAACTGCGCCAGAAGGATGTGGCCGGCCTCGAAGCCGAAGTGAAATCGCTGCAAAAGGCCCATTTCGGCCTGCGCATGCAAAAAGCCACCCAACAAATCAACAACACCGCCACGCTGGGCGACACCCGCCGCGCCATCGCTCGTGCCAAGACCATCCTGGCCGAGAAACAACGCGCCGCCGCCAAGTAAGGAGTGACCATGACGGAAGCCAAGACATCCCTCAAGCGCACCCTGATCGGCAAAGTCGTCAGCGACAAGCGCGCGAAGACCGTGACCGTGCTCGTCGAGCGCCGCGTCAAGCACGAGCTCTACGACAAGATCGTCGCCAAGTCGAGCAAGTACCACGCCCACGACGAAAAGGGCGAGTACAAGCTGGGCGACGTGATCGAGATCACCGAAAGCCGTCCGCTGTCCAAGACGAAGAACTGGGTTGCCACCCGCCTGGTCCAAAAGGCCGCCCTGGTGTAAGCCTGTTCCCGCTGTCCGCAGCGCCCTCGAAAAAAGCGACCGACAATCCGGTCGCTTTTTTCTTTTGGGCCGCCGGAATGCCAGGTGGCCTCACACAACCGGCCTTTGGGCCACAACACGAGGAGCGCAAGATGATCAAGGTGGGCGACACGATTCCGACCGCAACGCTGATGGAGTACGTGGAGGTGGAAGGCAACGGTTGCAGCATCGGCCCCAATCCGGTCGATACGGTCAAGGCCAGTGCGGGCAAGACGATCGCGTTGTTTGCACTGCCGGGCGCGTTCACGCCAACCTGCTCTGCCAAACACGTTCCGGGCTATGTGGAGCAGCACGATGCTCTCAAGGCAGCGGGCGTGGATGAGATCTGGTGTCTCAGCGTCAACGACGCGTTTGTCATGGGCGCCTGGGCACGCGACCAGAAAACCGGTGTGAAAGTCAGAATGCTGGGCGACGGTGATGCCGCCTTCACCAAGGCGACCGGTCTCACGCTGGATCTCACCGGCAAAGGGCTGGGTCTGCGCAGCAACCGCTACTCCATGCTCGTTCAGGACGGTGTGGTCAAGACGCTCAACGTCGAAGGCCCTGGGAAGTTCGAAGTGAGCGATGCCGCCACGCTGCTGGCCCAGGCCAAGACGCTCTGACCGTTCGCACAACCCCGACGGCCAAGGTCGGGCACCGCGAGGTGTCCGGCCTTGGTTGTTGTGCAATTCAGAGACGCGATCCGCTGGCGAGGTCGGCCATGAGGTAGTGGGCGCCGGGCAAGGGGTTGTGGTAGTAGGGCGCCACCTCGACAAAGCCGACTTCCTGGTACAGCGCCCGGGCGGCTTCCATGTCGCGCAAAGTGTCCAGCAGCATGGAGCTGTAGCCCGCCAGCGCAGCGCGGGCCATCACCTGTTCCACCAGCAGCCGGCCCAGCCCCAGGCCGCGGAACGCCGGCCGCACAAACAGGCGTTTCATCTCGCAGGCGTTGAGGTGGTCGCTGCTGGTGAGCGGACGAAAGGCGCAACAGCCGGCGGGCGCTCCGTCGACCGTGGCGAGCAAGAGCAAGCCCGCGGGATCGGCATAGTCCCCGGGCAGGTTCTCGAGTTCCTGGGCGAAGCCCTGGAAGCACAGGTCAATACCCAGGTCGGTCTGGTAGTCGAGAAACAGCGCACGGATGGCGGCGATGTCCTCGGGCGAATCGGCCACACGCCACTGGATGTCGGAAGCGCTCACGTCGATGCAGGGGTCTGTCGGTTGACGGAGCAGGCACTATACGGCAGAGTCGCCGGGCCGAAACCGCCCGCGTGGGTGGGCCTCATTCAAAGCTGGAGGCCGGCACCGCCCCGTCACCCAGCGACACGATGCCGTACACCGTGGCCGCACACAGCAGGAGCAGCCCGAGTGCCAGCAGGCGGGAACGGGTATCGTCCTGCGACGCGGGGACCGGGGTGGGCACGGACTTGTCGCCCACGATCATGGGGCGCACCAGGCTCTCACGCTTGACCAGCTTGTAGAACGCGATGGCGCCCAGGTGCAGGGCGACCAGGGCGATCAGGATCAACTTGCCCACGTTCTTGTGGTAGCTGGTGGCCTGCCGGACCCAGTCGCCCGAGACCAGCCCCGCCAGGGGACCGGTGAAGGCGATTTCGTCGTCGGCGAACAGGCCGCTGCCCACCTGGGCCAGCAAAATCAGCAACAGGGCCAACACCGACAGCATGCCCAGCGGGTTGTGACCCACACGGTGCTCCGGCCGCCCCTGTCCACGGAGGTAGGCCACGATGGTGGACGGCCCGTACAGAAAGCTCGCAAAGCGCGACCAGCGCCCGCCCACCAGCCCCCAGACCAGGCGGAACAGCAGCAGCGTCAGCACGGCATAGCCCAGACGCCCGTGCCACACCATGGCGTTCCCGCCGACATTGCCGGTGATGATCAACCCGACCACGCAAGCCACCAGGCCCCAGTGGAACAGGCGGGTGGGCAGGTCCCAGACGCGAACAGTGTGCACAGCAGTGACTCCCAACAAAAAGTTTCGAGAAAGCCTGATTTCGGTATGGATGTAAACCCTAGGTTCCCATTTCACCCGGAACCGATCTCGAATCCCTACACTCTTGGGGGTTGTAGCAGGTCCTCGCTACACACTCAACCCCAACCCCGCGCAGGAGTCCCCATGAAAACCACCCTTGTTGCCGCGCTCGCGGTCGCCACCGCCGTCCTGTCCACGCCGGCCATGGCCCAGTTCCAGAAGCCGGAAGACGCGATCAAGTACCGCAAGGCCAGCTTCACGGTGATGGCGGCGCACTTCGGACGCATCGGAGCCATGGCCAACGGGCGGGTGCCGTTCGACGCCAAAGTGGCGGCGGACAATGCGGCCATCGTGGAAACCATGAGCAAGCTGCCATGGTCGGCCTTTGGCGCAGGCACCGACAAGGGTGACACCCGCGCCTTGCCGGCCATCTGGACCGAGCAGGCCAAGTTCAAGGAAGGGTCGGACAAGATGCAGGCCGAGATCGCCAAGCTGTCCGCCGCGGCCAAGACCGGCAATCTGGACGCGGTCAAGGCGGCCTTCGGCGCAGCCGGCCAGACCTGCAAGGCCTGCCACGACGATTTCCGCAAGGAATGATCCCTCGGCCGGTCTGGCCCGAACAAAAAAGGCGACCCTCGGGTCGCCTTTTTTGTTGATGGGGAACACCGCCCATCAGCCCTTGGCCAGCAGCTTTTCGATCAGCTCGTGCAACGCGGCCTTGTCGGGCTCGCCGACGAAACGCTTGACGATGTTGCCTTGCCGGTCCACCAGGTAAGTGGTGGGCGTCAGCTTCACATCCCCCCAGGCCTTGGCGATCTCGCCGGTGTTGTCCAGGGCCACCTTGAACGGCAACTGCCGGCTCTGGGCGAAGTTCAGCACCCAGTTGGGCGGGTCGTAGCTCATGGCCACGGCCACCGTCTCGTAACCGCGGTCCTTGAACTTGTTGTGGGTGTCCACCAGCATGGGCATCTCTTTGACGCAGGACACGCAGGTGGTCGCCCAGAAGTTCACCAGCGTGACCTTGCCCTTGAGTTCGGCGGTGGTGGTCCTGGCGCCATCGATCAGCACGAAGGTGGACGCGGGCGCCGCGTCGCGGGTGCCGCAGCCGCCCAGCAACAGCGTTGTGCCCCATGTGGCGATTGCGGCCAGGGCGATCAGCCCGGCGCGGCGGTCGGAGGTGCGCGAACGCAAGTGGTGTGTCATAGTGGACCGGTGAAAAACAGGGCGGCTGGGTACCGAGGTGGCGGCGCAATCGCCGCGCCCGAACCGGACGTTTGGACAGTCCCTCATCCCAGGAGTTCAACATGCAGCGTCGTCAGTTTAACCAGAGCCTCGGTGCCAGCGCAGCCTTGCTGGTCCTGGCGGCCCGGCAGCAGGCCTGGGCGCTGTCGCTGTCGGACCTCACGGACAAGGACGCCAGTGCCGGCCTGAAGGCGGCGCTGGAGAAGGGCGCGCTCGCCGCCATCGGCCTGCTGGGCAAGCCGGACGGCTTCCTGGGCAACCCGGCGGTGCGCATTCCCCTGCCGGGCTACCTGGAAGACGCGGCCAGCCTGCTGCGCAAGCTGGGGCAGGGCAAGCGGGTGGACGAACTGGTGACCAGCATGAACCGCGCCGCCGAAGCGGCCGTGCCCATGGGCAAGGACCTGCTGGTCGGGGCGGTGAAGAGCATGTCGGTGACCGACGCCAAGAAGATCCTCACCGGTGGGGACAACTCGGTCACCCAGTTCTTTGCCGAAAAGACGCGCAAGCCGCTGGGGGAGAAATTTCTGCCGGTGGTGACCAGGGCGACCGAAAAGGTGGGCCTGGCGGAGAAGTACAACAAGGTGGCGGGCAAGGCGGCCGGGCTGGGTCTGGTCAAGCAGGAAGACGCCAACATCCAGCAGTACGTGACCGGCAAGTCGCTCGATGGCCTGTACACCATCATCGCTCAGGAAGAGCGCAAGATCCGCCAGGATCCGGTGAAGGCTGGCAGCGCCATTCTGCAGAAGGTGTTCGGCGCTTTGAAGTGAGGCAGTGCCCGGTATGCCGGCAGGCGCTTACCGGGTCAGCTTGCGGCGGGCCTCGGACAGCCGGGCCTCCAGGTACTCGCCGTAAAAGTCGGGCACGGCCACGCCCACCAGGCGCTCGGCCAGTTCCTGGCCGTCGGGTCCCAGGAACAAGACCGTCGGTGCAAAACGCGCTTTCCACAGCCGGGCCTGCTCGGCCGGGGTTGACATCTCGCCCTGGAAGCCCTGCAGGTTGCTGCTGCGGTCGCGCACGTCCAGCTGCACCGCCTGGACCTTGCCTTGCCGGCGCAGCGGCAGCAGGTGGTGGTTGCGCACCAGGTCGCAGAACGGACAGCCGTCCAGGCTGGTCATCAGCACCAGAGGCTCGCCCCGTGCGGCTGCGGCCTGGGCCGCACCGCGCAGGGAGGCCGGCGTTGGCAGGGCCGCGTGCGTGCGGGCCGGGGTCAGGCTGTCTGTCGCAGACGGCGTGCTCATGGGGGACCTCTTGGGATGTCAATATCAGCCGCTGCTGATGAAACTCAGACGATACCGCGTCCGCGCAGTTCCGCCAAGCGCTGCCCGTCCGCGCCGAGCCAGTCGGCCAGCACCTCGGCCGTGTGCTGGCCCAGCAGGGGCGGTGGCCGGTCGCTGCGCACCGGGGTGGCGCTGAGCTTGAGCGGGCTGGCCGCCAGTTGCACCGCACCGGCCAGCGGGTGGGCGTGTTCGCCTTGCCAGGTCTGCACCATGCCGCGTTGGCGCACCTGCGGGTCGTCGAAGACCTCGGCGAGGTTGTTGATGGGGCCGCCAGGTACCTGGGCGCCCTCCAGCGCCGCCAGCCAGTCGGCCTTGCTGCGTGTCCTGAAGATCGCTTCCAGCTGGGGGACCAGCTCGGCGCGGTGGCGCACCCGGTTCTGGTTGCGGGCAAAGCGCTCGTCCCGCGCCAGTTCGGGGCAGCCGGCCACCTCGCAGAACTTGGCGAACTGGCTGTCATTGCCCACGGCCAGGATGATGTGCTGGGGCTCGCCCTGTGCATCGGGCGCGACCTCGAACACCTGGTAGGGCACGATGTTGACGTGGGCATTGCCGGCCCGGCCCGGCACCTTGCCCTCTGCGCGACCGCGCACCAGGTAGTTGGCGCCCAGATTGGCGAGCATGGCCACCTGCGTGTCCAGCAGGGCCATGTCGATGTGCTGGCCCTCGCCGGTGCGTTCGGCATGGCGCAGCGCGGCCTGGATGGCCACGGTGGCGTACAGCCCGGTGAACAGGTCGGCCACCGCCACGCCCACCTTCTGCGGACCGCCGCCGGGCAGGTCGTCGCGCTCGCCGGTCACGCTCATGAGCCCGCCCATGCCCTGGATGGCGTAGTCGTAGCCGGCGCGGTCCTTGTACGGGCCGGTCTGGCCGAAGCCGGTGATCGAGCAGTACACCAGCCTCGGGTTGAGCGCGTGCAGGCTTGGAAAGTCCAGGCCGTAGCGCGCCATGTCGCCGACCTTGTAGTTCTCGACGAACACGTCGGCCTTCACCGCCAGCTCCCGGATCAATGCCTGGCCTTCGGGCGTGGCGATGTCGCAGGTGATGGAGCGCTTGTTGCGGTTGGCGCCCAGGTAGTAGGCGGCCTCGGCGGTGTCGGTGCCGTCGCGGCCTTTCAGGAAGGGCGGTCCCCAGCCGCGCGTGTCGTCACCGCCGGGGTGGCCGTCGCTGCGGGGTCGTTCGACCTTGACCACGTCGGCGCCCAGATCGGCCAGGGTCTGGGTGCACCAGGGGCCCGCGAGCACGCGGGACAAATCGAGTATGCGGATACCATCCAGAGCGTTCATGCGGCCATTGTGCCGCTGCGTGCGGCGGACCACTGTCGCCGTGATGCCGGAGACGTTCCCCTTGTTGCACCCCAACCGCGCCGCAGGCCTGGCGGCCCTGCTGCTGAGCGTCAGCGCCTGCAGTCCCACCTTCAACTGGCGCGAACTGCGCGTGGACGGCACGCCGCTGGTGGCCCTGATGCCCTGCAAGCCCGAGAGCGCCACCCGCCCGGTGCCGCTGGGCGCTGCCCCGACCGCGCCCACCGATCTCCACATGCACAGCTGCGAGGCCGGCGGCCTGCGCTTTGCCGTGGCCTGGGCCGACGTGGGCCAGCCCGCGCAGGTGGTGACCGCGCTGGCCGCCTGGCGCAGCGCCAGCCTGCAGGCCCTGCGTGTGGCGCCGGCGGCGGCGGGCGATTGGGCGGTCAAGTGGCCTGGCGCCGACCCGGTGCAGGGCGTGGCCGCCCAGGGCACGGACGCGCAGGGCCAGCCGGTGCAATCGCGCGCGTGGTACTTTGCCCGTGGCACCCAGGTGTTCCAGGCGGCGGTGTACGGGCCTCGGTTGCCCGACGAGGTGCTGGACGCCTTCTTCGCAGGGCTTCAACTGACGCCGCCATGAGCACGGCCGAATCGGCCCGGGGGCTGTTCGGCATCAACCTGTGCATGCTGGTGGCGTTCTGGCTCTGGGGCGTGGTCAACCCGCACCTGGCCCGGCGCGGCTGGAGCGCGGAACGCCTGATCGCCTGATCGCCTGATCGCCTGGGGGGTGCCGCTGGCGCTGGCGGTGCTGACCCTGAACGTGGTGCTGGGCGAGCGGGCCGGCTGGCCCCTGTGGGCGGTCTTCTGCGTGTGCAGCAGCGTGGGCGCGCTGGCGCAGCCGACGGTGGGCATCGCCTTGCCGGCCCAGGCTGCGGGCCGTGCCCTGTCGGCCTGCAACCCGGTCATCTTTGCCGGCGTGTTCGCGATGCGGTGGGCCATCGGCGCTGGCCTATGCCGGCTTCGTGCGTGCACAGCACCGCCGGACGGCGGGCTAAACTGTGCCCATGAACGGCATCCTCATCGTTGCGCACGCGCCCCTGGCCTCGGCCTTGCGCGCCTGCGTGCTGCATGTGTTTCCCGACAGCGCTCCGGCGGTGTCGGCCCTGGATGTTCAACCCAACGTGCCGCCCGAAGAATCGCTGGCGCAGGCGCGCGCCCTGGTGCGCCAGCTCGGCCTGCCCACCACCCTGGTGGTCACCGATGTGTTCGGTGCCACGCCCTGCAACGTGGCGCAGAAACTGGTCGATGGCGTGCGCAGCAAGCTCATCACCGGCGTGAACCTGCCCATGCTGCTGCGCACCGTGTCGTACCGGCACGAGTCGCTGGACGCGCTGGTCTCGCGGGCGATGGTCGGCGCGACGCAGGGGGTGATCCAGGTGGCCGTGACCGCACCCCAGAATCAGGCCCGAAGAACGACCCATGATCAAGACCACCGTGACCATCAGCAATAAGCTGGGCCTGCATGCCCGAGCGTCGGCCAAGCTCACCAAGATCGCGGGCAGCCACCCCTGCGAGGTGTGGATGTCGCGCGGCGAACGGCGCATCAACGCCAAGAGCATCATGGGTGTGATGATGCTGGCTGCCGGCATCGGCAGCCAGGTCGAGATCGAGACCAACGGCCCGGACGAGCAGGCCGCCATGGACGCCATCGTGGCCCTGATCAACGACAAGTTCGGGGAAGGCGAGTAGCGATGGTGCCCCCACGCTCCACCGCTGCGTGGGTCGCTGCCCCCCGGGGGAGCTGTTTCGCCTTTGGGCGGCCCGGCGGCGAACCCGTGGCGCCTTTGCGCTCCAGCGCTGTGCAGAGGGCGCCATGACGTTTACGGTGCACGGTCTTGCCGTTTCGCGCGGCATCGCCATCGGGCGGGCTGTCATCGTGGCCGCCAGCCGCATGGACGTGGCGCACTACTTCGTCAAAGCCGATCAGGTCGAGGCCGAGATCGAGCGCCTGCGCAGCGCGCGCAAGGTGGTGGTCGAAGAGATCGGGCGCCTGCAGCAGGGCCTGTCGGACCTCGGACCCGCCGATGCCCACCCCGAGCTGGCGGCGCTGCTCGACGTGCACCTCATGCTGCTGCAGGACGAGCAGCTCACCAGCGGCGTCAAGCACTGGATCACCGAGCGCCACTACAACGCCGAATGGGCGTTGACCACCCAGCTGGAGGTGATCGGGCGCCAGTTCGACGAGATGGAGGACCCCTACCTGCGCGAGCGCAAGGCCGACCTGGAGCAGGTGGTCGAGCGCATGTTGCGGGTGATGCGCGGCGTGGGGTCGCCCGTGGCCGCCCCGGCGCCCCGGCCCGATGGCACGCAGCCCGACGCCACCGTCGACGTGCCCCTGGTGCTGGTCGCGCACGACCTGTCGCCGGCCGACATGCTGCAGTTCAAGCAGAGCGTGTTCGCCGGGTTTGTGACCGACGTGGGTGGCAAGACCAGCCACACCGCCATCGTCGCGCGCAGCATGGACATCCCGGCCGTGGTCGGCGCCCGGTCGGCCAGCCACCTGATCGAGCAGGACGACTGGGTCGTGATCGATGGCGACGCAGGCGTCGTGGTGGTCGATCCTTCGCCCATCCTGCTGGCCGAATACGGCTTCAAGCAGCGCCAGGGTGAGGTCGAGCGCGAACGCCTGTCCCGGCTCAGGAACACGCCGGCGGTCACGCTGGACGGGCAGAAGATCGAACTGCTGGCCAACATCGAGCAGCCCGACGACGCCGCGGCGGCGCTCAAGGCCGGTGCCGTGGGTGTCGGCCTGTTCCGCACCGAGTTCCTGTTCATGGGCCGCAACGGCAAACTGCCCGACGAGGAAGAGCAGTTCCAGGCTTACCGCCGCGCGGTCGAGGGCATGCAGGGCCTGCCGGTCACCATCCGCACGGTGGACGTCGGCGCCGACAAGCCGCTGGACCGCAGCCCGGTGCGCGCGGGTGAAGACCACCTCAACCCGGCGCTGGGCCTGCGCGCCATCCGCTGGAGCCTGGCCGATCCGGCCATGTTCCTGGCGCAGCTGCGGGCCATTCTGCGGGCGGCCGCTTTCGGGCCGATCAACCTGCTCATCCCCATGCTGGCGCACGCCAGCGAGATCCGCCAGACGCTGGCCCTGATCGACAAGGCCCGCGCCCAGCTGGACGCGCGGGCGCAGGTGCACGGTGTGGTGCGCGTCGGCGCCATGATCGAGGTACCGGCCGCCGCGCTGACGATTCCGCTGTTTCTGCGCCACTTCGACTTCCTGTCGGTGGGCACCAACGACCTGATCCAGTACACCCTGGCGATCGACCGGGCCGATGAGACGGTCTCGCACCTGTTCGACCCGGTGCACCCGGCGGTGCTGCACTTGCTGGCCACCACCATCGCGCAGGCACGCGCCGCCGGCAAGGGTGTGAGCGTCTGCGGCGAAATGGCCGGCGACGTCGGCATGACGCGCCTGCTGCTGGGGCTGGGCTTGCGCAGCTTCTCCATGCACCCGTCGCAGATCCTCGCCGTGAAGCAGCAGATCCTGCGCTGCGACACGGGCAAACTGACCACCTGGGCACAGACCGTGCTCGCCGCCGAAGACCCGGCAGCGCTGATGGCCGACTGACCCGTCCAGCCCCATGCTGCTGCGCATCCACCACGCCGCCATCATCTGTGGGGACTACGAGCGCTCCAAACGCTTCTACACCGAAGTGCTCGGACTGCGCATCGTCGCGGAAAACCTGCGCGCCGAGCGCCAGAGCTGGAAGCTGGACCTGGCGCTGCCGGACGGCTCGCAGATCGAGCTGTTTTCTTTCCCGAACCCGCCGCCCCGTCTGTCGCGGCCCGAAGCCCAGGGACTGCGCCATCTGTCCTTTGCGGTGCACGACGTGGTGCGGTGCAGGCACGACCTGCAAGCGCAGGGTGTGGCGGTGGAGGAGGTGCGGGTGGACGAATACACCGGGCGGCGCTTCGTCTTCTTCGCCGACCCCGACGGTCTGCCGCTGGAACTGTACGAAGTCGACTGAGCGGTTGGGGTGATTTTCCGCTGCGGAGCAAGGGGGCTATTGCCGCCGCGTGGCCACCACCGCAGCGCCGATGATCAGCACCGCCGCCACCCCCACCGAGACGCTCGGCCGCTCGCCACGCACCGCCAGCAGCGTGAGCGTGGACAACAGCGGGGTGATGAAGCTCAGCACCCCGATCTGCCGCGCATCGCCGCGCTTGAGCGCTGCATCCCACAGGAAGAAGGCGCCGCCCAGCGGCCCCAGGCCGAGCAGGCCGATCAGCAGCCAGTCCTGCACCGACAGCACCGCAGCCGGCTCCAGCAGCACGTGGCAGAGCAGCGAGAGCGCGCCCGAGACCAGCGCGAAACTGCCGATGGCGGCGGTGGGGAAGGCCGCCACCCGCCGGGTGAGCAGCGAGTAGCTGGACCACATGAACGCTGCGGCGAGGGCCAGCAGATAGCCCCAGGACCAGACCGCCGTTCCGCTGTCCCCGTCCCGGCTGAGGATGGCCAGTGCCGCACCGGCAAAGCCGATGAGTGCCGCGATCACATGGCGGCGGCTGAGCGTCATGCCGGGCAGGAACAGCGGCGCCATCACCACGATGCCCAGCGGCCACAGGTAGTTGACCAGGTTGGCCTGCACCGGCGGCGCGTGGCGCAGCGCCATGAACAGCAGGAAGTGGTAGCCGAACAGCCCGTAGATGCCCAGGGCCAGGGTACCGGGCGGCACGATCCACTGCCGCCAGTCAAAGCGCGAGAGCGGCAGCGCGATCAGGCTGCCGATCAGCAGCGACAGCCCCGTCAGCAGGAAGGGCGGCACATGCGCCAGGGCCACGCCCAGGGCCGCCAGCGAGGCCCACAGGCCGATGGCGCCCAGCGCCAGCAGGTTGGCCCTCATGCGTGCCCTCCGGCCGATGCGAGCGCTTGATCCATCGCAAAGTCATTCCGAGGATTCATGTTGATACTCCATTGGGTATTTGTCTTCGATTCACAAGGATTGTCCGTGAGCACCTTCCATCACAACGACCTGATGCGCGACATCAACGCCAGCCTGGCGCCGTTCCGCAAGACCCAGGGTACGGCCATGGCCGGCTTCGGCCAGCTGGCCAAGGCGGCCATCACCGATGGCGCGCTCAGCGCCAAGCACAAGGAACTGGTCGCGCTGTCCATCGCCGTCACGCAGCGCTGCTCGGGTTGCATCGGTTTTCACGTCAAGGCACTGGTGCAACTGGGCTGCACCCGGGCAGAGCTGGAAGAAATGCTCGCGGTCTGCGTCTACATGGGAGGTGGCCCGGCGCTGATGTACGCAGCGGAAGCCATGGCGGCCTGGGACGGGATGGCCACGCCCGAGCAGAACTGACCCGGACCGCAGCGTAACCCGGCCGGTCGTCGCGCCGTGTGGGTCAATCGTCGCGTTTCGCGGGTGTTGGCAGGCCCTGACGGCGCAGCGCAGCGGTCAGGGCCGATGGCGAGCGGTAGCCGCTGCGGCGGGCCGCCTCGGCCACCGGCATGCCCTGTGCCCGCCACTGGCGTGCCCGGTCCAGGCGCAGGTCGCGCAGCCAGGCCATGGGGCTGGTGCCCAGTTCTTGTCGGCAACGTTCGCTGAACTGTGCTGCGCTCAGGTGCACACGGGCCGCGAGATCGGCCACCGATGGCGGCGCGGTCGCATGGGCCTCTGCCCAGACTTGCAGCCCCGGCCAGTCGATGGCCCGGCGCGCCCGTACCCGCGTCGGGGCGGCGGCCCAGGCCTCCATCAGCAAGGCAGGCCCGAATCGCCGGGCTCTGGGCTGTCCTGTGGCACAGGCCGAGGCCAGGTATTGCGCCAGCCCAAGGGCTTGGCGCTGCGGGGCCTGCTGTCGCAGCCGCGCCCAGGCCGGATCGGCCGAGTCCAGCACCAGGCAGCGCGCACCGTCCAGGGCTTCGAAGTCGTGCCGCTCGCCGGGTGCGATCACCAGACCATCGCCCGTGCCTACGCGCTGTCCGCAGCCGTCCACTTCCAGTTCGAGCACACCGTCCAGCCCGAGCAGGATCTGGAAATGATCGTGTGCGTGGCTGCCCGGCGAGGCGCCGTAGTGGCGCACCGACAGATCGTCGTGCGCGCGGCCCATGTGTCAGACCTTGGGGCCGTTCAGCACGCCGTGCGCCTGCTGGTCGGCGTGGTAGCTGCTGCGCACCATGGCGCCCACGGCGGCGTGGGTGAAGCCCATCTCGTAGGCCTTGGCCTCGAACATCCTGAAGGTGTCCGGGTGCACATAGCGGCGCACCGGCAGGTGGTGACCGCTGGGCGCGAGGTACTGGCCGATGGTCAGCATGTCGATGTGGTGCTCGCGCATGTCGCGCATCACCTCCAGGATTTCCTCGTCGGTCTCGCCCAGGCCGACCATCAGGCCGCTCTTGGTCGGGATGTGCGGGAACAGGGCCTTGAACTTCTTGAGCAGGTTCAGGCTGAAGCGGTAGTCCGAGCCCGGGCGTGCTTCCTTGTACAGGCCCGGCACGGTTTCCAGGTTGTGGTTCATCACGTCCGGCGGCGCCGCCTTGAGGATCTCCAGCGCCCGGTCGTCGCGGCCGCGGAAATCGGGCACCAGCACTTCGATCTGCGTGCCCGGTGACAGTTCGCGCGTCTTGCGGATGCACGCCACGAAGTGGCCGGCGCCGCCGTCGCGCAGGTCGTCGCGGTCCACGCTGGTGATCACCACGTACTTGAGCTTGAGCTGGGCGATGGTCCTGGCCAGGTTCCCGGGCTCGTGCACGTCCAGTGGGTCGGGACGGCCGTGGCCGACGTCGCAGAACGGGCAGCGTCGCGTGCACTTGTCGCCCATGATCATGAAGGTGGCCGTGCCCTTGCCGAAGCACTCGCCGATGTTGGGGCAGCTGGCTTCCTCGCACACCGTCACCAGCTGGTTGCTGCGCAGGATGTCCTTGATCTCGTAGAAACGCGTGGTCGGCGATCCGGCTTTCACGCGGATCCAGTCGGGCTTCTTCAGCACCTCGCCGGGCACGACCTTGATCGGGATGCGGGCCGTCTTGGCCTGGCTCTTCTGCTTGGCCGTGGCGTCGTAGGTGGCGGCGGGCTGGGCTTCGCGGACGGTGGTGGCATCGGCCGCAGGGATGTCCACGGTGGGGGTCGGGCGGGTCATGGCAGGAGCGCCGGGGGCGCGGTGGGGTTCAGGGGCTGAGGGTGGCCCCGAGCTTCTGGCTCAGGACCTGGGCCGCTTCATCCCATGAAACGGCAACCCCTATTGTAGAAAGGTCCACCGTCTGAAGGCCCGCGTAACCACAGGGGTTGATGCGCCCGTAGGGCTGAAGGTCCATGACCACGTTGAGCGCCACGCCGTGGTAGGTGCAGTGCCGGCTGACCTTGATGCCCAGCGCCGCGATCTTGCCCAGGCCGGTGAAGTCGGGTTCAGGCGCCGGTGTGCCCTCCGTCCGCTTCTGCGGCCGCTGTGGCAGCAGCGCGTGGCTGAACGGGTCGTCCAGCCGCACATAGATGCCGGGCGCACCCGCCACGCGGTGGCCGGTCACGCCCAGATGCGCCAGCGTGCGGATCACCGCTTCTTCGATGCGGTAGACGTATTCCTTGACGAAGTAGCCCGCGCGTTGCAGGTCGATCAACGGGTAAGCCACGACCTGACCGAGGCCGTGGTAGGTGACCTGGCCGCCGCGGTTGGTCTTGACCACGGGAATGTCGCCCGGAGCCAGCAGGTGGTCGTCGCGCCCAGCGATGCCTTGCGTGAAGACGGGCGGGTGCTCGCAGATCCACAGTTCGTCGGGGGTTTCGCCCTGCCGCGCCGTGGTGAACGCGACCATGGCTTCGAGGGTGGGTGCATAGTCCACGCGCCCGAGCTGGCGGATCAGCATGGCGTTGGATTCACAGGACGATTTTCACCATCGGGTGCGTAGTCAGCGTGCGGTACAGCTCGTCGAGCTGTTCCCGGCTGGCCACGTGGACCGATAGCGTCAGCCCCAGGTAATTGCCCGCCTTGCTGGGGCGCCGTTCGACGGTGGTCTCATCGAAGCCGGGCTCGAAACAGCGCGCCACATGCACCATGGCGGCGAAGTACCCGTCCACGTTGGGCCCCATCACCTTGATGGGAAAGCGGCAGGGGTATTCGATGAGCGATTGCTCAGGCGGAATGTCGCGGGGCAGATCCATGGAGCGATTATCCGACGGGGCGGGCGCTGCGGCCCGCACCCGCTGCTTGTGGTGGGCGCGGGTTTCTACGTATAATAAACGGCTTTGCAAAATTGCACACGTTTGTAACCAGCCAGAAATCTGCCATGCACAAAATGCCGGAAGACGTGTTGCCGGCGGATCGGCAGACCCGGGCGGGAGACAGATGGGACGAAGGTGAGGCGCAAGAGCCCGAATTCAAGCCGCTGACGCGCGAAGAGGCGCAGCAGTGGCGGTCCCGCCAGCCCGAGGTGTCGGTCTGGCGGCTGCTCGGGTGGCAGATGCTGGTGGGGCTTTGCGCCGGTGCGCTGGGTTGGCTGCTGACGCAGCGGGCTTCGGTGCTCTGGTCGGTGCTTTACGGTGCGGCGGCGGTGGTGCTGCCATCGGCCTTGATGGCCTATGGCATCACATCCAGCGCGGTGGCCCGGCTGTTGTCGGGTGTGTCGCAGGCTGCGTTTGCAGGTTTTCTGCTGTGGGAAGGGGTCAAGATCCTGATGGCTGTCGCCATGTTGTGGCTGGCGCCGGTGGTGGTCCCCGAACTCAGCTGGCTGGGTCTGCTGGCGGGGCTGGTGTTGACTCTGAAGGTGTACTGGTTCGGATTCTGGGTCCGGACCAGGGGTTCGAAACAAACTGGTTGATTGGCGCGAAACAACATGGCTGCTGAAGGCATCGGTCCCACACCTGGCGAGTACATCCGCCACCATCTGGTTCACCTGACGAACAAGAAACAGGAGTCGATCATCGACTTCTCCGTCATCAACATCGACTCGGTCGTGGTCAATGTGGTGCTCGGCATTCTGGTGTGCCTCGTGCTCTGGCTGGCGGCCCGCAAGGCGCACGCGGGCGTGCCCGGCCGCTTCCAGGCGGCGGTGGAGATCATGGTCGAGATGGTGGACGGTCAGGCCAAGGCCGTGATCCACAACGCCCAGAGCCGCAAGCTGATCGCGCCGATGGCCCTGACCGTGTTCGTCTGGATCTTCATGATGAACTTCATGGATCTGCTGCCGGTCGATCTGCTGCCGGCCATCTGGCACACGGCCGGTCCGGCCATGGGTTACCCCGACTACCTGCGGGTGGTGCCCACGGCCGACCTGTCGACCACCCTGGGTCTGTCGGTTTCCGTTCTGCTGCTCTGCCTGTTCTACAACATCAAGATCAAGGGGCTGGGTGGCTGGGCGCACGAATTGGTGAGCGCGCCTTTTGGCACCAGCAAGAACCCCTTGTGGGCGGTGCTGCTGGGCGTGGTCAACTTCCTGATGCAAATGATCGAGTTCGTGGCGAAGACGGTTTCGCACGGCATGCGGTTGTTTGGCAACATGTTCGCGGGTGAACTGGTGTTCATGCTGATCGCGCTGCTGGGTGGTTACGCCGCTCTCTCGCTGTCCGGTGGGCTCTTCTTCGTCGGACACCTGATCGCCGGTACGGTGTGGGCCATTTTTCACATTCTGGTCATCACTTTGCAGGCGTTCATTTTCATGATGCTGGCCCTGATCTATCTGGGTCAAGCGCATGACGCTCACTAAGCTGCGCGGTTTCACCTCGCTCTCTAGTCCTTTCGTTTCTTTCCTTTTCTTTTCAACTCTCTCGTTCATTTAAGGAGTCATCATGGAAAACGTTCTGGGTCTCGTCGCACTGGCTTGCGGTCTCATCGTCGGTCTGGGTGCCATCGGCGCCTCCATCGGTATCGCCCTGATGGGTGGCAAGTTCCTCGAGTCGTCGGCCCGTCAGCCCGAACTGATGAACGACCTGCAGACCAAGATGTTCATTCTGGCCGGCCTGATCGACGCCGCCTTCCTGATCGGCGTCGCCATCGCCCTGCTGTTTGCGTTCGCCAACCCCTTCCAGCTGGCCGCTTAATGGGTTTTGCCGCTGCGTGCGGCGGCCGCCTGCGTTCCGGTGACGACCGGTGTTCGGGCTTGGTCGCCGACGCGGCAGCAAGTGCGTCCCCCCTCTTGTCAACACACAGAAAGGCGTTGCGATGAACATCAATGCAACCCTCTTTGCGCAGGCCGTCGTCTTTGCGATCCTGGTGTGGTTCACGATGAAATTCGTGTGGCCTCCCATCGCCAAGGCACTCGATGAGCGTGCGTTGAAGATTTCCGAAGGTCTGGCTGCGTCCGAGAAAGCCAAGGCCGAACTGGCCGTGGCCAACAAGCGCGTCGAAGCCGAACTGAGCCAGTCGCGCAACGAAGCCGCGACCCGTCTGGCCGACGCCGAGCGCCGTGCGCAGACCGTGATCGAGGAGGCCAAGGCCCGCGCCACGGACGAAGCCGCCAAGATCGTCGCCACCGCCCGTCAGGAGGCCGAGCAGCAGGTCATCAAGGCCCGCGAAGCCCTGCGTGAAGAAGTCGCTGCCTTGGCCGTCAAGGGCGCCGAGCAGATCCTCAGGCGCGAAGTCAACGCCGGCGTTCACGCCGAGTTGCTGGGCCGACTGAAGACCGAGCTCTGATCCGACGCTGTCCACGACCCACCCGAATCCGGCATCCAAAGGTAGACCATGGCCGAAATTGCCACCATTGCCCGCCCTTACGCCGACGCGCTGTTCAAGGCGGCCGGCGCTGACGCGGCCGGCGTCGCCGTCTGGCTCGACGAACTGGCCGCTGTCGCTGCCAACGAGCAGCTGCGCCAGTTTGCCGATGCGCCCAAGTCGTCCGCCGCCCAGGTTTATGACGTCATCTCCGGTGTGCTCAAGAACGCACTGCCGGTGACGGGTCAGAACTTCCTGCGCACCGTGATCGACAACGGCCGCATCGCCGCACTGCCCGAGATCGCCGCTCAGTTCCGCGTGCTCAAGAATGCCCAGCAAGGCAGCTTCGATGCCGTGGTCTACAGCGCCTTCGACATGGACGCTGCCGCCCTGGCCGATCTGTCGGGTGTGCTGGAGAAGCGGTTTGGCCGCAAGCTGAACCTGCAGGTACGGCTGCAACCCGAGCTCATCGGTGGTGTCCGCGTGGTGGTGGGCGACGAAGTGCTCGACACCTCGATCAAAGCCCGCCTGGAACAAATGAAAGTGGCCCTGACGGCTTGAACGCCCTCCGGACCACAGCAGCGCGCCCTCATCCCATTTAACGAAAGAAGGAAAGAGTCATGCAACTCAATCCCGCCGAAATTTCTGAATTGATCAAGTCCCGCATCCAGGGTCTGGGCGCATCGACCGATGTGCGCAACCAGGGTACCGTGGTCTCGGTGACCGACGGTATCGTTCGCGTGCACGGCCTGTCGGACGTGATGCAGGGCGAAATGCTGGAATTCCCGGCCAACAAGGACGGCGTGCCCTCCTTCGGCCTGGCCCTGAACCTCGAGCGCGACTCCGTCGGCGCCGTGATTCTGGGTGAGTACGAACACATCTGCGAAGGCGACACCGTCAAGTGCACGGGCCGCATTCTGGAAGTGCCGGTCGGCCCCGAGCTGGTCGGTCGCGTGGTCAACGCCCTGGGTCAACCGATCGACGGCAAGGGTCCCGTCAACGCCAAGATGACGGACGTGATCGAGAAGGTTGCCCCGGGCGTGATCGCCCGCAAGTCGGTGGACCAGCCGGTGCAGACCGGCCTGAAGTCGATCGACTCGATGGTGCCCGTCGGCCGTGGCCAGCGCGAGCTGATCATCGGTGACCGCCAGACCGGCAAGACAGCCGTGGCGATCGACGCGATCATCAACCAGAAGGGTCAGAACATGACCTGCGTGTACGTCGCCATCGGCCAGAAGGCGTCGTCCATCAAGAACGTGGTGCGCGCCCTGGAGCAGGCCGGCGCCATGGAATACACCATCGTGGTCGCCGCCTCGGCTTCCGAGTCGGCCGCCATGCAGTACCTGTCGGCTTACTCCGGCTGCACCATGGGCGAGTACTTCCGCGACCGCGGCCAGGACGCCCTGATCGTGTACGACGACCTGTCCAAGCAGGCCGTGGCCTACCGCCAGGTCTCGCTGCTGCTGCGCCGTCCGCCGGGCCGCGAAGCCTACCCCGGCGACGTGTTCTACCTGCACAGCCGTCTGCTCGAGCGCGCCGCCCGCGTCAACGCCGACTACGTCGAAGCCTTCACCAAGGGTGAAGTCAAGGGCAAGACCGGCTCGCTGACCGCACTGCCCATCATCGAAACGCAGGCCGGTGACGTGTCCGCCTTCGTGCCGACCAACGTGATCTCGATCACCGACGGCCAGATCTTCCTGGAAACCAGCCTGTTCAACGCCGGTATCCGCCCCGCCATCAACGCCGGTATCTCCGTGTCCCGCGTCGGTGGCGCTGCACAGACCAAGCTGATCAAGTCGCTGTCCGGCGGTATCCGTACCGACCTGGCCCAGTACCGTGAACTGGCGGCTTTCGCTCAGTTCGCTTCCGACCTGGACGAGGCCACCCGCAAGCAGCTCGACCGCGGTGCCCGCGTGACCGAACTGCTCAAGCAGGCCCAGTACTCGCCCCAGTCCATCGGTCTGATGGCTTCGACGCTGTACGCCGTCAACAAGGGTTACCTGGACGACATCGACGTCAAGAAGGTCCTGGCCTTCGAATCCGGCATGCACGCTTTCCTGAAGGACAAGCACGCAGCCCTGGTGGCCAAGCTGGAAGGCGACAAGGCCATGGACAAGGACGCAGAAGCCCAGCTGGCCGCCGCCATCGCCGACTTCAAGAAGACCGGCACGTACTGATCCGTCCATTGACGAGCTAAGGAGCACACATTGGCCCCCCACGCTTCATTTCAATCGCTGCCCCCCCAGAGGGGGCGGTGCCGCCTTGAGGCGGCTCTGCGGAGGCACTGATGGCAGCAGGCAAGGAAATACGCGGCAAGATCAAATCGGTGGAGAACACCAAGAAGATCACCAAAGCCATGGAAATGGTCGCCGCCTCCAAGATGCGCAAGGCGCAGGACCGCATGCGTGCGGCCCGGCCATACGCCGAGAAGGTGCGCCAGATCGCGGGCAACCTGAGCAAGGCCAACCCGGAGTACACGCACGCGTTCATGCAGACCAACGACGCCAAGACCGCCGGTTTTGTCGTCGTCACGACCGACAAGGGTCTGTGCGGTGGCATGAACACCAACGTGCTGCGTGCGCTGACCAACCAGCTCAAGGACCTGCAGGCCAATGGCCGTGACGCGCAAGCGGTGGCCATCGGCAACAAGGGTCTGGGCTTCCTCAACCGCATCGGTGCCAAGGTGGTCTCCAGCGTCACGGGTCTGGGCGACACGCCCCACCTCGACAAGCTGATCGGCCCCGTCAAGGTGCTGCTGGACGCCTACACCGAAGGCCGCATCGGCTCGGTGCACGTCTGCTACACCAAGTTCATCAACACGATGAAGCAGGAAGCCGTGATCGAGCAGCTGCTGCCGCTGTCGACCGCCGACCTCCAGGAAGGTGGCAAGGGGCGCGACTGGGACTACGTCTACGAACCCGATGCCGCCACCGTGATCGACGAGCTGCTGCTGCGCTACATCGAGGCGCAGGTCTACCAGTCGGTGGCGGAGAACATGGCGTCCGAGCAATCGGCGCGCATGGTGGCCATGAAGGCCGCCACCGACAACGCCGGCAACGTCATCAGCGAACTCAAGCTGGTCTACAACAAGACCCGCCAGGCCGGCATCACCAAAGAGCTGTCGGAAATCGTGGCCGGCGCGGCCGCCGTCTGATCCCGGCGCCCTACTGAAATCTCAAGAAACTCAAAGGTACACATCATGTCTCAAGCACAAGGCAAGATCGTTCAGTGCATCGGCGCCGTCGTGGACGTGGAATTCCCGCGCGACCAGATGCCGCGCGTCTACGACGCCCTGAAAATGGAAGGCTCCGCCCTGACGCTGGAAGTCCAGCAGCAGCTGGGCGACGGCGTGGTGCGCACGATTGCGCTGGGTTCGTCCGACGGCCTGCGCCGCGGCATGGTGGTGACCAACACCCACGCGAACATCACCGTGCCCGTGGGCAAGGCCACCCTGGGCCGCATCATGGACGTGCTGGGTGCGCCCATCGACGAGCGCGGCCCGGTCGACCAGACCCTGACCGCCCCCATCCACCGCAAGGCCCCGGCCTACGACGAACTCTCGCCCTCGCAAGAGCTGCTGGAAACCGGCATCAAGGTGATCGACCTGGTGTGTCCGTTCGCCAAGGGCGGCAAGGTGGGTCTGTTCGGTGGCGCCGGTGTGGGCAAGACCGTGAACATGATGGAACTCATCAACAACATCGCCAAGGCGCACTCGGGTCTGTCCGTGTTCGCTGGCGTGGGTGAGCGCACCCGTGAGGGCAACGACTTCTACCACGAGATGGCGGACTCCGGCGTCGTGAACCTCGAGAACCTGGCCGAGTCCAAAGTGGCCATGGTCTACGGCCAGATGAACGAGCCCCCGGGCAACCGTCTGCGCGTGGCCCTGACCGGTCTGACCATCGCCGAGTCCTTCCGTGACGAAGGCCGCGACGTGCTGTTCTTCGTGGACAACATCTACCGTTACACCCTGGCCGGTACCGAAGTGTCCGCCCTGCTGGGCCGCATGCCTTCCGCCGTGGGCTACCAGCCGACGCTGGCCGAAGAAATGGGCCGTCTGCAAGAGCGGATCACGTCGACCAAGGTCGGCTCGATCACCTCGATCCAGGCCGTGTACGTGCCCGCCGACGACCTGACCGACCCGTCGCCCGCCACCACCTTCGCCCACCTGGACTCCACCGTGGTGCTCTCGCGCGACATCGCCGCGCTGGGCATCTACCCCGCCGTGGACCCGCTGGACTCCACCAGCCGCCAGCTGGACCCGCTGGTCGTGGGCCAGGACCACTACGAAACCGCCCGTGCCGTGCAAGGCACGCTGCAGCGCTACAAGGAACTGCGCGACATCATCGCCATTCTGGGCATGGACGAACTGGCACCGGAAGACAAGCTGGCCGTGGCCCGCGCCCGCAAGATCCAGCGTTTCCTGTCGCAGCCGTTCCACGTGGCCGAAGTGTTCACCGGCTCGCCCGGCAAGTACGTGCCGCTGTCGGAAACCATCCGCGGCTTCAAGATGATCACCGCCGGTGAGTGCGATCATCTGCCCGAGCAGGCCTTCTACATGGTCGGCACCATCGACGAAGCCTTCGAAAAGGCCAAGAAGGTCGCCTAAGCGGAAGGGCGGGGCCGCACAGGCGGTCCTCCATCGCTGAAACCACTTTCACCTTTTCCCTGGAGACACTATGAGCACCATCCACGTCGATGTGGTCAGCGCCGAAGAGTCCATCTTCTCCGGCGAGGCCAAGTTCGTGGCCCTGCCGGGTGAAGCGGGCGAGCTGGGCATCCTGCCCGGCCACATCCCGCTGATCACCCGCATCAAGCCCGGTGCCGTGCGCATCGAAAAAGCCGACGGTGACGAAGAGTTCGTGTTCGTGGCCGGCGGCATTCTTGAAGTGCAGCCGAACTGCATCACCGTGCTGTCGGACACCGCCATCCGCGGCCACGATCTGGACGAAGCCAAGGCCAACGACGCCAAGAAGTCGGCCGAAGAAGCACTCAAGAACGCCAAGAGCGACATCGACCTGGCCAAGGCCACGTCGGAGCTTGCCGTCATGGCCGCGCAGATCGCCGCCTTGCGCAAGTACCGTCAGAAGAAGTGACGCCGCGTGTGCGTTCTGCCCGCCAGGACCGGCCTTGCGCCGGTCTTTTTTTGCCCAGGCACTGGCGCTGCGCGGCCACTGCCGGGATGATGCCTTCAGGAGTGGTTTGGCATGGCGGATCCCTTCGCTTCGTCGATGTTTGAGAACCCGGACATGGCGCCGGAGGAAGTGGCAGCCCGCATGCTGGTCACGGCCAGTGCGCTGGACGACCTGACCATGGCCGACGCCGTCAAGGTGGTCCGCTACATGCGGCCCAAAGTGATCGCTGCCGGCACGGTCTTCATCGAAGAAGGCGAAATCCGCAAGACGGACTTCATGATGCTGGTGCTCGAGGGCGACATCGCGGTCGAAAACGAACTGCCCGGCCTCAACGAGAGCATGGTGGTCAACGTGATCGGCCCCGGTCACCTGATCGGCGAGATGGGCCTGCTCGACGGTTCACCCCGGTCGGCCACCTGCACGGCCACCACCGACGTTGTCGTGGCGGTCCTGAGCCGGACCTCCCTGATGCGCCTGCTCAAGGACGAGCCGCGGGTGGGCTCGCGTCTGTTGCTGGCCATCTCCACCCGCATGGCACAGCGCCTGCGGGAAACCACCCGCAAGCTGCGCACCTTTGCGCAGATGAACAAGGCCCTGCACGAAGAGATCCAGGTGGTGATGAACAACCGCACCGGAGTGCGCGGCAAACGGGCCGAGTGACCGGGCCGCGACCTTCGGGCCACCGACCGATTCAGACCCGCACCACCGCGTCGGGCAGTTCGTCCGGGTTGAAGGTGTCGGAACCCACCGGGAAATGGCGCACCAGAAGGGCGGAGACCTCTTCCAGCGCCTGCGTCAGTCCCTCCTCGAACTCACCGCGCCGCAGCCTCTGGCCCAGACGGTCCACCACCACCTGCCACTGGGCGCCATCCACGTTCCGGGCCAGGCCCCGGTCGGCAACGATCTCGATGGCCTGTTCGGCCAGCAACAGGTAGACCAGCACGCCGTTGTTCTGCTCCGTGTCCCAGACCCGAAGGCGACCGAACCATTCCCAGGCCCGCTCCCGGGTCATGGCGGGCAGTTCGGCATCACCGCGCAGACCCCAGACCAGGTTGGCCGGCAGGGCCGCCTCGACACAGATGCGCACTTCACCGGTGTGGCGCCGCTCGCTCGCGGCAATGCGCTGGCTCAGGCGCGCGGCCATGTCGTCGGGAATCGCGCGCCGCGTGTCGGCATCGTCCTGCCAGAGATGGCGCCACAGGCGCTGAAGACGGTTCATGCGCATCACCAGCCCCCCGAGGCGCCACCGCCCCCAAAGCCGCCACCGCCACCGGAACTGAAGCCCCCTCCTCCACCGCCGCCGAAACCGCCACCGCCGCCGCCAAAGCCACCCCCGCCCCAGCCGCCGCGGCGCGAGCGCACGGGAGCGGTCGGCAGGCTTTGTACGAAGAGCGCGATCAGCAGGGCCAGAAATCCCGCACCGATGGAGATCCAGAGCACCGACGTGATCATCCACGACACGCCGCCCGCCACCCCGCCGGTGAGCAGGGTGCCCAGCTTCTTGCCGAACAGGTCGCGCATGACGGCCGCCAGAATGGGCACGGCCACCGCGCCGAAGATCAGCAGGTCGACCGGGTTGAAGTCGGCAGCGCCGGACGGCTTCTCGTCCGGCAAGGGCAAGGCTTCGCCCGCGATCAGCGCCAGGATCTGTTCCACCCCGGCGCGGATGCCCCCGGCAAAGTCACCCTGGCGGAACGCGGGCGCCACGGCCTGGTCGATGATGCGGCGCGCCATCAGGTCCGGGATCGCGCCTTCGAGCGAGCGGGCGGGTGCGATGCGCATGCGCCGGTCCTCTTTGGCGATGACGAACAGCAAGCCGTCGCCCACGTCCTTGCGGCCGATCTTCCAGGCGTCGCCCAGCCGCTGGGTGTAGTCGGCGATGTCTTCCGGGGCGGTGGTGGGCACGATGAGCACCACCACCTGGGCGCCGCGTTCCCTCTCGAAAGTGGCCAGACGCTCTTCCAGCGAGGCCAGGGCCGCGGCATCGAGCGTACCGGTCTGGTCCATGACCCGCGCGCGCAGCTCCGGCACCGGCAGGACCGTCTGTGCCAGCACCAGCCAGGGTGTCAGGCACAGGGCCAGCCACAGCCACCAGGTGCGCCAGAGTCCCGGCGCGTGCAGCCACGCGGGAAATGCGCCCGCTCGTCCGGTCATTTCTTCTCGAAGTCGACCTTGGGCGGCGCGGCGATCGCGGCCTCGTCCTGCACCGTGAAGTTGGCCTTGGGCGCGTAGCTGAAGACCATGGCGGTCAGGTTGGTGGGGAAGCTGCGCGTGAGCACGTTGTACGACTGCACCGTCTGGATGTAACGGTTGCGGGCCACGGTGATGCGGTTTTCGGTACCTTCAAGCTGCACCCGCAGGTCGGAGAAGCCCTGGTTAGCCTTGAGGTTGGGGTATTGCTCCACGACCACCATCAGGCGGCTGAGGGCGCTGCCCACTTCGCCCTGGGCGGCCTGGAATTTCTGCATCGCGGCCGGGTCGTTCACCATGTCGGGCGTGACCTGGATCGCCGTGGCCTTGGAGCGCGCCTCGATCACCTTGGTCAGCGTCTCCTGCTCGAAGCTGGCTTCGCCCTTGACCGTCGAGACGATGTTGGGGATCAGGTCGGCACGGCGCTGGTACTGGTTGAGCACTTCGGACCACGCCGACTTGCTTTCCTCGTCCAGGCGCTGGAAGTCGTTGTAGCCACAGCCGCTGGTCAGCAGGGTGGCGCAGAGCATGGCCGTGGTCAGCAGCGCACGGTTCTTCATCGGTTTCCTCCTGGGCAAAGTCCTATCATAGTGCGAGGCTGTGTTTTGTCGGCAACGCGCGCTGGCCGTGCCGCTTCGACTGCGCCGGTGCCTTGGCACCAGCCCCACAGTCCTGAAGTGCCCGCGAGACAATCGGAAGTGAACCCCGATTCAACAAACCGCTGCCATGCGCAAACCCAAAATGCCCCCGGGCTCACCGGACGACACCGAACAGGCCTTCTATGAAGCGCTGCAACAGGCCGACATCGAACGCCTGATGGCTTGCTGGGCCGACGAGGAGGACATCGTCTGCGTGCACCCCGGTGGCCCGCGCCTGGTGGGCCATGCTGCGGTGCGGGCCACGTTTGAGGCCCTGTTCGCCAACGGCAGCATCAAGGCCGTGCCCGAGCGGGTGCGCCGACTCGATGCCGGCAGCTGCAGCGTGCACAGCGTGGTCGAGCGCATCGAGGTGATGGGCCATGACGGCCCGGGCCACGCCTGGGTGGTCGCGACCAACGTGTACGCGAAGACTGCCCAAGGCTGGCGCATGGTGGCCCACCACGCCAGCCCGGGTTCGGCCAGCAAGCCGGTTGAAGCCATGACCCCCGTCACGCTGCTGCATTGAGCACGAAAGAACACCCCGACGAAGGCAGGGTGCGGCCCTGGAACTACCACGCGCCCTGGTGGGTGCCGGGCGGTAACGCGCAGACGCTGTGGGCGGCGCTGGTGGCGCGGCGGCACTTCGGTCCGCCGCCCGCCTGGCAGCGCAGCCGCTGGACCACGCCCGACGGCGACTTCATCGACCTGGACTTCACCGGGCACACCAGCGAACCCGCGGCACCGCTGCTCGTGCTGTTCCACGGGCTGGAAGGCTCTTCGGCCAGCGCCTATGCGCAGGCCTTTGCCGACTTCGCCGCCGAGCAGCGCTGGGCCATGGTGGTGCCGCATTTCCGCGGCTGCTCGGGCGAACTGAACCTGGCGCCTCGGGCCTACCATTCGGGCGATTTTCATGAGATCGACTGGGTGCTGCGCCGCCTGGCGGCCGAACACCTCCAGCGCCCGCTGCTCGCGGCCGGTGTGTCGCTGGGGGGCAACGCGCTGCTGCGCTGGGCCGGCGAGATGGGGGCACAGGCGGCGCAAGTCGTGCGCGCAGTCGCCGCGGTGTGTTCGCCGCTGGACCTGGCCGCTGGCGGGCACGCGATCGGGCGGGGCTTCAACCGGCTGGTGTACACCCGCATGTTCCTGCGCAGCATGGTGCCCAAAGCCTTGCGCAAACTTCAGCAGCACCCCGGTCTGTTCGACCGCGAAGCCCTGCTCGCCGCGCGCGACCTCTACGCGTTCGACAACATCTTCACGGCACCGCTGCACGGTTTCGCCAACACCGAGGACTACTGGGCCCGCGCGTCGGCCAAACCGGTGCTGCCCGACATCCGCATCCCGGCGCTGGCGCTCAACGCGCGCAACGACCCCTTCGTGCCCGCCGAATCGTTGCCGGTGGCGGATTCGGTCGGTGCGCACGTCACGCTCTGGCAGCCGGCGCAAGGCGGCCATGTCGGGTTTCCGGCATCTTTCGGGTCGCTGGGACTGCCCGGTCATGTGCGCGCCATGCCCGAAGCGGTCGGGCGCTGGCTGTCCCAACACGCCTGAACCGAAAACGGGAGAACGCCATGGACGACATCGTCAAGGCCGCGCTGGCCAAGTGGCCCAACGTGCCGGCTTGCCACGGCTGGCTGGGCCTGGATGCCCGCGGCCAGTGGTACATGCGCGACGACCGTTGCCAGCGGGCCGGGCCGTTCGCGCCGGAACCGGGCGAAACCGTCGTGGCCAGCAAAGGCTCGCTGCTGCGGCACGACAAGCTGATCGAATTCATTCACCGCAACTGCGCTGCTGACGAAGCAGGCCAGTGGTTTTTCCAGAACGGTCCGCAGCGCGTCTACATCGAACTGGAAACCACCCCTTTCATCTGGCGCCTGCAACCCGATGGCCGCGTACTGGCCCACACCGGGCAGGACGCGGGCGAGGTGCAGCGTTGCCTGGTGGACGAAGCGGGGCACCTGTACCTGGTGACCCCACTGGGCGTGGGTCGTGTGCACAGCAACGACATGGGCCAGGCCGCCGACGCGGTGGAGCGCGGGGACTGGACGCCCGAACCGGTGCAAGCGGCCGAGCTGCCTGCCACCTGGGGATTTGTGCGCAGTCCCCAGCGCCAGGCCGGTCAGAAACCCTGGGATACGGCCGCAGCTGGCTGACGAACGGACGAAAAAAAAGCCGGTCAAGGACCGACCCTTTTTTCCCCATCAGACAACCGTCACTTCACCGCGGCGACCATGTATTCCACGGCGGCCCTGATGTCGGCGTCCGAAGCGGCGGCAGCGCCGCCCTTGGCGGGCATCGCGCCCTTGCCCTTGATCACTGCGGCGGTCATTGCGTCCACACCGCCGCCCAGGCGGGCCGACCAGGCGGCCTTGTCGCCGAACTTGGGTGCACCGGCCACGCCGGCCACGTGACAGGCTTGGCAGGCCTGTTTGTACAGGCCTTCGCCACCGCCGGCCACTGCGGCGGCAGGGCCAGCAGGGGCGGCGGGCGCTGCGCCTGCGGCAACGGCGGCTGCGTTCTGGGCGGCCTGCTGTTCGGCCAGCTTCGTACCGTTCACGTCGAGTTCAACCGTGCCCACGCGCGCGATGCGCTGTGCGGTGGCCAGTTCGGCACTGGCCGCGTCGCCCTGCGACAGCACGCCGGAGGTGGGCTTGTCGGCGGAGGTGACGTAGTAGACCAGGCCGATGATGATGAACACCGGCGCCACGAACGAGAAGAAAGACACCCAGAGCAGCTGGGCGGGTGTCTTGATCGGGCCGGTGTGGGAGTCGTGCGCGTGGTCGCTCATGGTGTCCTCTGAGGGTGGCGAATCGGTGCCAGGGGTTGTTCCGGGGCTTGCGGGTGCATTTGGCTTGCCGCATTCAGCCCGCAATTATAGGCAAGGGCATCTTCCAGCCAGCTTGCGGGCGGGTGTTCTCCCCGGTTTCAGGTCATCACGGTCGGCGCGGCCATGCCGGTGTGGTGGGGGATGCGTGCCACGGTCCTGGCCAGTGCCACCAGCGGCGCCAGCGCGTCCTGTGCGGGTACGTCGTGCCGTGCCGCGTCGGGTTCGTGGCGCTCCAGGTAGACGCGCAGCGTGGCGCCCTCGGTGCCGGTGCCCGAGAGCCGGAACACCACGCGCGAGGAGTCTTCGAGCACCACACGCACGCCCTGCTTCTGGCTGATCGAGCCGTCCACCGGGTCGGTGTAGGCGAAGTCGTCGGCCCAGGCGATGCGTTGTCCTTCCACCGTTTGCCCGGCCAGGGCGGGCAGCTGCGCACGCAGTTCGGCCATCAGGGCATTGGCTTTTTCGGTGACGATGCCGTCGTAGTCGTGGCGCGAGTAGACGCAGCGGCCGTGTTGGGTCCACACGCCGCGCACCAGCTGCTCGACCGACTGGCCGGTGACGGCGACCAGGTTGAGCCAGAACAGCACCGCCCACAGGCCGTCCTTCTCCCGCACGTGGTTGGAGCCGGTGCCGTAGCTTTCTTCGCCGCAGAGCGTGATCTGGCCGGCGTCCAGCAGGTTGCCGAAGAACTTCCAGCCGGTGGGCGTTTCGTAGCAGGCGATGCCCAGGGTTTTCGCCACGCGGTCGGCGGCGGTGGAGGTGGGCATGGAGCGCGCCACGCCGGCCAGACCGGCGGCGTAGCCGGGCACCTTCGACGCGTGCGCGGTCAGCACCGCCAGGCTGTCGGACGGCGACACCAGAAAGCCCCGCCCCAAAATCATGTTGCGGTCGGCGTCGCCGTCGGAGGCCGCCCCCATGTCGGGTGCGTCGGGCGCCATCAGGTGGGTCACCAGGTCGTCGGCGTAGGCCGGGTTGGGGTCCGGGTGCAGACCGCCGAAGTCTTCCTTGGGTTCGGCGTTCACCACCGTGCCCGCCGGTGCGCCGAGCTCGCCTTCGAGGATGGCCTTGGCGTACGGACCGCCGACCGCCCACATGGCGTCGTAGCGCAGGCGGAAGCCGCTGGCGAACAGGCGGCGGATGGCGTCGAAATCGAACAGCCCGCGCAACACGGCGGCGTGGTCGGCCACCGGGTCGATCACTTCGATGGCCATGCCTTCCATCACGTGCGTGCCCAGGGTGTCGAGCGTGATGTCGGGGGCGTCGCTCAGACGGTACTGGCCGAGCGTCTGCGTGCGCTCGTGGATCGCCTGGGTCAGCTTCTCGGGCGCGGGGCCACCGTTGGTGGCGTTGTATTTGATGCCGAAGTCGCCGTCGGGGCCGCCGGGGTTGTGGCTGGCCGAGAGGATGATGCCGCCGCTGGCGCCCCGGCGGCGGATGACGGCGCTGGTGGCCGGCGTGGACAGGATGCCGCCCTGGCCGACCAGCACCCGGCCATAGCCGCGCGCGGCCGCCATCTTCAGGATGGTCTGCACCGCCACGCGGTTGTGGAAGCGCCCGTCGCCGCCGAGCACCAGGGTCTGGCCGGCGGCGGGCGCGTCGCCATGCAGCACGTCGAACAGGGCCTGGACGAAGTTCTCCAGGTAGTGCGGCTGCTGGAATACCGTGACCTTCTTGCGCAGGCCGGAGGTGCCGGGCAACTGGCCGGCGAACGGGGTGGTGGCGACAGTCTGGATGCTCATGGGGGCTCCTGAGGAAATGGCAATGGCATTCCGGCCGGAGGAGGCCGGCCACAGCCGCCAGTGTCGCGCACTTCGGGAGCGCGTCTGCGCTCAGGCGCGCTGCAGGTGCAGCCCTCCCCATGGCGCGCAGCTCACGGTGTGCCCGTGCATCTGCGCGCCTTCCAGGCCGCTGCCGCCCAGGACGGTGCCGCCCTGCCACTCTGCGGGCAGCGTCAGTTCGGCCGGCTGGTCGCTGAAGTTGAACACGCACAGCAGCGTCTGTTGCCCGTGCTCCCGCGTGAACGCCAGCAGCTGCGGGTGCGGCGGCAGCAGCGACAGCCGGCCGCTGCGCAGCGCGGGCTGGTCGCGGCGCCAGTGCAGCAGGCGGGTGAAGAACGAGAGCACCGAACCCGGGTCTGAGGCCTGGCGGTCCACCGCCAGCGGCCGGTGTGTTTCGGCCACCGGCAGCCAGGGCCTGGCACCCGTGGTGAAGCCGGCCTGCGGCGCGTCGGCGGTCCAGGGCATGGGCGTGCGGCAGCCGTCGCGGCCCTTGAACTCCGGCCACATGGTGATGCCATACGGGTCCTGCAGGTCTTCGTAGCGCAGTTCGGCCTCGGGCAGACCCAGCTCTTCGCCCTGGTAGAGGCAGACCGTTCCGCGCAGGCTGGCCTGGAAGGCTGCGGCCAGGCGCAGCAGGCGCGGGTCGGGGTTCGGGCCACCCCAGCGCGTGGCCGAGCGCACCACGTCGTGGTTGGACAGGGCCCAGCAGGGCCAGCCGTCGCCCACGATGTCGTTGAAGCGCTGCAGGAAGCCGTGCAGGAAGGGCGCGTCGTGCGCCTCGCCCAGCAGGTCGAAGCAGTAGGCCATGTGCAGCTTGTCGCCGCCGGCGGTGTACTCGGCCACGCGGGCCAGGCCGTCGTCGTCGCCGATCTCGCCCACCATGGTGGTGTCGGGGTACTGGTCGAGCAGGGCGCGCAGGCGCTGCAGGAAGGGCAGGTTCTCCGGCCGGCTCTTGTCGTAGACGTGGCGCTGCCAGCCGTAGGGGTTGAAGGGGTTGACCGCGGGGTCCGGGTTGTTCGGGTCGGGCGCGCCGCGGCCGGGGTTGTCGCGCAGCTGGGCGTCGTGGAAGAAGAAGTTGACCGTGTCCAGGCGGTAACCGTCCACACCCAGGTCGAGCCAGAACTTCACCGTGTCCAGCAGCGCGTCCTGCACCTGGGGGTTGTGGAAGTTCAGGTCGGGCTGGCTGGTGAGGAAGTTGTGCAGGTAGTACTGGCAGCGGCGCGTGTCCCACTGCCAGGCGCTGCCGCCGAAGATGGAGAGCCAGTTGTTGGGCGGGTTGCCGTCGTCTTTGGCGTCGGCCCAGACGAACCAGTCGGCCTTGGGGTTGTCGCGGCTGCTGCGGCTTTCCACGAACCAGGGGTGCTGGTCGCTGCAGTGCGAGAGCACCTGGTCGATCATCACCTTCAGGCCCAGCGCGTGGGCGCGCGCCACCAGGGCGCGGAAGTCGTCCAGCGTGCCGAACATCGGGTCGACGTCGTTGTAGTCGCTGACGTCGTAGCCGAAGTCCTTCATCGGACTCTTGAAGAAGGGCGAGATCCAGATGCCGTCCGCGCCGAGTGCCGCGATGTGGTCCAGCCGCTGCGTGATGCCCGGCAGGTCGCCGATGCCGTCGCCGTTGGAGTCCTGGAAGCTGCGCGGGTAGATCTGGTAGATCACGCCGCCGCGCCACCAGCCGTTGTTGGGTGCCTTGTTGCTCATGTTTGCGAAGAGAAAATCAGTTGCTGGAGCCAGCGCGCGCTGGCCTTGGGGGTGCGCTGCTGCGTGGCGTAGTCGACGTGCACGACGCCGAAGCGCTGGGTGTAGCCGTGCGCCCACTCGAAGTTGTCGAGCAGGCTCCAGACGTAGTAGCCGCGGATGTCCAGGCCGCTGGCGACCATCTGCGAGAGCTGTAGCAGGTGCGACTGCAGGTAGCCCACACGCATCCGGTCGTCGCAGGCACCATCGGCCACCGGCGTGTTGTCGGCCGCGCCGTTTTCGGTGATCCAGATCGGGGGCAGCGGCCACTGCGCCAGCAGATTGCGCGTCACGCGCTCCAGGCCTTGCGGGTAGATCTCCCAGCCGATGTGGGTCAGGTCGGGGCGCTGCGGATCGGGCGGCACGAAGCGGTAGCCGCGGCGCTGCTCGGCGGCGCTCTGCGGCGCCTGCGCGATGGAGCGCGTGTAGTAGTTCAGGCCGATGAAGTCCAGCGGCTGGGCGCAGATGGCCAGGTCGCCGGGGCGGCGCTGCTCGGCGAGCGGGCCGATCTGTTCGATCATCTCGGCCGGCCACTCGCGGCCGAACAGCGGGTTGAGGAAGACGTCGTTGCGCTCCAGCTCCGCCAGCCGCGCGGCGGCCACATCGGCGGGTGCGTCGCTGGCCGGGTCGCACAGCTCGGGGTTGAGGACGATGCCCAGCTGCGTGTCGCTGCGCACGCTGCGCCAGGCCTGCAGGCCCAGGCCATGCGCCAGCACCAGGTGGTGCGCCGCCAGCAGCGACGAGGGCCGGTCCTGCACGCCGGGTGCGAACACGCCGATGTCGTGGCCCAGGAAGGCGCTGCACCAGGGCTCGTTGAGCGTGGCCACGCGCGGCAGCCGGTCACCCAGCTCACGCGCGACGATCTGCGCATACTCGGCGAAGCGCAGGGCGGTGTCGCGGTGCAGCCAGCCGTCGTGCGCGCGCTGCAGCTGCGCCGGCAGGTCCCAGTGGAACAGCGTGGCGTTGGGCGTGATGCCTTTGTCGTGCAGGGCGTCGAGCAGGCGGCGGTAGAAGTCCAGCCCTTCGGGGTTGGGGCTGCCGTCCTCGCGCACCACGCGGGTCCAGGCGATGGAGAAGCGGTAGTGCCGGAAGCCCAGGTCGGCCATCAGCGCCACGTCCTCGCGGAAGCGGTGGAAGTGGTCGCAGGCCACCAGGCCGTCGTTGGCGTCCTTGATGCGGCCGGGCTGGGCGCAGAAGTCGTCCCAGATGCTGGGCAGCTTGCCGCCTTCGAGGGCGCCGCCCTCGACCTGGAAGGCAGCGGTGGCACAGCCCCATTCGAACGAAGGGGGGAAACGGGGGAAATCGGTCATGGGGGTTTACTTGACGGAACCGGACAGGAGGCCGCGCACGAAGAAGCGTTGCAGTGAGAAGAACACGGCCACCGGCACCGCGATGGACACGAAGGCGCTGGCGGTGAGGATTTCCCAGCTCTCGCCGCGCGAACCGAGCAGGTCGTTGAGCTTGATGGTCAGCACCACCTGGTCGGGCGACTTGCCCAGGAAGACCAGGGCCACGAGGAAATCGTTCCAGACCCAGAGGAACTGGAAGATCGCGAAGCTCGCCAGCGCCGGCACCGACAGCGGCAGCACGATGCTGGTGAAGATCTGGAAGTGCGTGGCGCCGTCCATGCGCGCGCTCTCGATGATGTCGCGCGGCAGCGAGGCGATGTAGTTGCGCAGCAGGTAGATCGCCAGCGGCAGGCCGAAGGCCGAGTGCGCCAGCCACACGCCCAGGTAGGACTTGGACGCCACGCCCATGCTCTCGCCCACGTCGTTGTAGAGCCGCAGCAGCGGGATCAGCGACATCTGCAGCGGCACCACCAGCAGGCCCACCACCACCACGAACAGCCAGCGCCGGCCGGGGAACTCCATCCAGCTGAAGGCGTAGGCCGCGAAGGCGGCGATCAGGATCGGGATGAAGGTGGCGGGGATGGTGACCTTGAAGGTGTTGAGGAAGGCGTTGCCCACGCCCTCGGAGTCGACCACCTTCTGGTAGTTGGTGGCGGTGAAGCTCGGCGGCGTCTCGGCCACGTAGAAGATGCGCACGCCGCGCTCGCTCTCGTAGGCCTGGGTGAGCTCCAGCCGGTACTGGCCGTCGGCGGCCACGGTGACGGTGCCGTCGGGCTGCCCGTCTTCGTCGTCGAAGATCTGCGCGTCGCCCAGTTCGATCGTGCTGCCCACCGGGTGCTCGCCCGGGTCGGACGACTTCATCGAAAAGCGCTGCAGGCGCGTGGCATTGCCTTCGGGAAACAGGCGGCCGGCGATCACGAAGCGCTCGCCTTCCTTGACCACGCTCTGCGCACCGGCGGTGCGGCGCATGTCGGGGCGGGTCTGGGTGGACAGGGCGGTCCACCAGCCGCTGCTGACGATCTGTTCGCGGTCGCGGAAGCTGGAGACCAGCAGGCCGAAGGTGGGCAGCACCCAGGCCAGCACGATGACCAGCAGCAGCGCGTGGGCGGCCAGCGTGGCGGGGGAGATCTTGAGTTTCATCGCTGGGCCTCCTCGGCACGGAAGCGGCGGATGTTGAAGGCCATCACCGGGATCACGGCCAGCATGAGCACCATGGCGAGGGTGGAGCTGCGGCCGTAGTCGCCGCCGCCGCGGAACATCCAGTCGTACATCAGGTTGGCCAGCACCGAGGTGTCCCACTGGCCGCCGGTCATGGCCATGACGATGTCGAACACCTTGAGCACGGTGATGGTGATGGTGGTCCAGACCACGAGGATGGTGGACATCACCTGCGGGATCATGATTTCAAAGAAGATCTGCAGCTCGGTGGCGCCGTCGATGCGCGCCGCCTCGATGGTGTCGTTCGGCACGCCGCGCAGTGCGGCCGAGAGGATGACCATGGCAAAGCCGGTCTGGATCCAGATCAGGATGGCCATGAGGAAGAAGTTGTTCCAGAACGGCAGCGTCACCCAGGCCTGTGGTGCCAGGCCCAGGCCCTGCACGATGGCGTTGAGGATGCCGATCTGGTCGTTCTCGGGGCCGCGGAAGTCGTAGACGAATTTCCAGATCACGCTGGCGCCGACGAAGCTGATCGCCATCGGCATGAAGACCAGGGTCTTGGCGGCGTTGCCCCACCACACGCGGTCGGCCAGCACGGCGACGATCAGGCCCAGCGCGGTGGCTGCGGCGGGGACCACCAGCAGCCACAGGAAGTTGTTGCGGATGGTGATGAGGAAGTTCTCGTCGGTGAACACCCAGGCGTAGTTGGGCAGGCCGACGAAGCCTTCGCCGGTGGCGTCCATGAAGCTCAGGCGCAGGGTCTCGAAGAAGGGGTAGACGAGATAGATCCCCAGCAACAGCAGGGCCGGCGCGATGAACAGCCAGGGCCGCACGCCCGCGCGCAGCCGTTCGCGGCGCTGGCGCGGCAGGGACGGGCGAGCCAGTATGTTGTCGAGCAGCCAGTTGCTGCCCGCGAAGTACAGCAGGCAGAAGCCCACACTGACCACCACGGCCAACAGCGTCTGAAGGATCGAATCGGTCATGGTGGTCAATGAAAAATGCAAGGGGTCTGACAAGACGCAACGCGCGCCGCTTCGCCATCCAGGGCTCCCGTGGAACTGGTTTTGCCAGGCCACAGGGAGCACCCCCCCCAGCGAGGGGAAGACGCGAAGCGGCGCAGGGGGGTTACTTCAGTGCATCCCAGGATTTCTGGATATCGTCGGCGACCGCCTGAGCCGACTTGCCGCCCGAATAGTCGACCATGCCTTTCCAGAAGCTGCCGGCACCCACGGCGCCGGGCATCAGGTCGGAGCCGTCGAATCGGAAGGTGGTCGCGCCCAGCAGGATCTCGCCCTGCTTGCGCTGGGCCTTGGTCTTGTACTTGGCCAGGTTCACGCCCTTGTGGGGAGTCAGGAAGCCGCCTTCGGCCATCCAGATTTCGTGGGCCTGTGGGTGCTGCAGGTATTCCATGAACGCGCGCGCGCCCTTGCTGTCCTTGGTGATCGTCATGATCGTGCCGCCGCCCAGCACCGGGTTGCCCAGCTTCTTGCTGGCAAAGGATGGGAAATAGAAGAAGTCGGCGTCGTCGGCCTTGCCTTCGGGGAAGAAGGCCGGGATGAACGAGGCCTGGCGGTGCATGTAGCACTTGGGCGGCGAACCGAACAGGCCCTTGGGGCTGTCCTTGAAGCTCACCGTGGCCACGGCCTTGGCGCCGCCGTCCACGTACGCGTCGTTGCGGGCGAACCAGCCGTAGGCTTCGATGGCTTCAACCACGCGCTTGTCGTTGAACTTCATCTTGTTGCTGGTCCAGTCGTCGTAGACCTGCGGGCTCTGGGTGCGCAGCATCATGTCTTCGACCCAGTCTGTCGCGGGCCAGCCGGTGGCGGCGTCCGAACCCAGGCCAATGCACCAGGGCTTGCCACCGTCGGCAGCGATTTTTTTGGTCAGGTCCTGCAGTTCTTCCATGGTCTTGGGCACTTTGTAGCCTTTTTCCTTGAAGTTCTCGGGGATGTACCAGACCAGGCTCTTGACGTTGACGTTGTAGAACAGACCGTAGAACTGATCCTTGCCGTCCTTGCCTTTGTAGGTGCCCAGGTCGGCCCACGAACTGCCGGCGGCGAAGTTGCTCTTGACCCAGTCGCGCGACTTGTTGCCCAGCGGCGTGAGTCCGCCGATGGCAGCCATGTTGGCGGCCAAGCCCGGCTGCGGGAACACCGAGATATTGGACGGAGACCCGGCCTTGATGTCGATCACGATCTGCTGCTCCGAACTTTGCGAGCAGGAGTGCTTCACGGTGGCGCCGGTGGCCTTCTCGAAGTTGGCGATCACCTTCTTGAACATGCTCTCTTCAGCGCCCGTCCAGGGGCAGGTGATGGTGACGGTCTCGCCCTTGAGGTTAGGGCCTTTGTAGTCGGCGGCGTGGGCGGTGGCGCCCAGGGTGCCGAAGGCCAGCGCGGCGGCGCTGGCGATGGTGGTGGTCTTGAACATCGTGCTTGTCTCCTGAGGAAAACCCCGCGGCCCATCCGCGGAGCGGGTTGAAAAGTGGTGCGGCTTCACAGCCGCAGACCAGCGGCGTCGAACCGGTACAGGTGCTCGGGCTGGTAGCCCAGGCGCAGGCTCTGACCGGGTTCCACGGTCACCGAGCCATCGAGGCGGGCGGTGAGCTCGCCCAGCGGTCCGGCGTCGACGTAGGCGAAGGTCTCGTTGCCCAGCAGTTCGGCGTGGCGCAGCGTGCCGGAGATCGGGCCGTCGTCCGCCAGTCGCAGGTGTTCCGGTCGCACCCCCACGCAGTGCGCACCCTGCGCCAGCGCATGGGAACCTTCGATGAAATTCATCTGCGGTGAGCCGATGAAGCCCGCCACAAAGCGCGTGGCCGGGCGGTGGTATAGCTCCAGCGCCGCGCCGACCTGTTCGATGCGCCCTTTGTTGAGCACCACGATCTTGTCCGCCAGCGTCATGGCTTCCACCTGGTCGTGGGTCACGTAGACCATGGTGGCGCCCAGGCGGCGGTGGAGTGTGGCCAGTTCTACCCGCATCTTCGTGCGCAGGGCCGCGTCCAAGTTCGACAGCGGTTCGTCGAACAGAAACACCTTGGGGTTGCGCACGATGGCGCGGCCGATGGCCACGCGCTGGCGCTGGCCGCCCGACAGGGCCTTGGGCAGGCGCTGCAGGTAGTCGCCCAGTTGCAGGATGCCGGCCGCCTCGCGCACGCGGCGGTCGATCTCGTCCTTCGGCAGCTTGGCGATCTTCAGGCCGAAGGCCATGTTGTCGTAGACGGTCTTGTGCGGGTAGAGGGCGTAACTCTGGAACACCATGGCCACGCCGCGCTCGCTCGGGGGCAGCTCGTTGACCACCTGCTCGCCGATCAAGAGCTCGCCATCCGAGATGTCCTCCAGCCCCGCGATCATGCGCAGCAACGTGGTCTTGCCGCAGCCCGACGGGCCGACGAACACGGCGAACTCACCGGGCTCGATGTCGAGGTCGACACCGTGGATCACGGCCATGCGACCGTAGTTTTTCTTCACGCCGCGTAATCGCAGGCCGGACTGCACCATGGGACACACCTTTTCGAACCGCACCCCCGGATCGCCAGGGCCGCCAAACCGCCCGCAGAACCGGGCAGCACGGCAATTACAGCACCAGTGCAAACGATTGCACGATGGGGTTTCCCCTAGGCCGACGGTACGTACCGGTTACAGCTGGCCGAACGGTCGGAGCCGGTGCGTGCGGGTCGGGTTCAGGCCGTGCTCTCGCGCACGATCAGTTCGGCCGGCAGCACGATGTTGCGCTTGGGCTGACCGGCAAGCGCTTCGAACAGCAGGTCCACCAGGGCGCGCCCCGCTTCGCCCGTGGGCTGGCGGATGGTCGTCAGCGGCGGGTGCACATGCTCGGCCAGCGCGATGTCGTCGTAACCCGCCAGCCGCACCTGCTGGGGCACCTGGATGCCCCGTTCGGTGAGCGCGCCCATGAGCGAGATCGCGGTCACGTCACTGGCGGCAAAGATGGCGTCGAAGCCCAGGTGCAGATCCAGCCACTGGTCGATCACGGCGCGGATGCGGGCATCGCCGAAGAGAAACGGCTGCAGCAAGCGCGGGTCCGGCTCCAGGCCTGCTTCGCGCAGGGCGCGCCGGTAACCCTGGAAACGCAGGCCCGCCTCGGGGTGGGTGTGGTCACCGAAAAACGCGATGCGTCGGCAGCCCTGTTCTATCAGGTGGCGTGTCGCCAGGTAGCCGCCCATCGCGTTGTCACCGCCGACCACCGGGTACACCGCGTCGGGCAGGGGGGCCCCCCAGACCACCATCGGGAAACCCTCGCGCGTGAGCTCGTTGAGGTAATCGTGCAGCGTCAGCTGTCCGATCACGATGAGGCCGCCCACCTGACCACTGCGCACCATGTCGGAGAGCACGTGCTGGCGGTTGGCCTTGAGCCGCGTGAGCAGCAACCACATGCCACGTTCGTCCAGCGTATCGGCCACCGAGCCAAGAATGCTCAGCAGGAACGGGTCCGAAATCATCTGCATGCTGTCACCCAGGATCACCACGCCGATCGTCTGCACACCCTGTTTGCGCAGGTTGGCAGCGCCCACGTTCACGCGGTAGTTGAGCGACTTGGCCAGTTCCTCGATGCGGTTGCGCGTGCCTTCGGGAATGAGCGGGCTGCCACTGAGCGCACGCGAAACGGTGGAGGTGGACACCCCCGCCATGCGCGCGATGTCGGTCATCTGCATGCGGCGCTTGCCACCGCCCGTTGACCGGGCCGAGGGTGCCGGCGGGGCATCGGTGCCGCCGGCGGCGGGCGTCTTCTTCGAGCGTTGGGAACTGGCCATGCTGGGATTATTCCACCGCCCCATGAGGCTGCCGCCTGCGATGGCGGTGGCCGGACGCCAGAAAAAAAGCCCGACGCGGTGAAGCGCCGGGCCAACTCTGATCGCCTTGAAGAAAGCGGCTGGGTGCAACGCGCCCAGCCGGAACGGACCGGCAAGGCGGCCCGGTCAGAACGCGTAGTTCAGGCGGATGCGGAACGCCGTGTCGTTGGGCTGGCCCGTCTCTTTGTAGAAGCCCAGCGCGGGGGTGATTGACGCGCCCTTCAAGCCCAGCAGCGGGAAGGTGTAGGCCGCGTACAAGGCGGTCGACTTGACGTTGGTGGCCTTGTTCTTGCCCTGCACGAAGCCCACGCCGGCGTCGCCGAAGGTGGCGTTCAGGCCAAAGGCGCTCTTGTCGTCCTTGCTGTTGCTGGCGATGTTGGCGTTGATCGTGGTGCTGCTGTCCACCGCATAACCGGCCGTCAGGGCCACGCCGGTGGAGGACGCGCCGCTGTTGTCGCCCTTGATCGCTTCCACGCCGGCGCGCAGGGTCAGGGCGCCCGCGCCGAACTGAACCACCGGGCGCAGACCGTAGGACGAGCCTCCGGTCTGCTTCTCCGTAATCAGGCCGAGTTCGAAGCGTACGTTCGACGAAGCGTTCAGGCCCATGGCCGTGTGCAGGCGACCGTCTTTCTTGCGGCCACGCAGGGTGTTGCCGTTGTAGCCCACGTTGCCGATGTTGGCGGCCACGTCCTTGCCCAGCGGAAACAGGTCCATACCTTCGAAGCGGCCCAGCTTCAGGTCCACGCTGCTGTTGCCGGCCTGCACCCAGGCGTCGTCGATGCTGACGCCGTCGCTGGTCAGACCCACGATCATGGTGCCCTTGGCCTTGACGAAAAAGTCGCCGTTCTTGGCGATGTCGGCATTGGCGTTGACTTCGACCCGGCCCCCGTTGGAGATGGAATCGCGCTCGGAGCCCGGCGTCGTGATTTTTTTGCGGAAGTCGGTGTTGGTCTCGATGTTGGCGTCGAAAGTGACGCCGGCTTGGGCAGCGGCGCTGGCGCACAGGGCGGCCACGGCGGCCAGTTTGAAGACGTGTTGCATGAAGAAGCTCCAGATTGGTGTGTTGTGAAGAACGGCCTCTCAGGCTGGATCGAACGCCATCCGTCCGAACCTGAACTTGAAGAAGCCCTCGAATTCGATCATTCATGCAAACGGTTGCACGATGGTAAAAACCCTGAAATGGTACGCCGTAACCGTTACGTAACCGAGAACTTTGCACGCCAGCAACGTTTGAAGCCTCCTAAGCTTGCAATCGTTTGCTTTTTTAGTTCATCTGCAGACAGACCATGCTTCCCCGGCCGTCATCGCAGCCAACGACCAGATGGCGTACGGCGTGCGCTTGGCTCTCTGCCGCGCAGGACTTCGGGTTTCCGAAGATGTGTCGCTGGTCGGATTTGACAAACTGCCCCATTTGGTTAAGGCTTGTGTGACACCTGCCCAGCCGCACAAGCGGGCGAGCACCCTCACTGCTGTCGGGCAGGTGTTGCATAAGCCTCGAGGGAGGAAACCGCGGCGAGCGCCACGGTAGTTGTCGAGCGCGGTGACTATGGCGATTGCTCTACGTGCGGGTCGCGATTTGGCAGCCTGCGACGGAGCATCGACACTTCATAGACACCCCATGGATGACCGCAGGCACCCGTGCGTGTGCCACTTCGATACGGCAGCCGCTCTTGGCCGAGCCTGCGCAGACGCTGACCAAGCGACGCACGCAGCAGTCCACCGCACGCCATGTCCAGCGTCGAGTTGATCGGCGGTGTTCGAGCGTGGTCATGGTGCTGGCGGCGCCCGAATCGAGCAGTCGCGCAAGAAGACCTGCAGCACCACCATCGCGTGGCCGCAGTGTGCGCAGACGAAGGTCGGACGTGGCGAGTCCAAGCCATCGGCGGGCGCTGCTTCGGTCGGTGGCGGTGCGACCTGCAACAACTGGCGCGCCAGCGCCAGGTTGTCCCGCCGGTTGCTGTTGGCCAGCAGGCCGTAGTGCCGGATCCGGTGGAAGCCGCCCGGCAGCACATGCAACAGGAAGCGGCGCATGAACTCCTGCGGGCTCAGCGTCATCGCCTTGTGACGCGTCTTGCCCCTGCCAGGCTTGTTCGCCCGGTAGTCCTTCCAGCGGAAGGTGACGCCGCGCTCGTCCATCGCGAGCAGCCGGCTGTTAGGCGTGTTCATTGCCGCTGCTCACGTCGGTGAGGCAATCCGGGCAGCTCGGGCCGTTTCGGACATGCTGACCCAGAGGCCTCCCTCTCCAAAGCTGTACCCGCCGACCTGATGGACAGAGAATCGACCCTTCTCATTCGGCGCTGGCGGATCAGACGGCGAGATCGGCCTACGTGAAAACGTACAATTAGGCGATTTCGATCTCGAACAGCCGCGCGGCTGTAGCTCAGTGGATAGAGTATTGGCCTCCGAAGCCAAGGGTCGTGGGTTCGATCCCCGCCAGCCGCGCCAAAATCAATGACTTACGTGGGTTTCTCGTGGCCCACGGCTCCCAAAAGTCATGCCTACGGGCACCTTCTCCCCTCACATTCGGGCCATGAGCCACAAAAAGCCGATGGTCACGGCTGTTGACCTGACAGGTCTGTGGCCCATCCATGGCCCACGCGTGGCCCATCGTGTCGCCCGGTTTTCACCGTTTTCCCGTTTTTGGACAGTGAGCACGCGGGTCAACTGACCTACCTGTCGGATCTGACAGTACGGCCGGTTTGCCTGCCGTCGTTGCGGGTCGGAGCCTCTGTGACTCCTCGCTCAGGAGAGGGCGATCCCGCAGCGGATTGCTTTGGTGATTGACCAAAAAGTCAATCGATCCGACAATGGCTTTATGCCATCGCCCGCCGAACTGCTCGTACCCATCCTGAACGCTGCACGTCAGCGAGGGATGGACCAGTCCGGGCTGGCCAAGGCAGCCGGTCTTTCGCCAGAGTCGATCTCTCGTGCCAAGCGCCGCCCGAGCATGGATCTGGCAACGCTGGCTTCCCTCGCAGACGCAGCGGGTATGACCATTCGTGTGGAGCCGAAGCGCACGATTGCGGCCACGAAACTTGCACCACCCAAGCCCCTGGCTGATCCGTCCTGGGGGCTGGCCTGGTCCAACCCAGTTGGCATTTCCGATGCGGCCCTGATCCGCGCGGCGCTGCATCGGGGCAATTTCACCGTCGTGCTGGAGGCTTGCGCCACCTACGGCGTCGAGCGCGTGGCCACGGAATGGCGTGACCTGGTCACCCGCTCTGAGGCGGGTCTCGGAACCCACCTGGTCGCCCAGGTCGAGCGCATCTTGAGCAACATCCGACAAGGTCAGTTGCGTGCTGCGGCCTGACACGCAACGGCTCTGGGAGCTGCTCCAGGCATGCCCGGCCATGCGAGGCTTTGTGCTGGTGGGGGGCACGGCCTTGACCATGCACCTGGGGCACCGCATCAGCGAGGACCTGGATTTCATGTGGCCCGCATCCCGCCTGCCCGAAGGCCGCGTGGCGGGGCTGCAGCGCTGGCTCGACGACCGCGACATACCGTTGGCGGCCAACGACAGCGCCGCCGCCATTGAAGAGTTCAACGAAAGCGGGTTATCTCTGCTGGACTACCAGCGCAACTACATCGCCGCCGGCACGGTCAAATTAACGCTGGTGGCGCCTGAGCGTGAAGTGCGGCACTTCCTGGACCCAGCACCAGACGCTGCACTGAGGGTGGCGTCCGTTGATGAAATCTTCCGGCTCAAATGCCTGGCCTGCGCGGATCGATCCAAAAGCCGGGACTGGCTGGACCTGTACGTGATGCTCCAGAGAGGCATCGCACAACCCATCGAGATCCTGCGAACCTTCGAGTCCGCGGGGGTGCCGGCCAAGTTCGACATCGCCATGATGCGGCTGTGCCAGGCCAGCCCGAACGCTGACGACGAAGGCTACGAGCCCCTGTTGGATCGCCCTCCTTCGCTCGAACAGATGCGCGAATACTTCACCGCCCTTCGCGACCAGATCGAGGTCCAGGCTACCCGTGAGCGCCTGAGCATTTCAATGAAGAGGAAGGGTGAAGAGCTGTGACGGCCGACGAGCAGAATCTTGTGGTCACCCGTTTGTATTGGCCAGTACAAAAGGGCAGCGGAGCCCTGCGGCGGCCCTCAGGTGCGATACATGAGACCAAGGGTCAAGCTGCACGGATGGCGAAATCAGCGGTTTTTTGGCGGAAGGGTGTGACAATCGATCCAACGTCAACAATTTGGATGTCACAGCTGGTTTGAAAAAAGTTGTGGGTAATCAACTATTGATCCGGCCCTTGTGAACTTGCATCAAGCCGCATAGCGCACCGGCTCGT
>CAYRWN010000023.1:0-47822 GCA_964428045.1 uncultured Hydrogenophaga sp. | reverse complement strand
GCCTCGATCATGCATGCCTCGCGTCACTTCTGGACTTGTTCAGCGTAGCCTTAGAACTACACATCGACTGTACCCGATCATCCCGACCGTTTGTCCACCACCCGCTTGGCTTTGCCCTGGCTGCGCTCCACGCCCCCTTCGGGCAGGAGCGACACTTCGACGCTGGAGCCGATGTAGACCTTGATCTCGTGCCGCAGCAGCTCGGCCGCCGCGCGGGCCTCCATGCTCCCGGGCGACAGGCCCGGGCGCGTTTCGATGGCCACCGTCAGGTTGTCCATGGGACCTTCGCGCGTCAGGATGCACTGGTAATGCGCCGTCAGTTCGGGCCGTTTGAGGATCAGCTCCTCGATCTGCGTCGGGAACACGTTGACGCCGCGCACGATCATCATGTCGTCGCTGCGGCCGGTGATCTTCTCCATGCGGCGCATGGTGCGCGCCGTGCCCGGCAGCAGGCGCGTGAGGTCGCGCGTGCGATAGCGGATGATGGGCAGCGCCTCCTTGGTCAGGCTGGTGAACACCAACTCCCCCATTTCGCCGTCGGCCACCGGCTCACCGGTCTCGGGGTGGATGATCTCGGGGTAGAAGTGGTCCTCCCAGATGGTCGGCCCGTCCTTGGTCTCCACGCACTCGTTGGCCACGCCAGGCCCCATCACCTCCGACAGGCCGTAGATGTCCACCGCATCGATGTCCATGCGCGCCTCGATGGCCACCCGCATGTCGTTGGTCCAGGGCTCGGCACCGAAAATCCCGATGCGCAGACTGCTCTCGCGCGGGTCCAGCCCCAGGCGCTCGAACTCGTCGGCAATGGCCAACATGTAGCTGGGCGTGACCATGATGATGTCGGGCCGGAAGTCCTGGATCAGCTGCACCTGGCGTTCGGTCTGGCCGCCGCCAAAGGGCACCACGGTCAGGCCCAGCTTCTCGGCGCCGTAGTGCGCACCCAGTCCGCCGGTGAACAGGCCGTAGCCATAGCTCACGTGCACCAGATCGCCTGGGAGGGCACCGCTGGCGCGGATGCTGCGCGCGACCACCGAGGCCCAGGTGTCGATGTCCTTGAGCGTGTAGCCGACCACGGTGGGCTTGCCGGTGGTGCCGCTGCTGGCGTGGATGCGCGCACACCGCTCGCGCGGCACGGCGAACATGCCGAACGGGTAGCTCTCGCGCAGGTCCTTCTTGGTGGTGAAAGGGAACTTGGCCAGATCGGCCAGCGAGCGGCAATCGTCCGGGTGCATGCCCGCTTCGTCGAACTTGCGGCGGTAAACCGGCGAGTTCTGGTAGGCGTGACGCAGCGTGGCCTGCAGGCGCTTGAGCTGCAGCGCGCGCAGCTCGTCGATGCTGGCCTTTTCGATGGGTTCGAGCGGAAACGGCTTCATGCGGCCTCCTCTTCGGGGAACACCTGACCGGGAATCACCGCGCTCTTGCCGCGGAACAGGGCCACCACCTCGCCCTTCTGGTTGCTGACCTTCATGTCGTAGATGCCGTGCCGGCCCTGCAGGGTCTGTTCGACGCCTTCGCAGGTCAGCACATCGCCCGCGTGCGCGGGTTTGAGGAACTCGATGCTGCAGCCGGCCGCCACCGCATTCTTGTTGTGGCTGTTGCAGGCGAAGGCGAAGGTGGAGTCGGCCAGGGTGAAGATGAAGCCGCCGTGGCAGATCTGGTGGCCGTTGAGGTGCAGAGGCTGCACGGTCATGCGGATCACCGCCCGGCCCGGCTCCACCGTCAGCAGCTCCATGCCCATGGTGTCCTTGCTGGCGACGTCCACGGCGAACATGGTCTCGCCGACCCGGGTGGCGCGTTGTTGCGGCGTCATCCTCATTCCCCCTTGAACTGCGGCGCGCGCTTCTGGCGGAACGCCATCACGCCTTCGATGTAGTCGTGGGTCTTGCCCAGCGCCGACTGGGTGTCGCGTTCGGCATCCAGCTGCTCGTTCAACGTGCGGGTGGAGGCATCGCGCAGCAGCGTGCGGGTGGCCACCAGGGCCTGGGTCGGCATCGCTGCCAGCTTCTCGGCCAGGGCCATGGCGGCGGCCAGCGGGTCGTCCTGCACGTCCCAGACCATGCCCCACTCTTTGGCCTGTGCAGCGGGCAGCTTGTCGCCCGTCATGGCCAGCGCCATGGCGCGCGCCAGGCCCAGCCGCTCGACCAGGAACCAGCTGCCGCCCGCATCGGGGATCAGGCCGATCTTGCTGAAGGCCTGGATGAAGCTGGCACCGGGCGCCGCAATCGCGATGTCGCAGGTCATGACCAGCGAAGCGCCCGCACCCGCCGCCACGCCATTGACCGCAGCGATGGTTGGCATGCGCAGCGCCTGCAGGCGACGCACCGTCGGGTTGAAGGCCTGGTCGATCACCGGTCCCGGGTCGGCGCGCTGCACCAGATCCGGCCCGGGTTCGAAGTCGAACTCCGACAGGTCTGCGCCGGCGCAGAAGCCACGGCCGGCGCCGGTGATCACCAGCGCACGGATGGCCGTGTCGGCCTCGGCGCGGTCCAGCGCAACCCACAGTTCGCGGTGCATCTGGCGGGTGAAGCTGTTGAGCGCGTCGGGTCGGTTGAGCGTGAGCAGCGCCACGGCACCGCGCGCTTCGTACAGCACGGTGCCGCCCGGGTCGGGGGTGTTCATGGGTGTGGGTCTCCTGGCGCTCGGCGGCGCGACTGGGTTTTTTCTGGCCTTCAATCTAACATTGACCGACCCATCGGTCGGTCAATGTTTTCCCTCAGGCGCCCGGTCGATCGAACGGCCGACACAGGCGGCTATAGTTGACGTTCACGTCAACACAAACCACCCCGAGGCCCCCATGAGCGAGACCGCCCTCCCCGAACTGATCACCGTGCGCACCGAAGGCCGCGTCGGCATCGTCACACTCAACCGCCCCAAGGCGCTGAACGCCCTGAACGACCAGCTGATGAACGAGCTGGGCGCCGCGCTCAAGGCCTTCGACGCCGACGACGGCATCGGCTGCATGATCGTGACCGGCAGCGAGAAAGCCTTTGCCGCCGGCGCCGACATCGGCGCCATGGCCAGGTACAGCTTTGCCGACGCCTACAAGGGCGACTACATCACCCGCAACTGGGAAACCATCCGCAGCGTGCGCAAGCCCATCATCGCGGCCGTCAGCGGCTTCGCCCTGGGCGGCGGCTGCGAGCTGGCCATGATGTGCGACTTCATCATCGCCGCCGACAACGCCAAGTTCGGCCAGCCGGAGATCAAGCTGGGCATCATCCCCGGCGCCGGCGGCACGCAGCGCCTGCCGCGCGCGGTGGGCAAGAGCAAAGCGATGGACATGGCCCTGACCGGCCGCATGATGGACGCCACCGAGGCCGAACGCGCCGGCCTGGTCAGCCGCGTGGTGCCGCTGGACAAGCTGATGGACGAAGCCCTGGGCGCCGCCCTGCAGATCGCCCAGTTCTCGCAACTGGCGGTGATGGCGGCCAAGGAATCGGTCAACCGCGCCTTCGAAGGCTCGCTGGCCGACGGTGTGATGTTCGAGCGCCGCCTGTTCCACGCCCTGTTCGCCACCGAAGACCAGAAGGAAGGCATGGACGCGTTCGTGAACAAGCGCAAGGCGGTGTTCAAGCACGCCTGAAAACCGGCCCGAAAATTGTCTATAATGCGCGTCTTTCGGCGATATAGCTCAGTTGGTTAGAGCGCAGCATTCATAATGCTGATGTCGGTGGTTCAAGTCCACCTATCGCCACCAGACCAGAAACCCCTGAAGACGCCGTTTTCAGGGGTTTTTTCTTGCCCGGCTTGCTCTTGCGGCACCGGAAACACCATGGCCATCAAGTCCACCATCTTCAAAGCGAATCTCTCGATCGCCGACATCGACCACGGTTACTACGCCGACCATGCGCTGACCCTGGCCCGTCACCCGAGCGAGACCGACGAGCGCATGATGGTGCGCCTGGTGGCGCTGGCGCTGCAGGCGCACGAACTGAACGACACCTGCGGCGGCGACGGTACCCTGGCCTTTGGCGCCGGCCTCTCGGACCCGGACGACCCGGACGCCTCGCTGACCGATTTCACCGGCCGCAAGCGCCTGTGGATCGAAGTCGGCCAACCCGAAGACAAACCCCTGTCCAAGGCCTGCAGCCAGGCCGACGCGGTGATCGTCTACGCCTTCGGTTCGGCCGCCGACGTGTGGTGGAAGGGCATCGAGAACAAGCTGACCCGGCTGGACAAGCTGCAGGTCTGGCGCCTGCCCACCGAAGCCGCCCCGGCGCTGGCGGCCCTGGCCGAACGCAGCATGCAGCTGCAGTCCGTGGTGCAGGACGGCGCCATCACCCTCAACAGCACGCAGGGCAGCGTGCACATCGAACCGCTGCGCTGGAAGTAAGCCGGCGCGCCGCAGGCCCTCAAGACGGGGGCGCCCGCAAGGTCATCGCGCTCGGCCCATACTGGCGTTTTGCGTCACCCGGAGCGCGCCATGGCACTGTTCAACATCCTGCCCGGCTTCCAGAAGACCCCGCCCGGTCTGGAGCGTCCAATCCTGCGCCGCCTGCCCGCCGTGCTGTGGCAGGGCACGGCCGCCCTCGTGCTGTGCGCGCTGGCCGTGCAGTTGTGGCCCTGGGCCGGCACCGAGGCCCAGGTGTTCACCCGCATCACCACCCTGCACATCGGGCTGATCAGCCTGCTCATCCTGCACTGGACGGTGGTGCTCACCGTGGCCATCGGCGCCTTCATCGTGATGGTGATGAAGGGCCCGGCCTATGTGGCCGACGCTTACCCGCTGGAAGACAGCGAACGGCCCTCGCCCAGCCAGCCGCCGCGGTAGATCCCGTCGGGGTCGTGTTCACGGACCTGTTTGTCGAGGTTGAAACGGCGGCCGCCGCGCGGGTCGGTGCCGACCCCGGCGATGTAGGCCCAGTTGCCCTGGTTGCTGTGCACGTCGAAGTCGATCAGGCCATGCTCGAACCAGGCCGCACCAGCCCGCCAGTCGTCACGCAGTTCGTGGATCAGCGCACTGGCCACGATCTGCCGCAGCCGGTTGGACAGATAGCCGGTGGCGTGCAGCTCGCGCATCGCGGCGTCCACGAGTGAAAGGCCGGTGCGGCCCTCGCACCAGCGGGCGAAGGCTTCGTCGTCGTGCGCCACGCGCGGCGCTGACGGCAGCAGGCCCTGCGGCCGGAACAGGCCCACACCATGCCGCCGCAGCATCCAGCGGAAGTGCTCGCGCCAGAGCAGTTCGAACCAGAGCCAGTCGCTGCCGTCGCTGGCGCCGCGCTCGGCCTCCATCGCCCGCAGCTCGGCCACCACCTGCCGCACCGACAGGGCGCCAAGGGCCAGCCAGGGAGACCAGTGGCTGGCGAAGTCGCGGCCGGTCAAGGCGTTGCGCGTGGCCTTGTAGGTGGGGGGCCGGTCGCTGGCGAGGTAGGCCCTCAGGTGGGCCAGCGCCGCCGCCTCGTCGCCCGGCCAGGTCGGCAGGCCGTAGGGGAAGGATGAGCGCTCGTCGGTGGCGCCGGTCGGCAGCGTCTCCAGGGGCGCGGGCAGAGGCGGTCGCGGCACGGTTTCCGGCCAGGGCGGCAGCGTCACTGGCACGGGCAGCGGGGAAGGAGGCTGCAGGCCGAGGCGCTCCACCCCCTGGCGAAACGCGGTGAACACGTGGGGCACCGCCTCGGGCGCCCAAGGCAGCTGTGCCGCATCGAACAGCCCGCCCTGCTCCACCAGATCCACCGCCAGGCCCTGCGCGCGCAGCGCGGCCACCTCGGCCTGTTCCTCGGGCGCGTGGATCGCCTCGCCCACCAGTCCGACCGCGCCGACCCGCCGCGCCAGATCGGCCAGCGGCTGCGGTGACGCGCCGCCCAGCACCAGCAGATCGCTGCCCAGCGCCTGCAGGCTGCGCGCGAGCCCGACGAACGCCTGCTGCCGGAACGCCTGGCGGTGCGGGCCCACGCGCCCGAAGCCCCAGCGCGTCGGCACCGGCGCCGACGGCCCGTGCCAGGCCACCGGCAGCAGCGACAGCCCCTCGCGCTGACAACGTGCCAGGGCATGTTGCAGGGCCTGGTGGTCGTGCAGGCGCAGGTCGTTGCGCAACCAGAGAATCAGCACGCCCGGCATCAGAACAGCTCCCGCTGCGACAACTCGGCCGCGCTGCGCCGGCGCGCCGGTGCCTCCCGCCGGCCTGCGCGCGAGGCGTGGCGCTGAACCACCGCCGCCTCACCGGCCTGCACCTCGGGACGGGTGCGCAGCGCGTGCACCCGGGCCTTGGACTCGCGCAGGGCTGCGTCCAGATCGAGCACAGGCTCCGGAATGTCCCGCCCCACAAAAACACCACAACGCGCCTGCGCCTCGGGCGGCATGCGCCAGGGCTCGAACAGCCAGGCGTCGGGCACCGCCCGCATCGCGGGCAGCCAGCGGCGCACGAACACGCCCTGCGGGTCCTGGTCGCGCGCCTGCTTGAGCGGGTTGTAGACGCGGGTGGTGTTGATGCCGGTGGTGCCGCTCTGCATCTGCAGCTGGCTCCAGTGGATGCCGGGCTCGTAGTCCAAGAACTGGCGCGCCAGCCAGTGGCCGACCGGGCGCCAGTGCAGCCACAGCGGATACGCCGCCACCGACACCAGCATGGCGCGCATGCGGAAGTTCAGCCAGCCGGTCTCGCGCAGCATGGCCACGCAGGCGTCCACCAGCGGCCAGCCGGTGCGCCCCTGCACCAGCGCGGCGAAGCGCTGCGCGGACCAGTCGGCCTCGCGCAGGCCGTCGTAGCCACGGTGCAGGTTGCGCCATTCCAGCTCGGGCTCGGCTTCGAGCTTCTGCATGAAGTGGCAGTGCCAGGCCAGCCGGCTGCGGAAGGCCTGCAGCCCCTGGCGCTGCGCGCGGTCCAGCGGCGCCCCGACCAGCACGGCCTGTGTGGCCTGGTCGACCTCGCGCACGCTCAGGTTGCCCCAGGCCAGGTGGGGCGAGAGGCGCGAGCAGGCGTCGGGCGCGGTCAGCGGCGAGGACATGCCGCGCCGGTAGTCGGCCGCGCCGCCCGCCAGGAAGCGCTGCAGCGCCTGCAAGCCTTCGTTGCGACCGCCGGGCTGGCGCAGCGGCGCGTCGGCATCGGCCAGCACCGAAGCCAGCGCATCGCGCGGCGGCCGCTCGTTCCAGGGCAGATCGACGTTGACCCAGCGCTCGGGCGGCTCGGTCAGCGGGACCGCCATGAAGGCATCGCGCCGCGCCTGCCAGCCATCGCGTTCGCGCAGGCCGCGCACCACCCCGTTCTGCGGCCATTCGCGCCAGGCCACGCCGTGCGCGCGGCACCAGCGGGCCACTGCGCGGTCGCGCTCGTGGGTCCAGCCGTTGCCGGTTTCTTCGTGGGCGTGCAGGGCCTCGAACGGCTGCAGCGCGTGCAACCGGTCCAGCACCGCCACCACGTCGCCCACGACCACCTGCAGCCTCGCGCCCCGTTCGGCCAGCGCGCGGCGCAGTTCGCGCAGGCTCTCGCGCACAAAGCCCCACTGGCGTGCCGAGGCGTCGGGCTGCGCCCACAGCCCGGGCTCCACCACGTACAGGCACAGCACCGGCCCGGCGCGCGCCGCTTCGACCAGCGGGGCGTGGTCGTGCAGGCGCAGGTCGCGCTTGAACCAGACGATGCGGTAACTCATGTTGGGGAGCGGGCTGTGGCGCGAGTATCGGCGCCCACCCAAAGACCCGGAGCCACACCGGGCCATGCGACAATCCGCAGCCACCCCACAGCCTCTGGATCTACACCATGAACCGCTGCACCACGACCTCTTCACTGCCCCGGCGCCTGGCCCTTGCGGCCCTGGCCCTTGCGGCCCTGGCACTGACCGCCCTGCCAGCACTGGCCCAGACCGTGCCGGTGCGCAACTTCCCCGCCAACGCCCTGCGCGGTACCCTGGTGGTGACCCAGCCCCCAGTCATCACGATGGACGGCAAGGCGGCCCAGCTCTCGCCGGGTTCGCGCATCAAAGGGCCGAACAACCTGCTGGTCATGTCGGGCGCCATCGTCGGCCAGGAGCTGACCGTGAACTACACCGTGGAACACCACGGCATGGTCCACGAGGTGTGGATCCTGACCGAAGCCGAAGCGGCCGAGAAGCGCAAGCGCGCCGGCCAGTAACCCCTCCAACCCCACAGGCCCCCAAAGCCCAGGCGCACCGCGGAACCGGCTCTGCCGGGCCGCCAGTGCGGTCCCCCTTCCAGGGGGAAGCCGCGCCAGCGGCGCAGGGGGTAGTCTTATGAGCAAAAAAGTCTTCATCAAAACCTTCGGCTGCCAGATGAACGAGTACGACTCGGACAAGATGGCCGACGTGCTCGGCGCCGCCGAGGGCTTCGAGAAAACCCAGGACCCCGAACAGGCCGACCTGATCCTGTTCAACACCTGCTCGGTGCGCGAGAAGGCGCAGGAAAAGGTGTTCAGCGACCTCGGCCGCGTCAAGCACCTCAAGAAGAAGGGCGTGCTGATCGGCGTGGGCGGCTGCGTGGCCAGCCAGGAAGGCGCCGAGATCATCAAGCGCGCGCCCTTCGTGGACGTGGTGTTCGGTCCGCAGACCCTGCACCGCCTGCCCGAGATGCTCAAGGCGCGCGAGCGCCTCGCCCAGCCGCAGGTGGACATCAGCTTCCCCGAGATCGAGAAATTCGACCACCTGCCGCCCGCACGCGTGGAAGGCGCCTCGGCCTTCGTGTCCATCATGGAAGGCTGCAGCAAGTACTGCAGCTACTGCGTAGTGCCCTACACCCGCGGTGAAGAGGTCAGCCGCCCGTTCGAGGACGTGCTGGTCGAGGTCGCCGGCCTGGCCGACCAGGGCGTCAAGGAAGTGACGCTGCTGGGCCAGAACGTCAACGCCTACCGGGGGAAGATGGGCCCGGATTCCAAGGGTAGCGACGAGATCGCCGACTTCGCCATGCTGATCGAGTACGTGGCCGACATCCCCGGCATCGAACGCATCCGCTACACCACCAGCCACCCCAACGAGTTCACCCAGCGCCTGATCGACACCTACGCCAAGGTGCCCCAGCTGGTGAGCCACCTGCACCTGCCGGTGCAGCACGGCAGCGATCGCATCCTGATGGCCATGAAGCGCGGCTACACCGCCATGGAATACAAGAGCACGATCCGCAAGCTGCGCGCGATCCGGCCCGACCTGTCGATGAGCAGCGACTTCATCGTCGGCTTCCCGGGCGAAACCGACGAAGACTTCCAGAAGATGATAAAGCTCATCACCGACGTCGGCTACGACAGCAGCTTCAGCTTCATCTTCAGCCCGCGCCCCGGCACGCCGGCGGCCAACCTGCCCGACGACACGCCGCACGCCGTCAAGCTGCAGCGCCTGCAGCACCTGCAGGCCGTGCTGGAAGAGAACGTGCGCCGCATCAGCGCCAGCCGCGAAGGCACGGTGCAGCGCGTCCTGGTCGAAGGCCCGTCGCGCAAGAATCCGGCCGAGCTGATGGGCCGCACCGAGTGCAACCGCATCGTCAACTTCGACGGCGGTCCGAACGGCGCGCGCCTGGTGGGCCAGATAATCGACGTGAAGATCACCCAGGCGCTGCCGCACTCGCTGCGCGGCGAGGTGCTGACGACCGAACAGGTCGCCTGACCAGAGGATTCAAGCGCCGGGCCGCCCCAAGCTTGAATCGCATCCCCTCGGGGGCAGCGACCCGCGCAGCGGCGGAGCGTGGGGGCTCAGGATTTTTTCGGCGGCTTGAGGTAGCGCGCGTCCGACCAGGTGGCCAGCCACTGCGGCACAAAGGCCACGAAGATGGCCACGAACATGCCGGTCAGGAAGGCGTCGCCCCAGGCCATGAGCCAGCGCGCCACCAGTGACCACTCCCGGCCCGGCTCACCCGCCAGCCCTTGCAGGGTTTCGAGCAGCAGGCCGGACGCAAACACCGCGACGGCGGTGCCCAGAAAAGCCCGCCCCAGGGTGTAGACAAACAGGTTGGGGGGCAGCCAGCGGCGCAGCAAGGCGCCCAGCCCCAGCGCCAGCGTGGCCGGTACCAGGCCGGTCCAGACCCATTGCGACAGCACCGCAGCGGGCGCGGTCTGGCCCAGCCCCCACACCGCCAGGGCCACCCCGCCGAGCACCAGCACCGCCAGCGGCCAGCCCAGCATCAGCACCAGCAGGCAGGCGCCCGAGAGCTGGATCTGCAGCCCCTGCGGCATCTTCTGCGGCAACAGCCAGAGCCAGGGCAGCAGCACCAGCGCGGCCAGGGCGGGCGTGAGCAGCGGCCCGCGCAGCATGCGCCAGGGCCGCAGACCCAGCGCCACCACCAGCGCCAGCCCGGCCACACCCCATTCGATCAAGGTCAACATGGGGCCGAAGTATGTGAGTGCGCATCAGGCGCTGACTTGACTTCGGTCAATCGCACCAAGGCGCCCACCGGAGAAAGGGTTCCAGGTCAGCAAACGCCGTGGAACCGGCTCTGCCGGGCCACTGGCGTGTCCCCTGGGGGAAGACGCGCAGCGGCGCAGGGGGAATCACATCCTGGGCAGGCCCTTCATGCCGCCCATGCGTTTCATCATCTTCATCAGGCCGCCGCCCTTCATCTTCTTCATCATGCCCTGCATCTGCTCGAATTCCTTGAGCAGGCGGTTGACCTCCTGCACCTGCACGCCGGCACCGGCGGCGATGCGGCGCTTGCGCGTGGCCTTGATGATCTCGGGCTTGCGGCGCTCGGCCAGCGTCATGCTGCAGATGATGCCTTCCTTGCGCTTGATGTCCTTCTCGGCCCGGTTGAGGTCCATTTCGCTGGCCTTGGCGGCCAGGTTGCCGGGCAGCTTGTCCATCAGGCTGGACAGGCCACCCATCTTCTTCATCTGACGGATCTGGTCGAGGAAGTCGTTGAGGTCGAATTCACCTCCGCTCTTGACCTTGGCGGCCAGCTTCTCGGCCGCCGCCATGTCCACCCCGGCGGTGACCTGCTCGACCAGGGCCACGATGTCGCCCATGCCCAGGATGCGCCCGGCGTGGCGCTCGGCGTCGAACACCTCCAGCCCGTCGATCTTCTCGCTCACACCGGCGAACTTGATCGGCGCGCCGGTGACCTGTCGCACCGACAGCGCCGCGCCGCCGCGCGAGTCGCCGTCCATCTTGGTCAGGATGATGCCGGTCAATGGCAGCGCCTCCTTGAAGGCCTTGGCGGTGTTGACCGCGTCCTGGCCCTGCATGGCATCGACCACGAACAGGGTTTCGACCGGGTTGAGCGCACCGTGCAGCACCTGGATTTCGCGCATCAGCGCTTCGTCGATGGCCAGGCGGCCGGCCGTGTCGACCAGCAGCACATCGACATAGTGCTTCTTCGCATAGTCCAGCGCGGCACGGGCGATGTCCAGCGGCTTCTGCTCCGGCGAACTGGGGAACCACTCGGCACCGGCCTGCGCCGTCACGGTCTTGAGCTGCTCGATGGCGGCCGGGCGGTAGACGTCGCCCGAGACGGTGAGCACCTTCTTCTTGCGCTTCTCGATCAGGTGCCTGGCGAGCTTGGCCGTGGTCGTGGTCTTGCCGGCGCCCTGCAGGCCGGCCATCAGGATCACCGCCGGCGGCTGGGCCGCCAGGTTGATGTCCGACACGCCCTCGCCCATGGTCGCCGCCAGTTCGCGGTTGACCACGCTGACCAGCACCTGGCCCGGCGTGAGCGAGCCCACCACCTCCTGCCCCAGCGCCTTGTCCTTGACCCGGGCGATGAAATCGCGCACCACCGGCAGGGCCACGTCGGCCTCCAGCAAGGCCATGCGCACCTCGCGCAGCATGTCGGTGACGTTGCTTTCGGTGATGCGCGCCTGACCCCGCATCTCCTTGACGATGCGTGACAGACGGTCGGAGAGGGCTGAGGCCATGGCGCGCTTGAGGGTGGGGTCGGGGTGGGAGAGGAGGGGCCGCAGGGCAGCGCAACTGCGGCGCACCAACGGGGCATCGGCCTTGCGCAGGGTCAAGACCCTATAAACTGTGCCCTGGATTTTAACGGCGCCCCGTCTTCGTCCGCGCACACCGTTCCCCGACCATGCCGCTGCTGCCCGCCCTCGCCCTGAACCCGACCGTGGTGGCTCTGTCTGCCGGGGCGGCGCTGGCCTATGCGGTGCTGGCCTGGGCGCATCGGCGGCTGAACGCCGCGCAGACGCGCACGGTGATGGGTGCCGCCTGGTTGCTGCATGGTCTGGTGCTCGTGATGGCCCTGTTCGAGCAGCCACCGCGGTTCGGTTTCGCACCCGCGCTGTCGGTCACGGCCTGGCTGGTACTGACCGTGTATGCGGTCGAGAGTCGGCTGTTCCCCCAGCTGCGCGCCCGCTGGGTGCTGGCGGTGCTGGGCATGCTGGTGGTGGTGCTGGCGGCCGTCTTCCCCGGCACCCATTACCCTTCGCTGCGATCGGCCTGGCTGCCACTGCACTGGGCGCTGGGCATCGCCTCGTACGGGCTGATCGCAGCCGCCGTGGTGCACGCCTGGATGATGCAGCGCGCCGAAAAGGCCATGCGATCGGGCTCCTCACTGGAGTCCGCCATGCCGCTGCTCACGCTCGAACGCCTGACCTTCCGTTTCGTCGGGGCCGGCTTTGTACTGCTCAGTGCGACCTTGCTGGCTGGCTGGTACTTTTCCGAACGTTTCTCCGACCACTTCATCTGGAACCACAAGACCGTGTTCACCGCGCTCTCCTGGCTGACCATGGGCGTGTTGCTGCTGGGCCGATGGCGCCTGGGCTGGCGGGGGCGCACCGCCGTGCGCACCCTGTACCTGGGTGCGGGCTTTCTGCTGCTGGGTTATGTGGGTTCGCGCTTCGTGCTGGAAGTGATCCTTCAGCGCACCTGATCGGGACCGGGCACATCCTTCATGAAATACGTCGTTGTCATTGCCGTGGTGCTCGTGGCCTTCTGGATCTGGCGCAACAACCGCCAGAGCGAAGGCCGCGACGGCGCTGCGCCGGCGCAACGCCGTCCGGTCCCGGGTCCCGCACCCATGGTCGCGTGCGCCCTGTGCGACATGCGCCTGCCGGAAACCGAGGCCGTGAAGGGCCACCATGGCGTCTATTGCTGCCAGGAACACCGCCGCCAGGCGGAAGAGGTCGTCCGTTGACGATGTGCACCAGAACGGACTGACGTGGCGCACGAACCACCGTCCCAGTTCTCGCCATCCTGGCTGGTTTCGCTGGAACCGGGAGGACTCACCGATCACGAGCACCGCCTGAGGTCCTCCTCCCGACTGTGGCGCGTCTTCATGCGCACGCGGGCCTTCATCGCGGCGGTGCTGCTGGCCCTGCAGGTTTTCGTCGTGACGACCGGTTCCGGCGGTCCGCCCTGGCTGGTCGCGGTCTGCGCCCTGCACCTGACGGCCACCCTGCTGGTCCTGATGTGGTTGCGTCCGGTGGAACAAGGTCGGCGTCCGAAGATGTCCTGGAAGTGGCTGGCCACCATTGGCGTGGATGTGGCGGTGTTTGCCGCTCTGGAATATTTCCAGCAAGGAGGCATCAGCTACATCCCGCTGTTTGCGCTGCCGGTGCTGATGGCGGCCATCCTGGGCCCCCTCACGCTGGCGCTGGCCACGGCCGCCAGCATCACCCTCTTCCTGCTGGCGGCCACCGCACTGAGCGCGCCCCTGCTCAGCGAGGTGTCCACCTCACGCTTTCTGCAAAGCGGACTCACGGGCACGGGATTCTTCATCGTGGCCCTGCTGGCCTACCAGCTGGCCCAACGCCTGGCCCGCGAAGAAGCGCTTGCACAGAGCAGCCAGGCGGCCGCCCGCACACAGGCCCAGGTCAACGAACTCGTCATCGAGAGCCTGAGCGAAGGGGTCCTGGTGGTCGACATGCACGGCGTGGTGCGCAACGCCAACCCGGCGGCCCAGGCCATGCTGATGGGCACCCAGGTCCACCGCTCGGCCAAGCTGCTGCTGTCGGCCCGCGAAGGCTGGGAAGGTCTTGCGCACCTGGTGGACAAAAGCTTCGCACTGGGCCAGTCGCTCGAATCCGAAGTGCGCATCGACATCGACGAACTCACGAGCCACAAGCTGTTTGTGCGTACCCAGCTCACCACCGCCCAGGGTGGTCGCCATGCCGGTCTGTGTGTGCTTTTCCTGGAAGACCTGCGCGAGGTGGAAGCCAAGGTGCGAACGGAAAAACTGGCGTCCATGGGCCGCATGTCGGCGGCGGTGGCGCACGAAATCCGCAACCCGTTGTCGGCCATCACACAGGCCAACGCCCTGCTCGACGAAGAGGTGAGCGCCCCCGGCCAGAAGCGACTGACGCGCATGATCGACCAGAATGCACAGCGGCTGGCGCGCATCGTCGACGACATCCTGGACGTGGCGCGCGCCCAGCCTACCCAGGACGAAGAACGGGCCCCCAGCCTGCCCCTGGATCAGACCGTGCGCCAGATCACGCACGAATGGGGCAAACAGAACCAGGCCCAGGGCGTTCTGGGCGTCCATCCCCATGCACCCGGCCAGCTGGTGCACTTCGACCCCGAGCATTTGCGGCGCCTGCTGGTCAACCTGCTGGACAACGCCTGGCGCCACTCCAGTGGGCAGCCTTCATCGATCCGCGTGATCACGCAACCCAGCGGCCATGACCGTATCCGCCTGTCGGTCTGGAGCCATGGACCGGCGCTGGAGGCGGGTGTGCGCAAACACCTGTTCGAGCCGTTCTTTTCATCCGAAAGCCGCTCCAGCGGTCTGGGTCTCTACATCTGCCGCGAACTGTGCGAGCGGTACGGCGCCCAGATCGCGTACCAGCGCAGCCGACTGGATCAACAGGAGGGCAACGAGTTCTATGTGATCATGCCGGTGGCGAGCGGTCGCAGCCCGGTCCAGCAGAGCCTGGCCATGCCGCCAGGCGATTCGGTACCCGGCCTGTCACGCCAACCGCCAGACTCCAAGCCGCCGCCCATGTCCACCCTGTTCTGATCCATGTCCGCCACCGATTCCGCCACCGTGCTGGTCGTCGACGACGAGCCGGATCTGCGCACCCTGTACGAACTGACCCTGCTGCGGGAGGGTTACGAAGTGACGTCGGCGCCCGATCTGGCGCAGGCGCGCGAGCTGCTGGGTCTTGATCGTTTCGACGTGCTGATCACCGACATGCGCCTGCCCGATGGTCTGGGTCTGGAACTGCTGCGCGAACTGGGCGCTGCCCAGCGCACCGAGAAATCGATCGTCATCACCGCCTACGGATCGGCCGAAAACGCGGTCGAAGCGCTCAAGAGCGGCGCGTTCGACTACCTGACCAAACCCGTCGACCCCAAGCAGCTGCGCGCCGCCGTGCGCGCCGCCCTGCAAAGCCATCGCCATGTGCCCGCTGCTGCCCATTCGGCCGCTGGCGCGCCCGTCCGAGCGGCGTCCCCGCCCCCCGGGGGCGTGCAGGCCCTGCAGCGCATCGTCGGCGACTCGGCCTGCATGGCGCAGATCCGGGGGCGCATCGAAAAAGTGGCCACCAGCATGGCCCCGGTGCTCATCCTGGGCGAGTCGGGCACGGGCAAGGAACTGGTGGCGCGTGCCGTGCATGAATGCAGCCACCGGGCGGCAGGACCATTCGTGGCGGTCAACTGCGGAGCGATCCCAGAAAACCTGATCGAGGCCGAATTCTTCGGCGCTCGCAAAGGCGCCTTCACGGGTGCCACCCAGGACCGCGAGGGTTACTTCCAGGCAGCCAAGGGCGGCACCCTGTTCCTGGACGAAATCGGCGACCTGCCGCTGGCCATGCAGGCCAAGCTGCTGCGGGTCATCCAGGAGCGGCGGGTGCGGCCGCTCGGTGGCGTGCAGGAAGAGCCGGTCGACGTTCGCCTGGTCAGCGCCACCCACCGCGACCTGAACGCCCTGGTGCAGGGTGGCGGCTTCCGCCAGGACCTCTTTTACCGCCTCAATGTGATTGGTTTGCGCACCCCCGCGTTGCGCGAGCGACGCGAAGACCTGCCCCAGCTGGCCCGAGCGCTGCTGCAACGCATCTGTGCCGAATCGGGCCACGCCGCACCCGAACTCTCGCCCGGCGCCCTGCAATGGCTGCAGGCCTGTGCGCTGCCGGGCAACGTGCGCGAACTGGAGAACCTGCTGCAGCGGGCGCTGGCCCTGAGCAACGGTCAGCGGCTGGAAGCCGAAGACTTCGGCGAGCCCCCCGAAACCGGCAACAGCCTGTACGACACGCCACGCTCCACGGCCACGACAACCGCAGCGACATCCTCGGTAGCGGACACCCCGCCGGGCGCCGGTTCACCCGCTGCGCCTTCGGTGCCTGCCGATCTGCAGCAATACCTGGACGAGCAGGAACGCCAGGTCCTGATGCAGGCCCTGCGGGAAACCGACTTCAACCGCACCGCCGCAGCGGCGCGGCTGGGCCTGAACCTTCGACAGATGCGTTACCGCATCCAGCGCCTGGGCATCGCCATGCCCAGCGGTGCCGATGATGAAGCCTGAGACCCGGTCCGCCAGCGGCTGGCAAGGGGGCTGGCTGCAAGGCGCTCGGCGTTGCGAATCACCGAACTTCGGACCCCGCCCCGCCAGCGCACACATCGACCTGATCGTCATCCATTCCATCAGCCTGCCGCCCGGCGTGTACGGTGGTCCTGAAGTGGAGCAGCTTTTCACCAACCGCCTGGACTGGGGCGCGCACCCGTACTTTGAGCAGATCCGCGGCATGCAGGTGTCGTCGCATTTCTTCATCCGGCGCGATGGCGAACTGGTTCAGTTCGTCGACGCCGACGCGCGCGCCTGGCACGCCGGCCGGTCCAGCTGGCGCGGGCGCGACAACTGCAACGACGACTCCATCGGCGTCGAGCTCGAGGGACTCGAGGGCGAATCGTTCACCGCAGAGCAGTACCAGGCGCTGCAACACCTGTGCGAGCAACTGGCCCTGCGCCACCCCATCGCCCACATTGCAGGGCACGAACACATCGCGCCGGGCCGCAAGCAGGACCCCGGACCCGGCTTCAAGTGGGCCCAATTGCAACAGGGCCTGCAGTGGGACCATGCGTGTTTTCCCGCATGCACCCGCACCGCCACACCCTCTTCGATCGAACCACCGTTCGACCCTCAGGCGCAGGTCTGAACGCACGCCGCAGTAACGACGCGGCTTTCAGCCTTGAATGCGTCGCCAGCCCGCACCAGGCCTCACACCGCGACGCCAGAGGTCCGTTTTTTCGGACCCCGCACAGGATGCAAGACCGACAGCATCCGATGGCCTCGATCCTTTTTTTGCCTGACGAAAAGTCCGCGAGAGACCGCGAGCGATTTTTCTCGCAAACACTACCCCTAGTGCCTTGTACCCACCCGGCACACCAGATATAGTGTGCCCTGCGCGTTGCCCATCGTCGGCCACAGGCACCGGAGCCACCCCTTCCGGAACCGCCCGAACGCCCTGCGCGTGTACAGCGTCCGACCGAAACGCAGCCCACCGACCACGCGAGCCCCAGCGGCCGCCCGCCACAACAAACGCCAGAGGAAACATGCTGACCATCCCTTCCGCCGTCGCTCCTGCCATCCCTTCCGCCCCGATGTCTGCCGGCACGACCCGCACCCAGGCGCCGGACAACGGCGCCGCCCTGAGCCACTACCAGATCATCCGCCGCAACGGCGCCGTGGTGCCGTTCGAACCCAGCAAGATCGCGGTGGCCTTGATGAAGGCCTTTCTGGCGGTGCACGGCACCCAGGGGGCGGCGTCGGCCAGTGTGCGCGAAACGGTGGACGCACTGACGCAGAACGTGGTGCGCGCCCTGATGCGCTCGCGCCCCGGCGGCGGCACCTTCCACATCGAAGACGTGCAGGACCAGGTTGAGCTGGGTCTGATGCGCAGTGGCCACCACGAAGTCGCGCGTGCCTACGTGCTCTACCGCGAACGCCGGGCCCAGGAACGTGCGCAGCAGGCCGAAACCGTCAAACCGGCCGAAACCATCCTGCACGTGACCGACGGCGGCCGGCGCGTACCGCTGGACGTCAACCACCTCACCGCCCTGATCGAAGCCGCCTGCGCCAACCTCGGCGAGGACGTCAAGGCCGACCCCATCGTGGCCGAGACCAAACGCAATCTGTACGACGGCGTGCCGATCGAAGAGGTTTACAAGGCGTCCATCCTGGCTGCCCGCACCCTGATCGAGAAGGACCCGGACTACACCTACGCCACCGCCCGGCTGCTGCTGCACACGGTCGTGAAAGAGGTGCTGGGGGAAGAGGTCCCCACCGAGCAGATGGGCGCGCGCTACGCCGAGTACTTTCCGCAGGCCATCAAGAAAGGCGTGCAGAACGAACTGCTGGACGAGAAGCTGCTGCAGTTCGACCTGGCCCGCCTGGGCGCGGCGCTCAGGCCCGAGCGCGACCTGCAGTTCGACTACCTGGGCCTGCAGACGCTGTACGACCGCTACTTCCTGCACGTGCGCAAGACCCGCATCGAACTGCCGCAGACCTTCTTCATGCGGGTGGCCATGGGGCTGTCGCTCAACGAAATCGACCGCGAGGCCCGAGCCATCGAGTTCTACGAGGTCCTGTCCTCGTTCGACTTCATGTCGTCCACGCCCACGCTGTTCAACGCCGGCACGCTGCGTTCGCAGCTGTCTAGCTGCTACCTGACCACCGTGCCCGACGATCTGGACGGCATCTACGAGTCGATCAAGGAAAACGCGCTGCTGTCCAAGTTCGCCGGAGGCCTGGGCAACGACTGGACCCGCGTGCGCGCCCTGGGCGCCCACATCAAGGGCACCAACGGCGAATCGCAGGGCGTGGTGCCGTTCCTGAAGGTGGTGAACGACACCGCCGTGGCGGTCAACCAGGGCGGCAAGCGCAAGGGCGCGGTCTGCACCTACCTGGAAACCTGGCACCTGGACATCGAAGAGTTCCTGGAGCTGCGCAAGAACACCGGCGACGACCGCCGCCGCACCCACGACATGAACACGGCGAACTGGATTCCCGACCTGTTCATGAAGCGCGTGATGGAAAAGGGCGACTGGAGCCTGTTCTCGCCCAACAGCGTGCCCGACCTGCACGACCTGTTCGGGGCCGACTTCGAGAAGGCCTACGTGGCCTACGAGGAGCGCGCCGCACGCGGCGAGATCAAACCCTACCGCAAGGTTCCTGCCACCGACCTGTGGCGCAAGATGCTCTCGATGCTGTTCGAGACCGGCCACCCCTGGATCACGTTCAAGGACGCGTGCAACGTGCGCAGCCCGCAGCAGCACGCCGGCGTGGTGCACAGCTCCAACCTCTGCACCGAGATCACGCTCAACACCAGCGACACCGAAACCGCGGTCTGCAACCTGGGCTCGGTCAACCTGCACCGCCACATCCGCGACGGCCAGCTCGACCACGCCAAGCTGCAGCAGACGGTCAACACCGCCATGCGCATGCTCGACAACGTGATCGACATCAACTACTACGCGGTCAAGAAGGCGCGCGACTCCAACCTGCGCCACCGCCCGGTCGGCCTGGGCATCATGGGTTTCCAGGACGCGCTGTACGAACTGCGCATCCCCTACGCGTCCAACGAAGCGGTGGAGTTCGCCGACCGCTCGATGGAAGCCATCTGCTACCACGCCTACTGGGCCTCGACCGAGCTGGCCCGCGAACGTGGCCGCTACAGCAGCTACCGCGGTTCGCTGTGGGACCAGGGCATCCTGCCACCCGACACCATCGACCTGCTGGCGCGCGAGCGCGGTGGCTATGTGGACGTGGACCGCTCGACCAGCCTCGACTGGGACGCGCTGCGCCAGAAGATCGCGCGCGACGGCATGCGCAACTCCAACTGTGTGGCCATCGCGCCCACCGCGACCATCTCCAACATCATCGGCGTGGACGCCTCCATCGAGCCCTGCTTCGGCAACCTCTCGGTCAAGTCCAACCTGTCGGGCGAATTCACCGTCATCAACGGCTACCTGGTCAAGGACCTCAAGCGCCTGGGCCTGTGGGACGACGTGATGGTGATGGACCTCAAGCACTTCGACGGTTCGCTGCGCGCCATCGACCGCGTGCCGCAGGACATCAAGGCGCTCTACGCCACCGCCTTTGAGGTCGAACCCATGTGGCTGGTCGAAGCCGCCGCGCGCCGACAGAAGTGGATCGACCAGGCACAGAGCCTGAACATCTACATGGCCGGCGCCTCGGGCAAGAAGCTCGACGAGACCTACAAGCTCGCCTGGCTGCGCGGCCTCAAGACCACCTACTACCTGCGCACCACCTCGGCCACGCAGGCAGAGAAGTCAACCGGTCGCACCGGCCAGCTCAACGCCGTGTCCGCGCATGGCGGCGAGTCCTCGCTGATGGCGGCTGCGGCCGTCGCCGCCACACAGGTCGAGCCCGCCACCGACATCAAGTTCTGCGCCATCGACGACCCGGGCTGCGAGGCCTGCCAGTGATGCGCGAGACCGTGCGCGCGATGAAGTGTTCGCACGGAGCTCTTTTTTCGATGCGACACCGCAACACAAAACATTCTTCGCGCGCATGAGCCCTTTGCATTTCATGCCGACACTTCGATAATCCGTTGAATTGGAAACCGCCATGCTGACCTGGGACGAACCCGTCACTCCCGCTCCGAAGCCCGCCTTGATTCCCGTGCCGCCCACCATGCCGGGCGCGCAAGCTTCCCCGTCTTCCACCAGCACCGCCTCCGCCAGCGCACAGCGGCGCGTCAACGCGGCCGACAAGCGCATCATCAACGGCCAGACCGACGTCAACCAGCTGGTGCCGTTCAAGTACAAGTGGGCCTGGGAGAAGTACCTGGCCACCTGCGCCAACCACTGGATGCCGCAGGAAGTGAACATGAGCCGCGACATCGCGCTCTGGAAAGACCCCAACGGCCTGACCGAGGACGAGCGCCGCATCGTCAAGCGCAACCTCGGCTTCTTCACCACCGCCGATTCGCTGGCCGCCAACAACATCACCCTGGGCACCTACCGCCACATCACGGCGCCCGAGTGCCGCCAGTTCCTGCTGCGCCAGGCGTTTGAAGAAGCTATCCACACCCACGCGTACCAGTACATCGTGGAGTCGCTGGGTCTGGACGAAGGCGAGATCTTCAACGCCTACATGGAAATCCCCTCCATCCGCAACAAGGACGAGTTCCTGATCCCGTTCATCAACGTGATCATGGACCCGCACTTCAAGACCGGCACGCCCGAGGCGGACCAGACCCTGCTCAAGTCCATCATCGTGTTCGCCTGCCTGATGGAAGGCCTGTTCTTCTACGTCGGCTTCACGCAGATCCTGGCGCTGGGCCGCCAGAACAAGATGACCGGCGCCGCCGAGCAGTACCAGTACATCCTGCGCGACGAGTCCATGCACTGCAACTTCGGCATCGACCTGATCAATGCGATCAAGCTCGAGAACCCGATGCTGTGGACGCCGCAGTTCAAGGCGGAGATCAAGGAATTGTTCCTCAAGGCCGTGGACCTGGAATACCAATACGCCGAAGACACCATGCCGCGCGGGGTGCTGGGCATGAACGCTTCCATGTTCAAGGGTTATCTGCGATACATCGCCAACCGCCGGGCGACGCAGATCGGTCTGGAACCTCTGTTCCCCAACGAAGAGAATCCGTTCCCCTGGATGAGCGAAATGATCGACCTCAAGAAGGAACGCAATTTCTTCGAGACCCGCGTCATCGAATACCAGACGGGCGGCGCCCTTTCCTGGGACTGAGGACGATCTGGCTCACAACATGGTCACCCAATCACGAAGCCCTGCCCCTGACACACCGGTGTCCGGGGCAGGGCTTTGTCACAGGATTCAAGGTCTTGGTGCCAACCGTGGATGCATCCACGGCACCAGGGCCCTGAATCACTTCTGCGGACAACGCCCGCGTGAAGTGCTCTTTGCAACTTGATCAAGGAGAAAACAATGGCAACTGCGAAAAAAGCCCCGGCCAAAAAGGCCGCTGTGAAGAAGGCCGCTCCGGCCAAGAAGGCCGCTCCGGCGAAGAAGGCCGCTCCGGCCAAGAAGGCCGCTCCGGCGAAGAAGGCCGCTGCCCCCAAGAAGGCCGCTCCGGCGAAGAAGGCCGCTGCCCCCAAGAAGGCCGCTCCGGCGAAGAAGGCCGCTGCCCCCAAGAAGGCCACTCCGGCGAAGAAGGCCGCCGCTCCCAAGAAGGCCGCTCCGGCGAAGAAGGCTGCAGCCCCCAAGAAGGCCGCTCCGGCGAAGAAGGCCGCGGCTCCCAAGAAGGCCGCTGTGAAGAAGGCCGCTCCGGCGAAGAAGGCCGCGGCTCCCAAGGCTGCTGTGAAAAAGGCAGCCCCAGCAAAAAAAGCTGAGCCGGCCAAGAAGCCGGCAGCCCCTGCGGCCCCTGCAGCACAAACCAAACTGAACCCTCAGGCTGCCTGGCCGTTCCCCACGTCCAGCAAGCCCTGAACTTCAGTTCAAGGAGCATCAAGCCCGACGGTTCGCCGTCGGGCTTTTTCATTTCAGGCGTCTGGCCTTTCACGGCAGTCTTGCCCATGGGCCAGGCGGCCGACCCCCAGGACACCCGACAGGGTCTGGCCCAGATCGGCGAAGCTGTGGCGGATCCCCGCATCGCCCGGCAGCGAACAACCCGGCCCGGCGAGCAGCAGAGGGACGTGCTCCCGCGTGTGGTCGGATCCCGGCCAGGTGGGATCGCAACCGTGATCGGCCGTGAGTGCCAACCAGTCTCCGGGCTGCAGCGCGGCCTCCAGCGTGGGCAGCCAGGCGTCGAAGCGTTCCAGCGCCTGGGCATAGCCGGCCACGTTGCGCCGATGTCCGTAGTGCATGTCGAAGTCGACCAGGTTGGTGAACACCATAGCGCCATCGGGGCAGACCTTCAGGGTTTCCAGGGTGGTCTCGCACAAGGCGTCGTTGCCTTCGGCCTTGTAGAGATGGCTGATGCCGCGGTGGGCAAAGATGTCGCCAATCTTGCCGATCGCATGCACTTCACGCCCGTGCGCCAGCAGGCGGTCGAGCAGGGTTTCGCCGGGTGGCGGGGTGGTGTAGTCGCGCCGGTTGCCGGTGCGCCGGTAGTCGCCCGAATGCCCCACGAAAGGCCGCGCGATCACGCGGGCAATGTGGGCCTGGTCGAAAATGGGTTTGGCCAGTTCGCATATGTGCAGCAGCCGGTCGAGGCCGAAGTGCTCTTCGTGCGCGGCCACCTGGAACACGCTGTCGGCGCTGGTGTAGCAGATGGGCCAGCCGGTGCGCAGGTGCTCGTCGCCCAGACGCGCGATGATCTCGGTTCCGCTGGCGTGGCAGTTGCCCAGCGTGCCCTCCAGACCGGCGGCCTTCATCCATGCCTGCATCAGATCGGCCGGAAAGATGTTGACGCCAGCGGCACCGGGTTCGAAGTAGCCCCAGTCGAACGGCACGGGGCAGCCCATCATTTCCCAGTGCCCGCTGGGCGTGTCCTTGCCGCGGCTCAGCTCCGCCGCGGCACCGTACAAGGCACCGCGGGGCGGATCGGTGGGCAGACCGGCGGGCCACTGACCGGTGGCCGCATGGGCCGCATGGGCCAGACCCAGGCGGCACAGGTTCGGCAACCGCAAGGGCCGCCCCTGGTCCTGCGCCCAGCGCGCAATGCTGCCCAGCGTGTTGGCGCCGGTGTCGCCAAAGCGGTCGGCGTCGGGTGCGGCACCGATACCGAAGGAATCGAGCACCAGGACAACGGCTCGGCTCATGGCGTCACGCCTTCGATCGCCTCGATCAGCGGCACCTGGGCAGCGCAGGGGGCGTCCTGCAGTGTGACGAGTTGCAGCCAGGCCTGCGCGGCCGCTTCGGCAGAGGCCCTGTCGGCCGCATGGACCCTGACCAGGATGTCACCCGCCTCGACCCGCCGACCCACGCCCACGATGGCGTCGAAGCCGACGCGGTGGTCGATCGCATCGCTGGCTTTGCGGCGTCCGCCCCCGAGTTCGATCACCTGCAGACCGATGGCCCGGGTCTGCATCGCACCCACCCAGCCAGCGTGGGGAGCGAGCACGGGCACGACCACCGGTGCGGCCGGCAGGTAGCGCTGCGGCTGCTCCAGCAGGTCGGCGGGACCTCCCAACGCCTGCACCATGCGGGCGAACCGGTCGGCGGCAGCCCCCGAATCCAGCGCCTGCTGCAGCCGTTGGCGTGCCTGGGCGCTGTCGTTGGCCAGCCCGCCAATCACCAGCATCTGCGCACCCAGGGCCAGCGTCACCTCCAGCAGGCGCGGCTCCCGGTGGGCGCCGGTCAGGAAATCCACCGCTTCCACCATCTCCAGCGCGTTGCCCGCACTCAGGCCGAGCACCTGGCTCATGTCGGTGAGCCAGGCCCGGGTGGGCAAGCCCGCCGCGTTGGCCACCTGCACCAGCGACCGCGCCAGTTCGCGCGCCATCGGCAGGTTGTCGGCAAAGGCGCCGTTGCCCACCTTCACATCCATCGACAGCCCCTGCAGGCCCGCCGCCAGCTTCTTGGACAGGATGCTGGCGGTGATGAGCGGGATGGACTCCACCGTGGCCGTGACGTCGCGGATGCCGTAGAGCCGGCGGTCTGCCGGGGCCAGATCGCCGGTCTGTCCGATGATGGCGCAGCCCACGGTCTGGACCGTCTGGCGCAGCAGGGCCAGCGAAGGTGCGGTCTGGTACCCGGGGATGCTGTCGAACTTGTCGAGCGTGCCGCCGGTGTGGCCCAGGCCACGGCCCGAGATCATGGGCACGAAACCCCCGCAGGCGGCCACCATGGGCGCCAGCATCAGGCTGACCTTGTCGCCCACGCCACCGGTGGAATGCTTGTCGAGCACCGGTCCCGGGAGCGAGGCCGAGGCCCATTCCATGACCGCGCCCGAGCGCATCATGGCCTGGGTCAGCGCCACGCGTTCGTTCATGTCCATGCCCTGGAAGAAGATGGCCATGGCCAGTGCGGCGGCCTGCCCTTCGCTCCACGATTCGGTCACCAGGCCCTGCACGAAGGCCTGCACATGTTCGGGTGCGAGCTGGCCGCCGTCGCGCTTGATGCGGATGATTTCCTGAGCGAGCATGCGTTGACCTCAATAGGTGGTGTTCGCCGCGGCGGGTGGCGGGGCGGCGCCCAGTACCTGGGCGATGTCGTTCCACAGGCCGCTGGCACCGATGCGAAAGCGCGAAGGCACGAGCGCGCCGGCACCCAGGACGGACTGGACCGCTGCGAGGTACGGCTGCACGTCGGCCACGGTGCGCAGGCCACCCGAGGGCTTGAAACCCAGCCGGTCGCGGCGCGGGTCGGCGGCGATGGCGTTCAGCATGGTGCGCGCGGCGGCCAGGCTGGCGCCCTGCGGGATCTTGCCGGTGCTGGTCTTGAGAAAGTCAACACCCGCGCGGAGACCGAGGGCACAGGCCCGCGCAATGGTGCCGTCCCGCTCCAGCGCACCCGATTCGAGGATGAGCTTGAGCACCATGCCTTGCGAAGCCTCGCGCACCTGCGCGAGGACCTGGGTACAGTGCGCCTCGTCGCCGGCCAGCAGCGCTTTCCAGGGCAATACGCAGTCGACTTCCTGTGCACCGGCGGCGCGCAGCTGGGCGATCTGCTCGCGCACCGCTTCGATGGGTTCGTCCCCGGAAGGGAAGTTGACCACCCCGGCCACCGCGATGCCCACGGGCAGTTGCCGCCGGGCCTGTGCCGCAAACGCGGGCCATACGCAGACGGCGGCCACGGGCGGCAGCACGGCACCCGAAGCGGTGCGGCCCTGGGCGCGTTCGCACAGGCGGTCGACATCGGCCGCGGTGCAGGCCTCGCCCAGTTCGGTCAGATCCAGGCAGCTCAAGGCCAGTCGGGCGGCCGCCTGAAGGTCTTCGCAAGCGTGATGGGTGTTCATAAGCGTCAGAGCCGGAGTTGTGCGATCACGTCGCACAGCAAACCGCTGGCCCTTTCGCTGGCGGCAGCGGCCTGGCTGAGCGTATGGGCGTGGCTGAGGGTTTCGGCCGAGAGGCCGGCGGCCATGTTGGTGATGAGCGAAAAGGCCAGCACGCGCATACCGGCGTGGCGCGCGATGATGGTTTCCGGCACCGTGCTCATGCCCACGGCGTCGGCCCCCACGCGGGCGAACATGCGGATCTCCGCCGGCGTCTCGAACTGCGGCCCGACGAACCAGACATAGACCCCCTGATGCAGGGTTTCGCCGCGGCGCCCGGCCACGGCCAGCGCCTGTTCACGCAGCGCGCTGTCGTACGCGTCGACCATGCTCACGAAGCGTTCGGACCCACCCTCGCCGATCAGTGGCGAGCGCTGCGAGAAGTTGATGTGGTCGGACAGCACCATGAGGCTGCCGGGTGGCATGCCGGTCTGCAGGCTGCCTGCGGCGTTGGTCTGCACCAGCACCTCGCAACCCCAGTCGCGCAGGGTGCGCAGCGGCAGCTTCATGCCGTCGGGTTCGCCGGTTTCGTAGGTGTGCTTGCGACCGGTGAGCACGACCACCTCGTGCGCGCCGATCTGGCCATGGATCAGGTCGCTGGCGTGCCCTTGCACGCTGGGCAGCGGAAAACCGGGCAGGTCGCGGTAGCTGATGCGTTGCGCGTCCTGCACGCGCGTGGCCACATCGCCCCAGCCCGAACCGAGCACAATGGCGATCCGGGGGCGCGCCTGCGGCAGGCGCTGGCGAAGAACATCCAATGCGGGGTTGCTCATGGTGAAACCTCAAAAAATCGTGCAACGGAAGACGGGTGCCGAGCCGTCAGGCCAAGTGATCGGGGCCAAAGCTGTGGGGCAACAGTTGCTCCAGCGTCAGGGTCGCTTGCCAGCCCTGCGGGTTGGCCAGCAGCACGGGGGTGTCGCCGGTGGCGAACTCGCGGATCTTCTGGCGACAGCCGCCACAGGGCGTGACCCAGCTGGGTGCATCGCCCACCACGAGCACGGCCCGGATGCGGCGGCCACCCGCCAGCACCATGGCACTGATGGCGCCCGCTTCGGCGCACACGCCCTGCGGGTAGGCGGCGTTCTCCACATTGCAGCCGGGGTGGATCTGACCGTGTTCATCGAGCACGGCGGCCCCCACCGCGAAGCGGGAATAAGGCGCATGCGCCCGCAAGCGAGCCCCCTGGGCGGCGGCCAGCAGGGCCAGGCGGGTGCGGTCATCGAGCCAGGCGGGCGCCTGCCACTGGCCCGGATCGGTCACCGCGCTCAATGACGTTGCTTCGCCGCCCTGCGGGATGTCGGGCGAACGGGCTGGTGAGGGGCCCGGTGCTGCGCTCACTGGACGACCCCCCGTGCTGCGCACTGCGGGGCTGAGCGCCTTGGGAGCGACCCGGCGGCGCTCATGTGCGCTCCTTGGTGTAGGGGATGCCCAGGGCCTTCGGTGCCACCGCCTTGCCGATGAAACCGGCCAGCAACACCACGGTGAGCACATACGGCAGGGCCTGGACCAGCTGCACCGGCACTTCACCGATCACCGGCAGCACCACACCCTGCATCCGGATGGCCGCCGCGTCGAGGAAACCGAACAGCAGGCACGCCCAGAAAGCCCCCACCGGGTGCCACTTGCCGAAGATCAGCGCGGCCAGCGCCATGAAACCCCGCCCGGCCGTCATGTTCGGCACGAACGACGCGCTCTGGGCCAGCACCAGGTAAGCCCCGGCCAGGCCACAGAGCATCCCGTTGAGGCTCAGCGCCATGTAGCGCATGCGCTGCACCGACACGCCAGCCGCCTCGACCATCGCGGGGTTCTCACCCACGGCGCGCAGGCGCAGGCCAAAGCGGCTGCGCCACAGCAGCCACCATACCGCCGGCACCAGGGCCAGCGCCAGGTACACCAGCACGCTGTGCGAGAGGAAGCCCTGCACCAGCACCGGCCCCACGAACGGCACGTCGCGGGTGGCCTCGACCAGCCCTGGCCACCAGGCGCCCAGGCGCAAATCGTCCGGAACGGGCGGCGTCTGCCCGCCCTGCTTGAACCAGGCCGCACCAAGCACCGCGGTCAGCCCCACCGCCATGATGTTGATGGCCACGCCCGACACCACCTGGTTGCCGGCATGGCTCACACAGGCCACGCCATGCAGACCGGACAGGGCCATGGACGTGCCCAGCGCGGCCAGCAGCGCCAGCGTGAGCGACCCCGTGGACACCCCGGTGGCTGCGGCCGCGAACGCGGCGGCCAGCATCTTGCCTTCCAGCCCGATGTCGACCACCCCGCTGCGTTCGCTGAACAGACCCGCCAGGGCACACAGCATCAGGGGTGCGGCCACCCGCAGGGTGGAGCCGATCATCGACCCCCAGAACACTTCATCCATGGGCCACCTCCTTGGTGCGAACCGTCGGCAGCGCAGCCAGCGCCCGCGACAGCCAGGGCGCCATCACATAACTCATGGCCCCGGAGAACAGGACAATGAAGCCTTGCAGGGCCACGACCATGTCGCGGGTGAAACCGGGCACCTCGAACGCCACCTCGGCACCGCCCTGAAACAGCGCACCGAACAGCAGGCTGGACAGCACGACCCCGACCGGATGGTTGCGGCCCATCAGCGCCACCGCGATGCCGGTGAAACCGGCTCCGGCGACAAAATCCAGCATCAGGCGACCGCTCACGCCGGCCACTTCGTTCATGCCGACCAGTCCCGCCAGCCCGCCCGACAGGGCCATGGACAACAGCACCTGGCGTTGCGGCCGGATGCCCGCGTAGGCCGCAGCCCCTTCGCTGGCACCCACGGTGCGCATGCGGTAACCGGCCCGGCTGTGCCAGAGAAACAGGTACACGCCCACGGCGGCGGCGACCGCAAGAAACACGCTGGCGTTCAGCGGCGAAGACGCCCAGTCCACCCCCAGGTGCTGCAGCAGTTCGTGCATGCGCGGCAGCTGGGCCGATTCGGCGAACTCGGCGCTTTCCACCGCCATGGAACCCGGCACCTTGAGCCAGTTCACCAGCAGGTACACCAGCAGACTGGCGGCCAGGAAGTTGAACATGATGGTGGTGATGACCACATGGCTGCCGCGGTAGGCCTGCAGGTAGGCAGGAATGAACGACCACGCCATACCCGCAGCCGCCGCGGACAGCACCATGATGGGCAGCATCAGCCAGGGCCCCAGGTGTGGCGAGAGCCACAGGGCCGCCAGCCCCGCCCCCAGCCCCCCCAGAATGGCCTGCCCCTCCCCGCCGATGTTGAACAGGCCGCCGTGGAACGCGACCGCGACCGCCAGGCCGGTGAAGACGAAGGTGGTGGCGTAGTACAGGGTGTAGCTCAGCCCGCGCTCGGAGCCAAAGGCCCCTTTGACCAGCACGCCGATGACTTGCACCGGATCCTGACCGATGCCCATGACCACCAGCCCCGCCACGCCCAGGGCCAGGGCCAGGTTGAGCAGCGGCAGCAGGAGCAGATCCGCCCAGCGCGGCAAGGGTTTGGCGGCTTTCATGCGGGGGCTCCTTGTGCCGAACCGGCCATCAACAGCCCGATGCGGGTCACATCGCATTCGCCGATGGCCAGTTCGCCGGTGACGACGCCCTGGTTCATGACGATGACCCGGTCGGACAGGGCCAGAATTTCGTCCAGTTCGCTCGAGACCAGCAAGACCGCACAGCCCGCGTCACGCAGTGCCCGCACCTGGTCGTGAATGAACTCGATCGCCCCGATGTCCACCCCGCGCGTGGGCTGGCCGATCAGCAGCACGCGGGGGTTCTGCCCGAGTTCGCGCGCCAGCACCAGCTTCTGCTGGTTGCCACCCGAAAACTGGCCGCAACGCAGATCCACCTGCCGCGGCCGCACATCAAAGCGCTCCATCATCTCGGCCGTGGCCGTGCGCATGGCGCTGTGGCGCATCCAGCCGGCCCGGCAGTAGTCGGGCAGGGCCTCGTAGCCGAGCACCGCCGACTCCCAGGCCGCAAACGGCATGACCATCGCTCGGGCATAACGGTCTTCCGGCACATGGGCCAGCCCCAGGGTGCGGGCGGTCGTGGGGTCCAGCCACCGCGGCGCCTGGTACTGTTGGCCGCCCAGTTCGAGCGTGCCCGCAGCGGGCCTGGCCAGGCCCGACAGAACGTCCAGCAATTCGCTCTGCCCATTGCCCGAAACCCCCGCCACGCCCACGATCTCGCCCGAACGCAGGGTCAGGCTCACACCGCGCAGGCGCTGCACGCCCCAGGCATCCGTCACGCTCAGCCCCTTGGCCGACAACAGGGGTTCTCCCGGCGCCGTCGGCGCTGCATCGCCGTGCCGCCCCATCTGCACGCTGCGGCCCACCATGGCCTGGGCCAGGCCCTCCACCGAAGTGGCGGCCACCGCGGTGTCCAGCACCACGCGCCCGCCGCGCATGACCGTCACGTCGTCGCAAAGTGCCATCACTTCCTTGAGCTTGTGGGTGATGATGAGAATGGTGGTCCCCTGATCACGCAGCCGCCGGAGCACCTCGAACAGCTGCACCGTCTCCTGGGGGGTCAGCACCGCGGTGGGCTCGTCCAGGATCAGCACCCGGGCACCACGGAACAGGGTCTTGAGGATCTCCAGCCGCTGGCAGTCGCCCACGTTCAGGTCGTCCACCACCCGGTCCAGCGGCACCTGCAGGCCGGTGCTTTGCATCAGCGCGTCCAGGCGCTGACGGGCCTGCGCGGTTGCGCGCGACAGCAAGGCATGGCCTTCCGCGCCCAGCATCACGTTGTCCAGTGCGCTCAGGTTGCCCACCAGCATGAAGTGCTGGTGCACCATGCCCACCCCGTGGCCGATCGCGTCCTGGGCCCTGCGGATGTTCACCGGTTCGCCGTGCAGGCGGATCTGCCCGGCGTCGGCCGCGTAGAAGCCATAGAGGATGGACATGAGTGTGCTCTTGCCCGCACCGTTCTCACCGACCAGTCCATGGATGCGGCCGGCGCGGACGCGGAAATCGACCTCGCTGTTGGCCCGCACCGCACCGAAACTCTTGGAGATGCCCGTCATCTCCACCGCATAGGCCGCGCACGGACCACCTGGAGATGGCGGCTGTTTCGTCATCAGACTGCTCCTCCAACAACCGGGCAGGGCCCGGTGGACTCCCGGCGGATCAGGCCGGGTTCGCGCATTTCCCGCAGGGAGGGACCGTGACCACGCTCGCCCAGCCGCCGCAACAGGACCTGCGCCGCCCGGGCGCCCAGTTCGGTGAGCGACTCGCCCACCGTGGTCAGCGCGGGGTAGACGTACTCGCCCAGCACGATGCCGTCCACACCGATCACCGAGCACCGGTCCGGCACCGGTACACCCAGCTGTGCGGCCGCCCGCAACACCCCCATGGCCATGAGGTCGTTGCAGGCAAACACCGCGGTGGGCTGGCTGCCCTGGGGGCCGAGCAGGCGCTGCGCCGCCCGGTAGCCCGACACCACGCCGAAATCCCCTTGAACCAGCCAGTCGTCGGCCGGCTCGATGCCCGCCGCCGACAGGGCCAGGCGCCAACCCCGCAAGCGGGCTTCGCTGACCGGCATGCCCGGTGGTCCGCTGATGCAGGCCACCCGGGTGTGTCCCAGATCCAGCAGGTGCTGCACCGCCTGGCGGGCCACGGCCTCGGCGTCGGACACCAGGGCGTCGGCCATCAGGTGCTCCGGGTCGTGATCGATGAAGACCATGGGCAGACTGCGTTGTTGCAGGTAGTGGTCCAGCCGCTCGAGCAGTTCGCGGTGGTCCAGCAGGCCGGCCACCACCAGCATAGCGTCGATGCGCCGACCCAGCAGCCTGTCCAGCGGTTTGTGTGAAGCCTGCTGCCCCGGGTGTGTGTTGGCCAGCACCACCGAATAGCCGGCCTGACCGAGCGCGCGTTCGGCGCCCAGCGTGATCTCGGCGCAGAAGGGATCGCTCACATCGGGCACCAGAATGCCGGCCACCTGGGTCGCCGCGCCCCGCAGGGAGCGCGCCGCCTGGCTGGGCACATACCCGCAGTCGGCCACGGCCTGCAGGACGCGGTCACGCGCGGACGCACTGACCTTGCGGGTGCCGTTGATGACGTGCGAGACCGTGGTGTAAGACACCCCGGCCAGCCGCGCCACGTCCTTGATGGAGCTCACGCCCGAGACCCGATCCGTTGCGCGACCGACCGCTCAGCGACTCATTTGCAGGCGTTGTTGGCCATGTAGTCCACGACCTTGATCTTGCCGCTGAGGATGTCGGCCTTGGCTTCTTCCACAGCCTTTTTCATGTCGGCGCTGACCAGTTTGGCGTTGTTGCTGTCCATGGCGTAGTCCACGCCACCTTCGGCCAGGCCCAGCACGGACACGCCCGGCTTGTGCCCCTTGGCCACGTTGTACACCGCCACGTCCACGCGCTTGAGCATGGACGTGAGCATGGTGCCGGGGTGCAGGTGGTTCTGGTTGCTGTCCACCCCAATGGCCAGCTTGCCGTTGTCCTTGGCCGCCTGGTAGACCCCGATACCGGTTCCGCCCGCGGCGGCAAACACCACGTCAGCACCCTTGGCGAACTGGGCCTTGGCCAACTCGCCGCCGCGCACCGGGTCGTTCCAGGCCGCACCGGTGGTGCCGGTCATGTTGGCGAACACCTCGGCCTTGGCGTTGGCGTGCTTGACGCCCTGCTCATAGCCGCACTGGAACTTGCGGATCAGCGGGATGTCCATGCCACCCACAAAACCGACTTTGCCGCTCTTGCTGGCCTTGGCCGCCATCACACCCACCAGGAAGCTGCCCTCGTGCTCCTTGAACACGACGGACTGCACATTGGGCAGATTGACCACCATGTCGATGATGGCGAACTGCAGCTTGGGGAACTCTTTGGCGACCTTCTCGATGCTGGAGGCCTGACCGAATCCGATGCCGATGATGGGGCTGGCACCCCGTTCGGCCATGCGCCGGATCGCCTGTTCACGCTGGGTTTCGTTGGCAATCTCGAACTCGAGGTAATTCTTGCCCGCTTCCTTTTTCCAGCGTTCCATGCCTTCGTAGGCCGCCTGGTTGAACGACTTGTCGAACTTGCCGCCCATGTCGAAGATGACGGCGGGTTGCGCCTGAGCACTCAGGGCAGCAGCCGCTGCCAAAGAGACCAGACCAAATTGAAGAGCGCGAACAGGCTTCATAGGGACCTCACGGGGTGGGTTGAGTGAACTGCGGGCAAATCGGAGTAGCAAACGTTTGCTACTGGCAAATAATAACCAATAATGTCCGGTTTCAAGACGCTGAAAACCCTAGAAGACCACGTGCCGAGCTTTGCCGCCGTCGATTGGAAGGCCTTGCCCAAGGTGTGCCTGCACGAGCACATCGACGGCGGTCTGCGCCCGGGCACTCTGGTGGAACTGGCCCGCGAAAGGGGACTGGCGCTGCCCCACGACGAGCCCGCCGCGGTCGGGCGCTGGATGGCCCAGAACGCCTATTCGGGCAGCCTGGAGCGTTACCTGGAGGGATTTGCCTACACGGTCGAAGCCATGGCCACCGAAGCGGCCTGCGAGCGGGTGGCCTTTGAACTGGCCGAAGACGCCCGCGAAGAAGGCTGCGTGCTGGGCGAGTTCCGCATGGCGCCCCAGTTGTTCGAGCGGTTTGGTTTGAGTGCCGAGGCCGCCACCGAGGCTCTGCTGCGCGGCCTGCGGCGCAGCCCACTGCCCAGCGGCCTGATCGTCTGTGGCATGCGCCAGATGGCGCCGGACGCCACCCTGCGGGCCGCCCGCCTCGCGGCGCGCTACCAGCAAGACGGTGTCATCGGCTTTGACCTGGCGGGCCCGGAACGGGGCTTCCCGGCGGCCGATCACCGGACCGCGATCGACACCGCCCTGGCCGCCGGCCTGGGCCTGACGCTGCACGCGGGCGAGGCCGACGAAGGGCACAACGTCATCGCGGCCGGTCGCCTGGGCGCCCGGCGCATCGGGCACGGGATCACCTTGGTGCACCAGGCGGCCGGCCAAGCGCCGCGCTGGACCGACATCGCGCGCGAGATGGGCCTGCACTTCGAGGTCTGCCCCAGCAGCAACGTGCACACCGGCGCCGCGGCCTCGATCACCGAACACCCCATCGCGGCCATGGTGCAAGCCCGGCTGAGCGTGTCCTGCTCGACCGACAACCGCCTGATGTCGGACACCACCTTGTGCGCCGAACTCCAGGCCCTGCACGAACAGGCCGGCCTGCCGGTCCAGGTGCTGGCCGAGATGCAGGCGGCCGGCATGCGCGCCAGCTTCCTGCCCACCCCGGTGCGCGAGGCCGCGCTGGCCCGGTTGCAGGACTGGCAAGCGGCCAACGGCCTCTGAAGGCTCGCCCATGCCCGACACATCCGGTTTTGTCTGCATCGGAGCGGCCAACCTGGACCGCAAGGTCCGGCTGGATACCCCCCTGCAGGTCGGCACATCCAACCCGGTGCGGCCACTGGACCAGGCCACCGGCGGCGTGGCCTTCAACCTCGCCAGCGCCATCGCCGGCACCGGGGCCCCGGTGGCACTGGTCAGCCCCCTGGGCGACGACGAGGCCGGCCGCTGGTTGCTGGACCGCGCGCTGGCCAGAGGCATCGACACACGGATGTGCCTGAGCCTGCCGGGCCAGGCCACCGGCAGCTACACCGCCGTCCTGAACCCCGACGGTGAGCTGGCCCTGGCCCTGTCCGACATGGCGCTGTTCGATCACCTGCCCGACGCCTTCTGGCACCACGCCGAACAGGCGGTGCAGGCGGCGCAGGCCGTGGTGATGGACCTGAACCTGCCTCGGACGGGCCTGCAACGCCTGTGTCGCTTCGCTGCCGCTGCGCAGCGGCGGCTGGCGCTGGTGGCCGTGTCGGCACCGAAGATGACCCACCTGCCCGCCGACCTCAGCGGGGTGGACCTGCTGCTGCTCAACCGCGACGAACTGACGGCCCTGCTGCCGGTGCAGTCCCTGGACCAGGCCTGGGCGACGCTGCGCGCCTGCGGGCTGCGCGCGCTGCTGGTGACCGACGGCCCCGAAGGCCTCTGGATCGCCATGCCACCAGCCGCCCCGGTGCACCAGCCCTGCCCGGCCCGCCAGCCGGTCACCGACGTCACCGGCGCGGGCGACGCGCTGGCCGCCACCGTCCTGCATGCCCACTGGGCGATGGGCCTGAGCCTGCCGGAGGCGGCGGCCCTGGGCCAGCGGGCCGCACAATCGGTCTTGACCACCACCGCCAGCACTTCACAATCGGTCTGACGCCGGAGCCCGACATCACCATGAATCCGTATCTGCAGCTCTCGCCCGAAGTGCTTCAGGCCCAGTCCGAAGGCCGCCCCGTGGTGGCGCTGGAGTCCACCATCATTGCCCACGGCATGCCCTGGCCGCAGAACCTGCAGACGGCGCAAGCCGTCGAAGCGGCGGTGCGTGCGCAGGGCGCGGTGCCCGCCACCATCGCCATTCTTGACGGCCGTTTCTGCATCGGCCTCGACCACAGCCAGCTTGAGCGGGTCGCACAGGATCCGTCGATGCTCAAAGCCAGCCGACGCGACATCGCCTACGCCATGGCGCAGCGGCGCAACGCCGCCACCACCGTGTCGGCCACCATGATCGGCGCCCACCTCGCCGGCATCGAGGTGTTCGTGACCGGTGGCATCGGTGGTGTGCATCGCGAGGCCAGTTCCACCTTCGACATCTCGGCCGACCTGCAGGAACTGGCGCGCACGCCGGTGGCCGTGGTCTGCGCGGGCGCCAAGTCCATCCTGGACATCGGCCTCACGCTCGAATACCTCGAGACCCACGGCGTGCCGGTGCTCAGCCGCGAACAGGACGCCTTTGCCGCCTTCTACACGCGCGACAGCGGCTTCAAGGCCGACCACCGCCTGGACAGCGCCCAGGAGCAGGCCCGCTTCATCCGTGCGCATTGGGGTCTGGGACTGGGCAGCGGGGTGGTGCTCAGCAACCCGATCCCGCCGCCATCGGCCATCGAACCGGCAGAGATGGATGCGTGGATCGCACAGGCCCTGCGCGACGCGCAGAGCGCCGGCATCCAGGGCAAGGCCACCACGCCGTTCCTGCTGGCCCGCATCAAGGACCTCAGCGAAGGCCGCAGCCTGGTGGCCAACCAGGCCCTGGTTCTGCACAACGCGCGTGTCGGCGCCGAACTCGCCGTGGCGCTCGCCCAACCCGACGCTCAGCCCGATCACTGATCCCGGCATCCATCCCCAACCCACCTGGAGAAGCGCATGAAACCGATCCGACTCCCATTGGCCGCCCTGTCCGCCGCCACGGCGCTGCTGCTGGCCGGCTGCGCCAGCACCGGCAGCCCCGAACCGGGCCGGATGGCGCCGCTGACGCTCAACATCGCGCACATCAACGACCACCACTCGCAGCTGGAGCCACAGGCCAACGCGGAACTGACGCTGGACGGCAAGCCCACCCGCGTCTCGCTGGGGGGGTTTGCGCGCATCACCAGCGCCTTCAAACAGCTGGAGGCCAGCACCCCGAACCTGCTCAAGCTGCACGCCGGGGACGCGATCACCGGCACGCTGTACTACACCTTCTTCCGCGGCGCGGCCGACGCCCGCATGATGAACACGGTGTGTTTCGACGCTTTTGCGCTGGGCAACCACGAGTTCGACGACGGTGATGCGGTGCTGAAGGGCTTTCTCGACGAACTGGGCCAAGGCGACTGCAAGACCCCGGTGCTGGCGGCCAACGTGCAACCCGCAGCCGGTACGCCACTGGCCGCCTCCGGCGGTCGCTCGCCCCTGCAGCCCTACACCATCAAGACGGTCGGCGGCACCCGGGTCGGCATCGTCGGCATCGACATCGCGGACAAGACGGTCAACTCCTCGCGCCCGCTGGCCAGCACCCGCTTCCTCGACGAGGTCGGCAGCGCGCAGCGCGCCATCGACGAGCTCAGGCGCCAGGGCGTGCACCACATCGTGCTGCTCACCCACCAGGGTTACGGACGCGATCAGGCCATGGCCAAGCGCCTCAGCGGTGTGGACGTGATCATCGGCGGCGATTCGCACAGCCTGCTCGGTGACTTCTCGGCCGTCGGACTCCAGAGCGAGGGCGCCTACCCCACCGTGACCCAGAACCGCGATGGTGAAACCGTCTGCATCGGCCAGGCCTGGGAATACGCCAAGGCCATCGGTCTGATGAACGTGCGTTTTGACGACCGGGGCCGCGTGCAGTCCTGCGGCGGCCAGGCCTCGCTGGTGATCGGCGACAGCTTCGCCCGCAGGGACGCCGAAGGCAAATGGGTGCCGCTGGGCGCCACCGAACAGGCGGCGCTGCAACAGAACCTGCAGAAGCTGCCCGCGGTGCGCGTGACCGCCGCCGACCCGCGCGCCAGCGAGGTGCTGGCCGGCTATTCGGCCCGCGTCAATGAACAGAAGAACCGCCAGATCGGCCAGGCCACCGAGCCCTTGTGCCTCGTCCGCGTGCCGGGCGAGGGCACCAACCGCAGCGCTTCCGTGGCCGGTTGCGAGCGGGCCAACACCCTGGCCCAGGGCAGCGACGCGGCCCAGGCCGTGGCCGAAGGGTTTCTGGCGGCCAGCAAGCGCGCCAGCATCGCGCTGCAGAACAGCGGCGGCGTGCGCATCGCGGTGCCGGTGGGCACCATCAGCATGAACACCGCCATTTCCATGCTGCCCTTCACCAACGTCCTGGTGGAAATGGACCTGACCGGCGCCGAGCTGCTCGCCACCCTGGAAGACGCGGTCAGCAACCACCTGGACAAGAAGTCGTCGGACGGGTCGCACCCGTACGCCGCCGGACTGCGCTGGAACCTGGACATGAGCAAGCCCATGGGCCAGCGCTTTTCCAACCTGCAAGTGCGTGACCGGACCAGTGGCCAGTACCGCCCGCTGGACCCGGCGGCGCGTTACATCGTGGTGACCAACGACTTCATCGCTTCCGGCAAGGACGGCTACACCACGCTGGGCAAGGTCCATCAGGAAGGGCGCTTCGTCAACACCTACCTGCTTTACACCCAGAGCTTTGCCGACTACCTGACCGCCCGCCAGCAGGTCCAGCGTCCGGCCCGTGGCGACTATTCGCACCAGCAAGTGGTGACCGCCAGCGGCCAGACCTTGCCCTGAGTGCGGCAGCGCGCCTGCGGGCGCCTGCTGCTCAAGGGTAGAACAGCAGCGCCCGGTAGCCGGCCATGGTGAGCGGGCCGGACTCGCTGATGGCCAGGCGCAGGCTCACGGGCACCGTCCCCTGCGCGGGCAGTTGCGGCGGGGTGCCCGGCAACTCCGGCGGCAAGAACACACGCCGCACGATGACCTGGTCCCGGGTGTCGGTCAGGCTCAGCTCCAGGGCGGGCGTGGCCACCGCCGTGTCGGCGGTGTTCTTGAGCACCACATCGAACGCGTAGTAGTTGCCCAGCCGGCGTGCCAGGGTGGAACTGTCGATGACCACGGCGTCGATGCGTCGCACGGGTCCGACCTCGCACCCCAGAGGGGCGCACAGTTGCGTCAGCAGGGGCAGCAGCTGCGGTTGACGGGCGGCCAGCTGGTCCCGCTCGTGCAGCGCCCACTGCGCCGCGAGCAGGCCGGCCAGCCCCACCGCCAGCAGCGACAGCACCGCCCGCACCCCGGGTGAATGCCAGAAGGCGCGGCGACGGGCCTGGCGCACGAACCCGGGCTCGTGCGGTCCGGACGCCACGTCGGCGACGTCCGGGGCCGCCTCGATCACCGGCGCAACCACCGCTGGCGCACCGGCCGCTTCGGCCGCTTCGGCCGCTTCAGCCGATTCGGCCGCTGTGGCTGCAACATCGGGCACGGTGCGGCCCGCGGCCTGGGCAAAACGCGCCAGTTCGGCCTGAAAGTCGGCCGCATCGTCTGGTGCAGGCACTCGGCCATCGCTCCGTGGCGAGACCTGGACCGCCGGATCGGGCACCTCCAGGGGGACGTTCCGCTCGGCGACCGTCGCGGCATCCCGCGGCGGCGCAGCGTCGATCTCGGCGAGCCACTCACCGGCGTCGTCGGCTTCCACCACCGGTTGATTCACCGGCCACGGCGATGCCTCTGCCGCCCTGGCGCCGTGGATGACCGCACCACCGGCCTGCGCACCGGTGTCGCCGGGATGCGCCACGCGAGCCGTCGCCGCGTGATCGTCCGTGGATTCCAGCGCCGCTGGCACCGTTGCCCCCTGCGCGGTGTCGAAGTCCCGCGCATCGCGCCAACCGGTCGGCGCAGGCGGGGTGGATGGGTTGTCCGGGGGCATGGCCGCCGGTCCCGCAACCTCGGCCCTGGCGTTCACGGACGCCTCGACAACCGAATCCGGCGCACGGGCTGCCGCTGCGGGGGGTGGCACCCAGGCCTGCAGGTAGAGCGTGGCGTCGAACACATCGGCGCAGTGACCACAGCGCACCCAGCCGTCCGATATCTTCAGCTGGTCCGCAACGACGCGAAAGGTCGTTCCGCAAGCCGGGCAGCGGGTGGTGTAGCTCATGGGTGGATTATTGCAGCGGGCTCGCCATGCCCCAGCCCACCACAGCGCCTCAGGCGCGCTGCGCGGTCATGAGGATCCAGCCGTCTTCTTCGTCGCTCACAGAAAGCTGCACCCAGGGCGCGTAGGCCTCGATCAGCTCGTCGGCCTGGCGCGCCAGGATACCGGCCAGCACCAGGTGGCCGCCGGCCCTGACGTGCGCGCACAGCAGCGGCGCCAGCACCTTCAGCGGCGTGGCCAGGATATTGGCCAGCACCAGGTCGAACTCGCCCTGCGCCAGATCGGGCAGGCCGCTCTGCAGCTGCACGTGGTTGTTCTCGGCGTTCAGGCGGGTCGACTCCACCGCCGCCGGGTCGATGTCCACCGCCACGATCTCACGGGCACCGAACTTGGCGGCGCCCATGGCCAGGATGCCCGAGCCACAGCCGTAGTCCAGCACGCGCTGGCCCTGCGCGCCGTGGCGCGCGGTCCAGCGCAGGCACATGCGGGTGGTCGGGTGCGTGCCGGTGCCGAAGGCCAGGCCCGGGTCCAGCCGCAGCACCTGCTGCGCGCCGGCGGGCGGCTCGTGCCAGCTGGGCACGATCCAGAAGGTGGGCGTGATCCCGACCGGCTCGAACTGCGACTGCGTCAGCCGCACCCAGTCCTGCTCGGCCACGGCGCGCACGCCCAGCACCTGCCCGTCGCCAAAGAAATCCTGCGGCGCCAGCAGGTCGGCCGCCTCGCGTGCCGCCGCTTCGGTGCCGAACAACGCGACCACGCGCGAGCGGTTCCAGCCCTCCTTGGGTGGCGGCATGCCGGGCTCGCCGAACAGGGCCTGCTCGGCGGGCGTCAGCGCGTCGGCGTCTTCCACCGACACGCTCAGCGCGTCGAGCGCGTCCAGCGCATCGCTGACCGGCTCGACCGCGGCTTCGGCCACCAGCAGCACCAGTTCAAAAAAAGACCCAGCCGACGGCTGGGTCTGGGCCTGTGCATCAGCGTTCACGGTGCGAGAGCCACTCTTCCAGGTAATGGATGTTGGTGCCGCCGGCCACGAAGCTGGCGTCCACCATCAGCTCGCGGTGCAGCGGGATGTTGGTCTTGATGCCCTCGACCACCGCTTCGGCCAGCGCGGTGCGCATGCGGGCCAGGGCCTGCTCGCGCGTGTCGCCGTGCACGATCAGCTTGCCGATCATGCTGTCGTAGTTGGGCGGCACGAAGTAGTTCGTGTAGGCGTGCGAGTCCACGCGCACACCGGGGCCGCCGGGCATGTGCCAGGTGGTGATGCGACCGGGCGACGGGGTGAACTTGTAGGCGTCTTCGGCGTTGATGCGGCACTCGATGGCGTGGCCCTTGAGCTGGATCTGGCGCTGCGTGAACGGCAGCTTCTCGCCAGCGGCCACCGCGATCTGGGTGCGCACGATGTCGATGCCGGTGATCCACTCGGTCACCGGGTGCTCCACCTGCACACGGGTGTTCATCTCGATGAAATAGAACTCGCCGTTTTCGTACAGGAATTCGAAGGTGCCGGCACCGCGGTAGCCGATCTTCTTGCAGGCCGCCGCGCAGCGGTCGCCGATCTTCTCGATCAGGCGGCGCGGGATGCCCGGCGCCGGCGCTTCCTCGATCACCTTCTGGTGGCGCCGCTGCATGGAGCAGTCGCGCTCGCCCAGGTAGACCGCGTTGCGGTGCGTGTCGGCCATCACCTGGATCTCGACGTGGCGCGGGTTCTGGAGGAACTTCTCCATGTAGACCTCGGGGTTGCCGAAGGCCGCACCGGCCTCCGCCTTGGTCGTCTGCACCGCGTGCAGCAGGGCCGCCTCGGTGTGCACCACGCGCATGCCACGCCCGCCACCGCCGCCGGCGGCCTTGATGATCACCGGGTAGCCGATGGCCTTGGCGGTGCGCTTGATCACCACCGGGTCGTCGGGCAGCGCGCCGTCGGAACCGGGCACGCAGGGCACGCCGGCGCGGATCATGGCCTGCTTGGCCGAGACCTTGTCGCCCATCAGGCGGATCGACTCGGGCGTCGGGCCGATGAAGGTGAAGCCGCTCTTTTCCACGCGCTCGGCAAAGTCGGCGTTTTCCGACAGGAAGCCGTAACCGGGGTGGATGGCTTCGGCGTCGGTCACCTCGGCGGCCGAGATGATGGCCGGCATGCTGAGGTAGCTCTGACCCGAAGGCGCCGGGCCGATGCAGACCGCCTCGTCCGCCAAGCGGATGTACTTGGCGTCGCGGTCGGCCTCGGAATAGACCATCACCGCCTTGATGCCCAGCTCGCGGCAGGCGCGCTGGATGCGCAGCGCGATCTCGCCCCGGTTGGCGATCAGGATTTTCTTGAACATGGAGCGCAGCCCCTCATTCGATGATGAACAGCGGCTGGCCGTACTCGACCGCCTGGCCGTTCTGCACCAGGATCCGGGTGACGGTGCCGGACTTGTCCGCCTCGATCTCGTTGAGGATCTTCATGGCCTCGACGATGCAGATCGTCTCGCCTTCCTTGACCGCGTCGCCCACGTCCTTGAACGGCTTGGCGCCGGGGCTCGATGCACGGTAGAAAGTGCCCACCATGGGCGACTTGACGGCATGGCCCGCCGGTTCGGCCGCTGCAGCCGGTGCAGCGGCTTCCACCGCAGCCACCGGAGCGGTCACGGGCGCAGCGACCGGGGCCGCAACCGCCGGTGCCATGGCATAGGTGACGGGCGCGACCATGCCGGCCGGCGCCCCCTTGACGATGCGGACTTTGCCCTCGGCCTCGGTGATTTCCAGTTCGGAAACGTTCGATTCGGACACCAGATCGATCAGTGTCTTGAGTTTTCGCAAATCCATGCTGTTCTCCAACGATTGTTCGTCAACTGCAGACAACTTCGCCCAATTTCGATAAATCGAAAGTTGCCACACACAAAAGGGTGCCGCAGTGTACACGAGGTGATCCGGGCGCCCACCCAACGACCAGGCCCACCGATCCGCTTGGGCACAGGGGCAAACCGTCAACAAACCCGACGGAGGCAGCACTCTACGCCGATTTTGAACCCCGATATCGCCAGTTGTCGGAATCAGCCGAGTTGCACCCACCGATCCAGGTCGGCCTGGCTGACCTTGCCCACCTTCTGGTGCAGCACCGCGCCGTGGGCGTCGAACACCACGGTGAAGGGCAGTCCGCCGCCCAGGTTGCCCAGACTGCGGCTGAGGTCGGTGCCCGCCAGTCCGGCCATGCCGACCGGAAAAACCAGCGGCAAGCGCGTCAGGAACTGACGCACCGCACTGGGCTGGTCGACCGCAAGACCCAGCACCTGCCAGCCCTTGCCAGCGTGTTGGACGTGGAAAGCATTGAGCAGGGGCAACTCTTCCACACAGGGTGGACACCAGGTGGCCCAGAAATTCACCAGCAGCGGGCGCCCCCGGAACTGGTCCATGACCACCGGTTCGCCATTCGGCCCTTCGTAGCGGCTGGCCCAGAAAGTCGCCACAGCGGGTGGCAGCGCGTCGCGCGGGTGCAGCCGCCACCAGGCCAGCCCCGCTCCAGCGGCGGCGGCGGTGACCGCCAGTGCGCCGGTCCACAAAGTTCGTCGTTGCAGGGCCATGGTTTTCATGCGTTGGCTTCAGACGCCAACAGGGCGCGCAGGGCCCGGGCGTCGCCCCGGGGTTTGCGCCCCAAGGGGTCGGGTTTGAGGGCACCACGCAGCGCGTCGTGGTCGTGCACCAGCAGGTGCACCAACACCCACTGTCCCAGGGTGGCGTTGCGGCTTCGCAGGGTCAGCGCGTCCACCGGTTCGCCGCGCCAGCCGGTGGCGGTGCCGGGCTGGTAGTCCACCCGGTGGTCCAGCAGGCTGAGTTCCGCCGCCTTCGGGTCGTCGCAGAACAGGTGGAGGTGGATGTCGCTGTGGCGGGTGGCGGTGCCGTGCCAGACCGGTCCACCCACGTGAGGCTGAAAGGCTTGCAGGCCCTCCATCCAGACCAACGCCTGCTCGCGCAGGGCCTGCAGCTCGGTGGCCTGGGTGTCGGGGCAAAAGACGGCGATGTGCTCGCGCACCGCGGCCTCCAAGACCAGGTTGTCCGGCCACGGCGCCTTGGCCGACAGGCCCAGCTGGTGGCCGGCCTGGCGCTTGGCCGGGCCGTATTCCATGCCGTCCTCGACCACGTAACGGGCGGCCACGGCGGCAATCTCACGGGTCAGGTCCGAAGACTGGGCATCCATGCCGGGATTGTGCACCGGGCTGCCGACCTACGGGCGCCGGGCCGACCTGGCCCCGGGACCTTCAGGGCATCGCCCTAGAATCGTCGCCATGCACATACACATTCTGGGCATCTGCGGCACGTTCATGGGCGGTCTGGCCGCGCTGGCCCGTGAAGCGGGCCACCGCGTGACCGGCTGCGACGCCGGCGTCTACCCGCCCATGAGCGACCAGCTGCGTGCGCTGGGCATCGACCTGATCGAGGGTTTTGGCGCCGACCAGATGGCGCTGGCGCCCGACGTGTATGTGGTGGGCAACGTCGTCGGCCGCGCCCGGCTGCCCGATGGCACGCCCAAGTTCCCGCTGATGGAAGCGATCCTGGAAGCCGGCGCGCCCTACACCAGCGGCCCGCAATGGCTGGCCGAACATGTGCTGCAGGGCCGCCACGTCCTGGCCGTGGCCGGCACGCACGGCAAAACCACCACCACGTCCATGCTGGCCTGGGTGCTGGAGGCCAACGGCCTGAACCCGGGTTTTCTGGTGGGCGGCGTGCCCATGAATTTCGGCGTTTCTGCGCGTTTGGGCGGACACGCCTCAACCGGAGAAGCCCGTTTCGCCGCCGGGCCGCCCCAAGGCGAAACAGCCCCCCGGGGGGGCAGCGACCCGCGCAGCGGCGGAGCGTGGGGGCCCACATTCGTGATCGAGGCGGACGAGTACGACACGGCGTTTTTCGACAAACGCAGCAAATTCGTTCACTACCGCCCGCGCACGGCCATCCTGAACAACCTGGAGTTCGACCACGCGGACATCTTCGACGACCTCAAGGCCATCGAACGCCAGTTCCACCACCTGGTGCGCACCGTGCCCGGCGGCGGCCGCGTGGTGGTCAATGGTCTTGAAGAAAGCCTGGACCGCGTGCTGCACGCCGGCTGCTGGAGCGAGGTGCGCAGCTTCGGCGCCGCGGTGAGCGACTTCAGCGCCGCCGGAGAACCCGACGCCTTCGACGTGCTGCAGCGTGGCGAAAAGGTGGCGCGGGTGGAGTGGGCGCTCACCGGCGTGCACAACCAGCTCAATGCACTGGCGGCCATCGCCGCGGCCGAGCATGTGGGCGTGGCACCGGCCGATGCGGCTCGGGCACTGGGGCGCTTCCAGAATGTGCGCCGGCGCATGGAGGTACGCGGCACGGTGGCCCGCAGCGGCGGCGTGATCACGGTCTACGACGATTTCGCCCACCATCCCACGGCCATCCGCACCACACTGGATGGCCTGCAGCGCAAGCTGCGCGCCAGCGGCGACACCGGCCGCATCCTGGCGGTGTTCGAGCCGCGCAGCAACACCATGAAGCTGGGCACGATGAAAGCGCAACTGCCCTGGAGTCTGGAAGCCGCCGATGGGGCCTTCTGCCATTCGGGCGGGCTGGACTGGGACGCGACCGACGCGCTGGCTCCGATGGGTGCGCGCGCCCAGGTCGCGGGCACCATCGGCGAACTGGTTCAGCAGGTCGTGGGCGCCGCGCAAGCGGGCGACCACATCGTCTGCATGAGCAACGGCGGTTTCGGCGGCATCCACAGCCGCCTGCTCACGGCGTTGCAGGGCTGACGGCTCAGTAGCCGACCGACTGGGCGGGCAGATCCACCGAGACCACCGGCTTGGCCAGCGCCGCGCTGGCCGCCCGGGCGTAAGCCACGGCCCAGTCCTTGTGAACCGGCTCCCGGAATCGCGCTTCACCGGCGGCCTGTGCCACGCACAGCACCTTGTCGGCGGTCAACACCTTGCCGGTCAGGCGAATGGGTTCGCAATGCAGCAGGGTGAACTGTTCGTCCAGCCAGACCCGCGCCTGCTCGTGGGGCATCGGCTGCACTTCTTCCAGATCCAGCCGGTACACCGAGGCGTCGGACCATTTGACAATGACTTGGCTTCGCATGGGGGTGCTCCTGAGGGTATCTGAGAGGCTCTCATTGTGCCGCCTTGGCCCGCACCAGGACTTGGGTCAGGTCAAACCGGCAGCCGATCGGATGTCTGGCTCAGAACGCTGCGCAGGGGCGAATGCCGTCCTTCCCGCAGGATGCTGGAAGGCGCTGCCTGCTCCGAGGGCCGACCATCGCGCGCCTGGACGTCCTGGAGCGCATCGGCCTGGTCAAACTGCAAGGCAATCAGTGCCCGCCGCGTGTCGGCCGCAGCGCGGCGGGCGCTCTCGGCGTCGGTGGTGACACCGCCCGCGTAGTAAAGCGCGGCGAGATGGTGGGCCAGCACCGGCTCCGGCTGTCCGGTGCGCGCCACCAGGTCTTGCAGCCGGGCCGGCTGGGCCATCAGTTCGCGCATCAGCAGCAGGTGGGTTTCGTCGAACCAGCGCGGCGGCAAACGGGGGACGCGACGCAGGTGCACGGTCAGTTGCCGGTAGCGCCCGGGCAAAAGGTCGCGCCGGGTGCGCACGGCGTGCGTCCAGAGCACCCGGTGCAGCGGCAGCCGCATGAAAGACGGTGGAATGTCCCCGGCCAATTTGGGGCGCGGCACCCAGTCGGCCGAGGCGATATCCACCGGCCGCGCCGGCATGAAGAGGCCCGCAGTCCACCGGTCCAGATCGATCACGGCGAGCAGCCGGCCGTCGTGCAGCACATGCACCACACCCTGCTTGAACTGGCGCAGGTGCCCGACCAGTCGGGCACCCAGTGCAAACTGGCTGCGCAAGGGCCGCAGCCAGGCTTCAAAGCGCTGCAGACGCTGACGCACGCTGGATTCATCACCGGCATCAAAGAACTCCGCCGATGCAAAACCTTCGGGCAGGGGGGTCGCGAACGCCAGCGGCCGGTCCACTTCGGCCCGGTTGAGGGCCAGGCGCTCGTCGCTGCCGAAAGGATGGCGGATCAGCACGCCGTCGCGATCCTGAACGTCCACCGCAGGACCGTGGATCATCCAGGCATCGGCCGCGTGCGGATCGCCGATGCGCCACTCGGGCCATCCGGGCTGCGCCAGGGAGGCCCAAGCCTGAAGACGGGCTTGTGCCGATCGGTCGAACCCCAACAAACCCAGACTCAGAACCGGCTGCTCCACGTGGCCCCCTCAGGCCCTCGTCCGCCGACAGGGCGGGCGCCAAAGGGCCTGTTGCGTGCACCGGACTCCGGCACGGCTGCAAGGTTACCAGCGCCCACCCCAGCCGCCAAGCCACAGGTCACCGTTGCAAAAACCGCACGGTGGTACTTGACAGTCAAAACGTTCAACGGGACAAACGCGCTCGCTGGCGAGCCCCCGCCACCGCCTGCGACAGCACCTCCAGCGCCTGCAGAGAATCGCCCCAACCCAGGCAGGCGTCGGTGATGCTCTGGCCATAGGCGAGCTTTTTCACATCGTCCTTGCCGGGGGTGAATTTCTGGGCGCCGGCCGCGATGTGGCTCTCGATCATCACGCCGAAGACACTTCGGGAGCCCGACGCGATCTGCTGCCCGATGTCGCGTGCCACGTCCAGCTGCTTTTCGTGCTGCTTGCTGCTGTTGGCGTGGCTGCAGTCCACCATCAGGCGCGGCGCCAGCTTGGCGGCCTCGAGTTCCTTCACGGCGGCGGCCACGTGGGTGGCGTCGTAGTTCGGCGCCTTGCCGCCGCGCAGGATGACGTGGCAGTCCTTGTTGCCGCTGGTCTGCACGATGGCGACCTGGCCGTTCTTGTGCACCGACAGGAAGTGGTGGCCGCGGGCGGCTGCCTGGATGGCGTCGGTCGCGATCTTGATGTTGCCGTCGGTGCCGTTCTTGAAGCCGATCGGGGCCGACAGACCCGAGGCCAGCTCGCGGTGCACCTGGCTTTCGGTGGTGCGCGCGCCGATGGCGCCCCAGCTGATCAGGTCGCCGATGTACTGCGGCGAGATCACGTCGAGGAATTCGCTGCCAGCGGGCAGGCCCAGGCGGTTGATCTCGATCAGCAACTGGCGTGCGATGCGCAGCCCTTCATCGATGCGGTAGCTTTCGTCCAGGTAGGGGTCGTTGATCAGGCCCTTCCAGCCCACGGTGGTGCGCGGCTTCTCGAAATAGACCCGCATCACGATCTCCAGCGTGTCGGCGTACTGGTCGCGCAGCGGCTTGAGGCGGCGCGCGTAGTCCAGCGCGGCGGCCGGGTCGTGGATCGAGCAGGGGCCGATGATCACCAGCAGCCGGTCGTCCTTGCCGTGCAGGATGTTGTGGATGCGGCTGCGGGTCTGCTTGATGAGACTCTCCACCGGCGTGTTCGCGATGGGGAAGAAGCGGATGAGGTGTTCGGGCGGCGGGAGCACGGTGATGTCCTTGATGCGCTGGTCGTCGGTCTGGCTGGTCTTGTCGGCCGGGCGCGCATACCAGGCATCGCTGGCGGTCGTGGTCTTGGCGTTCATCGAAGGTTCCTCGCAGGGTTGGAAAGTGAAGGGGTGAAAAAAAAACCGCCGGGCTGTGGGCCCGGCGGTTTGGAGGGGGTTCGGTTGCTTTGCGCGCTTACACCGTTGCCTCTCGTCCGCCGGGGACCGAGAACCAGAAGTAAAAGCCGAAAAAGATGGCGGCGCGGGTTTGCATAGGTCGCGAATGTAGCACAGGCGGGAGTGTCCGGATTTCTGTGTGTGAGGCGGTTTGCTGAATTGATCGCTTGTT
>CAYRWN010000022.1:0-48697 GCA_964428045.1 uncultured Hydrogenophaga sp. | reverse complement strand
CGATCGTGCTCAACCACAGCAGGTCATTCAAGATGGGTTCGCCGGCCGCTTACGATCGGCCGGCAGGCCGCCGACCCACAGCACCGCGTAGGCCAGCAAGGCCGAGGTAAACACCGCCCACAGCGCCGGCCGGTTGGCCAGCCAGGGCGCGTCCAGCCGCAGGCGGCCGATGTAGGCCAGGTGCGCCAGCAGAAAAGCCAGCAAGCCCGGGATGAAGTGGCCCTCGAACATCAGGAACACGTCGCCCGCCAGCGAAGCCGCCAGCGCGGCCAGCAGCCAGGCACGACCCGTCAGCGCAGGCGCACGGGCCACCACGGCCAGGGCGATCACCATGGTCAGCGGTTTGAAGACGCGGTGCGCGTCGGTCCAGTCCACCACCGCGGTGGCCATGGACAGGGCGGCGCTGACCATCATGAACAGTTCACCGGCCGAGACAAGGCCCTGCAGCAAGGCACCGAGCGACCACACGCCGACCAGCAGCACCGAGAACCCGGCGATGTTGTGCGTCAGGGGCGCGCTGTCGGCGTGCCACAGAAAGGCCGCCACGCCAGCGAGCAGGGCACCGAAGAGCACTGCGGACAAGGCGGCGGTGGCGCGTGGCAAGGGCGGCGCATAGGGGGTCAGGGCTCGGATGTCGAACGCCGGTCTGGGAAAGCGGGCCGCCACGTCGGCCGGTCGCCAGCCAGGGGGTTGGAGCCAGACGCGCAGCTTGTCGGACCAGCGCTGCGCGCGCCAGCTGTCCTGCGCCAGGGCCCAGTAGACCTCGGCATTGGCCCACAGCGGGTCCCAGCTGTTGAGCGGGCTGCGCGTGCCGTACACGCAAGGTTCTTTCGGGTCTTCGGGTTCGAAAGTGCCGAACAGGTGGTCCCACAGCATCAGGATGCCGCCGTAGTTCTTGTCCACGTAGCGGTCGTTGACCGCGTGGTGCACCCGGTGGTTGGACGGGGACGCGAACCAGCGGTCGAAGCGGCCCATCGAGCCGATCTGCTCGGTGTGGATCCAGAACTGGTAGAGCAGGTCGATCAGGCCGACCACCACGAACACCAGCGGCGGTACCCCGGCCAGCGCCATGGGCAGGTAGAACACCCAGCCCAGCAAGGGGTAGGTGCTCGGCTGGCGCAGCGCGGTGGAGAGGTTGTAGTCCTGGCTCTGGTGGTGCACCACGTGCGCGGCCCAGAACACCGCCACCGTGTGACCCAGCCGGTGGTTCCAGTAGTAGAGAAAGTCGTAGAACACCAACGCCAGCAGCCAGCCCGCGGGCGTGGTCCAGAACCCGGTGTCGGGCGCCAGGGCGAAGCCGCTGTACACCAAGGTGTAGAGGCCGACCCTGAGCAGTGGGGTGAACACCGCGCTCACCTGGCTGAGCATGCCCAGGGCGATGCTGCTGATGGCGTCGTCGAGCCGGTAGGTGTTGCGCCTGCGGCGCCAGCCGACCACACACTCGATCGCGATGAGCAGCAGAAAGACCGGGGTGGCGAGGACGATGATCTGGCTCGGGCTCACGGGGTCTGGCCGGTCAGGCGCTTGGGGGATGGCATGGGCCGATTGTGGGCCTGCGCGCCGCATCCGCCCACGGCAACAACCCGCAGACACGGCCGGCAGGCGTGCCAGAATGCCGCATGGCAGAAACCGCGCCAGCCACCGACCACACGCCCGCCGGCGACGCGGGGCCGGAGTCGGCGTCCGCACCCATCGCCGGATCGCCCCGGGGTGAAAGCCGCACCGTGCGCCTGTACCGTGCGGCCCTCGGGCCCGTGAACACGGCCAGCTACCTGGTCGTGTTCGAACGCTTCGACGCCGTCGGGCGCCGCTGGATGGTCTGGCACCCGGTGGCCGGCTTCTTCACCTGGGGCTGGCTGGTGTTCCGCCGGCTCTGGGCCGAGGCGGCCGTCTACGGCCTGCTGTGGCTGGTGTTCGCGGGCGGGGTGCTGTGGGCCTGGCCGGTCTTGCAGGCCTGGCCAGCGGGTGTGCGCTGGGGGTTGCTGGGTTTTCTGCTGCTGCTGAGTGTGCTGCTGCCCGGGCTGGCGGGCTATGGCCTGGTGCACCGGCAGGTCCAGCGCCGGGCCTTGCGTGCGGTGGCTGCGGCCAACACGATGGACGAAGCCCGTTCGACCCTGTCCCTGCAGGCGGCCTCGGTCAACCGCATGTGGGCCGTGGTGGCCGCGCAGGGGCTGGTGCTCGCTGTCTTGACGGTGGCCTGGCTGGGCGGGTTCTGGCCCTCGGCCGGGTTGGAGAAACCATCCGTCCCGCCGGTCGCGCCCGTCGCTGCGGCCGCTCCCGGTACCGAAACGCCCCCAGCGGCGGTTGCCGAGGTGCCCGCGCCGGTCACACCCTCTGCGGCCACGCCACGGGAGCCCCCCGTCAACGGCACGGTGGCTGCCGCAGAAAGCACGGGTACGGTCACCTCGACCGGACCCACCCAGACCGTGTCTCTTGCGGTGGCACCAGGCGCCGATACGAGCAGCACCACCATCGCGAGCACGAGCACGAGCACCGCGGTGACCGAGGTACCCGCCGCCTCGGAGCCTTCAAAGGCCTACGCCATCAACGTGGGGCTGTTTGCCGTCGAGGCCAATGCGCAGCGGGCGCAGGCGCGCTTGCAGGCGGCAGGTCTGCCGGTGGTGGTGCAGGTCATCCAAACCGCCAAAGGCCCGCGCACGCGCGTGCGGGTCGGGCCGTACCCTCAGCGGGAGGCGGCCGATGCGGCCGCGGAACAGATCCGGCAGCTGGGCCTGGAGGCGGTGGTGTTCGGCCCGTGAACGACCGCCGTCGCGGGCGCCAAAACCCCTTCAAGCCGTCTGTTCGTCCAGTGGGCCGCTTTCGGACTGCAGGTGGCCGGTGTCGGCCCAGCCCACCAGGCTCAGGCCTTCCGGCGTCCACAGCAGGCGGTTGATGGCGGTGTTGGTCATGCTCCAGCTGCGCGGGGCCTGCAGGTCCAGCCTTGTGGCAGCGCGGTAGAGAATGTCCAGCACCCCGCCGTGCGCGACCATCAGCACCTGTTCACCCGGGTGGCGGCTGGCGAGCTCGGTCACTGCCGCGATCACGCGCGCCTGCAGTTGCAGCAGCGTTTCACCGCCCGGAGGCGCAAAGTCGGGTACGCGCTGGCGCCAGGCGCGGGCCTCATCGGGGAAGCGGCTTTCCAGTTCGGCCCAGGTGTGGCCTTCAAACCGGCCAAAGCTGCGCTCGCGCAGGCCCTGGTGGCTGTGCACCACGCGTCCGTGCTGGCGGGCCACGGCTTGTGCGGTGTCGCGGGCCCGGCACAAGTCGCTGGCGTAGCAGGCCGCCATGGGCTCCTCGCGCAGAGCGAGGGCCAGCCGCCGGGCCTGCCAGCGGCCGGTTTCGTTGAGTTCGATATCGGTGTGGCCCTGGATGCGGGTGTCGCGGTTCCAGGCGGTTTCACCGTGGCGCACGGCCAGGATGCGGGTGATTTGCACGTTGTGGGCGGTTTGCACGCGGTAGCTTAGGAGCGTGCACTGTAGCGGGTTGCGCACCGGATGGAAAAGCCGTTGCCTTGCGCCACAAAGCCCGCATGAGCGTGCATCCACCGGTCCAAGACGCCGTCTTTTCGTCGCTGTTGAAATGCCTGCCCGTCGGCGCTTGCCGCAGTTCGCCCGAGGGTCGGCGGTTCCGGGTCAATCCGGCACGGGAACACCTGAACGGTTGCACAAGCGAAGCGCAACAGGTGGTCAGCGCCAAGCGCATGGGTCTGTGGGAGCATGTCGAGCCGGGACGGCGCGCCGGGATCAGGTCACAGCTCGAGCGCGATGGCTTCGTGGGGCGGGAGTCTCCGAGGTGTACCGGCACAAGACCCGCGCGCGCATCGCCAGCGAGGACGCGATCAGGCGCAGCCAGACCTTGTTTCAGGGTGCCACCGCCCGGACCCCAGGGATGGCGTTCGTGTTTGCTTCCATGCCGACGGCGTGCCGCGCACGTGGTCGGCAGTGAAGGGCAGCGACCCGTGCAGCGGTGAAGCGCGGGGGTTGTTGATCTGCCTACCGCGGCAGATCGATGGTCACCTGCCGCGGACCGGCCGCAGGGGCGGGGAAGTCGCGCAGCGCGGCATCGAGCATGGCCCCCCAGAGTTCGGGGCTGCTGGCCCAGCGGCCGTCGTGGCGGGCGCTGGTTTCGTAGACCACCCGGGCGGTGTCCGAATGGCGCACCACCAGCGACACCTGCCGCTCGTGGTAGGGCATGTCCATCCTCAGGAACAGCGTGCCGCCCCAGCCCCCGTGACCGCCATACAGGCCAAAACCACCGCCGAAGCGGTCCCAGGGGTCCTCCCAGGGCGCACGCGGCAGGCGCAACGTGCCGCCCGAGACCTGGACCGTCCAGGGCGCCGAGGCGGACGGTTCGGCCAGGTTCCAGCCCACCCGCGCCAGTGCGGCACGGGCGAGGTATTCCAGAGCGTCCTGCGATTGACCGGCGCTGCCCTCGCGCTGCGAGGGCAGGCGTTCGAAACGGTAACTCTGGGGTGCGGCGGGAGCCTGGGCGCCTGTGGTGCCCCAGCTGGCAAAGCTCTGGACCTGACTGTCCACCCGGTAGACGCTGGCGCAGCCGGTCAGCAGCAGGCCCAGGACAAGGCCGACCCCGGCCAGGGCGCGGCGGAAGGTTCCGGTGGTGCGGTTCATGCGGGGTCCTCCTGGCTGGGCATGCCGCCGACGGGCATCAGGCCGCAGCAATCGGTATGACCGCCCGCGGGGGCTGCGCGTTCCCCGCGTCCGTGTCTTCGTCGCGTGGGTGTGGCGGCGCCTCGATCGTTTCTTCGTCGAAGGCCCGGTCGCCGTCTTCCACCGGTGCGCCGGTGGTTTGCAGGGTCTGGAACGGGTAGAGGGACCGGTCCATCAGGTGGCTGGGCACCACGTGCTGCAGGGCGTGCAGCATGTTCTCCAGCCGGCCGGGGAACTGCCTGTCCCAGTCGCGCAGCAGGTTGCCGACCTGCTTGCGCTGCAGGTTCTCCTGGCTGCCGCACAGCGTGCAGGGGATGATGGGGAACTGCCGCGCCTCGGCCCAGCGGATCAGGTCCTTCTCGGGCACGTAGGCCAGCGGGCGGATCACCATGAACTCGCCGTTGTCGCTGACCAGCTTGGCCGGCATGCCCTTGAGCTTGCCGCCGAAAAACATGTTCAGGAACAGGGTCTGCAGCATGTCGTCGCGGTGGTGGCCCAGGGCGATCTTGGTGCAGCCCAGCTCGCGCGCCACGCGGTAGAGGATGCCGCGGCGCAGGCGCGAGCACAGGCTGCACATGGTCTTGCCCGGCTCGATCTTCTCCTTGACGATGGAGTAGGTGTCCTGCGTCTCGATGTGGTGTCGGATGCCCAGCTTGGACAGGTATTCCGGCAGGACGTGGTCGGGAAAGCCCGGCTGCTTCTGGTCCAGGTTGACCGCGATCAGCTCGAAGTTGACCGGCGCGCGGGTCTGCAGCTTCATCAGGATGTCGAGCAGGCCGTAGCTGTCCTTGCCGCCCGAGAGGCAGACCATCACGCGGTCGCCTTCCTCGATCATGTTGTAGTCCACGATGGCACGGCCGACCTCGCGGCACAGGCGCTTTTCCAGTTTCTTGTTTTCGAAGTCGCGTTTTTCAGGGGTCATGTCATTTCTCGGTGCCGCGCCAGGCGTCGCCTGGAAGAATGCGTTGCATGAAGGCGCCGAACATCGGCACGGTGAAGGCGGTGTCGCCGTGGTTGGGGCTCCACACCATGCCTTTGTGGATCAGGGTGCTGCGCGTGGGGGCCAGCGACGAGACCTTCTCGCCCAGCACGTCGGCGATATCGCCGGAGCGGTGCGGGCCCTCGCCCAGCTCGGCCATGGCGCGCAGGTATTTTTTCTCTTTTGGTGTGCAGCGGTCAAAGCGCACGCGGAAGAACCCTTCGTCCAGCGCGGCGAGCGCGGTCACGCTGCCCTTCATCACATCGGCCAGGGTGATGGGGCTGGCCTCGGCCGCCAGCCAGGTGTGGCTGCCCCAGGCCTGCAGGAAGTACGGGTAGCCCTGGGTCAGGCGCAGCAGCTCGGCCAGCGCCTCGGGTGTGATGGCCACGCCCTCGTCGGCCAGTGGCTTGCTCAGCGCCAGCGTGGCCGCCTCGGTGCTGAGCGGGCCGATGAAAGGAAAGTCGAACAGGCGCTCGGCGTATGACTTGGCGTCGCCCATCTGCCCGCGCAGTTGCGGCAGGCCGGCGCCCACCAGCACCACCGGCAGGCGGCGCTGTTCGGTGCGGTGCAGGGCGGTGATCAGAGCCGAGAGCTGGGCCTCGGGCACGTACTGCAGCTCGTCGATGAACAGCGCCAGCGCGGTGCCCGCCGCCTGGGCTGCCAGGCCGGCCTGTTCCATCAGGGCCTGCAGGTCGTGTTCCAGGTCGCCGTTGTCGGCCAGACCGGGCTCGGGTTCGTGGTCGATGCCGACCTCGATGTCGTGGTACGTGACTTTCAGGCCCTTGGCAAAGCCGGCCAGCGCGCGCAGGCCTCGGATGGCCAGGGCCTTGGCGCTTTCCAGCTGGGACAGACGCAGCAGGGCCTGGCGCAGCTGCGGCGCCAGCAGGGCGGGCAGCGAACGGCCTTCAGGTGCTTCGATGCGGATGGTGTGGATGCCCGAGCCCTCGGCGACGTCGCGCATGCGGTCCAGCAGCACCGTCTTGCCCACGCCGCGCAGGCCCACCAGCATCACGCTTTTTGCCGGGCGGCCGATGCGAGCCCGCTCGATGGCGACGTGTACCGACTCCAGCAGGGCGTCGCGCCCGGCCAGCTCCGGCGGTGGCGTGCCGGCGCCGGGCGCAAAAGGGTTGCGGATCGGGTTCATGCCCCGGATTGTACTGAAGTTAAAGAAGTTATGTGAATCAGATAACTTTACAAAGATGGCTTGATAAGGACGATCGATAGAACGCGTGGCCGACGCTGGTGTCTGTTCCAGCGAACACCGCGTAACGGGCTCGGCCCGGCCGCAGGTGCCGTCCCCTTGAAGAGGCGAAGCGCGTCAGTGTGGCGCGGGGGTTCACCACCGCCCGCTCTCCATGCGGATGGCGACTTCGCAGTCCTCAAAAATCTCCAGCTTGGCGATCTTCACGCGCACGCCGATCACGCCGGGCAGCTGCATCAGTCGCCGCGTGAGCTTGCCGATCAGGCTCTCGAGCAGGTTCACGTGCTCGGCGGTGCACTCGTCGATGATGATCTGCCGCACCTTGCGGTAGTCCAGCACGTGCGAGATGTCGTCGTCGTGGGGCAGCAGGGGCTGCGGCCCCTGGTTGAGTTCGGCGTCCACCTGGATGGGTTGCGGCGCGGTCTTCTCGTGGTCCAGGATGCCCAGATTGGCGTCGAAGCGCAGCCCGGTGAGCGTGAGGATCTGGTTGCCCGAGTGGGTGGGGGTGTTGGCGTCCATGCGGGCGTTCACATCAGCGAAAAATCGCGCGCAAAGCGCATCAGGTGCTGGCCGCCGTCCACCAGCAGCGTGGTGCCGGTGATGGAGCGGTTGCCCAGCGCGAAGGCCACGGTGGCGGCCACGTCCTCGGGCGTGGACGAGCGGCCCAGGGGCGACTGCTTGTGCAGGGCCTGGAACTTCTCGTCGCTCAGCAGGTGGCTGGTCAGCGTCAGGCCCGGCGCCACGCCGACCACGCGCACGCGCGGCGCCAGCGCCAGCGCCAGCATGGTGTTGGCCGCTTCCAGCGCCGCCTTGGACAGGGTGTAGCTCAGGAAATCCGGGTTCTGGTTCCACAGCTTCTGGTCCAGCAAGTTGATCACCGCGCCGTCGCGGCCGTCGCCTGCGGCCTGCAGGTGGGCGTGCAGCGCCTGCGCCAGCAGAATGGGCGCGCCGGTGTTGCTGCGCAAATGCGTTTCCATGGCGCCAAAACCGAAGCTGGCGGCGGCGTCGTGTTCGAACAGGGAGGCGCTGTTGACCACCGCGTCCAGTCGCCCCAGACGCCGCACCGCCGCAGGCACCAGGGCGCGCACGGCGGCCTCGTCGGCCAGGTCGGCATGGAAGCAGGCGGAGCTGCCGGGCCGACCGTTGGCCGTCTCGCAGTCGGCCGCAGTCTGCCGAGCCTCGGCAGCGGACCGGCGGAAGTGCACTGCCACGTTCCAGCCCGCGCGGGCGAGCGTGAGCGCGATTTCGCGCCCCAGGCGTTTGCCGGCCCCGGTCACCAGGACGGTGCGGGGCGAGGGGGAGGGGGTACCGGGCATGGCGGACAATCGCGGCGTGATAACTGAACCCAAGAACGAGCCCGCCAGTTTAACGAGCGCCCTGCTGGCGCGCCTGCGGGAGGCCATCCGCGCGGCCGGCGGCTGGCTGCCGTTCGACCGCTTCATGGCCATGGCCCTGTACGAGCCGGGCCTGGGCTATTACGCCAACAGCAGCCCGAAGTTCGGCCAGATGCCGGGCGGCGTCGCGGGGCAGGGCAGCGACTTCGTGACCGCGCCCGAACTGGGGCCGCTGTTCGGCGCCACGCTCGCGCGCCAGGTGGCGCAGGCGCTGGCCGCCACGGACACCCGCGAGGTGTGGGAGTTCGGGGCCGGCACCGGGGCACTCGCGCTGCAGCTGCTCGATGCGCTCGATGTCTTGGGCCAGGCGCCGCAGCGCTACACCATCGTGGACCTCTCGGGCACGCTGCGGGCGCGCCAGCAGGCCACCCTGGCGCGGCACGCCGGCCGCGTGGTCTGGGCCGACGCGCTGCCCGAGTCGTTCAGCGGCGTGGTCATCGGCAACGAGGTGCTGGACGCCATGCCGGTGCAGTTGCTGCTGCGCATCGGCGGCCAGGCCGACGGTCGCTGGTACGAACGCGGCGTGGTGGTCGACGAGGCCGGTGCGCTGGCCTGGGCCGACCGACCGACCGACCTGCGCCCGCCGCTGGACATCGAGGGCCCGCAGAACTACCTGACCGAAATCCACCCGCAGGCCGAGGCCTTCGTCCGCACCCTGGCCGAGCGGCTGCGGCGCGGCGCGGCCTTCTTCATCGACTACGGTTTCCCGGAGGCCGAGTATTACCACCCGCAGCGCCACATGGGCACGCTGATCTGCCACCGCGCGCACCGCAGCGACGACAACCCGCTGGCCGACGTGGGGCTCAAGGACATCACCGCGCACGTCAACTTCACCGGCATCGCGCTGGCCGCGCAGGACGCCGGCATGACGGTGCTGGGCTACACCAGCCAGGGGCGCTTTCTCATCAATTGCGGTCTGCTGGACGTGGCGAAAGACGCGGGCCCGAAAGAGAGCGCCATGCTGGGCCAGCTGGTCAACGAACACGAGATGGGCGAGCTGTTCAAGGTCATCGGTCTGGCACCGGCGCCCAGCGCCGAGGGTTGGCACCCCATCGGCTTTGCCGCTGGCGACAGAACGCATCGCCTGTAGGAGCGCGCGTGATCCGCTGGATGCTCATCATTTTCCTGGCCCTGCTGCTGATCAGCTGGTTCACGCCGTTGCTGCACAAGCTGGGTTTCGGCAAGCTGCCGGGCGACCTGCGCTTCCGCGCCTTCGGCCGCGAGTGGTTCATCCCGCTGACCACCACCCTCCTGCTGAGCTTTGTGGCCAGCCTGATCGGCCAGCTCATCTGACATACCCCGTGGAGTGTCTTGAAGGCCGGGCTTCCGGCCCCATGTGGATGCCATCAAGGAGCCGCCGCTTGTCCACCGATCCCCTGCACGTCGTCTGCCCCGACTGCCACACCACCAACCGCGTCGCCACCGCCGATCTGGCGAACGCGCCCGACTGCGGCAAATGCCACCAGCCGCTGTTCGGTGGCCACCCGGTGGCGCTGGACGACGAGGCCGCGTTCGACAAACACATCACCCGTTCGCAGCTGCCGGTGCTGGTGGATTTCTGGGCACCCTGGTGCGGTCCCTGCCGCGCGATGGCGCCGCAGTTCGAAGCGGCCGCCCGGCAGCTGGAGCCGCAGGTGCGGCTGGCCAAGGTCAACACCGAAGCCGTCCAGAACCTCGCAGCGCGCTACAACATCCGAAGCATTCCCACGCTGGCGCTGTTCGTGAACGGCCGCGAAGTGGCCCGGCAGCCGGGGGCGATGGGGGCGGCCGACATCGTGCGCTGGGTGCGTTCGCAGCGTTTCTGAGGCCTGTACCGGGGGTGACGAAGAGCTTGTAACCAAATTACAGGCCCGGTATCATCACGCCCCATGTCCACGCCCAACGTCGCTCCCGCCCGTCCTTTCCCACGCCTGCTGGCCGACGTCGGCGGCACCAACGCGCGCTTCGCCTGGCAGGCCAGCGCCGGCGCCCCCATCACCGACGTGCGCGTGCTTCCTTGCGCCGAGCACCCCACCCTGCAGGCGGCCATGCACGCCTACCTGAAGGGCCTGAACAAGGGCATGCCCCGGGCGGCGGCCATCGCCATCGCCAACCCGATCACGGGCGACGAGGTGCGCATGACCAACCACCACTGGGCGTTTGCCCAGTCGGCGGTCAAGACCGAGTTCGGCCTGCAGACCCTGCAACTGCTCAACGACTTCACCGCGCTGGCGCTGGCCCTGCCGGTGCTGGCGGACGACGAGCTGCGCCAGCTGGGCGGGGGTGCGGCGGTGCCCGACGCCGCGATCGCGCTGCTGGGCGCGGGCACCGGCCTGGGCGTTTCGGGCCTGCTGCCCGACCGCCGGGGCGGCTGGCTGCCGATCGAAGGCGAGGGGGGCCATGTCACCCTGCCGGCGGTGAGCCCGCGCGAGCGGCTGGTCATGGACGGACTGATCCAGCGCTACGGGCGAGCCTCGGCCGAACGACTGCTGTGCGGCCAGGGCCTGGTCGACGCCTGTGCCATCCTGTGCGCCGCCGACGGTGTGCCCGAACGGGCGCTCTCGAACGCCGCCGAGGTGACCGAGGCGGCCTTGGGCGGGGGGATACCGCAAGCCGGCGAAGCGCTCACCCACTTCTGCGCGCTGCTGGGCTCGGTGGCGGGCAATCTGGCCCTCACCCTGGGGGCGCGCGGCGGGGTCTACATCGGCGGCGGCATCGTGCCGCGCCTGGGCGACGGGTTCCACCGTTCGCCGTTCCGCCAGCGCTTTGAGGCCAAGGGCCGCTTCGCCACCTACCTGCAGGCCATCCCGGTCTGGGTCATCACCGCGCGCCAGTCGCCGGCGCTCCGGGGGGCTGCGCGGGCCCTGGACGCGCACCCCTGATCGGCGGCCTGGTTGGCCAGATACTTCGGCACGCCGGTTCGGGTTTGTACGGATGAGATTTTTCATTAATTAATGAAAAATGAATTGTCTGGGCGTTGACAGCGCCGGACTCGTTCAACACCCTGGGCCATAGGCCCCATCCCCGGAGACATTCCCATGAAGTTCCGTTACACCCTGGGCGCCGCGCTGGTGGCCACCATGTTCGCCACCGCCTGCGGCAAGAAGGAAGAGCCCGCCCCGGCCCCCGCCGCCGCACCGGCCGCCACGCCCGCGGCACCGGCCAAGACCGCGGTCGAGGTCCTGCACTGGTGGACCTCGGGCGGCGAAGCCAAGTCGGCCGCCGCGCTCAAGGGCATGCTGGAAGCCAAGGGCTACGAGTGGAAGGACTTCGCCGTGGCCGGTGGCGGTGGCGATGCCGCCATGACCGCGCTCAAGAGCCGTGCCGTGTCGGGCAACCCGCCCACCGCCGCGCAGGTCAAGGGTCCGGCCATCCAGGAGTGGGCCAAGGAAGGCATGCTGGCCAACATCGACAACGTGGCCGGCGCCGAGAAGTGGGACGAGTTGCTGCCCGCCGTGGTGGCCAATGTGATGAAGGCCAACGGCAACTACGTGGCCGCACCGGTGAACGTGCACCGCGTCAACTGGATGTGGGTCAACCCCGCCGTGCTGGAGAAAGCCGGTGTGAAGGGCGTACCCAAGACCTGGGACGAATTTTTCGCCGCGGCCGAGAAGGTCAAGAAGGCGGGCCTGATCCCCGTGGCCCACGGTGGCCAGAACTGGCAGGACTTCACCACCTTCGAATCGGTGGTGCTGGGTGTGGGTGGTCCCAAGTTCTTCCAGGACGCCCTGATCAAGCTGGATCCGGCGGCCCTGACCAGCCCGACCATGACCAAGGCGGTGCAGACCTTCCGCAAGATCAAGTCCTACACCGACCCGGCCGCTCCCGGTCGCGACTGGAACCTGGCGACCGCCATGGTGATTGAAGAGAAGGCGGCCTTCCAGTTCATGGGCGACTGGGCCAAGGGCGAGTTCGCGGCTGCCGGCAAGGTGCCCGGCAAGGACTATGTGTGCGCAGCCGCACCCGGCACCGGCAACGCCTACACCTTCAACGTCGACTCCTTCATCATGTTCAAGCTCAAGGATGAAGCGGCCCAGAAGGCCCAGGGCGATCTGGCATCGGCCATCCTGAGCACCGAGTTCCAGGAAGTCTTCAACCAGAACAAGGGTTCCATCCCGGTGCGTCTGGGCCACGACATGAGCAAGTTCGACGACTGCGCCAAGCTCTCCAGCAAGGACTTCGTGGAAACCGCCAAGAGCGGTGGTCTGGTGCCTTCCGTGGCCCACGGCATGGCCATCAGCCCGGCCGCTGAAGGCGCCATCAAGGATGCCGTCAGCCAGTTCTGGAACGACGACAAGATCTCGGTCGCCGACGGTGTGAAGAACATCGCCAAGGCCGCGACCACCAAGTAAGTCTCGCGCCCGGCCACCGACCGGTGGCCATCGCCGTCCCGTTCCGTGCGAACGGGACGGCTCATTCCCCCCTCCCCATGAAAAGCTTCGAGAACCTGCTGCCCAAGCTGGTGATCGCGCCCGGCTTCGTGCTCGGCTTTGCGTTCATCTACGGGCTGATGATCTGGAACGGTGTGCTCTCACTGACCGGATCGCGCATGCTGCCCAACTACGACGAATTCGTGGGCCTGGAGCAGTACGTCCGGCTGTGGTCCATGGACCGCTGGTACATCGCCCTGAAGAACCTGGGCATCTTCAGCGTGCTCTACGTCGGTGGCTCCATGCTGGTGGGCATGGTGCTGGCCATCTTCCTGGACCAGAAGATCCGCGCCGAAGGGGTCTTGCGCACCATCTTCCTGTACCCCATGGCGCTGTCTTTCATCGTGACGGGCACCGCCTGGAAATGGATCCTCAACCCCAGCCTCGGGCTGGAAAAACTGATGCACGACCTGGGCTGGTCGAGCTTCAGCTTCGACTGGCTGGTGCAGTCCGACTACGCCATCTACTGCGTGGTGATCGCGGGCATCTGGCAGTCCGCCGGGTTTGCCATGGCGCTGTTCCTGGCCGGCCTGCGCGGCATCGACGACAGCATCATCAAGGCCGCGCAGATCGACGGTGCCTCGCTGCCGCTGATCTACTGGCGCATCATCCTGCCCATCCTGCGCCCGGTGGTGTTCTCCACCATCCTGGTGCTCTCGCACCTGTCGATCAAAAGCTTCGACCTGGTGATGGCGCTGACCGGCGGCGGCCCCGGTTTCGCGACCGACGTGCCCGCCACCTTCATGTACACCATGAGCTTCACGCGCGACCAGATCGGACTGGGCGCCGCCAGCGCGACCATCATGCTGGCCACCGTGGCGGCCATCGTGGTGCCCTACCTCTACAGCGAATTGCGGAGCAAGCCCCATGACCGCTAAACCCCTGACCTTCGGCCGGGTGTTCACCTACGGCCTGCTGCTGGTGGCGGCGCTGTTCTTCCTGGCGCCGCTGTACGTGATGCTGGTCACCTCGTTCAAGGACGCGGCGCAGATCCGCAGCGGCAACCTGCTGAGCCTGCCGCAGAGCCTGAGCGTGGAGTCCTGGTCCCTGGCCTGGAACTCCGCCTGCACCGGGGTGGACTGCCGCGGCCTGGCGCCGTTCTTCTGGAACTCGGTGATCATGGCCGTGCCCGCGGTGCTGATCTCCACCGCCTGGGGCGCGATCAACGGCTATGTGCTGAGCATGTGGAAGTTCCGTGGCTCGGAAGTGCTGTTCGGCTTTCTGCTGTTCGGTGTCTTCATGCCGTTCCAGGTGGTGCTGCTGCCCATGAGCCAGGTGCTGGGCTGGCTGGGCCTGTCCAGTTCGATCGCCGGGCTGGTGCTGGTGCACTGCCTGGCCGGCATGGCGGGCACCACGCTGTTCTTCCGCAACTACTACACGGCGGTGCCGCGCGAACTGGTGAACGCCGCGCGCATCGACGGCGCCGGCTTCTGGCGCATCTTCTGGCGCATCGTGCTGCCCATGTCCACGCCCATCATGATGGTCACGCTGATCTGGCAGTTCACCAACATCTGGAACGACTTTCTCTTCGGTGTGGCCTTCAGCGGCGCCGACAGCAAGCCGGTGACCGTGGGTCTGAACAACATGGCCAACACCACCAGCAGCGTCAAGAACTACAACGTCGACATGGCTGCGGCCATCATCGCCGGTCTGCCGACCATGCTGGTCTATGTGCTGGCCGGTCAGTACTTCCTCAAAGGCCTCACGGCGGGTGCCGTGAAAGGATGAACATCAAATGGCTTCCTCTGTGCACATCAAGGGCATTCGCAAAGCGTTCGGAAAAGGCGACAAGGCGGTCGAGGTGCTCAAGCGCATCGACATCGACGTGGAGCCGGGCGAGTTCCTGATCCTGGTCGGCCCTTCGGGCTGCGGCAAGTCCACCCTGCTCAACATCATCGCGGGACTCGAAGAACCCACAGAAGGCGAACTGCACATCGGTGGCAAGAACGTCATCGGCATGCCGCCCGCCCAGCGCGACATCGCCATGGTGTTCCAGAGCTACGCGCTCTACCCGACCATGAGCGTGGCCGACAACATCGGCTTTGCGCTGGAAATGCGCAAGGTGCCCAAGGCCGAGCGCGACCAGCGCATCAGCGAAGTGGCCAGGATGCTGCAGATCGAACACCTGCTCGACCGCCGCCCGGCCCAGCTGTCCGGTGGACAACGTCAGCGCGTGGCCATGGGGCGCGCCCTGGCGCGCGACCCGCAGCTGTTCCTGTTCGACGAGCCCCTGTCGAATCTGGACGCCAAGCTGCGCGTGGAAATGCGGGCCGAGATCAAGCGCCTGCACCATGTGAGCGGCATCACCACGGTGTACGTGACGCACGACCAGATCGAAGCCATGACGCTGGGCAGCCGCATCGCAGTGATGAAGGACGGCATCCTGCAACAGATCGACACCCCGGACGAGATCTACCGGCGGCCGGCCAACACCTATGTGGCCGGCTTCATCGGTTCGCCCACCATGAACTTCATCCCCGGCAGGGTCGAGCGTGCGGGAGACCTCGGCAAGTTCGTGTTCGATGGCGGCTCGCTCGATCTGCCGTGCCCGGACGTGCAACAGGTCACCCTGGGGCAACGGCCCGAGCACATCCACCTGAGCGACGACTCGCCCTGGCGGGGGGAAGTGGTGCTGGTGGAGCCGACCGGCGCCGATACCTATGTGGTGGTGAAGACGGCGGTGGGACTGATGTCGGTGCGGGCGCCGGCGAACACCAAGATCCAGGTGGGGGACACAGCCGGCATGACGGTCAGCGGCCGGCACAACAACTGGTTCGATCCGGTCTCGGGTCTGCGCCTCAAGGAGATGGACGGGCACCACCTGCCCTGAGCTCGCGCTGCCCGGTCGGACCGGGCGCTGCGTTCAGGACAGCCGCAGCTCGATCCGGAGCCCTTGCGGCTGCAGGTTGCGCACGCTCGCCTTGCCCCCATGCCGGTGGGCGATCTCCTGCACGATGGCCAGCCCCAGGCCACAGCCGCCCGGCACGGTGCTGCCGCGCCAGAAGCGCTGGAAGACGTGTTGCAGGTCGTCGGCGCTGAGCCCGGGGCCGTTGTCTTCCACCGCCACCATGGCACCCCCCTCTGTCCGGCCGACGTTCAGGGTGATGCGGGTGCCCCGAGGCGTGTAGCGCAAGGCGTTGTCGATCAGGTTGCTCAGGGCCTCGCGCAGCTGGAGCGGATCGCCCGCCATCGGCAGGTGTGACTCGCCTTCGTAGCCCAGGTCCATGCCCGCGGCCAGTGCGCGCGGGGTCCACTCCCTGGCCACCTCGCGCGCCAGCGTGGCCAGGTCCAGCGGTTCGCGACGCACCTGGGTTTCGCTTCGGGCCAGGGTCAGCAACTGGTGCACCAGGTGGGCGCTGCGTTCGGCGCCGGTGTGTACCTTGGCCAGCCGTTCGGCGAGCGCGGGTTCGCTGGTCTGGCGCTGGGCCAGTTCCACCTGGCTGATCAGCCCGGCCAGCGGCGTGCGCAGCTGGTGGGCGGCGTCGTTGAGGAAACGCTTTTCCTGCTGCACGCTGCGCGCCACTTCTTCCAGCAGGCCGTTGATGGCCTGTACCAGGGCGTGCACTTCACCGGGCGCCTGGGTGGCCGCGATCGGCGACAACGCATTGACCGAACGGTTCTCCAGCTGCGCAGTCAGGCGCGTCAGGGGGGCCAGGCCGCGCTGAATGCCCCCGTACACCGCCAGACTCAGCAGCAGGCCCAGCGCCAGCAGGGGTGCCAGCACGTCGGCCACCAGTTCGCCCGCGATGCGCTGCTGAACCGCCAGGCCCTTGGCCACCTGGACGCGCAGGGTCTGCGGGGTTGCGGTGTCGCCGTAGCTCAGGTCCATGGCCACGAACCGCATGGGCTTGCCGTCGATCGTCGCCGTGTAGAGCAAGGCCTCGCCCGGTGCCTGCGGCAGGGTGTCGGGCTGCGGCAGGCGCTGGTTACCCAGCAGAAACTGCCCTGGGGGCGACGACACCATGTAGCTCACCCGGTCGTCGGGGTCGGCCTCCAGCACGTCCTGCGCCGCCCGCGGGAAGTCCACCAGCAGGCCGGACCCGACCGGTTTGACCTGGCGCGCGAGGGAGCGCACCGACTGCGTGAGCGACTGGTCGATGCCTTTCTCGGCGTAGCTGAGGGCGACCCGGTAGGCCAGCAAACCACCGCCGGCCCAGAGCACCAGCTGCGGCAGCAACAGCCAGATCAGCAACTGCCGACGCAGCGATGGGTGGTGTGGGGTTCGCATGGCCAGGAGCTGTGGGGCGCAAGTGGGCGGGCGCGCTCACTCGGCGCCTGTGTTCCGGTCCAGGCCGCTCGCGGAACCGGCTCCGCCGGACCGCAGGGGAGATGAAGCCACCTCGCCCGGCACAAGTGCCTCGGTCCACGGCACCCGTGGAACCGGCCTGGCCGGGCCGCAGGGTGCGTCCACCCCGGCCGCAGGCCAGAAGGGGGAAGCCGCGCAGCGGCGCAGGGGGAATGTCTTCATGCCTCCAGCATGTAGCCCAGGCCGCGGATGTTGCGGATGTTCAGCGACGAGCCGGCGAGCTTGCGGCGCAATCGGTGCACATACACCTCCAGCGCGTTGGAGGCGACACCACCGGTTTCCTCCGGATCGGCTTGCCAGACTTCGAACACGTCTTCGCGGCTGACCACGGCGCCGCAGTGGCGTACCAGCAGGTCCAGCAGCGCCCATTCGCGCTGCGTGAGTTCGATCACTTCATCACCCAGCCAGGCGCGGGGAAGGTCCGGGTCCAGCCGCAGGGCGAGGGCCGTTGCCGGTGCGGCCACCGGTGCCGCGCCAAAGGCGGGCAGACTGGCGCGGCGCAGCATGGCCTGCAGCCGCGCCAGCAGCTCGTCGCGGTTGAAGGGCTTGGTCAGGTAGTCGTCGGCCCCCGCGTTCAGGCCCTCCACCCGGTCTTCGATGCCATCCCGCGCCGTGAGGATGAGCACCGGCAGGGCTGGCGTGGAACGCCGCAGCTGGCGCAGCACCGACAGCCCGTCGATCCGGGGCAATCCCAGGTCGAGCACCACACCGTCAAAGGACCCGGACGCCAGTCGGTCGAGCGCGAGCTGTCCGTCTTCGGCCGTGGTGACGCGGTGCCCCGCCTGGATCAGCTGCGCGCTCAGACCGTCGCGCAGCAGTTCGTCGTCTTCAACAAGCAGCAGATGGGCCATGGGCCGATTATCGGGCGACGGCGGCACGGACGTGAGCGTGCAAAGGCCCCGGCGCCGTTGCGGGCAACCGGGGCCTTTCGGGGCTGAAGGCGGTCAGAAAGCGACGTTGTAGTTCACGCGCAGCGTGGTCTGGCTGTGCGAGGTGGTACCGGCCGCGCCGGGGCCGAACATGTTCGGGTTGGTGCGCGTGACCTTGGGCGCGATCGCGACCGATCCGGCAACGGTATGACCGCCCCCCATGTTCCAGCCCACACCGAAGGTGTAGTGCGACTCGATGGTGGCCGGGAACAGCGGGTTGAGCGTGCTGTCCGGCACCGGGTTGCTGGCGTGGTTGTAGCCAAAGCGCAAGGCCAGGCCCGGGCGCAGCATGTACTGGCCGCCGATCATGATGACGGTCTGGTCCTTCCAGTTCTGTGGCAGCGGCGGGAAGCTGTTCCAGCCCATGCCCATGACGTTGGCGGCCAGCCGGAAGTCCTTCATGCTGTCCTTCCAGCCGATGTGCTTGACGTCGGCGGCCAGCATGAATTCGGGTGTGGCCTGCCACGCCAGGCCCACGCCGTAGGTTTCCGGCCACTGGAAGTCGATGACCTTGAATTGCGCCGGGTTGCCGTTGAGGGTCCCGCTGCCTTCAAGGTCGCTGATGTCGGTCTTGCTGTGGTACGTCGCGCCCACGGACAGGGCGTCCGAGAGCCTGTAGTGCACGCCCAGCTTGAACGCCCAGCCGTTGCCCTTGGCCGCGCCGGTGAAGTCGTTGTCGTTGCTGAAGCTGACGTAATCGATGCCGTTGGGCGACATCTGCACGTCCATGCCTGCCCAGACGAAGTCGATCTGACCGGCCACGGTGAGGTTCGGATCGACATTGAACGCAAGCGGAAACATCAGACGGCCAAAGCCGACTTCCGAACGGAAGGGCATGGTCGGGCTGCCCGAGAGCGAACTGCCGTATTCGGTGCCCATGCCGCCCTGGGCGATCAGGCCAGCGCCATAGGTGAACGGGCCCGACTTGCGGATGTAGGACAACGACGGCATCCAGTACCTGTCGCCCACCGATTCGGCCGTTGAGCCCATCGGCGTGACGGTCTTCACATCGGGCATCAGCAAGGTCAGGCCCAGACCCAGGTTGGCGCCCTCCGGTCGCAGCCCCAGGGTGGCCGGGTTGTTCATGATGGCCGAGTTGCCGTTTTCATGGGCGAACGAGGCGCCGCCCATGCCCCCGGCCTTGGCGCCGTAGGCTTCCAGGTTCATGCCGTTGGTGGCGGCGGCGGGCAGGGCAACAAGCCCCGCCAGTGCCGACACCAAAGCGGTGCGGGCTGGTGTCGGGACGGATCTCTTCGGGGTCTGCATGGGTCTTGTCTCCTCGGGTCATGGGGTGTTGCGCATCGCGACGGATGCGTCAGTGCACCTTACCGGTATGGGTATCTGATGGCGAAGAGGGAAGTTTCGGGTTGACGGTGACCCTCAAAGAGGATACCAATACCCGTTGGGGCATTCAGTCGGACGTGCTGCGCAGTGTCGCGGTCACGGCTTGCGCCCGTGCTTCATGGAGGGCCTTCGCGATGCGCGGGCCCAGTTCTGCGCGAGCCTGGGCGATGGCATCGGCGGGCAGGCCGCGGGTGATGTGGTCGGCCGTGGCCCTGGCGTCCACGGCCCGTGCCGCGCTCAGGGCCGCCAGCAGGCGGTCCCGTTGCGCATAGGCCTGTGTTTCAAAACCGAGCCGGCCGCGGGCGTCGCATTCGCAAGCCAGCAAGACGTCGGTGAAGCGTTCGGGCCGGCGCAGGGCGTCGCAGCGTTCAAGCAGGCGCAGCACGGCCGTGGGGCCGAAGCCGCTGCTGCGGTGGATGTTGCCGTGTTCGCGCGCCACCACGTCGGCCAGTTCCCGGCATTCGCGCGGCACGCGCCAGCGCTCGCACACGTTCCGAAGCAGCCGCGCGCTGCGCTCTTCGTGGCCGATGTGGCGCGGCAGCACATCCGCCGGTGTGGTGCCTTTGCCCAGGTCGTGGCACAGGCAGGCAAAACGCACCGGCAAGGCGGCATTGAGCCGGGCGCTCATGTCCAGCACCATCATCAGGTGCACGCCGGTGTCCACCTCGGGGTGGTAGTCGGCCCGTTGCGGCACCCCCCAGAGCCGGTCCACCTCGGGCAAGAGCCGTGCGAGCGCGCCGCAGCGGCGCAGCACGTCGAACATGCGGCTCGGCCGCTGTTCCATGAGCCCGCGCGAGAGTTCCTGCCACACGCGCTCGGGCACCAGGTGGTCCACCTCGCCGTGTTCGACCATCTGCACCATCAGGGCCTGCGTTTCGGGCGCCACGGAAAAATCCGGGAACCGGGCCGCAAACCGCGCCAGCCGCAGGATGCGCACCGGATCCTCGGCAAACGCATGGCTCACATGGCGCAGCACGCGCGCCTGCAGGTCCCGATGGCCGCCGTAGGGGTCGATCAGGTGGGCGCGGGCCGGATCCTCCGCTTCTGCCTGGGCCACCGCCATGGCGTTGATGGTCAGGTCGCGCCGCGCCAGATCTTCATCCAGCGTGACGCCGGGGTCGGTGTGGAAGTGGAAGCCGTGGTAGCCCGGTGCGGTCTTGCGCTCGGTGCGCGCCAGGGCGTATTCCTCTCGCGACTGCGGGTGGAGAAAAACCGGGAAGTCCTTGCCCACCGGCAGGAAGCCCTGAGCCACCATGTCATCGGGCGTAGCGCCGACCACCACCCAGTCGCGATCCACGTGCGCAGCGGTGCCCGCCTGTTGCGCCATCAATGCATCGCGCACCGCGCCACCGACCAGATACATGTCCATGTGGCAAGTGTAGGGCGCCGCGATCCGTTCGGTGCCGTCGGACTGTCTTGGCGACCTGACGCCTCAGGTCGCGCTCCTGCCTGCCGCGGTGCCCCTGGCCGCTGGGTGGCCAAGAAACTTAAGGCCGCACCCGGTACGGTTCGTCGAAATCGACGAAGTCGTGTTCGTTCAGCGCCTGCGCGACCCAGGCCTGAACGCCGGGCAGCAGGTGCACCCGCTCCACGTAGGCCGCTGTCACCGGACCGACCGGCAGGCCGTAGGTACGGATGCGTGAACAGACGGGTGCGAAGTAGGCGTCGGCGATGCTGAAGTGGCCGAACAGCAGGGGGCCGCCGTGCTGGCTGAGCAGTTCGGTCCACAGCGATTCGATGCGGGCCATGTCGGCGCGCACACCGGCCTGGTCGCGCCAGACGATGCGGCCCACGTCGGGCAGCGAAGCCTCGATGTTCATCGGGCAGTGGCTGCGCAAGGCCGCGAAGCCGCTGTGCATTTCGGCACAGACGCTGCGTGCCCTCGCGCGAGCCCGGACTTCGGCAGGCCAGAGCCTCAGGTCGGGGAAGCGTTCGGCCAGGTATTCCGCGATCGCCAATGTGTCCCAGACGGCAAAGCCGTCATCCACCAGCACCGGCACCTTGCCCACCGGATTGATGCTTCCGATGGTGGTCTTGAAGGCCGATCCTGCACCGAACGAGTCGAAACGGACCATGACCTCCTCGAAGGGAATGCCGGCCTGCGTCAACAGCACCCAGGGGCGCATGGACCAGGACGAGTAGTTCTTGTTGCCGATATACAGTTGCAGAGCCATGTGAACCTCCTGAGCCGAACGAGGTGCCCATCGTAGGACCTCGGACGTCGCGCATTGATGTGAAATGGCGGGCGGATTGATTCGCGGCCGGGACGGCGCGAGCCAGCCGCACCTGCCCAGGGGTGGTCAGGGCCCGATGGGCCGGCGGCAGCGGGTGCAGACCTCTCAGGCGTACTTTTCCAGGATGCGGGTGGAGCGTTCCACCTCGCGCATCGGGTCGCCTTCGCTGTCGGACACCGCCTCCATGACGGAGCACGCCATCATGCGGTAGAAAGCCTTGTCCATCGCCTTGCGCGCGGCCGACATCTGTTGCGCCACGTCTTCGCACGAGCGGCCTGCTTCCACCATGTCGATCAGGCCGCGCACCTGACCTTCGATGCGCTTGAGCCGGTTGACCACATCGCGCTGGCTTTCGGAACGGTAGGTCGATGGCGTCGGTGCAGCGGCGGCCGTCGTCTTGCGGGCCGGACTTTTCGCGGTGCTGGTGGGCATAGGGGGGGTCCTTGGAGATCTCACACCTGATGCAGTGTGCCAAAAAAACGGCGCGATGCGCACAAAGGTTCTCACCGATTCCGTATTTGTCTGACTTATTACAGTACCCCCTAGGGTAATAACCGATGCCAGGTTCCGAGGTTGACGGATAAGGTGGCGATCATTGCCCGCAGCTTTGACCTCATGCAGGCGCGCGCGATCCGTCATACCCAAGCACTTCACGAGGACCTTATGCACATCTGGAAACGCATCTCGCTGGGCCTGGCCCTGACCGCCACGCTGCTCGCCACCACCGGGTGCGGCACCCTCTCCACCATCGGCAAGCTGGAAAGCGGCGCCGGCGCCGAGGCCTCGCGCATGTGGGACCGCTGGATCGAGGGCAACGGCGACATCGCCGTCGCCACCACCTGGGAAGCCAAGGTCAAGCCGGGGGTGAGCGCCAACGACGTGGCGGAGATCCTCAAGGCCGTGGCGGTGGAGCGCAACATGCGCGACGTCGGTATCCTGCCGCTGTCCAAAGAACTGGAAGCCCGTTCGGGCAAGAAGGAAAAACTGCTGACGGTGTATTCCTACTGCAGCCCCGCCACCGCCCGCAGGATGGTGGATTTCAGCCCCCACATGGCGGCTTACCTGCCTTGCCGCGTGAGCCTGGTGGAACACGACGACGGCAGCCTGTGGTTGTACACGCTCAACATGGACATGATGGTCAAGATGGGGCGCAAGCTGCCCTCGCCGCTCAAGGAAGAGGCCATGGCCGTGCGCGACACCATCTGGGAGATGATGCAGCGCGCCTCCAAGGGCGAATTCTGATCCGGCCCACGGGGTGAGAGGGTTTGGGGTGTCAGGGCGGGCATGTCCGGTTCGCTCTCACCCACCCAGCCCACGAAGGGCGGCACCTGCGGAGTCGGCCAAGAGGCGTCGAGCCTCGGCGTCTGGCACGGCAAGCGCCCCAGCGACCCGTGCATCGAATGCGGTCGGCTTCGCTCCCATGGGCGCGATGCCGGTTGCGACGGGCATGAAACGCAACGGCTTCGGTCTGCGGTATAGCCGCAAGTCCCGAACGCATTCATCGGAGGCGGTTTCCCTTGACGCCACCGGTGCCGGAACCGGTGGTGCTTCCCACGATTCGGGAATGACCCTCAACGGCGTGGCAACGCCCGTGCCCGCAACAGGTTGCTGCGAACGCCGCGCAGCCCCAGGTAAGTGGGTGCCACCGCAAGTACCGAAGCGGGCAGGATGCCCAGGTCGGTCAGGCCCGGATGCTGGCCCATGGCGACGTTGTCCACCCGCATCGCGTCCAGGTTGTCGCGGCTCATCAGCGGACCACCGGGGAGCAGCTCCAGCATCTGGGCCTGCAGCCGGCCCATGGCCATGGGCAGCGGCAACACCGGGCGCTCCCGGCTGCCGTGACGGCCGGCCAGGCGCACCAGGTCGGCCAGGGTGAAAACGTCGGGGCCGGCGCAGTCGTAGGTGTGGCCCGCAGAGGCGGGGTTCTGCAGACAGGCCACCACGGCGCTGGCCACGTCTTCCACCCACACCGGCTGGAAGCGGGCGGACGCGCCGGCCAGCGGCATCACCGGAAACACAGCCTGCAATTGCGCGAACAGGTTGAGGAAGCGGTCGCCTGCGCCGAAGATGACGCTGGGACGCAGCACCGTGAGGTCCAGTCCCGCAGCGCGCAGCAGCGCCTCGCCGCGCGCCTTGCTGCGCTGGTACATCGACGGGCCGTCTTCGGCCACCCCCAGCGCGCTCACGTGCACCAGGCGGTGCACACCGCTGGCCAGGCAAGCGGCCGCGATCTTGCGAGGCAGTTCGACGTGGGTGCGTTCGAAGGCGGTTTCGCTGCCATGCAGGATGGCCACCAGGTTGACCACGGCATCGTGCCCGGGCAGCAGCCGCGCCAGTGCGGCCGGGTCGTGCAGGTCGGCCTCGATGACGGTCAGGCGGGGCAGGTGCTGCACGCGGGCGGCGTTGACCGCACGGCGGGTGGGCACGGTGACGGACCAGCCGGCGCGTTGCAGTTTTTCGCAGACGTGGCGGCCGACGAAACCGGTGCCACCCATGACCAGGGCGTTGGGCATGCGGGGCATTCAGGGCAGTTCGGTGTTGACGGGGGTGGGGGTGGTGCGTGGGCCCACCATGCCCAGGCGGGCCCTCAGGGATTGGGGTTGGCCGGTGATGAGGGCTGCGTAAACGGTGGTGTTGGCCAGCACTTTCTTGACATAGTCGCGCGTTTCTTCAAACGGGATGTTCTCGGCCCAGATTTCCCCGGCCAGCACCGGGCCATTGCGCCACGCGCGCGGCCGGTTGGGGCCCGCGTTGTAGGCGGCGGCTGCCATGGGCAGGGAGCCTTCAAAGTCGTCCAGGGCCAGCTTGAGGTAGGCGGTGCCGATGGCGATGTTGGTGTCGCGCTCGTTGATCTGGTGCGGCTGGAACTCGGTCAGGCCGATCTTGCGAGCGGTCCAGCGCGCCGTGGCGGGCATGACCTGCATCAGCCCCGAGGCGCCCACGTGCGAACGGGCGTCGGTGATGAAGCGGCTCTCCTGGCGGATCAGGCCGTAGACGTAGGCCGGGTCCAGTCCGATGCCTTGGGCGCGTTGCACCACCGCAGCCTGGTGCGGCATGGGAAAGCGCTGTGCGTAGTCGTGCGCCAGCCGGGTGCGTTCGCTGCTGTTGATGCAGCGGTCCCAGAGCGCCTGCTCGCAGGCCAGCGCAGCGGCCGCCAGCAGCTCGCGGTCGTCCATGCCACCCGGGGTGTGCAGGTTAGTGGTGTAGTTCCATTCGCGCACACCTTCGCTGCGCAGTCCCAGGGCCACGGCGGCCAGGGCTCGCTGCAAGCCGGGGTTGTTGCGGGCGGCCGCCTGTTCCGCGGGCGTCGGCGGGGGCGGCTCGGCGGGCAGCGTGATGGGACGGCCCAGTTCTTCCAGCGCCAGCTGTTCGTAGAACCCGCGTGGCGACGCAATCGATTCGTAGAGAGCGCGCGCCTGCGCCGCAGCGGCCAGCGGGTCGGGCTGCTTGAGCGCCAGCCGCGACCGGGCTTCCCAGTACACCCAGACCGGCTCGTTGCGCTGGGTCTCCCCCATGGCGGTGATGGCGTCGCGCACATGGCCCCAGGCGCCGGCGCGCAGCCCGGCGCGCGCCTTCCAGGCCAGGTGGTCGCTGTGCATGAAACGGTCCTGACCGTTGGCGAAGTACGCCAGTGCGTTGTCCTGCAGCTTCTGCGCCGCGCGTTTGCCGATCACGCCCCACAGCCAGCTGCGCTCTTCCTGCGTCAGTTGCGCGCGCCAGCGGGTGCGGTCCAGTTCCTGGGCCGCTGCGTCGGGGTTCGCACCGGCCAGTTTGATGATCGCCAGCGTCACCATTTCCTTGGTGCGGGGACGGATCGCGGTGACCTTCTCGTCCAGGTAGCGCGCGGGGTCGGCGGTGACGGTGTTGACCAGCGGGACGGCATCGGGGGCCAGCATCTGAACCGCCTGCGTGACGGCGCGGGTACGACCGGTTTCCATGGCGAGCCGCGCACGGCGCCAGACCACGTCGTTGTCCAGGTGCCCACTGTCCACAAAGGCTTTGGCGGCGGTGGCGCAGCCTTCGTCGGCGTCGCGCTGGCCCATCCAGCGCTCGGCCACCTGGCGACCCAGCCCGTCGGCCGGCTGGCGCCCGGCCACCGCGTCGAGCATGAGCGCGTAGCACTGCACCTGCCGGTCGTCGTTCATGCGGAACCGGGGCCGCTCGGCTTCGAACGTGGCCCAGTCGCGTTGCCGGCCCAGGTGCAGCAGCCAGTCGTTGCGCAGCCGGTCTTCCCAGTAGGTGCCGGCCATGCGATCCATGGCGTCGCGCAGTTCCGACGGGCTGGCCTTGTCCAGCCGGGCCCTGGCCTCCCAGTAGCGGGCCATGGGTTCCAGCTGGTGGCCGCGCACGCGGGGCAGCAAGGTGGTGAGGGCGGGTGCATCGTTGCGGCGAAACGCCTCGCGCATGTCCAGCAGCGCGGTGTCGGCGGCCGTCTGCGCCGATGCCGTGCCCTGCAGCGACAGCGCGGCCATAATGGACAAGAGCCCGCGTCGGGCGAACAAGAGGTTCATGGTTCGATTATGGACAGCAAAGACGGCCGGAGTTCCCCGATTTTCCCTCCGGCGCCCGGCAGCAAGGCCGCATGGCGCCAACAGCTGATCGCCAAGCGCCAGGGCCTGGCCGACCGCGCCTGGCGCAACGACCTGCTGCAGCGCGTGATGCGGGTCTGGCTGATCGGCCGACCCGACACGGTCATCGGCGCTTACTGGCCCATCAAGGGCGAGTTCGACCCGCTGCCCGCGCTGTTCCGCTGGCAGGAAGCCGGGCTGGAAGAAGACGCACAGGGCGCGCAGCGACACCGCCGCATCGGGCTGCCGGTGGTCAACAAGGTGGACAAGACCCTGACCTTCTACACCTGGTACCCGGGCTGTCCGATGGAGGAAGACGCCTACGGCATTCCCAAACCCAAGGACACCGAGATCGTGCAGCCGACGCTGATCTTCGTGCCCTGCGTGGGCTACGGGCCGGGTGGTTACCGGCTGGGCTACGGCGGGGGCTTCTACGATCGCACGCTCGCGAGCCTGCAGCCCAAACCCTTCACCGTGGGCCTGGGCTACGACTTCGCCTACGTGCCCGACCTGCAGGCCGAGCCGCACGATGTGCCGCTGGACGCGATCCTGTGTGACACGGGTGTGGCCTGGCCGGAACGCTGAAGGCCGTTCAGCTCCGTCTCCCGGTGGCACCGGCGTGCCAACCGTACGGCACGAAGTCACGCCATCCGGGGCACCGGGGCGCCGACTTTGCCGGACCTCTGGTGCCGCCTGCCTTGAGGCGGGTGATGCAAAGCGGCGCGAGGGCACTCAAGGATGTTCCGCGTTGGCATGCACTTCGCTGATGCGCTTTTCGTGCCGCACGATGTAGACGCCACTGGCCACGATGATGGCCGCACCGAGCCAGGTGTGGGCTTCAGGCAGGGTCTGCCAGACCAGCCAATCCAGCCCCAGGCCCCAGGCCAGCGCGGTGTATTCGAAGGGCGCCACGGCGCTGGCCTGGCCGTGGCGGAAGGCTTCGTTGATGGTCAGCTGGCCCAGGAGGCCGGTGACCGCCAGCGCCAGCAGCAGCGCCGCGTGGTCCAGTTGCACCGGCTTCCACTGGGGCCAGGCCAGCAGGCCGCCACCGACGCTCATGAACAACATCATGGTCAGGATCAGCGACTCGGTGCTGTCGGTGCGGCTGAGCAGGCGGCCCGCGATGGCGGCCACCGCATAGCAGAGCGCGGCCGTCATCACGGCCAGGCCGCCGGTGGTGGCAAAACCGGCCTGCAGGTCGCCACCGCTGGGGCGGATGGCCAGCAGCACGCCGATGAAGCCGACGCCGATGGCCCACCAGTGCGCCCTGGGCACGCGTTCCTTGAGCACCGGCACCGAGAGCATGGTGATCAGCAGCGGCGCAATGAAGAACAGCGTGTAGGTGGCCGACAGCGGCAGTTCGCTGACACCCCGTGTGAACAGGGACAGCATGGTGATGCCCAGGGCACCGCGCAGGATGTGCAGCGACCAGCGCAGCTGGCGCAACCGCGCCCAGCCGCCGCGCCACTGGATCCACGCCAGCACCAGCGGCAACGCGGTGGCCCCGCGCAGGCAGGCGATCTGCAACGGCGGGTAATGGGCCGACAGGGTCTTGAGCACCGCATCCATCAGCGAAAAAAACATCACCGCCAGCAGCATGTTGACGATGCTGCGGAGGTTGCCCTGGGCGTGTCGTGCGGCTGGTTTCATGCCGTCAGTCGATGTGATCCACGGTGTCCGGGTCCGGCACATCGCCAATGGCCAGCCGCGTGCGTTCGGCTTCGCGCAGCAGCCAGTCGCAGAAGGCCTTGACTTCGGGGCGCACAACGCTGCGGGGTGCGACCACCAGCCAGTACACCAGCGGCGAATCCAGCCGCATCTGCGGCAAGGGTTCGATCAGGTCGCCGCTGGCCAGGCTTTCCGCGACCAGGGGCAGGCGGGCCAGCGCCACGCCCTGGCCGGTGAGCGCGGCCTGCACGATCTGGCTCGCGTAGTTGAAGTACAGCCAGCGCTTGGGGGACAGGCGCGCCTTGGCTTTGCCGCGAACACCGCCGCTGGTGGCGGGTGCGAAATGGTCCAGCCAGCGTTGCCAGGTCAGCCATTCCAGGTGGCGCGTGCGGTGGGCGTCGCCGGCTTCGATCAGTGTGACCCTGGACAGGTCTTCCAGTCGCGCGATGCGGTGCTCCCTGAGCAGCCAGGGGCTGGCCACCGGGGTGAGCTGCTCGCCGAACAGGCGCACCGCGCCGGGTGCGACCGCCTGCGGCACGGCGTAACGCAAGGCCAGGTCCACATCGGCGGTGGTCAGGTCCAGGGCCGAGTCGGTCGCGTCGATGCGGATGTCGATGTCCGGGTGTTCGCGCTGGAACGCTTCCAGCCGCGGTATCAGCCACATGGAGGCGAACGAGGCCCAGGTGGTGATGGCCACGCTCTTGCGCCCGGCGCTTTGCCGGATCTGTCTCACCGACGCATCAATCCGCTCCAGCGCCGTGCCCGCCGCGCGCAGCAGCAGGGTACCGGCGCTGGTCAGTTCCACGGCGCGCGTATGGCGCAGGAACAGAGCGGCACCCACCTCGTCTTCCAGCGCCTGGATTTGCCGACTCACCGCACTTTGCGTGAGCGAAAGTTCTTCGGCTGCGGCGCGGAAGTTGAGGTGTCTGGCCACCGCATCGAAGGCCCGCAGGTGGCCCATGCCGATGGGCCGCGTGCGGGGGTGGGCTGGAGGCAGGGACATGGGTCGGGTGCTCCATCATTGATGCGATTGCGGTATCAATAGCTTAACCCCATTTCATTGGACCAGCGGGCGGTGCAGGGCGAAGATGACCCCCGCACGACACCCCAGGAGGTTTCCATGTCACACACTCCCTTGCAGCTCTTCTGCCGCCCGGCCATCGGCACCTGGCGCCTCGATCCGGGCCATGCCATGAGCCTGCGACCCAGACAGACCGCTGTCCTGCGCATCGTCTGCGGGCGGGTCTGGGCGACCCTGGGAGAAGCCGCGGGAACCACGCCCGACCGTGCGGACGACCGCTTTCTGGGGCCGGGGGATGTGTGGGTGGTGCCCGCTGGTGTGCACCTGGTCATCGAGTCGGTGTCGGTGCGGGGGGACACGGCCCCGTTGCAGTTCGACTGGTCCGGTGCGCCGACCCCGTTGGCGTCTGGCCGGTTTGTCCGCGAGGTGGTGTCGCCCGCCCGCGAGTTCTGCGCAGCGCTCGGCCAGGCCGCCGGTGCGCTGGCGCGCGCACTGCGCGGCCTGCTGGGCTATGGCGAGTTTCTGGTGGCGGGGCGTGGACGGGTGCTTTCGCCGCTGGAGTCACTGCGGTCTTGAGGCCGCCTTGCGCCGCGGCGTGGTCTTGAGGTACAGCGTGTCCCAGGCGATGATGGCCAGGTTCGTGCCATTCACCGACAGGCCGTAACCTCCGAACATGCGCGTGGCCTTCACCGGGCCCAGGCAGCCCAGCAGCTCGCAGGCGTGCTGCACAAACGGCTCGGTGATGGAACGGGGCGCCATGCCGAGATCCTAAACAGGGCCGGTTGATCCAGCCAGCCCACCGGCGCGAAGTGCCTGCGTCCAGTGGCGCGGTGGAACCGGCTCCGCCGGTCCACTCGCGCCGCCCCCTTGAGGGGGTCGCGCGCAGCGCGGCGGGGGTGGGAGAATCCAGCATGGCCCGACCCAAATCCGCCTCCCACGACCTCAAGCGCGAAGAGATCCTCGACGTTGCCGCCCAGTGTTTCGCGCAGCTGAGTTTCCCCGCAGCGAGCATGAACCACATCGCCACCGCCTGTGGCGCCAGCAAGGCGCGGCTCTACCACTACTACGAGAGCAAGGAAGCCATCCTGTTCGATCTGCTGGACCGCTACACCCAGCGCCTGCTCGCCTTGATCGGTGAAGCCGAAGCACGCGCCCAGCGCAAGAGCCTGAGCGAGCGCGACGCGCTGCACGAACTGGTGCGCGCCTTCCTGGCCGAGTACGAGACCTCGGCCACGCGCCACGTGGCCCTGGTGTCCGACACCAAGTTCCTGGGCGAGACGCAGCGCGAACTCATCCTCAACCGCCAGCGCGACGTGGTGGCCGCGTTCACCCGCTTCCTCAAACGCGCCTACCCCGGCCGCGTGACCCCTGCCAACCAGACCGCGCTGACCATGATGCTGTTCGGCATGATCAACTGGACCTTCACCTGGCTGCGACCCGGCGGCCCCATGAGCTACGCCGGCTTCGCCGATGAAGTCGTGGCCATGCTGGAGCGGGGCTTGGGCGCATGACCGGTTGAAGGTTTACTCATGCGTAATTCATTTCGGTTAGGTAAAATCGTGCGCCACGACCGATCCGCGCCGTTGCCGCACCCACAGGAGAGCCCCATGAGCAAAGCCTTCGCTTCCCAGGCCGATCTTCAGGACAAGAAGATCACCTTCGAACAACTGAGCCCGCACTGCTGGGCCTACACCGCCGAAGGCGACCCGAACTCGGGCGTGATCATCGGCGATCACTTCATCATGGTGAGCGACGCCACCGCTACCCCGGCCATGGCGCGCGACCTGATCGCCAAGATCCGTACCGTCAGCGACAAGCCCATCAAGTACGTGCTGCTCACGCACTACCACGCGGTGCGCGTGCTGGGCGCCAGCGCCTATTTCGCCGAAGGCGCGACCGAAATCATCGCCAGCCAGGGCACGCTGGAGCTGATCCGGGAGCGCGGCGCGCAGGACATGAAGAGCGAGATGGAGCGCTTCCCGCGCCTGTTCCGCGGCGCCGACACGGTGCCGGGCCTGACCTGGCCGAGCATGGTGATCGGCGGCGGCGACCCGACCCAGGGCGAGAAGCCCGGCAAGCTGTCGATCAACCTCGGCGGTGTGGTGGTGCAGATCTGGAGCCCCGGCCACGGCCACACGCGCGGCGACACCATCGCCTGGGTGGAAGAAGAAAAGGTGCTGTTCAGCGGTGACCTGGTCGAATACGAGGCCGGCGTCTACACCGGCGACGCCCAGCTCGAAGAATGGCCCGTCACACTCGAAGCCCTGCGCGCGCTCAAGGCCGAATTCATCGTGCCCGGCCGCGGCGAAGCCATGAAGGGCAATGCCAACGTCAACAAGGCGCTGGACTACACGAAACGCTGGGTGACCACACTGTTCCAGGCCGGCAAGGAGGCCGCCGCCGCCGGCATGGACCTCAAGGCCGCCATGGCCCACACCCGCCAGAGCATGGACCCGGTGTTCGGCCACGTGTTCATCTACGAACACTGCCTGCCGTTCGATGTGAGCCGTGCCTACGACGAGGCCAGCGGCATCAAGAACCCGCGCATCTGGACCGCCGAGCGCGACATGGAAATGTGGAAAGCCTTGCAAGGCTGAACGGAAAGCCCCCGCCGCGCGGCGCGCAACCCCTCTCGGGAGCGCCACGGGCCACCGCCAAAGGGTCTCGTGGTGGGTTGTGCAAGCCTGGGCCTGGATGGCCTTCCGGTGGCCACCCTGGACCGCACCCGTTGTCAGGCGCCCAGCCGCGCCAGCTGATCGCGCACCTTGGCCAGCGCGGCGCCGAAGTCGGCCACGCGCTTGCGCTCCTGTTCCAGCACCGCGGCCGGGGCCTTGGCCACGAAGGCCTCGTTGGCCAGCTTGCCGTGGGCCTTGGCGATCTCGCCTTCCAGCCGCGTGGCTTCCTTGCTCAGGCGGGCCTTCTCGGCGGCGACGTCGATCTCCATGAACAGGCACAGGCGGGCTTCGCCCACCACCGCCACCGGCGCGGCCTGCGCAGCCGCCGCCCAGCTGGCTTCGTCGTCGAACACCTTCACCTCGGCCAGCTTGGCCAGGCCCTGCAGCACGGCCGCGTTGGCGCGCATGAAGTCGGCGTCGCCCACCACGAACATCGGCAGGCGGGTGGCGGGTGAGACGTTGAGTTCGCCACGCAGCGTGCGGCAGGCGTCGACCAGGCCCTTGAGCTTGGCCACCTGCGCTTCGGCGGCTGCGTCGATGCGCTCGGGCTGGCTCACCGGGTAGGCGGCGATGCTCACGGACTCGCCCGCGCGCCCGGCGACGGGCGCGACCTTCTGCCAGAGTTCTTCGGTGATGAAGGGGATGATGGGGTGCGCCAGGCGCAGGATGGTTTCGAGTGTGCGGATCAGCGTGCGGCGCGTGGCGCGCTGCTGCGCGGCGTTGCCAGTGTGGATCTGCACCTTGGCGATTTCCAGGTACCAGTCGCAGAACTCGTTCCAGACGAAGTCGTAGATCGTGTTGGCGACGTTGTCCAGGCGGTACTCGGCAAAGCCCTGGGCCACCTCGGCCTCGACGCGCTGCAGGCGCGAGACGATCCAGCGGTCGGGCTGGGAGAAGTCCATGTAGGCGCCGGGCGCACAGGCGTCGGCGCCATGCTCCAGCAGGCCGCAGTCCTGGCCTTCGCAGTTCATCAGCGTGAAGCGCGTGGCGTTCCAGAGCTTGTTGCAGAAGTTGCGGTAGCCCTCGCAGCGCTTGCTGTCGAAGTTGATGCTGCGGCCCAGCGAGGCCAGCGCGGCAAAGGTGAAACGCAGCGCGTCGGCGCCGTAGGCCGGGATGCCGTCAGGGAATTCCTTTTCGGTCTGCTTGCGCACCTTGGGCGCGGTCTCGGGCTTGCGCAGGCCGGTGGTGCGCTTGTCCAGCAGCGGGGCCAGGGTGATGCCGTCGATCAGGTCGACCGGGTCGAGCACGTTGCCCTCGGACTTGCTCATTTTCTGGCCCTGCGCGTCGCGCACCAGGCCGTGGATGTAGACGTCCTTGAACGGCACGCGGCCGGTGAAGTGGGTGGTCATCATGATCATCCGGGCGACCCAGAAGAAGATGATGTCGTAGCCCGTCACCAGCACGCTGCTGGGCAGGTAGAGGCTGTAGTCGTCGGTGGCGGCATCGGTCTGGTTCGGCCAGCCCATGGTGGAAAACGGCACGAGGGCGGACGAATACCAGGTATCCAGAACGTCCGGATCGCGTGTCAGCGTCTTGCCCGCGCCGGCCAGGGCCTGTGCCTCGGCTTCGTTGCGCGCCACGTAGACCTGGCCCTGCTCGTCGTACCAGGCCGGGATCTGGTGGCCCCACCAGAGCTGGCGCGAGATGCACCAGTCCTGGATGTGGTTCATCCACTGGTTGTAGGTGTTGACCCAGTTCTCGGGCACGAACCTGACCTGGCCGCTGGCCACGGCGTCGATGGCCTTCTGGGCGATCGAACGCGTGTCCTGGTCGGGACCGGACCCGGCGCCGGGCCGCCCCAAGCCGGGACCAGCCCCCTCGGGGGGCAGCGAACCACACGAAGTGGGGAGCGTGGGGGCCTTGTTCATGGCGACGAACCACTGGTCGGTCAGCATGGGCTCGACCACCTGGCCGGTGCGCGCACAGCGCGGCACCATCAGCTTGTGCTTCTTCACCTCGACCAGCAGGCCGTCGGCCTCCAGCTGCGCGACGATCTGCTTGCGCGCCACGAAGCGGTCCAGGCCCACGTAGGCGGCGGGGATGTCGGTGGCTTCGGCGGCCGACACCTTGGCTTCCAGACTGAAGATGGTCAGCATCGGCAGGCCGTGGCGCTGGCCGACCTGGTAGTCGTTCGGGTCGTGGGCCGGCGTGACCTTGACCACGCCGGTGCCGAAGGCCTTGTCCACATACGCATCGGCAATCACCGGCACCAGGCGGCCGGTGATGGGCAGCTTCACCTGTTTGCCGATCAAATGCGTGTAGCGCTCGTCTTCGGGGTGCACCATCACCGCGGTGTCGCCCAGCATGGTCTCGGGCCGGGTGGTCGCCACCACCAGCGACTCGGTGGAGCCGTCGATGGGGTAGCGGATGTGCCAGAGCGAGCCGTCTTCCTCTTCGCTCTCCACCTCCAGGTCGGACACGGCCGACATCAGCACCGGGTCCCAGTTGACCAGGCGCTTGCCGCGGTAGATCAGGCCCTGCTGGTAGAGCTTGACGAAGGTCTCGGTCACCACGGTCGAGAGCTTCTCGTCCATGGTGAAGTACTCGCGGCTCCAGTCCACGCTGTCGCCCATGCGGCGCATCTGCGTGGTGATGGTGTTGCCCGACTGTTCCTTCCACTCCCAGACCTTGGCGACGAAGTTCTTGCGGCCCAGGTCGTGGCGGCTGATCTTCTGTTCCTGCAGCTGGCGCTCCACCACGATCTGCGTGGCGATGCCGGCGTGGTCGGTGCCGGGAATCCAGGCGGTGTTGAAGCCGCTCATGCGGTGGTAGCGCGTGAGCGAGTCCATGATGGTCTGGTTGAACGCGTGGCCCATGTGCAGCGTGCCGGTCACGTTGGGCGGCGGCAGCTGGATGGCGAAGTTCTTGCCGGCGGCAGCCGCTTCGGCGCTGGGGGCCGAGCTGCCGCGGAAGCCGGCCACGCCGTAGCCGCGCTGCTCCCACTCAGGGCCCCAGTGGGCTTCGAGCGCGGCGGGCTCGAAGGACTTGGACAGGCTGTTCAGACCGGGTTGCTGCAGGGTGTCGGGAGCGTCGGACATGGGGGTGGGGCGCAGAAAGTGCAACGGCGCCCCGCAGGGCGCCGTCGGGTGGATGTTCGGGAAGTCCCTGATTTTATTCGAGCGAATCCCGCGCGGCGGCCACCCACCAGCGGTTCCAGACCCGCCATTCGGGGCCGGGCATGGCCTCGATCTGCAGCGCCTGGCCCGTGACTGGGTGAGCCAGCTCCAGCCGCTGCGCGTGCAGCCACAGCCGCTGTTCGTCCAGGAACGCGGCCAGCGCGCGGTTCAGCGGCCCCTTGCCGTGCGTGGCGTCGCCGATGAGGGGGTGCGCGATGTGCTTGCAGTGGCGGCGCAGCTGGTGGCGCCGGCCGGTCAGCGGTTGCAGTTCCAGCCGGGCGCAGCGGGTGGTTTCAAAGCCGCCCTGCGGCAGCGGCAGTTCGTAGCGCACCAGGGTGCGAAAGCGTGTCACGGCGTTCTGCACCTCTTCGCGCTCGGTGCGCATGTCGTCGGGCAGGCGCCGCAGCGGGTGATCGATCAGGCTTTCGTCCGGCGGCCAGCCGCGCACCACGGCGCGGTAGGTCTTGCGCAGCCCCGAACCCGACTCGAAAGCCTGGCCCAGGGTGCGCGCCGTGGCGGCGTCCAGCGCGAACAGCAGCACGCCGCTGGTGCCCTTGTCGAGCCGGTGCACCGGCCAGACCGGGCGGCCCAGCTGGTCGCGCAGCAGCTGCAGCGCGAAGCGGGTTTCGCCCGCTTCCAGCCCGGTGCGGTGCACCAGCAGGCCCGGCGGTTTGTGCACCGCTGCCACATAATGGTCGAGATACAGGATTTCCAGCATGCTGTTTTTATTGTCCCCTGCCAAGGCGCTCGACTACGAGACGCCACCCCACGTCAAGACGCATTCGCAGCCGCTGTTCGTGCCGCAGGCCAGCGAGTTGATCGAGGTGCTGCGCGAGAAGTCGCCGCAGCAGATCGCCGAGCTGATGGATCTGTCCGACCAGCTCTCGGGCCTGAACGTGGCGCGCTACCAGGCCTGGCGGCCCAAGTTCACGGCGAAGAATGCCAAGCAGGCGGTGCTGGCGTTTGACGGCGATGTGTACGGCGGGCTTCAGGCCAAGACGCTGGACGCCGCCGAACTGGACTGGCTGCAGCAGCACCTGTGCATCCTCAGTGGCCTCTACGGCGTGCTGCGCCCGCTGGACCTGATGCAGCCCTACCGGCTGGAGATGGGCACGCGCCTGGTGACGCCGCGCGGCAAGAACCTGTACCAGTTTTGGGGTCGCCAGATCGCCGACCACCTGAACGAGCGCGCGCAGGCCGAGAAGACGCCCATTGTGGTGAACCTGGCGAGCGAGGAGTACTTCAAGGTGGTGGACCGCAAGGCCCTGCTGCCGCGCGTGGTGACCTGCGTGTTTGAAGAAAGCAAGGGCGGCCAGCACAAGGTGGTGAGCTTTTTTGCCAAACGCGCGCGCGGCCTGATGGTGCGCCACGCGGTGAAGCACCGTGTCAGCCGGGTGGAGCAGCTCAAGGACTTTGCGGACGAGGGTTACCGTTTTGCGTCGGCGGCGTCCGACGTGGACCGGCTGGTCTTCCGCCGCGACGCCGCGAGCTGAGACGCCGAGACGAGGAAGGACCGACCATGACACAGACCGTCACACCCGAACTGCGCAAGTGGATCATCGAACAGGCCAGCGCTGGCTGCACGCCCGAGTCGGTGCTGGACGCCATGGTGAAGGCCGGCTGGGCGTCCGCCGTGGCCGAGCGGGCGCTGGACCAGACGTTGACCGACCACCTGAAGACGCTGTCCGCCGGACGTTCGGTGCAGCCCGCGCCGCACCGCCCCAGCGCGCAGGAACCTGCCGCCGTGCCCTGCCCGGACATCGCGCTGGACGGTTCACCGACCCGCGTGGACCTGGGCGACCGCGTGGTGGAAGTGATCGCGGCGCTGCGCCAGCCCCGCGTGGTGGTGCTCGGTGGCCTGCTCAGCGACGCCGAGTGCGATGCGCTGATCGCCGCGGCCAGCCCGCGCATGGCGCGGTCGCTCACCGTGCAGACCCAGACCGGTGGCGAAGAGCTCAACCCGGACCGCACCAGCAACGGCATGTTTTTCAACCGCGGCGAGAGCGACCTGGTCAGCCGCATCGAGGCGCGCATCGCGCGGCTGATCCAGTGGCCGGTGGAAAACGGCGAGGGCATCCAGGTGCTGAACTACAAGCCCGGTGCCGAATACAAGGCGCACTACGACTACTTCGACCCGGCCGAGCCGGGCACGCCCACCATCCTGCGCCGCGGTGGCCAGCGTGTGGGCACGGTGGTGATCTACCTGAACAACCCGGTGCGTGGCGGGGGCACCACCTTCCCAGACATCGGGCTGGAGGTGGTCCCCCAGCGCGGCAACGCGGTGTTCTTCAGCTACGACCGCCCGAGCCCGTCCACCCGCACCTTGCACGGCGGCGCCCCGGTGATCGAGGGCGAGAAGTGGATCGCGACCAAATGGGTGCGCGAACGCGAATTCCGATGAGTCAGAACCCACCCGTTCGGCCGCAGCCCGACCAGCGCCTTGCGCAGGACAGCGGCTGCGACGCGTCGCTGCTGCTGGCGCTGCCTCGCGAAACCCGGCGCCGCGAGATCGGCATCAGCGGACGCGCCCCATTCCTGGGGGCCGACCTCTGGACCGCGTTCGAGCTGGGCTGGCTCAACCCGCGCGGCAAGCCGCAGGTGGCGCTGGCGCACATCACCGTGCCGTGCGAGAGCACGCACCGGATCGACCACCGTGCGTTTCAGCGCTACCTCCACAGCTTCCACGCTGCGCGTTTCGAGTCGGCGGACGCGGTGCGCGATCGCATCCGCGCCGACGTGAACGCGGCCATCTGGCACGGTGGCGCGGTGATGGCCGGCGCCGGGGTGCGGATCGTGCTGACCGACGCCTTCGACCGCGAGCCACTGCAGGAGCTGGCGGGCCTGAGCCTGGATCGGCTGGACGTGGACTGCGACCGCTACCAGCCAGTGCCCGATCTGCTGAGCGCCGCCCAGCACGAACAGCCGGTGACCGAGACCCTGACCAGCCAGCTGTTTCAAAGCCGCTGCCCGGAGACCGGTCGGCCCGAGACAGGCAGCGTGCAGATCGCCTACAGCGGCCCGCAGATCGACCAGGCCGAGTTGCTGCGGTACATCGTGAGCTTCCGGGACCACACCACCGGTCCTGAAGACGGCGTCGAGCGCATCTACATGGACATCATGACCCGCTGCAAGCCGACCAAGCTGACGGTGCATGCGCGCTACACCCGCAGCGGCGGGCTGGACGTCAACCCCTGGCGCAGCAGCCATCCGCAGCAGCCACCGGCCAACGTGCGCACCGCGCGGCAGTGATCACAGCAGCTTCTGGATCAGCGCGCCCTTGAACAGCACCGGGCCGGTGGGACCACGTTCGCTGGGCACGCCACCCAGCGGCTCCAGACTGATCGCCAGCGCCGGCACGCCGCCCACGGCCTGCTCGTCGGCGGCCAGCTGCAGCAGCTTCTCCTGGTTCAGCACCCCCAGCGAGCGGGGCGCCGCACCGGGCGGCAGGGCCCACAGCTGCAACGACTTGTCGGCCGCTTCCTGGTAGCCGCCGACGCGCTGCAGGGTCAGCTTTCGGTTCTTGGGGTCGAAAGTGACCAGCATGGACGCGCTGGCCTGGTCGTCGTTGAGCACCGCCACGTATTCGATCTGGGGCTGGGTCGACAGTTGCGCCTGCAAAGCGCCGATCTGGGCACTCAGGTCGTCGCGCAAGCCCACGGCCGTGACCACCGCCAGCACCGTGGCCAGCGCGCCGGCCGCAGTGGTACCGCGCCACAGCGGAAGGCTGCGCCACCAGCCGCCGCTTGCGGGTTTCGGCGCGGTGCGGGCCTGGTTCATCACCTGCTGCTCGCGCACGGCGCGCACCAGGTTGTCAATGCGCTGCCACACCGCGGGCGAGGGCTGAGCGGGTTGCTGCACTTCGTTCAGGCTGGCCACGCGGCTTTGCCAGACGAGCGCGGCCGCACGCACCGGTGCCCGTTCGCGCGCCAGGGCCTCGAAGCGGCGGCGCGCGCCGCCGCGCAGCGTGCCCAAGGCGTAGGCGGCGGCCAGGCGGTCCAGCAATTCGGGATGGCGGTGGATGTCCATGCTCAGGCTTCAGAAAATACGGCTTGCGGAGCAAGGCCCGCAACGCATGCGGCAACACCATCCGAGGGCACCGAGGAACCGGCTCCGGGCCTCAGGGGCCGCCCCCCTGGAGGGGGGTGACGCGAAGCGGCGCGGGGGGTGTTCACGCAAACCTCGCCATGCAGCTGCGCAGCTGGTCCAGCCCGCGGCGGATCCAGCTCTTGACCGTCCCCAGCGGCAACCGCAGCTGGGCGGCCAGCTCGCTGTGGCTGAGATCCCGCAGGTAAGCCAGGCTCACCACCTCGCGCTGCTTGCTTTCGAGCTTGCCCAGGCACTGGTGCAAGGCCCAGGCCTGCTGGCTGGCCAGGCTGGTGTCCATGGGGTTGGCCGCCCCGCCTTCGAGCGTGTCGGCCAGGGCGTCGTCGATTTCATCGGTCAGGTGTTCACGCTCGGCCCTGTGGCGGCGCAGCTGGTCCAGCGCGCGGCTTCGCACGATCAGGCCCAGCCAGGCCATGGGGGGGCTGAGGCTGGCGCGGTAGTCGGCCGCGTTCTTCCAGACTTGCAGGAATGCCTCCTGCAGCGCGTCTTCGGCCCATTCGCGGCGGCTGGTGACCCGCAGTGCCAGCCCGAACAGTTTGCCCGAGGTGTGGTCGTACAGGGCTTTGAGGGTGGTTTCGTCGCGCGTGGCCACGCGGTCGATCAAGGCCATCAGCAAGGGGTCTGGATCGTCGTGCATCCGGGCATTGTGCGGCACGTCGCCGCAGGGGCTGCGCCGAAGGCAAGTCCACGCATCGCGCCAGGTCATCAGATCCGCCGCTTGCGCGGCACCACCTGGGTGGGCACGGTCAAGGCCGACACTGCCTGGACCTGCACCGGCATCGGACTGCCCTCGACCAGTTGGTCCGGGTGCCAGACCCGCACGCGCGCTGCACCTTCGGGCACATCGTTGAAGGTGGCCACCCCGTTGGCATCGGTCTTGACCACCCAAGGCGTGTCGGCCACATAGACGAACCCTCGCATGGAACCGTGCAGGTGGCAGCCCAGTTGCAGAGGGCCCGGCTGCTGCATCACCACGTCGGCACTGGAAGCGGGCTGGCCGTCCAGCTTGCCGGCCAGTCGCAGTTCGAGCCCGGCACCGGGGCCGGCGGTCAGACCAACCAGGCCCGCTGGTGCGCCACGCACGTGGTGGTCCCAGGCGTCCTGGTTGGTGAAACGCACCCGCGAGCCCACAGGCACCACGCTGACCATGGGCGTGAACTGCATCTTGTGCTGACCGATGGCGAACTGGACCGGTGCTGGGGCTTTGCCCGGTGCGCCGCCAGCGGGATCCACCCGCACGACCGCGTCGGGCAGGGGTTGGCCGTCCTTGCCGGTCACGGTCACCTGCAGCGTGCCGGCCTGGGCGAGCGTGGCGCACAGGGCCAGCAGGGCGAAGGCCTGGCGGGCCGAACGTGTGCCCGGCTTCATCGGGCGTTCACCACGTCGCGGTGCATGGGGGCGAGCAGGGCCAGCAACTGGTTCTGGCGCGCGAACGGGACGCCGCGCGCGTCCATGCTCTGCTGCAGCACCTCGACCAGGGCGTTGAAATGAACGCGCGTGACGTCCATGTTGGCGTGCGCTTCCTTCATGTCCGGACCTTTGTAGACGCAGGGCCCACCCGCCAGCTGGCAGACCTGGTCGGTGAGCTGGCTGGCCAGTTGTGCAAGGTTGGTCTCTCTGAACTGTCTGCCGATCCGGGCGTCGGCCTTCAGGCGCAGGGCGAAATCGTCCATCAGCGAACGGATGCCGGCTTTTTGACCCAGGGCATCGAACAGCCCGGCCGCGGGTGCGACCGGGTAGGCCGAAGCGGCCGAAGCGGTCTGGGCGAGCGCTGGGCCGCTGGCCATGACCAGCAGGGAGAGGGTGGTGGCGGTGATGAGGTGTTTCATGGTGTCGGAGCGGTTTGAGGGGTGTCAGAAGGCGAACTGGACGGACGTGTAGAGGCCGGTCTGCTGGCGACCCCCGGTGGTGGCGGGCACGATGCGCCCCAGATTCACCCAGGCAGCGGTCAGCGAGACGTTTTTGCTCGGCGTCCAGGCGACGAACAGGTCCATCCAGTCGTCGGCACGCAGGCCGTTGCCCAGGCCCGCAGCGGCACCCGCACGCTGTAGCTTGTTGGGCATGCCGCGGTACTCAAAGCCCACGGCCAGGTCCTTGCGCAACAACCAGGCCACCGACAGCTCGGGCATCAGTTCGTAACCGTCGTCGGTACCGCCGAGCGTGGCGCCGTGGCCGAGCAGACCGCCCTGGTTGGCGCGGGTGGCGCGCAGCGTGCCGTTGACCAGCACACCCTGCGCCAGGAAGAGCTTGGTCGCGCTCAGGTAGACATCGGTGCCGCTGCGGTCGGCACCGAGGGCGGCCAGCGTGCCGTCCAGCCCGCTCGATTGCAGGCGCTTGTGCTGCACGCCCACGGCGATCTGCGGCATCCACGTGTCGCTGTCTACAACGGCGTCGCCCGCCAGGCGCCACTTGGCGCCCAGCACGTCCTGCTTCAGGTGCAGGCCGGGCAGGCCCAGGGCGGTGCCGGTGGCGCGGGTGTTGAAGTCCTGGTGGCCGAACGAGAGTTCCACGCGGTCGTTCAGGCCGATGGCCACTCCGGCGGCCGTCAAACCATAGTCGCGCGTGACCGCGCGGCTGACATGGGCCGCCACACCGGTCTCGCCTGCAGCGCCGGGACCACCGATCACGGCCCACGGGCTGAGTCCACCGCCGGCGGCGCCTTCCACCGTGGAGACGCCGCCGGTCAGCAGCAGTTTGCCGGTGTCGGCGTGGGCGGAGTTCAGGGCCAGGGTGGCGGCCGACAGGGTGATGACCGCCAGGGCCCGCTTCAGCGGGGATGGGGAACAGTGGGTAGCGTGTGGCATGGGGTGGGTCTGTTGGGTTGCAGGGGGACCAGCGGTGCTGGCCCCCTCACTACGCAGCGCATCGCCGGCTGGATGCACCACGACCTGAATCCCCAAAAAACGTGGGGGTATCTGCATCCACGGGCCGGGTGCTTTGCGTATCCGTTGCGGCACGGGCCACTGGCCGGTCATCCATCCCCAACCACCAAGGAGCACCCCATGAACCCCACCAACCCCCGCCGCCAGTTCATCGGACGCGGCGCCACTCTCTCTGCCGCGACCCTGGCACTGCTGGCCGGCCGCGACGCACTGGCCGCCCATCACAAGGGCAATCCCGCCAAGGATGTCGACATCCTGAACGTGGCGCTGGGCCTGGAGCACGAAGCCATCAACGCCTACCAGCTGGGCGCAGGCAGCGGCCTGTTGCAGAAGCCGGTGCTGGACGTGGCCGTGCAGTTCCAGGGCCACCACAAGGTGCACCGCGATGCGCTCACGGCCACCATTCAGAAACTGGGTGGCAAGCCCGTGGCCGAATTGAAACTCGAGGAATACGCCAAGGCCCTGAACGCCGGTGCGCTGAAGAGCCAGGGCGATGTGCTGGACCTGGCGGCCCGCCTGGAACTGGGGGCCACCAACGCCTACCTGAGCGTGATCCCCGCCATGGCAGACCGCGATCTGGCCAAGGTGGCAGCCCGTCTGGCGGCCGATGAGACCCTGCACTTCACGGTGCTGACCGGCGCGCTGGGCCGACCGCTGCCGCAGGGTGCGCTGTCCTTCGGCGCCTGACCGATGCGGCCCCTTTGGTGTTCTCCACTTCCAGGAGCTTTTGCCATGATCATCAAGTCCACGCTGGCCGTCACGGCCGTCATCGTTCTGTCGGCTTGCGCTTCCAACATGGGCGCGCCCGCGATGCCGTTTTCCCAGACTGGCCTGCCCGCTGCCGTGCAGGTGCCGGCAGGGCACAAAGTGGCCATGGAAACCGTGGGTGTGGGCCAGATCACCTACGAATGCCGCGCCAAGAAGGAGATGGCTGGCCACGAATGGGTGTTCGTCGGCCCTGACGCCAGGCTTTTGGACCGCATGGGCCGACAAGTCGGCACGTACTACGGCCCGCCCGCCACCTGGGAAAGCAACGACGGATCGAAGCTGACCGCAACGCAGATCGCGGTCGCTCCGGCCGCGACTGGCAGCATCCCGCTGCAACTGGTCAAGGCCCACCCGGCCACGGGCATGGGCGCGATGCAGGGCGTGACCTACATCCAGCGCGTGGCCACCCAGGGCGGTATGGCACCCGCTTCGATGTGCGACGCGGGCAAGGCCGGCAGGAAACAGATCGTCAACTACCAGGCCGACTACATCCTCTGGAAGGCGGTCTGATCACACCGCTCGGCTGAAGCCTTCCAGCAGGTTCACCGCGTTGGTGCCCACCGCGTCCACGGCGTAACCGCCTTCGAAGGTGAACACCGCAGGCAGGCCGGCACTGGCCAGGGCCTGGCCCACGGCGAAGTAGTCGTCGCTGCGCAGGGTGAAGCCCGAAATCGGGTCGCCTTCGAAGGTGTCCAGGCCCATGGGCGCCACCAGCGCGTCGGCGCCGAAGTCGGCGACCGCTTGCAGGGCGCGGTCCAGCGCAGCGCGCCAGGCGGCAAAGCCGGTGCCGCGCGGCAGCGGAAGGTTGAGGTTGAAGCTCTCGCCCACACCGGCGCCGCGCTCGTCCGCATGGCCCAGGAAGAAGGGGTATTCGGTCATCGGGTCGCCGTGGATCGAGGCCGTCAGCACGTCCGCGCGTTCGTAGAAGATGGTCTGCGTGCCGTTGCCGTGGTGGTAGTCCACGTCCAGCACCGCCACCCGCTGCTTGCCGCCGTCGCGCAGGGCCTGGGCGGCGATGGCGGCGTTGTTGAGGAAGCAGTAGCCGCCGAAGAAGTCCGGCCCCGCGTGGTGGCCCGGCGGGCGTGTCAGGGCGAAGGCGCAGCCCGCGCCGCCCAGCACCTCGCGGGTGGCGGCCAGTGCGCAGGCTGCGCCACAGCGGGCGGCGGCCCAGGTGCCGGCCATCAGCGGCGAACCGGAGTCGAACGAGAACAGGCCCAGGCGGGCGGCGAAGTTGGCGGGCAGCACGTCGTTGCGGAAGGCGTGCCGCTTGTTGTCCATGTTCGCCAGCGGCCAGACCGAGGGCAGGGCATCGCGCTGCGCATTGGCCGGGTCCATGGCCACCCATTCGGCCCAGGCACCGGCCAGGAACTGCGTGTAGCGCGCGTCGTGCACACGGGCGATGGCGGCGTCCAGTTCGGCATCGGGGATGGCGGGCGTGAGCAGCTCGCCCAGCGGCCGCCGCTGCAGTTCGGCGAGCACATAGTCCAGCCTTGCCGGGACTTCGTGGCACGGCACCATGCGGCCGCGGAACATCTCTTCGCGCCCCTGGTGCAGCGCGTGGTGGGGGTTGTGGAAGGTCTTCATCGGTCTGCTCATTCAGGGGCTGACAAGATTATCATCGGTTGATAACATTCTGGCATGGCACAAGAAGACACAGGGATCGCCACGCTGATCGACTTGCACGATCAGATCATCGACCAGGGAAACGGCTACTGGATCAAGATCGAGGCGTGGCGGGTCGAGCCCGGAGCCTTCGTTCCGCACGGTATCCGCTACTCGCTGACTTTGCACGAGCCGTACGGAAAACGCATCCTGGGCTACGACAACGCACACGCGGTCAAACCGCCCAAGAAGTTCAAGTTTGCCGGTACCCGGTTGCCCTATGACCACAAGCACCGGCACGTCAGTGACAAGGGCGTGCCCTATGCGTTCCAGGACGCTTATCAACTGCTGAGCGATTTTTTCAAGGAAGTCGATCAGGTTTTGCAGGAGATCAGAACATCATGAAATCCATCGTCATCGGCATCCTGCCGCAGGATCAGGTCCGCGCCCGCATGCTGTCCATCGCGCGCGGCGAGTACAAGCCCAAGCCGTCCGATCCCAAGATCTGGTTCACGTCCATGCGTTCGCTGGCCGAGGTGCTGAGCGACGAGAACCGTGCGCTGCTCAAGCTGATTTCGGAGAACAACCCGGACTCCATCACCTCGCTGGCCGAGCTGACCGGGCGCCGCACCAGCAACCTCTCGCGCACCCTCAAGACCATGGCCAATTACGGCCTGATCGAGATGCAGCGCGAGAAGAACCAGGTGCGGCCGGTGGCGAAGGCGACGGAGTTCAGGATCGTGGCTTAGACACCGATGACCAAACTCACTTGGCTCGGCGTCGGCTGACGAGCGGCTGTCCCCCTGGTCTCGTATGCAAAAACTTCCAGACCTCGATGAGGTTCACCAAGCGATTGGGGAATTTGTGGTTTTCTTTCAATCCATTGAGGACCTATACCGCCAACTGGGGTGGCAGCTTGTTGACCCTGAGAAAACATCATGGTCACCGCGGCAGTTCCGTAAAGAGTCAAACCGCGAGCTCATCGACAAAGTTACCGATCTCTTTGTCGGACTCACTCGCCTCTATCAGTTTCCAAATGGCGCAGAGAAGGCTTTGGAAGCAGAGCAACTGCGCGGTGTTTTCCATGCACTGAGAAAGTTCAGGAATCGCATCGTTCACTCCGCGTACCACGAGATCAAGGGCGGGGGACAAGTTGTCGCGATTCTGAGATCAAGCCCACGAATCTCGATTGACCCAGATACCGGCGATGTGGAGTACGACCATGAGACCTTTGATCCAAGGACAATTCGAGCGGAGATCGCGAGGAATTCGCAGTCTTTTTTCGTGCTCAACGTACTTCGCATGCAGCTCATTCACTGGTATCCCTACTCCCAGTATCAGAGAAGTGAGTGATGTGTCGCGGTCTTGTTGACCCATTCGTCAGTTTTCAAGGAGACCATCATGTCATCCGGAAAAATCCTCGTCGCCCAGGGGGGCGGCCCCACTGCGGTCATCAACCAGTCGCTCGTGGGCGTGGCGCTGGAGGCGCGGCGCTTCCAGAACGTGCAGCGCATCTACGGCGCGCGCCACGGGGTGCGCGGCATCGTGGACGAGAACTTCGTCGACCTCACGCAGGAGACCAGCCACAACCTCGAAGCCGTGGCGCGCACGCCGGCCTCGGCCCTGGGGTCCACCCGTGACAAGCCCGACTTGAAGTACTGCCAGGAAATCTTCAAGGTGCTCAAGGCGCACGAGATTGAGCACTTCTTCTACATCGGCGGCAACGACTCGTCGGACACGGTGCGCATCGTCAGCGAGGAGGCGCACAAGGCCGGCTACCCGCTGCGCTCGATCCACATTCCCAAGACGATCGACAACGACCTGGTGGGCAACGACCACACGCCCGGCTTTCCGTCGGCGGCGCGTTTCGTGGCCCAGGCCTTTGCCGGGGCGAACCTGGACAACGCGGCCTTGCCGGGCGTGTACGTGGGCGTGGTGATGGGGCGGCACGCCGGCTTCCTCACCGCCGCGTCGGCCCTGGGCAAGAAGTTTCCGGACGACGGCCCGCACCTGATCTACCTGCCCGAGCGAGTGTTCGAGATCCCGCAGTTCCTGGCCGACGTGAAGGCCATGTACGAGCGCCACGGCCGCTGCGTGATCGCGGTCAGCGAGGGCATCCACGACGCCTCGGGCCAGCCCATCATCACCCAGCTGGCCCAGGACGTGGAGAAGGACGCGCACGGCAACGTGCAGCTTTCGGGCAGCGGCGCGCTGGCCGACCTGCTGTGCGAGGAGATCAAGCGCAACCTGGGCATCAAGCGCGTGCGCGGCGACACCTTCGGCTACCTGCAGCGCAGCTTCATCGGCTGCGTGAGCGACGTGGACCAGCGCGAGGCGCGCGAGGTGGGCGAAAAGGCGGTGCAGTTCGCCATGTGGGGCAATGTCGACGGCTCGGTGGCGATCAAGCGCACCGGCTTCTATTCGGCCGACTACGAACTGCTGCCGCTGGAAGCCGTGGCCGGCAAGACGCGCACGATGGAAGACGAATTCATCGCGGCCAGCGGCACGGACGTGACCGACGCTTTCCGCCTGTATCTGCGTCCGCTGCTGGGCTCCGACATGCCCGACGCCTTCCGCCTGCGCTACAACCCGGTGGCGAAGGTCTTGCGGCCCTGAACCGGCCTGGCGGACCGGTCCGGCCGATCAACCCAGCTCTTTGAACGACTGCAGCGCCGACAGCGGCGTGAAGTCCCCCGCGCGTTGGGCCTTCATGGCCGTGATGGACTCGCGCACGTGCGCGTTGCTCCAGATCGCGCCCTGCAGCCAGCCCATCTGGCGCAGGCTGTCTTCCACGCCGTGGTCGCGCGCGTAGGTCACGGCCTGCTTGGTGCCCCAGATGGCGATGGGCGGTTTGCTGGCGATCTCTTTCGCGCACTGCAGCGCGGCGGCCAGCATCGCCTCGGGGGTGTCGAACACCTCGTTGACCAGTCCATAAGCCAGCGCCTTGGCGGCCGGCAGGCGGCGGCCGGTGTAGGCGAGTTCTTTCACCACCGCCAACGGCACCAGCTTCGGAAGCCGCTGCAAGGTGCCCACGTCGGCCACCATGCCGATGTTGATTTCCTGGATGCAGAAGAAGGCGTCGGCGGTGGCGTAGCGGATGCAGCCGCAGGTGACCATGTCCACGGCGCCGCCGATGCAGCCGCCCTGGATGGCGAAGATCACCGGGCAGCGCAGGTTTTCGATTTTGGTGAAGGTGGCCTGCATGTCGGTCAGCAGGTCGAAGATGGCGGCGCGGCCTTCGGGGCTCTGGTCGTCCATCTGGATCGCCCCGGCGAAGGTCTCCAGCGCCATGCCGGCCGAAAAATGCTTGCCGGTGGAGCTGATGACCAGCGCTCGCGCGCGGCCTTCGCGGTGCAGCGCGGTGACGATGTCGTCCAGCTCGCGCCAGAACGTGGGGTGCATGGTGTTGAGCTGCTCGGGGCGGCTCATCACCAGGTGGGCCACGTGGTCCTCAATCCAGTTCAGGGAAAAGCAGGTCGGTGTGCTCATCGGTCTTGTCTTTCGGGTGTCGGGGGGATGGGTGTTCACTGTAGCCCGGTGCCGGGTGGCTTTCTGTCCCGGGCTTGACGAGTTTGCCCACGCGCACGCCCAGCAGGCGGAAGCGCCGCGACAGGTCGACCCGCTTGAGGCACAGGCCGGCGTGCCGACGGATCACCGCCGCGTCGGCGGTGGCGTGTTCGATGGTGGTGTCGCGCGTGACCTTCTCGAAGTTGTCGAAGGTGATCTTGATGCCGATGGTGCGTCCGGTGTAGCCCTTGCGCTGCAGGTCGGTCGCGACCTGTTCGCACAGCCGGGTGAGCACCGCGCCGGCCTCCGCCCGGTCGCGCACCGCGTGCAGATCGCGGTCGAACGTCGTCTCGCGGCTCATGCTGACCGGCTCGCTCTCGGTCTCCACCGGCCGGTCGTCGCGACCCCAGGCGGCCTCGTGCAGCCAGGCGCCGTAGCTTTTGCCAAAGGTCTCGACCAGCCAGTGCGGCTCGCGTGCCGCCAGTTCGCCGATGGTTTGGATGCCGTGGCTTTGCAGCTTCGTGTCGGCCTTGGGGCCGACGCCGTTGATCTTGCGGCAGGGCAGGGGCCAGATCATGGATTCGAGATCGTCTGGCCGCACGATGCTGATGCCGTTGGGCTTGTGGAATTCGCTGGCCATCTTGGCCAGCAGCTTGTTGGGCGCCACGCCGATGGAACAGGTCAGGCCGGTGGCCTGGAAGATGGACTTCTGGATCAGCCGCGCCAGCACCCGCCCGCCCTCGCGCTGACCGCCCGGCACGTGGGTGAAGTCGATGTAGACCTCGTCCACGCCGCGGTCCTGCATCACCGGAGCGATCTCCAGGATGGTCTGCTTGAACAGGCGCGAGAGGCGCTTGACCTCCTCGAAGTCCACCGGCAGCAGGATCGCGTCGGGGCAGAGCTTGGCGGCCTTCATCAGCCCCATGGCCGAGCCGACGCCGAACTGCCGCGCCGCGTAGGTGGCGGTGGTGGCCACGCCGCGGCCGGTGTAGTCCTTCAGGCGCGGGAAGAAGTCCACCGGGATGCGGTCCAGCGTGGCCGGTCCCCACTCGCGCTCGGGGTAGGCCTGGCGCAGCCGCTCGAACATCTCGGCCTCGCGCCGCCGCCCGCCGCCGATCACCATCGGCAGGCCCTTGAGTTGCGGGTAGCGCAGCAGCTCCACCGACGCGAAGAACGCGTCCATGTCCAGGTGCGCGATGCGCCGGGGCAAGGTGGCGGCGGTGGGAGGGGCTGGCATCACGCCGACAAGCATAGCGCCGCACCGGCGCACTAAGGCTACGCTGAACAAGTAGCCAAATCGAGTGACCCGGCGTGCCAAAGGGC
>CAYRWN010000021.1:0-49376 GCA_964428045.1 uncultured Hydrogenophaga sp. | reverse complement strand
GACTGCCTCGATCATGCATGCCTCGCGTCACTTCTGGACTTGTTCAGCGTAGCCAAAGGTGACGGTGTAGACCGTCTGGCGCGACCATTCCAGCGCCTGCCCGCCCCAGTACAGTTCACTGGGGTCGACCAGAGCGAACACGATCATCTCCAGAATAGCCGCCACCAGGAAGGCCGGCCACGCAATCCACATCAGGCGTCGGTTCCACATGGGTTCAGTCCTGGGCCGCCGACGCTGGCATCGGCGGGGGTTGAAGAATCCAGCACCCAGCCGCCCCAGGCCGAATGGGTCCTCTTGGGAGACGGCGACCCGCGCAGCGGTGGAGCGAGGGGCTCATTTCAAAGAAGGCACCACGGGCGAGGCGGCGTGGTTGCGGCCCTGGTTGGCGGGCTGCGCGGCCATCAAGGCGTCGATGCGCGCCTGACCCTCCAGCGCCTGGGCCGCCTTGAGCTCGCGCTCGTAGACCACTTTGTCGAGCACCGGGTCCTGGTCCATGGCCGATATCACCACCATGGTGCTGGTGGCCACCACCCCCAACAACAACAAGACGGGCACGAACACCACGTGCGGAATCCGCCACCAGGGCGTGGCGGTCTCGGACGATACGGGCGTCAGGGTCGGATCGCTCATGAAAATTCTCCTGAAAGGATTGGGCGGCGGCGCACCGCCGTCAGCGCGGCACCAGGAAGGCTGCCTTCTCAGCCACCCGGGCCACCTCGTCACCCGACGAGCGTATGTCAAACACGATGGGATGGGAACCCGAAGGCGCAACGCCGGGCGGAATCTGCACCCGCACCGCAGCCGACCGCACTTCGGTGGGCAACACGTCGATCTCGGCATCTGAGGCGATCGCTATCCCCGGCAAGCCGGAGACACTGATCACGTAACGCTGCTTCGACTCGGTGGCGTTCATGATCTGCAGGCGGAACACGTTCTCAATCCGGCCCTGCTCCACCATGCGAGCCAGGGCGCCCCGGTCACGGATCACGTCCACCTTCAGCGGCGTGCGCAGGAACAGGCTGACCATCACCGCCAGTGTGATGGCCGAGAGAATGCCCGTGTACACCAGGACGCGGGGGCGGAAGGCGCGACGGACCATTTGAGCCGTGCTCCAGCCATTGGCCATGCCATTCTGGGTCGAATACTTGACCAGGCCCTTCGGATAGCCGACCTTGTCCATGACCTCATCGCACACGTCGGCACAGGCCCCGCAGCCGATGCACTCGTACTGCAGGCCCTTGCGGATGTCGATGCCGGTCGGACAGACCTGCACGCACAGCGAGCAGTCCACACAGGCCCCCAGGCCCAGCGCCGCCGGGTCGGCCTTCTTGGATCGGGCTCCGCGCGGCTCGCCCCGTTGCGCGTCGTAGGTCACGATCATCGTGTCCTTGTCGAACATGGCGCTCTGGAAGCGCGCGTAGGGGCACATGTACTTGCAGACCTGCTCGCGCATGAAACCGGCGTTGCCGTAGGTGGCAAAGCCGTAGAAGAACACCCAGAAGGTCTGCCAGGGCCCGAGCGAGGCGGCCATACTCAGGGACGCCAGTTCGCGGATGGGCGTGAAATAGCCGACGAAGGTGAACCCGGTCCACAGCGCGAACACGATCCACAGTGCGTGCTTGAGCCACTTCTTGCCGAACTTCCGCGCCGACAGTTCGGACTTGTCCAGGCGGATGCGGGCCGATCGGTCACCTTCCACCTGCTTTTCGATCCACAGGAAGATCTCGGTGTAGACCGTCTGCGGGCAGGCGTAGCCGCACCACAGGCGCCCGGCGATCGCGGTGAACAGGAACAGCGCCAGCGCCGATATGACGAGCAGACCGGTCAGGTAGATGAAGTCCTGCGGGTACAGGACCAGACCAAAGATGTAGAACCGCCGGGCCTCCAGGTCGAACAGCACCGCCTGACGCGCATTCCATTCCAGCCAGGGCAGTCCGTAGAACACGATCTGGGTGATCCAGACGGTGATCCAGCGCCACTGGGAGAACAGGCCAGAAACCGAACGGGGATAGATCTTCTGGCGGGAGGCGTACAGGGAAACCATCACCTCGTCCGTTTCCATCGCAGCGGATGCTGCGCCCGCTGACACGGTCAGGGCCCGTGCGGCGGGTTCGGGGTTGGGCGGGGTCACGGGCATACGGGTCCGGGAAAGGAAACAGGGGTCGCCGGCCAACCGCGCGACCCCGTTCAACTTGCGTGAGCAGGATCTCAGTTGCCCTTGCCGGCAAGACCCAGCACGTAGGAGGAGAGCACGTTGATCTGTCCGTCGTTGAGCAGCGCCGACTGACCCGGCATGTGGTTGTTGAATCCTTCGTTGATGCTGCGCACGATGGCCTCTTCGCCCCAACCGTGCAACCACACGTTGTCGGTCAGGTTGGGAGCGCCCAAGGCATGCATGCCCTTGCCATCGGCACCATGGCAGGCGGCGCAGGCGGCGTACTTCTCTTTACCCTGTGCGGCGCGAACCGAATCGTGCGGACTGCCCGACAGGCTCAGCACATGGTGGGCCAGGTTGCGCACGTCCTCGGGTCCGCCCACGGCCGCCCCCATGGGCGGCATGACACCGGTGCGACCTTGCGCGATCACGGTGCGGATGTAGGCGTGATCGGTGCCGCCCAGCCAGTCGTTGTCGGCCAGGTTGGGGAAGCTCTTGGCGCCGCGCGCATCGGAGCCGTGGCACTGGGCACAATAGTTCATGAACAGGCGTTCGCCCACCGCCTTGGCCTCAGGGTCGGCGATCATCTGCTCGGGGGTCATCGCACTGAACTTGGCGTACAGCGGTGCGATGTTCGCCTCGACCTTGGCCACTTCGGCCGTGTGCTGACCGTGGGAAGACCAGCCCAGGGCGCCCTGGAACCTGCCGAACATGGGGTAGAGGGCGCCATAAACTAGCGCGAAGATGCAGGTGATGACGAACAGATACACCCACCACTTGGGCAGCGGATTGTTGATCTCGGCCAGGTCGCCGTCCCAGACATGGCCGGTGGTGTTGTCGGCCGTGGTGGCCGCCTTGGTGGTGCCGGCGATCCAGAGCAGGATCAGGCAGGCGATGATGCTGACCAGCGTCAGACCACCCACGAACAGGTGCCAGAAGTCACTAGTGAAGTCGCTCATGATGTTTCTCTTGTTGGTGTCGCGATTTAATCGTCTTTGAACGGTAGCTGGGCCGCCTCGTCAAAGCTGGCCTGGTTGCGTTTGGACCAGGCCCAGACCACGATCCCCACGAAGGCCAGGAAGCTGACCAGGGTGACGATGCTGCGAAGATCGTTGATGTCCATCGCAGCCACCCTTACTGTGTCTTGACTTCAGCCGCAGTCGCCGCCGCTGCGGGCGGTGTTGCAGCGGTCGAAGCCGCGTCAGGTGTCGCGGCGGCCGGCACCGCAGCCGCTGCGGTGCGCACGGCGCTGCGGGCGGTGCCCAGCACCTGCAGGTAGGCGATCAGCGCATCCATTTCGGTCTTGCCTTGGACCTGTTCGACCGACGCGGCGATCTCTTCGTCGGTGTACGGCGCACCCAGTGTGCGCAGCACCTGCATGCGCTTGGGCATGCCGGAGGCATCGACCTGCTTGTACTCCAGCCAAGGGTAAGCCGGCATGTTGGATTCGGGCACCAGATCGCGCGGGTTGATCAGATGGAGGCGGTGCCACTCGTCGTTGTAGCGTCCGCCCACGCGGTGCAGGTCAGGACCCGTGCGCTTGGAACCCCACTGGAAAGGGCGGTCGTAGACGAACTCACCCGCGACCGAATACGGCCCGTAGCGCAGCGTCTCGGCGTGGAAGGGGCGGATCATCTGCGAGTGGCAGTTGTAGCAACCTTCCTTGACATACACGTCGCGGCCGGCCAGCTGCAGGGCGCTGTAGGGCTTGAGCCCCTCGATCGGCTGGGTGGTGGACTTCTGGAAGAACAGCGGAACGATTTCCACCAGACCACCCACGGCCACCACGAGGGTGATCAGGACGATCATCAGGGAGTTGCTGGTCTCGATCCGGGCGTGCCCGGTCAGTTTTTCATTGCTGGCCATGTTGTTTTTCTCCTCAGGCGTGAGCGGGGTTGACGGCCATGACCGGAACGTCCTGGATGCGCCCTTGCTTGGCGGTCATGATCACGTTCCACAGCATCACGACCATGCCCCCCAGGTAAAGCACACCACCGATCAGGCGGATCACATAGAAGGGATAGGTGGCCTTGACCGACTCGACAAAGGTGTAGGTCAGGCTGCCATCAGGGTTGACCGAGCGCCACATCAGGCCCTGCATCACCCCGGCGATCCACATCGCGGCGATGTACAGCACGATGCCGATGGTCGCGGTCCAGAAGTGCAGCTCGATGGCGGGCACCGAGTACATCTTCTTCTGGCCGTACAGGCGCGGAATCAGGTAGTACAGCGAACCCATGGACACCAGACCGACCCAGCCCAGGGCACCGGAGTGCACGTGGCCCACGGTCCAGTCGGTGTAGTGCGACAGGGCGTTGACGGTCTTGATGGACATCATCGGGCCTTCGAAGGTGGACATGCCGTAGAACGACAGCGACACGATCAGGAAGCGCAGGATGGGATCGTCACGCAGCTTGTGCCAGGCGCCCGAGAGGGTCATGATGCCGTTGATCATGCCGCCCCAGCTGGGGGCCAGCAGGATCAGGGAAAAGACCATGCCGACCGACTGGGTCCAGTCCGGCAGCGCGGTGTAGTGCAGATGGTGGGGACCCGCCCACATGTAGGTGAAGATCAGGGCCCAGAAGTGCACGATCGAGAGGCGGTACGAATACACCGGACGCTCGGCCTGCTTGGGGATGAAGTAGTACATCATGCCCAGGAAGGCCGCCGTGAGGAAGAAGCCCACCGCATTGTGACCGTACCACCACTGGATCATCGCGTCCTGCACGCCCGCGTAGGCCGAGTAGGACTTGAACAGGCTTACCGGCAAAGCGGCGCTGTTGACGATGTGCAGCAGGGCCACGGCGATGATGAAGGCACCGAAGAACCAGTTGGCCACGTAGATGTGCCTGACCTTGCGGATGCCGATGGTGCCGAAGAACACGATGGCATAGGCCACCCAGGTCACGGCGATCAGCAGGTCAATGGGCCATTCCAGTTCGGCGTATTCCTTGCCGCTGGTGATGCCCAGCGGCAGCGTGATCACGGCCGCGACGATGACGATGTTCCAGCCGAAGAAAGTGAACCACGCCAGCTTGTTGAGGAACAGCGGCGTGTGGCAGGTGCGCTGCACGATGTAGTAGCTGGTCGCAAACAGCACACAGCCACCAAAGGCGAAGATCACGGCGTTGGTGTGCAGCGGTCGCAGTCGACCGTAGGAAATCCATTCGATCCCCATATTGAGCCCGGGCCAGGTCAGCTGGGCCGCAATGATCACGCCCACCAGCATGCCCACCACGCCGTAAACCACGGCTGCGATGGAGAACCAGCGGATGACGCTGTCGTTGTAGACCGCCGGTTGGCCGGTCCTTGTTGTCACGGACATACAGAACTCCTCGTTGAAATCACCCCGGGGAGTGTCTTCATCACCCCCCCTTTGCGCATTGACTTAGGTCAATCACCTCTGAGAATGCGCTCCCCTTCGCGTTCGATGTTGTCGAACTGCCCCCGACTCAGGGCCCACCAGAAGACCGCGATGATGGCGAACACGATCACCACCGACAGCGGCACGAGCAGATACAGAATGTCCATGGGTCTGTCCTTGGAAAAAACAGGTCGCGAGGGTCGTCAGGTCTGGAGAATCGGGCGTGTGGCCGACGGGGCCTGCGCCACGGGCGCGTGCTGGCCGGACGAAAGGCGCACGGCGTTGCCCACGACCAGCAGGGAACTGGCAGCCATGCCCAGTCCCGCCAGCCAGGGCGGCATCCAGCCGATCACGGCCAGCGGGACGCTCACAGCGTTGTAGCCAGCCGCCCACAGCAGGTTCTGCCGCACGATGCGCAAGGTGGCACGGGCCTGCGCCAAGGTGCGGACCACCTCCATGACTTCGCCACCCTGAACCACGAAGTCCGATTGTGCCTGTGCCAATGGTGCAGCATGCCCCAGGGCGAAAGACGTATCGGCCCGAGCGAGCACGGGTCCGTCGTTCAGACCATCGCCGACCATGGCCAGACGCAGCCCCCGTGTCTGCAGCACCACCACCTCGACCAGCTTCTGCTCGGGCGATGCGCCCGCGATGACCTGGTCGATGCCCACGCTCTGCGCCACCTGCTGGGCCGCCGCTGGCCGGTCACCCGACAGGAGCCAGGTCTGTATGCCCATGTCGCGCAAGGCAGCCACCGCCTGTCGCGCGTCGGCCCTCAAGCCCTCTTCCAGAAAGAAGGTCGCGATCCAGCCGTGTTCGTCAGCCAGGTGGGCGCGTGGTGATCCGGTTTCTGCAGATGCCGCACCTTGCGTGACCCCGCAAAAGGCGGCCGAACCCAGACGCAGGCGTCGGCCATCGGGCCAGGTGGCCTGCATGCCCTGCCCGGCCAGCTCCAGAATCTCCGGCTCGCCCGGCGCCATCCCCTCTTCGGTGGCCTGGTCTGCGGGTGCGGCAGCGGCCAATGCCCGCGCCACCGGGTGCAGGGAGCCGCGCGCCAGCCGACCCGCCCGGGCCAGCGCCTGTTCGACCGTCACGCCGGCGCGCACGCTCACGTCGCTGATGCGCAGGCGGTCGTGGGTCAGCGTGCCCGTCTTGTCGAACACCACGGTGTTGATGCCGGCCAGCGATTCGAAGGCCTGCAGACGCCGCACCAGGATGCCGCGGCGCGCCAACGCACCGGCCGAACTGAGCATGGCTGATGGTGTGGCCAGAGACAGCGCACACGGGCAGGTGACGATCAGGACCGCGACGGCCACCGCCAGCGCCTTGCTGTGGTCGATCTGCCACCAGTACCAGCCGGCCAGCGCTGCAGCCAGCAAGACCAGCACCAGGAACGGCGCCGCGATGCGGTCGGCCAGGATGGCCAGCCGGGGCTTTTCGGTCGAGGCCTTTTCCATCAGCGCCACGATCTGTGCGAACCGCGTGTCGGCCCCCAGGCGCTGCAGCTCGATGTCCACCGGACCTGCAAGGTTGAAACTGCCCGCCACCACCGCCCCCCCCTGCTGGCGCAACACCGGGTTGGACTCCCCCGTGAGCAGGGCTTCGTCCACCGTGGCGGAGGCGCTGAGCAGCCGGCCGTCGCCCGGAAAGGCCTGCCCGGCCTGCACCCGAACGACATCACCGAGGGTCAGACGGCGCACCGACACCGACTCGTACCGGCCGTCCGGCTTGCGCCGCTCGCAGATCTCGGGCAAGCGGTTCATGAGCTGGTCCAGCGCACCGGCGGTTCGGTCCCGGGCCTTGAGTTCCAGGTAGCGGCCACAGAGCAGGAAGAAGACGAACATCGTGAGCGAATCGAACCAGACCTCGCGCCCCCAGGGGCCGACCGGATCGAAGGTGGCGGCCGAGCTGGCCAGAAAGGTCACCAGGATGCCGATCGACACGGGCGTGTCCATGCCCACCCGCCCGAGCCTGAGGTCGCGCCAGGCATTGCGGAAAAATGGCCCGCTGGCAAAGGTCACCACCGGCACGCTGAGCACGAAACTGGCCAGGCGCAGCAGCTGGTCGATGTCGGTCGGCATCTCGCCCGGCTCCGCCACGTAGGAGGGCCACGCGTACATCATCACCTGCATCATGCAGAAACCCGCGACGAAAAGGCGCCACAGCATCTGGCGGGTTTCCCGCAGGCGTTCGCTGATGGACAGGGCCTGCTGCAGCGGCAGCAGGCGGTAACCCGTCCGCCCCACGGCCTGGGCCAGGCTGGACATGCGGACTTGCTGCGGGTCCCATTGAACGGACAGGCGCCGGGTGGCTGCGTGCACCTGGGCGCTGATGACGCCGGGCATGCCCTGCAGGGTACATTCCACCGTGTCGGCGCAGGCGGCGCAGTGCATGCCCTGCACCATCAGCACGGATTCGGCCGTGCGACCGCTTTCGGCATCCCGGTACTCGGTGAAGTCCTGCTGCTCGATGGGATCGTCGAGCACCGTGAAGTCGTCGCTGACGGTGAGCGGACCGCGGTGGGCGCCAAAAATCCCAGGGTCGGCCGCAGGGGGCACGACCGGCTGGCGCGGCGGTGGTGCGCTACGCAGGTCGGAAAGCCCCGCCGGGGGGCCGACGATGGCCTCGTTCATGCCGCGAGGGTAGTTCACCTGGGCCCGGGTTCGCTTGACATAAATCAAGCGGCCAATGCCCGGGCAGGCCTAACCTATTGTCTTTCCAACAAGTTTCTGAGGAGCCCTCCATGTACAAGCGCATTCTCGTGGCCACCGACGGGTCCAAACTCTCCGACATGGCGGTCGAACACGCCATCGGCCTGGCCGACATGACCGGCGCCGAAGTGGTGGCGCTGAAGGTGGTGCCGCGCTACCCGCAGACCTACTTCGAAGGTGGCGTGGCCCTAGCGGCGGCCGAAGTGGCCCGCATCGAGAAGCAATGGAACGACGAGGCCATGGAGGCCGTGAACGCGGTGAAAGCGGCCGGTCAGAAGAAGGAAGTGAAGGTCAAGCCGATCACGGTCAAATCCGACCTGATCGCCGAAGCCATCATCGCTGCGGCCAAGCGCAACAAGGTGGACCTGATCGTCATGGCCTCGCACGGCCGCAAGGGTCTCAAGCGCCTGCTGCTGGGCAGCGAGACGCAGCAAGTGCTGACGCACTCGCATATTCCGGTTCTCGTGTTGAGGTAACCCAACACGAGCCCCCCCGCGCCGCCTTCGGCGTCACCCCCCAGAGGGGGGCGGCACTGGCGGCCCGGCAAAGCCGGTTCCGCGGTGCCCTTGAGGCAAGATCACGCGCTTCGGATAACCATCTGCAGCGCGTTTTCTTTTTCAGGCGAACGAGCCTTTGTACTGGTCGCGCAGCAGGTTCTTCTGCACCTTGCCCATGGTATTGCGGGGCAGTTCGGCCACCAGCACGCAGCGCTTGGGGATCTTGAAGTTGGCCAGCCGGACCTTGAGATCGGCGATCACCCGGTCCGGGTCCACCTTGGCGCCCGGCCTCGCGATGATCACCGCCACCCCCACCTCGCCAAAGTCCGGGTGCGGCACGCCGATCACCGCGCTCTCGGCCACACCGGGCATCTCGTTGATGATGCCCTCGATCTCGGCCGGGTAGACGTTGTAGCCGCCGGAGATGATCAGGTCCTTGCTGCGGCCGACGATGGTGACGTAACCGCGCCCGTCCACCCGGCCCACATCGCCGGTCTTGAAGAAGCCGTCGGCGGTGAACTCCTCGGCCGTCTTCTCGGGCATGCGCCAGTAGCCCTTGAACACATTGGGGCCTTTCACCTGGATGCCACCGATCTCGCCCGGCTTCACGGGTTGGTCGTCGTCTTCCATCACCCGCAGGGTCACACCCGGCAGCGGGAAGCCGACCGTGCCGCCGCAGCGCTCTGTCGCGCCACCATGGCGCGCGTCCGGGCCGCAGGGGTTGGAGGTCAGCATCACCGTCTCGCTCATGCCGTAACGCTCCAGGATGGCGTGTCCGGTGCGCTGCTGCCACTCGGTGAAGGTCTCGATCAGCAGCGGCGCCGATCCGGAGATGAACAGGCGCATGTGCGCGGCCTGCGCCTTCGTGAGCGTGGGCTCGGCCAGCATGCGCACGTACAGCGTGGGCACGCCCATGAAGACCGTGGCCTCGGGGAACTTGGCGATCGCCAGCTTCGGGTCGAACTTGCCCAGCCAGATCATCTTGCTGCCGTTGATGAGCGCCCCGTGGATGGCCACGAACAGGCCGTGCACGTGGAAGATGGGCAGCGCATGGATCAGCACGTCGTCGGGCTGCCACTGCCAGTAGTCGCGCAGCACCAGGGCGTTGCTGCGCAGGTTGCCGTGTGTGAGCATGGCGCCCTTGCTGCGCCCGGTGGTGCCACTGGTGTAGAGAATGGCGGCCAGGTCGTCGTCCTGCCGCACGGCGGGTGTGTGGCGGTCGCTGTGGTGGGCCGCGCGTTCGAGCAGGCTGCCGGTGCGGTCGTCGCCCAGGGTGAAGACGTGTTGCGTGCCGGCGCTGAAGGCGATCTTGCTGACCCAGCCGTGGTTCTTGGGGCTGCAGACCACCACCGCGGGTTCGGCGTTGCCGATGAAGTACCCGATCTCGGCGCTCTGGTAGGCGGTGTTGAGCGGCAGGAAGACATGACCCGCCCGCAGTGTGGCCAGGTACAGCACCATGGCTTCGACCGACTTTTCCACTTGCACCGCGATGCGCGAGGCCGGCGGCAGGTCCAGGGAATCGAGCAGGTTGGCCATCATGGCCGTGGCGCGGTCCAGGTCGCGCCAGGAGTAGCTCAGCCCGTCGTCGGTCTCCACCGCAGTGCGGTCGAGGTCGGCGGGGAAGGCGTCGCGCAGCGCGACGAACAGGTTCTGGTTGTGCATGGTCTTTGGCTGGGAGAAATGGTCAGAAACCCGGCGGCCGCTTGGCCAGGAAGGCTGCGATGCCTTCGCGGTGTTCGGCGCTGTCGGCGTAGTCGTAGGCATTGGGCAGCAGGGCATCGGCGCCCTGCCCGCCCGCGAGCGCTCGCAGCGCCTGCTTGTTCAGCCGGGCCGCCTTCGGCGCCAGGCGCGTGATGCGCAGGGCGCGTTGCTGCGCCTCGGCCGGCACGTCGGCATCGGGCAGCACGGTGTGCAGGAACCCGCGCGCCAGCAGGGTCGGCGCGTCCAGCACCGCCGCTTCCAGCAGCATCTGCCGCGCCGTGGCCAGTCCGGCTTCGCGTGCCACCAGTTCGGCCTCGCGCGGCGCCATCGGGAAACCCAGCTTGGCAATCGGTGCGCCAAAGCGTGCGCCCTGCCCTGCCAGGCGGATGTCGCAGCAGCTGGCGATTTCCACGCCCGCACCCATGCAGTTGCCTTCGATCTGCGCGATCACGGGCAGATCGAAGGCCAGCGCGGCCGAGAGGCCGCCCCAGACGTCGTTCTCATGGAAGTCGCGCAGGCTCTCGGGGTGGAAGCGGAAGTCGGTGTATTCGGCAATGTCACCACCCGCACAGAAATGCCCGCCATCACCGGCCACCACCACCGCGCGCACGTCGCTGCGCTGCTGCAGTTCGCAGAACACCTGCCGCAGCTCGCGCCACATCGCACGCGACATGGCGTTGAACTTCGACGGGTTGCTCAGGGTGACGCGGGCGATGGCGTCTTCGAGGTGCAGGTGGATGTGACCGGACATGGGCGCGTGACTGGATGGAGATCAGTCGAGTTTCGCACCCGATGCCTTGACCACCTGCGCCCACCTCTTGATCTCGGCCTTGACGAAGCCGTCGAACTGCGCACCGGTGAGGTTGGGGAACTCGGCGCCCTGTGCCGCCCAGACCGCCTTGGCCTCGTCGGTCTGTGCGGCCTTGCGGATCTCTTCGATGGCACGGGCTTGCGCATCGGCCGGCGTACCCTTGGGCGCCCACACACCGTACCAGGTGGTCACGGTGTAGTCGGGCAAGCCGAGCTCGGCGGCGCTGGGCACGTCCGGAAAGGCCGGGTTCCGCTTGTTGCCCGCCACCATCAGGGCCTTGATGCGACCGCCCTTGATATGCCCCGCCGACGATCCCAGGCCGTCGAACATCATGTCCACGTTGCCCGCGATCAGGTCGTTGAGCGCCGGGCCTGCGCCGCGGTAGGGAATGTGGGTGATGAAGGTCTTGCTCTGCTGCTTGAACAGTTCACCCGCGAGGTGGTGCGACGTGCCACCGCCGGCCGAGCCGTAGTTGAGCTTGCCGGGGCTGGACTTGACTTTGGCCAGGAAGGCCTTGAAGTCCATGTTGGCGTAGGCCTTGGCATTGACCACCAGCACCTGGGGCACGTTGGCCACCAGGATCAGCGGCACCAGGTCTTTCTCGATGTCGTAGTCCAGCTTGGGGTACATGCTGGGCGCGATGGTGTGGTGCACCGCCCCCATGAACAGGGTGTAGCCATCGGGCGCAGCCTTGGCCGCGATGCCGGCACCCAGCGTGCCACCGGCACCGCCGCGGTTGTCGATCACCAGCGCCTTGCCGCTGAGCTTGGTGAACTGCGCGGCCAGGGGGCGCGCGAACGCATCGGTGCCACCGCCGGCCGGGAACGGCACGATCATGGTGACCGGCTTGGCGGGCCAGGTGCTTTGGGCATGGCCGACCGTGCCATACACCGCGGCGCTGGCCGCTGCGGCGCGCAGCACGTCGCGCCGGTTGAATCCGTTGGCTTGCATGGTTTTGTCTCCGTTTGTGGTTGTGAAAAGGGTCTTCTTCAGGGGAGCAGGTCCTTGATCGCCGGCGCGATCGGGATCTTGCCTTGCGCAAGGGCAGCCCGGTTTTTGTCGAGCTTCTTGAGGTCGTAGAGGTAGTTCACCATCAGTCCGAAAGACTGCTTGAAGCCTTTGGGCGACGGGTCGGCCGCCCAGTTCAGGCGCTCGACGCGGGCGCCGTTGCCCAGGTGGAAGCGCGCCACCGCGTCCAGCGGCTTGCCTTCCTGCTCTTCCTGGGCGAGGTATCGCGCCGCCCACCGCTTGAGGGCCATGCGCGGAGGTGACTTTTCGGCCAGTTCCGGCGACGTTTCCCAGATCTGCAGCAGATCGGCGGGTGCGTTCTTGGTCAGCCAGGCGCGCAGACCGGGAATCGGCGAGAGCGTTGCAAAGGTCTTGAGGCGCGGAAACTCCTCGTGCAGGCTCTCGACCACCCGCTTGATCAGCGAATCGCCAAAGCTCACACCGCGCAGCCCGGTCTGGGTGTTGCTGATGGAATAGAAGATGGCCGTGGTGGCGCGATCGAGATCGACGGGCGCGGCGGCCTCGTCCAGCAGCGGCGTGATGCTGGCGGCGATCTCGTTGATCAAGGCCACCTCCACGAAGATCAGCGGCTCGCCCGGCAGGCGTGGGTGGAAGAAACCATAGCAGCGGCGGTCGCTGTCCAGGCGGTTCTTCACATCGTCCCAGCTGCGGATGTCGTGCACCGCTTCGTACTTGATGAGCTTCTCCACCAGCGATGCGGGCGAGTCCCAGCTGATGCGGCGCAGCTCCAGGAAGCCGACGTCGAACCAGGTGGAGAACATGTACTCCATCTCCACATCCAGCGCGAGCAGGCGCTTATCGGCTTTGAGGTGCGGCTGCATCTCGGCCCGCAGGTTCACCAGGAAAGGGATACCGTCCGGGTGCGCGCTGAAGCGCTGCAGCAAGCGCCTGCGCGGCGACACGGTGGCGCGACGGAACAGCACCTCGGCCGCGGGCTGGTCGGGTGTGCCGACCGCTTTGAGGTACTGAGCCTGCGCCGCCTGAACCTGCTCGGGGTCGGCCACAAACCGTTCACTCATGAGCAACCACAGATCGCGGCGGTGGGCAGCTGTGGCGCTGGCGTACCAGTCGATCAGCACGCCCGCACGCCGGCCACCTTCGACCTCGCTGACCAGGGGATCGACGATGGCCTTGAGCTCGTCGAGCTTGTGGCGCAAGGCACTGGGCGACAGGGCCTCATCGCCCTGGCGCAGACGGGCTTTCAGCCGCTCATGAGTCGATCGCACGGCGGCGGGCTTGGGCGCTGTGGCGGGCGTGCGCAGGCGCGCGACGCGTTCGGTCAACCATTCGCGGGTGTTCATGCCGAAATCCTCGAAGTCTGCAGGCGGGCCAGGTCGCGCAGCGCCACGCGCTGGCGGGTGAGGTGGGTGCGCATGGCGGCTTCGGCGCCTTCGGCGTCGCGCGCCTTCAGCGCGGCGTACACCGCCATGTGCTCCGACAGGCTTTGCTCCAGCCGGCCGGGCGCGTGCAACTGCTGCAGCCGCGCGAGCTTGACGATCTTGCGCAGATCACCAATCACCTGCGCCAGCCAGCGGTTGTTGGCCAGCACGATGATGGCCTCGTGGATGGCGAAGTTGGCTTCGTAGTAGTCGGTGATGCGTTTGGCTTTGGCACTGCGCTGCAGGCGGTCGTGCAACTGCTCCAGCGCGGCCAGGTCGGCGTCGGTCGCGTTGCGCGCCGCTTCGAAGGCGCAACGCCCTTCCAGCAGGGCAATCACCGGGAAGATTTCGTCGAGATCCTGTTCGGTGATCTGGCTGACGAAGCAGCCCCGGCGCGGCTCGTGGCGCAGCAGGCCTTCGGCGGTGAGCACCTTGAGCGCCTCGCGCAGCGGCGTGCGCGAGATCGACAGTTCGGCGCACAGCGCTGGTTCATCCACAAAGCTCCCCGGCGCCAGCGTGCCCGCGAAGATGCGCTCGCGCAGCTTCGCGGCCACTTCGTCGTGCAAGGAGTTGAGCACCAGGCGCATGGGGTTCGGCTTCGTGATTACCTGTAATTACAGATAATTTTCAACACAGAGCCGACCGGGAGCACCGGTGTTTACCCTTGCACAGAAAGCCCGGCAGACGAGCGGGAGGAACGCCGACGCGCGGCGTTCGTCAAGACCAGCTCAGGCCGAGCGCCGACCGAACCACCACCACAAGCCAGCGCCACCCACGATCATGGGCACACACAGCCACTGCCCCATGCTCATGCCCAGCGACAGCAGGCCCAGATGCGCATCGGGCTCGCGGAAAAACTCGGCGATGAAGCGGAACACGCCATAGCCGAACAGGAAGGCCGCCCCCACCTGCCCTGTCGCGCGGGGCTTGCGGGCGTACAGCCACAGCAGCACGAACAGCAGCACCCCCTCCATCAGGAACTGGTAGACCTGCGACGGGTGGCGCGGCAGATCGCCGGCGCCCCGGAACACCATGCCCCAGGGCAGCGAGGGGTCGGCCACCCGACCCCAGAGTTCGCCGTTGATGAAATTGCCCAGACGGCCGGCCGCCAGTCCGGTCGGCACGCAGGGCGCCACAAAGTCCATCACCTGCAGCCAGGGCCGTCGGCGGCTGCGCGCGTACCAGAGCATGGCCACCAGCACACCGAGCATGCCGCCGTGAAAGCTCATGCCGCCTTGCCAGACGGCGAAGATTTCCAGCGGATGCGCGAGGTAATAGGCCGGCTTGTAGAACAGGCAGTAGCCGATGCGGCCTCCGGCCACGACGCCCATGACACCAAGGAACAGAATGTCCTCCACGTCCCGTGGGGTCCAGGGCTGTGGCTGGCGGATGGACACGAAGGGTTCGTGCTTCAGGCGTGCCCGACCCAGCAGCATAAACAGGCCAAAGGCCGCCAGGTAGGTCAGGCCGTACCAGTGAATGGCCAGCGGGCCGAGCTGCACGGCGACAGGATCGATCTGGGGATGCGTCAACATGGCTGGGGATTGTGCACGCAGCGCCCAGTGCGGTCATGCAGTGGGTGCAAAAACAAAGCAGCCTCCGAGGAGGCTGCAGGTCGCAGGTCGTCCGGCCAGGGTCTCAGTCGCCCAGCAGTGACAGGTCACGCACAGCGCCCTTGTCGGCACTCATGGCAAGCATAGCGTACGCCTTCAGGGCGGCCGATACCTTGCGCTGGCGCTTGTGCGCGGGCTTCCAGCCCAAGGCGTCCTGTGCCTGACGGCGCTGCGCCAGTTCCTCTTCCCCCACCACCAGTTCGATCGACCGCTGCGTGACGTCGATGCGAATGCGGTCGCCTTCGCGCACCAGGCCGATCACGCCGCCGGCCGCTGCTTCCGGGGAGACGTGACCGATGGACAGACCGGAGGTCCCCCCCGAGAAACGGCCGTCGGTGAGCAGCGCACAGTGCTTGCCCAGCCCCTTGGACTTGAGGTACGAGGTCGGGTAGAGCATCTCCTGCATCCCAGGCCCGCCGCGTGGGCCCTCGTACCGGATGACGACCACGTCACCGGCCTGAATGCGGTCTCCCAGGATGGCGTCCACCGCGGCGTCCTGGCTCTCGAACACCCGAGCGGGGCCCTCGAACACATGCAGGGTGGAGGTCGGTACGCTGGTGGTGTAGCGCAGCTCCTCGGCGGCAAACATGCTTTCGTCGATGCCGGCGGTCTTCACGATGCAGCCGTCCGCGGCCAGATTGCCATAGAGCACCGCCAGGCCGCCGTCGCGCGAATAGGCGTGCTCCGCACTGCGGATGCAGCCTTCCTTGCGGTCGGTGTCCAGGGACGGCCAGCGCGTGTTCTGGCTGAACGCCACCTGGGTCGGAATGCCCGCCGGACCAGCCCGGTAGAAAGTCTTGACCTCTTCCGAGGGCTGGCGTGCCACATCCCACTGGTCCAGCGCGTCCTTCATCGTTTTGCTGTGCACGGTGGACACGTGGGTATGCAACAGGCCGCCGCGGTCAAGTTCGCCCAGAATGGCCATGACACCACCGGCGCGATGCACGTCTTCGATGTGGTACTTGTTGGTGTTGGGCGCCACCTTGCACAGCGTGGGAACCCGGCGCGAGAGCCGGTCGATGTCGGCCATGGTGAAGTTCACCTGCGCCTCCTGTGCGGTGGCCAGCAGGTGCAGCACGGTGTTGGTCGAACCACCCATCGCGATGTCGAGCGACACCACGTTCTCGAACGCCTCGAACGTGGCGATCGAGCGTGGCAGCACCGATTCATCACCTTCGTCGTAATAGCGCTTGCACAGCTCGACCGCCAGGCGGCCTGCGCGCCTGAACAACTGTTCGCGGTCGGCGTGGGTGGCCACCACGGTGCCGTTGCCCGGCAGCGCCAGCCCCAGGGCCTCGGCCAGGCAGTTCATGGAGTTGGCGGTGAACATGCCCGAGCACGATCCGCAAGTCGGGCACGCCGAGCGCTCGACCTCGGCCACCTCGGCATCGCTCACCTTGTCGTCGGCGGCCATCACCATGGCGTCCACCAGATCCAGCTTCTTGATCTGGATGGTCTGCATGCCGGGCACCGCGAGCTTGACCTTGCCCGCTTCCATCGGGCCACCGGACACAAACACGACCGGAATGTTCAACCGCATGGCGGCCATGAGCATGCCGGGGGTGATCTTGTCACAGTTGGAGATGCAAACCAGCGCGTCGGCACAATGGGCATTGACCATGTATTCGACACTGTCGGCGATCAGCTCGCGGCTGGGCAGCGAATACAGCATGCCGTCGTGACCCATGGCTATGCCGTCGTCCACCGCGATGGTGTTGAATTCCTTGGCCACGCCACCTGCTGCCTCGATCTCGCGCGCCACCAGCTGGCCCAGGTCCTTGAGGTGCACGTGGCCGGGCACGAACTGGGTGAAACTGTTGGCCACCGCGACGATGGGCTTGGCGAAGTCCCCGTCTTTCATGCCCGTGGCACGCCACAGGGCACGGGCACCGGCCATGTTGCGGCCGGCGGTGGAGGTCTTGGAACGGTAAGCGGGCATGTTGGGTCGTGAAGAGAAAGGTTGAACGGAGGCCAGCCTTGGATTATCCCGCAGGCATCTCTCCAGAACGCAAGGCTCGACAACGGCCGCCAGGGCCGCGGGGTCACCGGGTGCGGGCCATGTGACGCGGTGTCAGCGGCGCTTGGGCTTGATGCCGAGCGCTTCGCGCTGTTTCTCGATGCGGTCGCGCTTTTTCTGGTCCATTTTCTCCATCTCCTTGCGCTTGGTGTACCCGGTGGTGTCCGCCCAGCCCCACCAGGCCACGGCCAGCCCGAAAGGCGACAGCACCCACCACCACGACCAGTCGGCCACGAAACCGATCTGCAGGTACTTCATAAGCATCAGGGCCACCCCTGCGATGAGGAAATACATCACGACCTCCGGTAAAGGGCTCATGAAGCCCGCAAGAAACTGTAACAACGCGTATCAAACGAGCAGCACTGGGTAAAATCCGGCTCGCGAGCTTTTCGCTTTCACCCACGAGGAAACAACCATGAAACGCGCTCTGATGATTATGGCCGCTGTGGCCGCTGTCTCCGCCCCCGCCATGGCCGATGAAGCCCTGGCCAAGAGCAAGAACTGCATGGCCTGCCACGCGGTCGACAAGAAGCTGGTCGGTCCCGCCTACAAGGACATCGCCAAGAAATACGCCGGCGACGCCAAGGCCGCCGACCTGATGGCCACCAAGATCATCAAGGGTGGATCTGGCGTCTGGGGCGCGATCCCCATGCCGGCCAACCCGCAGGTCAACGAAGCCGACGCCAAGAAGCTGGCATCCTGGGTGCTGAGCCAGAAGTAATCGCTTCAAACGCCCAAACAAAAAACCCGCTGGCGAGCCAGCGGGTTTTTTGTTGCCCGATTCCTTGCGGTACCGGGCGGGGAGGCGCTACCGATCAGTTGTTCTCGGCCAATTGATCGAGGATGGCCGGGTTTTCCAGCGTGGAGGTGTCCTGGGTGATGGCCTCGCCCTTGGCGATCGAGCGCAGCAGGCGGCGCATGATCTTGCCCGAGCGGGTCTTGGGCAGGTTGTCGCCGAAGCGGATGTCCTTGGGCTTGGCGATGGGGCCGATCTCCTTGCCCACCCAGTCGCGCAGTTCCTTGGCGATCGCCTTGGCTTCGTCGCCCGTGGGGCGGGCGCGCTTGAGCACGACGAAGGCCACGATGGCTTCGCCCGTGAGGTCGTCCGGACGGCCCACCACGGCGGCTTCGGCCACCAGGTCGGTCTTGCCCACCAGCGCCGACTCGATCTCCATCGTGCCCATGCGGTGACCCGAGACGTTCAGCACGTCGTCGATGCGGCCGGTGATGCGGAAATAGCCCCGGTCGGCGCTGCGCACGGCGCCGTCGCCAGCCAGGTAATAGCCCTTGAGCTCCTCGGGGAAGTAGCTCTTCTTGAAGCGCTCCGGGTCGCCCCAGATGGTGCGGATCATCGACGGCCAGGGCTTCTTGACCACCAGGATGCCACCCGAACCGTTGGGCACGTCGTTGCCGGTTTCGTCCACGATGGCGGTGGTGATGCCCGGCAGCGGCAGCGTGCAGGAGCCCGGCACCAGTGGCGTGGCGCCCGGCAGCGGGGTGATCATGTGACCGCCGGTCTCGGTCTGCCAGAAGGTGTCCACGATGGGGCAGCGCTCGCCACCGACGTGCTTGTAGTACCACATCCAGGCTTCGGGGTTGATGGGCTCGCCCACCGAACCGAGGATGCGCAGGCTGCTCAGGTCCGAACGCGCCGGGTGGACCTTCTCATTGCCTTCGGCGGCCTTGATCAGCGAGCGGATCGCCGTCGGGGCGGTGTAGAAGATGGTGCACTTGTGCTTCTCGATCATCTGCCAGAAGCGGCCGGCATCCGGGTAGGTCGGCACGCCTTCGAACACGATCTGGGTGGCCCCGGCGGCCAGAGGGCCGTAGGCCACGTAGCTGTGGCCGGTGATCCAGCCGATGTCGGCCGTGCACCAGAAGATGTCGTTGTCCTTGAGGTCGAAGGTCCAGTTCATCGTCAGGTTGGCCCACAGCAGATAGCCGCCGGTGCTGTGCTGCACGCCCTTGGGCTTGCCGGTGGAGCCGGACGTGTAGAGCACGAACAGCGGGTGCTCGGCACTGACCATCTCGGCGGGGCAGTCGGTGGACTGGCCGGCCATCACCTCGTGCATGTAGCTGTCGCGACCTGCCACCATGTTGCAGGCGGTCGGGGTGCGCTGGAAGACGATCACGTCCCTGATCGTGTCGCAGCCGCCCATGGCCAGGCCTTCGTCCACGATGGACTTGAGCGGCAGTTCCTTGCCGCCACGCAGCTGGTAGTTGGCCGTGATCACGGCAACAGCGCCGGCGTCCTGGATGCGTTCCTGCAGGGCCTTGGCCGAGAAGCCGCCGAAGACCACGCTGTGGGTGGCGCCGATCCGGGCGCAGGCCTGCATGGCCACCACGCCTTCGATGGTCATGGGCATGTAGATGACGACGCGGTCGCCCTTCCTGACGCCGCGCGCCTTCAAGGCATTCGCGAACTGCGACACCTTGCCCAGCAGCTCCTTGTAGGTGACCTTGGTGACCTCGCCACCGTCGGCTTCAAAAATGATCGCGGTCTTGTTCTCGACCGGCGTACCCATGTGGCGGTCCAGGCAGTTGTACGAGGCGTTCAGTTCTCCGTCCTCGAACCACTTGTAGAAGGGCTTGTTGGACTCGTCGAGCACCTTGGTGAAGGGCTTGTGCCAGGTCAGGGTCTCGCGGGCGCGCTTGCCCCAGAAACCCTCGAAGTCGGATTCGGCTTCCGCACACAGGGCGTTGTAGGCGTCCATGCCGGCGATGCGCGCGGCCTTGACGGTGGCTGCGCTGGGTTCGAACACGCGGTTCTCGACCAGGGTGGACTGAATCGCCGACGACGTTGTGGACATGGCTTGTCTCCTTGCTGTGGGATGGAAAAAATGAACCGCAGCACTGTGCTCAGAAGCTCTTACGAGCCACTTACACACCGCGCCGCGCGGGCTGGCCGCCCCCCGGACCGGGGGGAGACTTCTACAATCGGGCAGTATGACCTGCCCGCCAGCGCGGTTGCAAGTGACCGGCAAGTCAGCCCCGTCAACATGAGCGATGCCGACGCCGGGCGCGCAGCGCCCCGCTTGAACCCCACCCCACGGACCTTTCCATGATCTCCATCCGCCAGAACGACCTGATCGAATCCGTCGCCGCCGCCCTGCAGTACATCAGCTACTACCACCCGACCGACTACATCGCCCACCTGGCCCGCGCCTACGAGAGAGAGCAGAGCGCCGCCGCCAAGGACGCCATCGCGCAGATCCTGACCAACAGCAAGATGAGCGCCACCGGCCACCGCCCGATCTGCCAGGACACGGGCATCGTCAACGTGTTCCTCAAGGTCGGTATGGACGTGCGCTGGGAAGGCTTCTCCGGCAGCCTGGACGACGCGATCAACGAAGGCGTGCGCCGGGGCTACAACCACCCCGACAACACGCTGCGCGCCAGCGTCGTGGCCGATCCGCAGTTCGCCCGCAAGAACACCAAGGACAACACCCCCGCCGTGATCTTCACCGAACTCGTGCCCGGCAACACCGTGGAAGTGACGGTCGCGGCCAAGGGCGGCGGCTCCGAGAACAAGTCCAAGATGGTCATGCTCAACCCGGGTGACAGCGTGGTGGACTGGGTGCTCAAGACCGTGCCGACCATGGGCGCCGGCTGGTGCCCGCCAGGCATGCTGGGCATCGGCATCGGCGGCACCGCCGAGAAGGCCGTGCTGATGGCCAAAGAGAGCCTGATGGACGACATCGACATGTACGAACTGCAGGCCAAAGCGAGCAAGGGCGAGAGGCTCAGCCAGCTCGAAGAGATGCGGCTGGAACTCTACGAGAAGGTCAACGCCCTGGGCATTGGCGCGCAGGGCCTGGGCGGTCTGACGACCGTGCTCGACATCAAGATCAAGATGTACCCCACGCACGCGGCCAGCAAGCCGGTGGCCATGATCCCCAACTGCGCCGCCACGCGCCACGCGCACTTCGTGCTCGACGGCAGCGGCCCGGCCTACATCGATCCGCCGAGCCTGGACCTCTGGCCCGACGTGGCCTGGACGCCCGACTACGTCAAGAGCAGGAAGGTCGACCTCAACACCCTCACCGCCGCCGACGTGGCGAGCTGGAAGCCCGGCGACACGCTCCTGCTCAACGGCAAGATGCTCACCGGGCGCGATGCCGCGCACAAGCGCATCCAGGACATGCTGGCCAAGGGCGAGAAGCTGCCGGTGGACTTCACCAACCGCGTCATCTACTACGTCGGCCCGGTCGATCCGGTCAAGGACGAAGCGGTCGGCCCCGCCGGCCCCACCACGGCCACCCGCATGGACGGCTTCACCGAGATGATGCTGGCCCAGACCGGCCTGATCGCCATGGTCGGCAAAGCCGAACGCGGCCCGGTCGCCATCGAAGCCATCAAGAAACACCAGTCGGCCTACCTCATGGCCGTCGGTGGCGCCGCCTACCTGGTGTCCAAAGCCATCAAGACCGCCAAGGTGGTGGGCTTTGCCGACCTGGGCATGGAAGCCATTTACGAGTTCGATGTGGTCGACATGCCCGTCACCGTGGCGGTGGACGCGGGCGGCACCAGTGCCCACATCACCGGCCCGGCCGAATGGAGCAAGCGCATCGCCTCGGGCGAGTTCAAGGGCATCAGCGTCGCCAGCGCTTGAGCCATCGCGCCCACACCGTCGGCGTGTTCGACAGCGGCGTCGGCGGCCTGAGCGTGCTGCGCGCCCTGCTGGTGGAACTGCCGCAGGCACGCTTCGTGTACGTGGCCGACCGTGCCTTTGCGCCCTATGGCGAACGCACGGTCGACGAGGTGACCGATCGCTCCCAGCGCATCGCGGCGCAATTGCGGCGCGAATACCCGCTGGACGTGATGGTGGTCGCCTGCAACACGGCCACGGCCCAGTCGATCGACGCGCTGCGCCTGACCCACCACGACCTGCCGTTCGTCGGCGTCGAGCCGGCACTCAAACCGGCTGCCGCGCTGAGCCGGACACGCCACATCGGCGTCATGGCCACGCGGGGCACACTGGAAAGCAGCCGCTACCGCAGACTGCAGGAACGTCTGCAACATGGCAGCGACACCCACCGCCCGCACTTTCATGACCAGGCTTGTGACGGCTTGGCCGACGCCATCGAACGTGGCGACCAGGCCCAGACCAGAGCCCTGTGTGAGCGCTATGTGGGCGCTCTGCAGCGGCAGGCACCCGAAGATGCCCCCATCGACACCCTGGTGCTGGGCTGCACCCACTACCCGTTCGAAGCGACGTTGTTGCAGACGCTTTGCGGCCCGGCGGTGCACCTGGTCGAAACCGGTGTACCGGTAGCACGTCGAACGCGCGAAGTGCTGCACGAACGGCCGCCTCGTGCCAGCACCAGCCTTGCGCGGCTGACCTTGCTGTCGACCAGAGAACCCGAAGCACTGAGCGCCGTGGCCTTGCGCTGGCTGGGCGAGACCACACCCGCCAGCCACTGGACTTGCTGAAGCTTCAGCGCGGCGTCGGCACTCGCAGGGCCCGCAGCCGCCCCCGCTCCATGTCGACCGGCCCCAGCAGAACCAGCCCCGCCACGAAGAACACCGCGGTGGCGGCAATGGCCACCCGCTGGTTGCCACCGGTGGACCAGGTGATGGCCCCGTAACACAGCGGTCCCAGGATGGTGGCCAGCCGCGTGGCGAAGGTCCACAGACCGAAGAATTCGGCCAGCCGAGCAGGCGGTGCGAGCAGCCCGGCCATGGCGCGTCCGGCCGACTGGCTGGACCCCATGCAGATGCCCGCAATGGCGGCGGCGTACCAGAACTCACCCTTGGTGGTCGACAGGGCAGCAATCGCACAGGTGAGCACCCAGCCCACCAAGGTGAGCGCGAGCGCCCGTTTGTGGCCCAGGCGGTCCTGAGCGTAGCCGAACGCAAAGGCGCCCAGCGCAGCGGCGACGTTCAGGACGAAGATCAGCACCATGGTTTCCTGCTGCACGAAACCGATCACCTGCTCCGCATAGATCGCAGCCAGTGCAATCGCCACCGCCACCCCGCCCTGATAAGCCACCGCACAACCGAGGAGCCACATGAAGTCGCGGTGATCGCGGGCCTCGTTCCAGGTGGTGCGCAACCGACCCAGGGCTGCGCGCCAACCGCTGGGCACCTGCGACAGATCGGACGGGACGGCGTGCTCCCGCAGCAAGGCGAAGGTGACCAGCGCGGCCAGCCCGAACAGCGCCGCGGTGATGAGCATCGTCACCGGCACAAAGTCGGCGGCCCTCTGGCCTTGCGACTGCGCCCACAGCACATAGGCCAGACACAGGCCGAGCGCCAGCATGCCACCACAGTAGCCGAAGCTCCAACCCCAGCCGCTGACCTTGCCCATGGCCTGCGGACGCGACAGCTCAGGCAAAAAGGCGGCCGCGAGGGATTCACCCCAGGCAAAAAACAGGTTGGAGGCCGCAATCAGCACCATGCCCAGCACCACGGCGCCCGGCCCGACGGCAGCCAGGGCGGCAGTGGCCAGCACACAGCCGACCGTGCAGAGAACCAGCAACCGCTTCTTGGCAGCGCGCCGGTCGGCCCAGGCACCGATCGCGGGCATGCTGAACATCACGATCGCATTCGAGACGCCCAGCGCCACGGTCCAGGCCAAGGTCGCCCAAGGGGCGCCGCCCGCCACCGCCCCGACGAAATAGGCGGCAAAGACCGCCGTGAGCACCACCGTGGTGTAACCCGAGTTGGCGAAGTCGTACATCGCCCAGCCGAACACCTCGCGCTTGCGCACGCCGGGGTTCAGGGCATCGGTGGAAAACAGGGCCAAGGCCGCTCCGGAGACATCGCCAGGTGGCGCTGCCGCAGGCAAGTCTACCGGCTCGGCGGGCCGATCGCCTCAGTGCAGATGCCGGGGCTTGCGCGGCCCGCCATGGCCGGACGGGCCGCCGTGACCGCGCGGGGGCTTGCCCAGCTGCATGGAGTTGACAAGGGCGTCGAAGCGCTGGTTGAACAGCTTGTCGATGGCGCCCACCACTTCGCCCAGTTCGGAGGCATCGAAGTGGCGCTCCATCATGTGCACCACGTCCTGGACCAGCAGGTCGCGCTGCACCTGCATGATGGCCGCCGGCGTCGGTCCGACAAAACACATCATGAAATCGTCGCGCGCCTCCTCGTCCTCGGGGGCTTCTTCCTCGTCGAACTCGGTATCGTAGAAGGACACCTCCAGCGGAGCGCCGGCGGAGGCGATGTCGTTGAGCGCCATGCAAGTCTCTTCGATCACCTGGCGGAAGTCTTCGTCGCCCGGCACCGTCCAGCACATCTGCAGCACGTGCGCTTCGGCGTCGAAGCGGATCCCGGGCTCGTCCTCGTAGGCGCTTTCGGCCGCCGCAGCCAGAGACCGGGCGCCAGCGTATTGCCACAGCGGTTTGAGGGCGTCCTGGATCTGGCTGTAGACCACGTCGTCGCGCAGTGGCACGTCCCCGTGCACATGGATTTCGAAGGGCGCGTTGTATCGTGTCATGGAAACTCACTGTACCGGCGAAGCCGGAAAAAGCCTAGGACCTGCTGGTGCCTCGAACCGGGGTCGAACCGGTACGCCCCCTCACGGAAAAGCGGCGGATTTTAAGTCCGCTGTGTCTACCAATTTCACCATCGAGGCCGCAGGGCCATTGTCGCAGGTTCACCTGGCGGACTGGTCCGGCCACAGAGGGCGCTGCCTGCGGAAAAACAAAAGGGAAGCCGTGCTTCCCTTTTGTGGAGAATGGAGCGGGAAACGAGGTTCGAACTCGCGACCTCAACCTTGGCAAGGTTGCGCTCTACCAACTGAGCTATTCCCGCATAAACCGACCAGCATGACTGGAGGCGCGACCCGGAGTCGAACCGGGCTAGACGGATTTGCAATCCGTTGCATAACCGCTTTGCTATCGCGCCCGAAAGGGGAACCCGCTGCGCGGGCCATCGCTTTCGACAAAAAAGGGAAGCCCAGCTTCCCTTTTTGACAAACTGGAGCGGGAAACGAGGTTCGAACTCGCGACCTCAACCTTGGCAAGGTTGCGCTCTACCAACTGAGCTATTCCCGCATCGCTCCGGCGTTTGGTATGGCTCGCCGGAAAACCAGAATTCTAGCGCAAAAAGCGCGTCTTTTTCAAGGTCTGCGCTTTTTTTGCTAGTGCTTGACCGCGTCCGGCGCCGTCGCCGGAGCGCGTCCGGCTGCGGCTGCCAGCTGAGCAGCGACCTCCTCATCGGTCAGCGGCACAGGCTGACGTTCCAGCGCCACCGACAGCACCTTGTCGATCCATTTCACCGGCACGATCTCCAGACCTTGCTTGACGTTGTCCGGGATGTCGGCCAGGTCCTTGACGTTCTCTTCCGGGATGATGACGGTCTTGATCCCGCCGCGCAAAGCGGCCAGCATCTTTTCCTTGAGTCCGCCGATCGCCGTGACTTCCCCCCGCAGGGTGATCTCCCCGGTCATGGCGACGTCGGCGCGCACCGGGATGCCGGTCAGCGAGGACACCAGGGCGGTGGTCATGGCGATGCCGGCACTCGGTCCGTCCTTGGGCGTGGCACCGTCGGGCACGTGGATGTGGATGTCCCGCTTATCGAACAGCTCGTCCTTGATGCCCAGCACGCGCGCGCGGCTGCGCACCACGGTACGCGCTGCCTCGACCGACTCCTTCATCACATCGCCCAGCGAGCCCGTGCGCGTGATCGCGCCTTTGCCGGGCATGATCGCGACCTCGATGGTCAGCAGATCGCCACCCACTTCGGTCCAGGCCAGACCAACGACCTGACCGACCTGGTTCTGCTGTTCGGCGCGACCGTAGGTGTACTTGCGCACACCCAGGAAGTCGCTCAGGTTCTCGGCATCGATCTGGACCGTGGGGGTGTACTTCTTGAGCAGCAGCCCCTTGACCACCTTGCGGCAGATCTTGGACAACTCGCGCTCGAGCGAACGCACGCCGGCTTCGCGGGTGTAGTAGCGCACGATGTCGCGCACCGCTTCTTCGCTGACCGCCATCTCGCCATCGCGGATGCCGTTGTTCTTGATCTGCTTGGGCAGCAGGTAGCGCATCGCGATGTTGGTCTTTTCGTCCTCGGTGTAGCCCGACAGGCGGATCACTTCCATGCGGTCCAGCAGGGCCGGCGGGATGTTCATCGAGTTCGACGTGGCCACGAACATCACGTCCGACAGGTCGAAGTCCACCTCGACATAGTGATCGCCGAAGGTATGGTTCTGCTCGGGGTCGAGCACCTCCAGCAGCGCCGACGACGGATCACCACGGAAATCGGTGCCGAGCTTGTCGATCTCGTCAAGCAGGAACAAGGGGTTGCGCGTGCCCACCTTGGACAGGCTTTGCAGCACTTTACCGGGCATGGCACCGATGTAGGTGCGGCGGTGGCCACGGATCTCGGCCTCGTCGCGCATGCCGCCCAGCGCCATGCGCACGTACTTGCGACCGGTGGCCTTGGCCACCGACTGGCCCAGCGAGGTCTTGCCCACACCCGGAGGTCCGACCAGGCACAGGATGGGCGCCTTGACCTTGTCGACGCGCTGCTGCACCGCAAGGTATTCAAGGATGCGGTCCTTGACCTTGTCCAGGCCGTAGTGGTCTTCGTTGAGCACCGCCTCGGCGTGGGCCAGGTCGTGCTTGATCTTGGTCTTCTTGCTCCAGGGCAGAGCCACCAGCGCGTCGATGTAGTTGCGCACCACGGTGGCTTCGGCCGACATGGGCGACATCAGCTTGAGCTTCTTGAACTCGGCCTCGGCCTTCTTGCGGGCTTCGGCCGGCATGCGGGTGGCCTTGATCTTCTTCTCGATCTCTTCGATGTCGGCACCCTCTTCGCCTTCGCCAAGCTCCTTCTGGATCGCCTTGACCTGCTCGTTGAGGTAGAAGTCGCGCTGGTTCTTCTCCATCTGGCGCTTGACGCGGCCGCGGATCTTCTTGTCGACGTTCAGGATGTCGACCTCGCGCTCGAGTTGTTCAAACAGGTTCTCCAGCCGCTTGTTGACGGGGTCGAGGTCCAGCACCACCTGCTTGGATTCCAGCTTGAGCGGCAGGTGGGCTGCGATGGTGTCGGCCAGGCGACCGGCATCGTCGATGCTGGAAATCGAGGTGAGGATCTCGGACGGAATCTTCTTGTTGAGCTTGACGTACTGGTCGAACTGCTGCATCACCGCACGGCGCAGTGCTTCCAGTTCGGTCGCATGGGCCTCGGATTGCTCGCGCGCCGGGTCCACGGGCGTCACGTGGGCCACGAAGTGACTCTCGTCGTCGCGGATGGACAGCACCTTGGCGCGCTGCACCCCCTCGACCAGCACCTTCACCGTGCCGTCGGGCAGCTTGAGCATCTGCAGGATGGTGGCGACGCAGCCCATCTCGAACATGTCCTCGGTGGACGGTTCGTCCTTGGCGGCGGCCTTCTGGGCCACCAGCATGATGCGGCGCTCGACCTCCATCGCCGACTCCAGCGCCTTGATGCTCTTGGGGCGGCCCACAAACAGGGGGATGACCATGTGCGGAAAGACCACCACATCGCGCAAAGGCAACAAGGGCAGTTCAACCGGCGTGCTGGGCAGAGGGATTTGTCCGGACATGTGTGAACCTCAACAGATGAACGGGGTGGTGACCGAAGCGACTGCGGGGCCGCCACCCGGAAGCAACGAGACGACCGCTCAGGCCTGCTTGGCCGCTTCGCGGTACACCAGCAGAGGGGCCTTGCTCTCTTCGATGGTGGACTCGTCCACCACCACCTTTTCCACGTTGCTCATGCCTGGCAGATCGAACATGGTGTCGATCAGCGCGTTTTCCAGTATCGAACGCAGACCACGTGCCCCGGTCTTGCGCGCCAGCGCCTTGCGGGCGATGGCCTTGAGGGCGGCCGGGCGAACTTCCAGCTCAGCGCCTTCCATCGACAGCAGACGGGCGAACTGCTTGACGACCGCGTTCTTGGGCTCCGTCAGGATTTCGACCAGCGCCTCCTCGCTGAGTTCCGCCAGGCTGGCGATCACCGGCAGGCGGCCCACCAGCTCGGGAATCAGCCCGAACTTGATCAGGTCTTCGGGCTCGATGTCCTTGAACGCCTCCGACAGGCTGCGCGCCTGCTTGCTGCGCACCACCGCCCCGAAACCCATGCCCGATGCCTCGGTGCGGTTTTCGATGATTTTTTCCAGTCCCGCGAAAGCGCCCCCGCAGATGAACAGGATGTTGGTGGTGTCCACCTGCAGAAAATCCTGGTTGGGGTGCTTGCGACCACCCTGCGGCGGCACGCTGGCCAGGGTGCCTTCCACCAGCTTGAGCAGGGCCTGCTGCACGCCTTCGCCCGACACGTCGCGCGTGATCGAGGGGTTGTCCGACTTGCGGGTGATCTTGTCAATCTCGTCGATGTAGACGATGCCCTGCTGCGCACGTTCGACGTCGTAGTTGCAGCTCTGCAGCAGCTTGGCCACGATGTTCTCGACGTCTTCACCCACGTAGCCGGCTTCGGTCAGGGTGGTGGCGTCGGCCATGACAAAAGGCACGTTGAGCATGCGTGCCATGGTCTGCGCCAGCAGGGTCTTGCCGGAACCGGTGGGGCCGATCAGCAGGATGTTGCTCTTGGCCAGTTCCACCTCATCCTTGCGCGCCGCCTGCTTGTGGCGCAGGCGCTTGTAGTGGTTGTAGACCGCCACCGCCAGCGCCCGCTTGGCGGCATCCTGACCAATCACGTACTGGTCCAGGTTGGCCTTGAGCTGCGCCGGGGTGGGCAGGTCATCGCCCTGCGCCTTCACGGTCTCAAGACCGGGCAATTCGTCGCGGATGATGTCGTTGCACAGCGCGATGCACTCGTCGCAGATGAACACCGAAGGACCGGCGATCAGCTTCTTGACCTCGTGCTGGCTCTTGCCACAGAAGGAGCAGTAGAGCGCTTTTTCGCCGGAAGCGGCTTTTTTGTCGGCCATGGAAAAGGATCAGGTAGACGGGATAGAAGCTTCGGCACGAATGATAGTCCAAGGCCCAACGGGGCCAAATGCCCGAAAAGAGCTACTTTTGGCTGAAATCCGGCCGTTGGACGTGTGTTTTCGCACTGTTTGCCGATGGACCGTCAGGCGGCGCGCTTGTCGATGACCTTGTCGATGAGGCCGTACTCGGCGGATTCGGCGGCCGACAGGTAGTAGTCGCGCTCGGTGTCGCGCTCGATCTTCTCCAGCGGCTGACCCGTGCGCTCGGCCAGGATCTTGTTGAGCTGCTCGCGGGTCTTGAGAATCTCGCGCGCGTGGATCTCGATCTCGGTCGCCTGGCCCTGGGTGCCGCCCAGCGGCTGGTGGATCATGACCTTGGAGTTGGGCAGCGCGAAGCGCTTGCCCTTGGCACCAGCGGCCAGCAGGAAGGCACCCATGCTGGCGGCCATGCCGGTGCACAGGGTCGAGACGTCCGGCTTGATGAAGTTCATCGTGTCGAAAATCGCCATGCCAGCACTGACAGAACCACCGGGCGAATTGATGTAGAACGAGATGTCCTTGTCGGGGTTTTCGCTTTCCAGGAACAGCAACTGGGCCACCACCAGGTTGGCCGACTGGTCGTTGACCGGGCCCACCAGGAAGATCACGCGCTCCTTGAGCAGGCGCGAATAGATGTCGTAGGCGCGTTCGCCGCGGCCCGACTGTTCGATCACCATGGGCACCATGCCCAGCCCCTGAATGTCCATTGCGCTCATGCGTTTCTCCGTGTAATGCGTTTGCAACGTGTCGCTACTGTAACCAACCCGACAAGGCCGCCATCGCGTGTCGGACTTCCGGCAAAGCTGCAAATGGCGTGCCGGACCCCGATTGCAAGACGGCAGAACGAAAAAGGGCGGGATGCCCCGCCCTTTTTCCCGTCGGCAAACGACCTGATCGGGATCAGGCCTGACCCATCAGTTCGTCGAACGACACCGACTTTTCGGTCACCTTGGCCTTGGACAGGACGAAGTCGGTCACGTTGTTCTCGATCACGATGGCTTCGACTTCGGCCATGCGGCGGTTGTCGCTCTGGTACCAGCGCACCACATCGGCCGGTTTCTCGTAGGAGGCGGCCAGCTCTTCGAGGTGGGCCTTGATCTGCTCGGGCTTGGCCTGCAGCTCGCTGGAACGCACCAGCTCGGCCACCACCAGACCCAGGCGCACGCGGCGCTCGGCCTGCGGGCGGAACAGGTCTTCCGGAATCGGGGCCTTGTCGGCGTCCTTGACCCCTCGCTGCTTGAGGTCGGCGCGGGCGCCTTCCACCAGACGGTCCAGCTCGGCCTGCACGATGGACTTGGGCAGATCCAGCTCGGCGGCGGCGGCCAGCGCGTCCATCGCGGCCTGCTTGTTTCGGGCCAGCACGCGTTGCCTGACTTCGCGCGCCAGGTTCTTCTTGATGTCGGCGCGCAGGGCTTCCACGGTGCCATCGGCAATACCGAGCGACTTGGCCAGGGCTTCGTCCACTTCCGGCAGGTGGGCGGCTTCGATCTTGTTGACCGTCACCAGGAAGTCGGCCGTCTTGCCGGCCACGTCCTTGCCGTGGTAGTCGGCCGGGAACGCGAGCGGGAAGGTCTTGGATTCGCCCGACTTCATGCCGCGCACGGCGTCCTCGAACTCCTTGAGCATCTGGCCGTCGCCGACGATGAACTGGAAGCCTTCGGCCTTGCCGCCCTCGAAAGCCTCGCCGTCGATCTTGCCGGCGAAGTCGATGGTCACGCGATCACCATCCACGGCAGCCTGGTCGGCGGCGCGCTGGGCAAACGTACGGCGCTGCTTGCGCAGGATGTCCAGCGTGCGATCGATGGCGGCTTCGCTCACGTCGGCCGACACCTTCTCGATTTCGGTCGCCGACAGGTCGCCGATCTTGACGTCCGGGTAGACCTCGAAGACGGCGTCGAAGGCCAGCTGGCCTTCGGGCGAGTTTTCCTTCTCGGTGATCTTGGGCTGACCGGCCACGCGCAGCTTCGCTTCGTTGGCCGCACTGGCAAAAGCCTCACCGATCTTGTCGTTCATCACCTCGTAGTGGACGGAATAGCCGTACTGCTGGGCCACCACGCTCATCGGCACCTTGCCGGGACGGAAACCGTCCATCTTGACCTTGCGGGCCACTTCCTTCAGGCGCTTGGTCACCTCGTTCTGGATCACATCGGCCGGCAGCGTCAGCGTGATCTTGCGCTCGAGCTTTTCCAGGGTTTCAACAGTCACGGTCATGGCTTTCTCCAGATGGAAGACGGTCAACCAGCCACTCTGGCCGACCGGTAAGGGTGTGTTTGTCCGTTCGGTGGTGCGCGGGGGGGGACTCGAACCCCCACACCATTGCTGGCGTCAGGACCTAAACCTGGTGCGTCTACCAATTTCGCCACCCGCGCGCCGGACACGCGTGCCTATGGGCACCGCTGACGGCAACCTTCTATTGTATCCGGGTCAGGCAGGCCGCCGGATCCGGAACCAGGCCGCGTACATCGCGGGCAGGGCCAGCAGCGTCAGCACCGTGGCCACGATCAGGCCCCCCATGATGGCCACCGCCATCGGACCCCAGAAGACGCTGCGCGAGAGCGGGATCATGGCCAGCACCGCCGCTGCGGCCGTCAGCACGATCGGCCGCATGCGGCGCACCGACGCCTCGACCACGGCGTCCCAGGCGGGTACGCCGCGCGCCCGGTCCTGCTCGATCTGGTCGATCAGGATCACCGAGTTGCGCTGGATCATGCCCAAGAGGGCGATCACGCCCAGGAGTGCCACGAAGCCGAACGGGCGGTTGAGCAGCAGCAGCGCCGCGGCCACGCCGGCCATGCCCAGCGGCCCGGTGAGAAACACCAGCAGCGAACGGCTGAAGCTCTGCAATTGCACCATCAGCAAGGTGAACACAATGAAGAGCATCACCGGCAAGCCGGCGGCGATGGACGATGAACCCTTGCTGCTCTCCTCCACCGCGCCCGCCACGTCCACCCGGTAGCCGCCCAGGCCCTGGCTGCGCCAGCGGGCTTCGGCCGCGCGCAGCGCGGGCAGCAGCTCGGCGGTGACGGTCGCCCCCTGCAGGCCTTCGACCACGTCGCCCTGCACGGTCACGGCGTATTCGCGGTTCTCCCGCCACATCACGCCGGGCTCCCAGGCGAACACCGGCCGTGCGATCTGCAGCAGCGGAATGCTCCGGCCGCTGGCCGTGGGCAGGTTGGCGTGGCTCAGGCTGGTCAGCGCGTCGCGTTCGGACAGCGGCTGGCGCAGCACGATGTCGATCAGCTTGTCACCGTCGCGGTACTGGCCGATGGTGGAGCCGGTCAACAGGGTGCGCGCTGCCTGGGCGATCGACTGGCTGGAGACGCCCAGTGCACGCGCCTTGGCCTGGTCCACCTCCAGGCGCAGCGCCTTGACGGACTCGTTCCAGTTGTCGTTCACGCCACGCGTGTTGGGGCTGCTGCGCAGGGTTTCCTTGACTTCATCGGCCAGGTCGCGCAGCACCACCGGATCGGGGCCGACCACGCGGAACTGCACCGGATAGGGCACCGGCGGACCGTTGGCCAGCAGCTTGACGCGACCGCGCACCTCGGGGAACTCCGTCGCCAGCAGGGTCGGCAGCTGCTTGCGCAGCACCTCGCGCGTCTTCAGGTCCTGCGGCAGCAGGATCAGCTGCGAGACGTTGCTCTGCGGGAAGATCTGGTCGATGGGCAGATAGAAGCGCGGCACACCCGAGCCGACCCAGGCGGTCACGCTGGTCACGCCGACTTCTTGCGCCAACCGCCGCTCCACGCGGCGGGTCACTTCGTCGTTCGCTGCCATGCTGGCGCCCTCTGGCAACCACAGGTCGACCAGGATTTCGGGCCGGTTCGAGTCCGGAAAGAACTGCTGCTGCACCTTGCCCATGCCGAGCATGCCCAGGACAAAGGTGGCGATCGTCAGGCTGATCGTGATCCAGCGATGCTCCACGCACCAGTCCACCAGGGCGCGAAAACGGACGTAGAAGGGTCCGTCGAACACCTCGTGCACCGGGCCCACGTGGGGCTTGACCTTGAGCAGCTTGACGCCCAGGTAGGGCACGAACAGGACCGCCACCACCCAGGAGATGAGCAGCGCCGCCGCCGTCACGGCGAAGATGGCGAAGGTGTATTCACCCACGGCGGATCGGGCCATGCCGATGGGCAGGAAACCGGCCGCCGTGATCAGCGTGCCGGTCAGCATCGGCATGGCGGTGGCCTCCCAGGTGAAGGTGGCGGCCTTCATCATGGTGTAGCCCTCTTCGAGTTTGCGCACCATCATCTCCACCGCGATGATGGCGTCGTCCACCAGCAGGCCCAGCGCGATGATGAGCGAGCCGAGCGAGATCTTGTGCAGGCCGATGCCCCAGTAGCGCATGACCAGGAAGGTGATGGCCAGCACCAGCGGGATGGTGATGAGCACCACCAGACCCGGACGGATGTCCAGGAAGTAACGGCGCAGGCCGGTACCCCCTTCGCGCCGGTGCAGGCCCAGTGCCAGAAAGCTCACCGCCAGCACGATGACCACGGCCTCGATCAGCACCTTGATGAACTCGTTGACCGAACGGCTCACGGCGGCCGGCTGGTCCTGCACCTGCACCAGCTGCATGCCTGCGGGCAGGGTGGCCTCGATGTCGGTCACGGCGGTCTCCAGCGACCGGCCCAGGGCGATGATGTCGCCCCCTTTGGCCATGGAAATGCCCAGGGCGATGCTGTCCCGGCCGTTGTGACGCACCAGGGTCTGCGCCGGATCGACGTAGCCCAGTCCGATCTGTGCGATGTCACCCAGCCGGATCTGCGTGCCGTTGGCGGCTCGGATCGGCATGGCGCGCAGCTGCTCGACCGAATTGAACGCGCCACCCACCCGCACCTGCACCACATCCTGGGGGGTCTGCACGGCGCCGGCCGATTCCAGCGCGTTCTGCTGGCCCAGGGCGGCCAGCACCTGGGTCATGTCCAGGCCCAGGGTGGCCAGCCGCCGGTGCGACATCTCGACGTAGAGCTTTTCGTCCTGCGCGCCGAAGAGTTCGACCTTGTTGACGTCCTTGACCCGCAGCAGGCGCTGGCGAACGTCGTCGGCTGCGGCCTTCTTCTCGGCCGGGGTGAAGCCCTCGCCCTGCAACGCATAGATGACGCCGAACACGTCGCCGAACTCGTCGTTGTAGAACGGCCCCACCACACCCTGGGGCAGCGTGGCGCGCATGTCGCCGATCTTCTTGCGCACCGTGTACCAGACCTGCGGCACTTCGGCCGCAGCGGAAGAGTCCTTGATCTGGAAGATGATCAGGGTCTCACCCGGTTTGGAGTAGCTGCGGATCTTGTCCGCATAGGGCACCTCCTGCAGCGTCTTCTCCAGCCGGTCGGCCACCTGTTCCGACATCTGCTGCGCCGTGGCACCGGGCCAGTAGGCCCGCACCACCATGGCACGGAAGGTGAAGGGCGGGTCCTCGTCCTGGCCCAGCTGGAAATAGGCGGTCACGCCCAGCAGCATCAGCACGATCATGAGGTAGCGCGTGAACGCCTGGTGGTCCAGCGCCCACTGCGACAGGTTCAGCCGTGCGATCCAGGACGAGGGTTCGCCCGGGTGGGCGTGGGAAAGGTGGTTCTACATGCCGGACCTCAGTTCGCGGCCGGTGCCGATGCGGCAAACCGGGTCACCTTCTGCCCCGCCGACAGCACGTGCACACCGGCGGCCACCACCTCTTCACCGGCCCGCAGGCCCGCGGCCACCAGCATCTGGTTGCCGTCGGCACCGGCCAGCTGAACCGGCCGGGCCTGGACCGTGCTGGAGGCGGGGTCGAACACCCAGACCGACGTGCCACCGCCCGCGCCACTGGCGCGCATCAGGGCGCTGGTGGGCAGCCGGATGGTCGCGGCACCGTCGGCGCTGCCGGGCAGGGTGACGTAAGCGGTGGCTCCCAGCGGAATGGCGGCGTTCACCGGCAGGGCCAGCTTGACCTGGTAGGTGCGTGTCACCGGGTCGGCACTGGCCGCCACTTCGCGCACCGTGCCGGTCAGCGGATCGGCCTTCGGCCCGCCCTGGGCCGCCGACCACAGCCGCACCTGGGCCGTCTGGCCCGGCTTCACCGCAGCCAAACGGTCTTCGGGCAGCGCAAACACCACATCGCGCGCGCCGTCGCGGGCCAGTCGCACCACCGTCGTTCCCGCGGCCACCACCTGCCCCACCTCGGCGTCCACCGCCACAACCACACCGGCCGCATCCGACAGCAGGCGCGCGTAGCCAGCCTGGTTGCCTTGCACCGCACCCTGGGCGCGCGCCTGGCGCAGGCTGGCTTCGGCCGCGTCCAGCGCCGCCTGCCGGCGCTCCAGTTCGGCGCCGCTGATGAACCCCTGGGCCTTGAGCTCGGCAAAGCGGCGGAGGTCGGCCGCCGCCAGGTCGCGCTGCGTCAGGACCACGCTCACCTGCGCCTGGGCGGCCTGGCTGGCCAGGCCCAGATCGCTGGCGTCCAGCTGGGCGAGCAACTGCCCCGCCCGCACCCGCTGACCCACTTCAGCCGGGCGTTGCACCAGCTTGCCACCGACGCGAAAACCCAGGCGCGATTCCACCCGGGCCTTCACTTCGCCGGCGTATTCCTGCGCGGCGTTGACCTCTCCCGCAGACACCGTGATGAGCTTGACCGCACGAACGGGTTCCTGCGGCGGCTCCGGTCGGGAACAGGCCGCCAGCAGCAGCGACAGGGTCGAAACCAGCACAAGCGAAGGATGTTTCATGGTCGGGACAAGCAAGTGGCCGCGCAGGACGAAGGACGGGATGGACCCACAATAGGCAACCGGTCTGAAAAACGGACGTGGTCAAAACCACCCGCATTGCCTCTCGAATGTTAATGACTGACCGGTTAGTAAACAAAATTGTAGTGCACCTTCACGCCTTGCGCAGGAACGAACACGCAACACGGTGCCGCGCGCCCGGCATACCCCGGCCGGGCCACTGACGAGCCCTGCAAACCCCATGACCTCTTCATGACGTCCTCCGGCCAACAGTTTCCGCCCTCCGCCACCGCTTCCACGGCACCGCTGTCGGCCAGCGTGGGCCACTACGAGAACTTTCCGGTGGCTTCATGGCTCTGCCCGCCCGCACTGCGCCCGGCGGTGGTCGCGCTCTACCACTTCGCGCGCACGGCCGATGACCTGGCCGACGAAGGCGACCGCAGCGCCGGCGAACGCCTGGCGCAACTGGGGGCTTACCGCCTCGCCCTGGAGCGCTGCATGTCGGGTCGGCCCGACGCTTCGGACTGGCCCCAGGTGTTTGGCCCGCTGGTGCAGGCGGTTCAGCGGCACGCCCTGCCCGGCCCGCTGCTGCACGACCTGATCAGCGCGTTTGAACAGGACGTGCGCCACACCGCAGCGGAATACCTCTACGCCGACACCACCGAGCTGCTGGCCTACTGCCAGCTGTCGGCCAATCCGGTGGGGCGCCTGCTGCTGCACCTGTACGGCATCTCGGACGGCACCTCACTGGCCCAGAGCGACGCCGTGTGCAGCGCGCTGCAACTGATCAATTTCTGGCAGGACGTGTCGGTGGACCATGCGCGCGGGCGCCACTACCTCCCGGCCGATGCGCTGGCGCGCCACGGGCTGGAACTGGTCCACTTCGCCGGCCCCGGGGAGCCCGCCATCGAAGCACGTTGCCAGGCCTTGCTGGCGGATCTGTGCGGGCAGGCGCAGGCCCTGATGCTGACCGGCGCGCCGCTGGCCCGGCGGATTCCGGGGCGCGCGGGCTGGGAACTGCGCCTGGTGGTTCAGGGCGGCTTGCGCATCCTGGAGAAAACCGCGGCGATCGGGTACCGCAGCTGGCTGCAACGCCCCACCGTGGGCAAGGCCGACCTGCCCCTGCTGCTGTGGCGTGCGCTGGTGCGTTGAGGTTCAGCCGCTGGCCGGCAGGCTGAAGCCGAAACAGGCGCCCTGCCCCGGCGGGACGCTGGCCCAGACCCGGCCGCCGTGGCATTCGACGATGCGACGCACCATGGTCAGCCCCACACCCAGACCGTGCGCCGGTTCCGCGACGGAGCGTCGAAAGAGGCCGAACAGCTCGGCCGCCTTGGCGGGCTCGAAGCCCTGGCCGTTGTCGCACACCAGGTAAGCGTGACCGCCCGGCACCGCCTCGTGCCGGATGTCGATGCGCGGCTGCGCGTGCTCGCGCGCGTGGCGCCAGGCGTTGTCCAGCAACTCCTGCCAGACGCGGCGCAGCAAGGCCGCGTCGGCGCGGGCCGGCGGCAGATCGGGCGCCACCACGCAGGCCACGCGGGTGCCGTGGGAGCCCGCGTCCATCTCCCGGATCAGCGAACGCACCAGTTCCGTGGTGTCCACGGTCTCGAGCTGCAGGTCGTGCGGTTGCAGGCGCGCCAGGGCGGACACCGAGGCCATCAGGTGCTGCAGGCGCCGGCTCGCCTCGAGCACTTTGTGCGCCAGCCGCGCCGCCTGTTCGGGCTGGCCGGCGTAGGCCGGATCGCTCAGCATCTGGGCGTAGCTGCTCACGTGGCGCAGCGAAGTGCGCAGGTCGTGGGCGAACGCGTGGGAAATGTCGCGCAGGGTCTGCTCGGCCGAAGCCAGCTGGGCCGCTGCCGTCCGGTCGGTCGCCGGGCTGCCCGGCGATGCCCCGGCCTCAGGCGACATGGGGTTGGAGGCCAGCAAAGCCTGCGGGTGGGGGAAATCGCGGGAAGATGGCATTCAATAGTGCGAAGGCTCGCGCGCCTGCGGGGCAAAGTCGGCAATCTCGCAACACTAACGTGCTAAAGACCACATACCTTGGTAAACACCCCCCACAAACGGCGCGGCCTGGTACTTTTCAGCACCGAATGTGACATCTCTGGCAATAGCATGGCCCGCCAGGTGGCCACGGGGATGCAGGATCGCCGCGCGCATTGGCGTGAGAAAGCGCACAAACCCACCGGCCTCGGTGCTACAGCCGCGGCATTCGGTGCCGATGGATTGAGCACTTTCGTCGCATGGGCACCCCTCAGAGTGCCGAACCGGCCGCACCACCCCGGCAGGTTCCGACCGGATCGCCACGTTCCCATTCCCGTCCGCCCCTTTTCATGCCCGTCACCCCGGCCGTCCTGCCCGATACCATCCCGCGCTGCCAGTGCTGCGCCGCGCGCCCCAGCTGCCTGATCGGCCGCTTGCCCCGTCCCCACCAGGAGCGGCTGGACCCGACGATCCGCGAGGTGGGTTTCCGCAAAGGGGAAGCGCTGCAAACCGAAGGCGTGGCACCGGCCGTCGTTCGTTCCATCAAGCTCGGCACGGTGATGCTCACCCGCGGTGGCGAGGACGGCAAGCACCGTCCGGTGGCGATGGTCGGACGCGGGCACCTGCTGGGGACCTGGGGCTCGCTGGACAAGCCGACGCAGGTCGGCGCCCTGGCGCTGTCGACGGGACGGGTCTGCGACCTGCCGGTGACCGCCCTGCGCCACTCGGCGCACCGGGACCCGGTGGTGCTGGACGCGCTGCACCACCAGCTGCAGCAGTCCTTCGCCCGGCTGGCGGACTGGAGCCAGGTCATGCGGCTGCGCGGTCTCCAGCGCCAGTTGCTGGCCGCGCTGAACCTGCTCGCGCAGGAACAGGGCACGCGCACGGTGCACCTGCCCAGCCAGGTGGCGCTGGCCTCGCTGCTGTCCAGCTCGCGCGAATCGGTGGCCCGCATGCTGCGTCAGCTGGAAGAAGAGGGTCTGCTGCGCCGGGTCGACCGCTGGCGCGGCGAGCTGACCCCGACGACGCGGGAAACCGAGCCGAACGATCAGGGCTGAGCCCGCTGCGCCCACCTGGGCGGTCGTTGGCGCAGGCCGGCACAGGTCACGCGATACCGGGGCGATCACGCCGGGGCAGCCTGCGGCCCCTGTATACACTCGGGCTCCTGATCCTCAGCCATGACGCCCCAAGACTACGTCCAGCAGAAAGCCGCCGCCTCGGGCAGCAGCTTCTATTACGCCTTCCTCTTCCTGCCGCCCGAACGCCGCGCGGCGATCACCGCGTTCTACGCGTTCTGCCGCGAAGTGGACGATGTGGTCGACGAAACCAGCGATCCCGGGGTGGCGCAGGCCAAGCTCGCCTGGTGGCGCGGTGAGGTGGCGCAGGCCTACGCGGGCACGTGCAACCACCCGGTGCTGCAGGCGCTGATGCCGCACGCCGCCGCCTTCGGCATCGAGGCGACACACCTCCTGTCCGTCATCGACGGCTGCCAGATGGACCTGGACCAGAACCGCTACCTGGACTTCGCCAACCTGCAGCGGTACTGCCATCTGGTGGCCGGCGTGGTGGGCGAGGTGGCGGCGCGCATCTTCGGCCAGACCGATGCCCGGACCACCGCCTACGCCCACCGTCTGGGCCTGGCCTTCCAGCTGACCAACATCGTGCGCGACGTGGGCGAAGACGCGGCCCGCGGACGCATCTACCTGCCCGTCAACGAACTGCAGCAGTTCGATGTCAAGGCACACGAACTGCTCAGGCGCGGCGCCACCGCCGGCACCGACCGGTCCGACTTCGAGCGCCGCTTCAGCGCACTGATGCAGTTCCAGTGCACGCGCGCGCTGGGCGTGTACGAACAAGCCTTTGCCTTGCTGCCCGCCGCCGACCGGCGGGCCCAGAAACCCGGGCTGATGATGGCCAGCATCTACCGCAACTTGCTGCAGGAAATCCAGGCCGAGCCGCTGCTGGTGCTTCGCCAGCGGGTGAGCCTGACACCGCTGCGCAAGTTCTGGCTGGCCTGGAAAGTGCAAGCCCTGGGGCGCCTGTGAACACGCGGGTCGCCATCGTGGGCGCCGGCTGGGCCGGCATGGCAGCGGCCGTGACCGCCGCCGACGCGGGGGCCGACGTCACCGTGTTCGAAGCCGGCCGCGTGCTGGGCGGGCGCGCGCGCGCCCTGACCGTGCCCTTGCCCGACGGGCACACCGTCACGCTGGACAACGGCCAGCACATCCTGATCGGCGCGTACCGCCAGACCCTGGCGCTCATGCAGACCGTGGGCGTGGACCCGGCCCAGGCGCTGCTGCGTCTGCCCCTGGGCCTGCCGCACCCCGACGGCAGTGGCCTGGTCACCCCCGCCTGGGCCGCCCAGTGGTCACCGCCACTGGACGCCATGGCGGCCATCGCCACCGCGCGTGGCTGGCGCTGGAGCGACCGGCTGGGCTTGCTGCGTGCCGCCCTGGGCTGGCGGATGGACGGCTTTTCAGCCGGTCCTGGCCAGACGGTGGCCGAACTGTGCCGACGCCTCCCCGAACGTGTGTTCCAGGAGCTGATCGAGCCGTTGTGCGTGTCGGCCCTGAACACGCCGGCCGACCAGGCCAGCGCGCAGGTGTTCCTGAACGTGATGCGCGACGCCCTGTTCGGCGAAGGACACCCGGGCATGGGCCCGGCCCACTTGCTGTTGCCACGTACCGATCTGTCATCGCTGATGCCCGTGGCGGCCGCGCGCTGGCTGCGCACCCACCACGCGGGCAACAGCCGCATCCGCCTGGGGGCCCGGGTGAGTGCGCTGCAGTGCCGTCCCGGCGGCTGGCAGGTTCTGGGCGTGCAGGAGGGGCAGGTGTTCGAGGCACCTTTCGACCATCTGGTCTGGGCCACCGCCGCCGGCCCGGCCGCCCAGGCGATGAGTCAGGCCGCCGCGCTGGCGCGCGAAGTGCACGATGACGAAACGGCAGGTGCCCTGAGTCGGTGGTCGCAAGTCGCCGCGGCCCTGCCCTACACCGCCATCACCACGGTGTACGCGCTGGCGCCCGGTCAAAGCCTGTCCGCCCCCATGCTGGCACTGCACTGCAGCGCCGAAGCGCCGGCCCAGTTCGCCTTCGACCGCGGGCAGCTGCAAGCCGACGACCCGGCCGCCCAGGGCGTCATGGCGTTTGTGGTCAGCGCCAGCGAAGGCGAGCGGGAAACGGTCCAGGCTGCGGTGCTGAACCAGGCGGCCGCCCAGCTCGGCTTGCACCGCCTGCGGCCGCTGCAGACCGTGGTGGAGAAGCGCGCGACGTTCGCCTGCCTCCCGGGCCTGCAGCGACCTGCGGCCGCGGTCGCGCCCGGCCTGTGGGCGGCGGGCGACTATGTCGAAGGGCCCTACCCCGCCACGCTCGAAGGCTCCGTGCGCAGCGGCATCGCAGCGGCCCGCGCCGCACTGGAACCCCTCAGCCCGCCTTGAGACCCCGCGTCTTGGCCGCCAGTTGCGCCGGGCGCGCCATGCAGCGGTTGATCCAGGCGTGCGTCAGCGGGTGGTCGCGCATCAGTTCCTGCGCCGGGCGCGCCCAGTTCAGCACCGCGGCCACGCACAGATCGGCCACCGTGAACCGGTCGGCGGCCAGGTATGAGCAACCGTGCGCCTGCTGCGTCGCCAGGTGCCGCTCGATCACCCGCAGCGGCACGGCCAGGCGCTTCTCGGCCGCTTCGGCCAGCCCGGGCTTGCGGCGTTCGGCCGGCATGGCCAGGCGGTGCATCAGCACCGCGAGGGCGTCGGCCTCGCACTCGGTCACGGCCCAGAAGCTCCAGCGCAGGGCGTCGGCGTCTTCTGCCGGTGTGGCCGGCGCGATGCCGACACCATCGGCCGCGCCGTGGTGGCGTGCGATGTACAGGGTGCAGGCCATGCTTTCCCACACCACCACCTCACCGTCGGGTCGCGCGTCGACCACCACCGGGATGTGCCCGTTGGGGTTGAGCGCCAGAAACTCGGGCGACCGCGTGGCCCCGCCCTGGTAAGGCGTGGGTACGTGCCGGAATGCCAGGCCGAGTTCGGTGGCGGCCCACAAGGGCCGGATGGCGCGCGAGGCGGCGATGCCGTGGATGGTCAGGCTCAAGAATGTCTCCGGTGTGAATGTGTCGTCAGAGGCCCAGCGCGTCGCACAGCACGCGCAGGTCGGTCAGGGTGACGTGGGGCTGCAGTGGCGCATGGTCCCAGGTGTGGCCACTGCGGTTGATCCAGGCCAGCTGCATGCCCGCGTTCAGCGCGCCCACACCGTCCAGGTGGGCGTCATCGCCGATGTGCAGCACCTCGCGCGGCGCCACCCCGGCCGCGGCAGCCGCCGCGTGGAAGATGCGCGGATCCGGCTTGCCCACACCGAACTCCCGCGCGCTGACCGAGGCCACGAAATGCGCGCCGATGCCCACGCGGTGCACGTCGGCATTGCCATTGGACAGGGCCACCAGCGGGTAGCGGGCGGCCAGGCGCTCCAGCGCGGGCAAGGCATCCTCGAACAGTTCCACGCGCTGGCGTTCGGCAAAAAACACCTCGAAGGCGGGCTCGGCCAGCGCCGGGTCGTCACCAGCCTGCAGCAGCAGGCCGCGGATCGATTCGCGCCGCAGCGCGCTCAGGTCGTGCGCCAGGTCGGGCCGCTCGCGCCCCACCCGCTCGCGCACCGCGCGCAGCATCTGGCGGTCAGCCCCCCGCGCCGCAGTGGCCGGCACATGCTGTGCCAGCCAGTCGGCCAGCACCTGCTCGGCGCGGGCAATGGTGGGCCAGATCGGCCACAGGGTGTCGTCCAGGTCCAGCGTCAGGGCTTTAACACGCGCGGGGTCGAGAGCGGCTTGGGCAGGGGCATTCATGGCTGCGGGAGAATAGCGCATGACCTTCTCCAAAGAACCCGCTTTCTCCCATGGCCAGGCGCCGCGCACGGCCGTTGTGCTGTGCAACCTGGGCACGCCCGACGCCCCCACCGCCCCCGCGCTGCGCCGCTACCTGGCCGAATTCCTGAGCGACCACCGCGTGGTTGAAATCCCCAAGGCCCTGTGGATGCTGATCCTGCACGGCATCATCCTGCGCGTGCGGCCGGCCCAGTCGGCCGCCAAGTACGCCACGGTGTGGACGCCCGAAGGCTCGCCGCTGAAGGTCTGGACCGACAAACAGGCCAAGCTGCTGCAGGGTTACCTGGGCGAACGCGGCCACCAGGTCACGGTGCGCCACGCCATGCGCTACGGCAACCCGTCCATCCCCTCGGTGCTGGACGAGCTGCAGGCCCAGGGCACCACCCGCGTGCTCATCGTTTCGGCCTACCCGCAATACAGCGGCACCACCACGGCCAGCGTGTTCGACGCGGTGGCCCACTGGGGCCTGAAGACGCGTCGCCTGCCCGAACTGCGCTTCGTCAACCGCTACCACGACGACCCCGGCTACATAGCCGCACTGGCACAGCGCGTGCGCCACCACTGGCTGCACCACGAACGCGGCGAACACCTGGTGATGAGCTTCCACGGCGTGCCCGAACGCACCCTGATGCTGGGCGACCCGTACCACTGCGAATGCCACAAGACCGCGCGTCTGCTGGCGGAAAAGCTCGGCCTGGCCAAAGACGCTTACACCGTCACCTTCCAGTCTCGCTTTGGCAAGGCCAAGTGGCTGGAGCCCTACACCGAGCCGACCCTGATCGCCATGGCGCAAAAGGGACTCAAGAGCGTGGACCTGGTCTGCCCTGGCTTCACCAGCGACTGCCTGGAAACGCTGGAAGAAATCCGCATGGAGGCGCAGGAAGCCTTCAAGCACGCGGGCGGCGAGCGCTTCGAGTACATCGAGTGCCTCAACGACAGCCCGGACTGGATCCGCGCGCTGACCCAGCTGACCGAACAGCACCTGCAAGGCTGGCCCACCCGGCAGGCCGACGACCCGATGGCCCTGCAGGCCAGCCGCGAGCGTGCGCTGGCCCTGGGTGCGAAGGACTGAGGACAGTCCTCAGCCGGTCCAGCCGGTCCAGCCGGTCCAGCCTGGCATGGCCACGGCCCGGATCAGGCGCGTTTCCTGCGCCGTGATCAGGTGGGCCGAGGCCTGCAGGTAGGCCGGGAAGTCCGGGTGGGTGTCGCGAGCCCGGCAACGCTGCTCGTAGTCGGCCAGGCTGTCGTAGGCCCACAGGTGCACGAACTGGTTCTGCGGGCCTACCAGGCTGGTCCAGAAGCCCACCGGGTGGCCCAGGGTCTGCATCAGGATGGGCATGGCCAGTCGGTTGAAGACTTCCAGGAACTCCGGCATCTTGCGCAGGGTGATGGTGTAGATGCGGTGGTCCACCAGCGGTTTGCCCAGCGTCACCGCGCTGCTGATCGGCCAAGTGTTTTCCAGGGTGTTCATGCGCGGGCTCCCGCGGTGTCGGCGATGTGGTTTGCTGTGACGTAGCCGAAGGTCATGTTCGGCCCGTGCGTGATGCCAGCGCCGGGGTAGTTGCCGCCCATGATGCTGGCGCGGTCGTTGCCCACGGCGTAGAGGCCGGAGATCGTCGAGCCATCGCGTTTGAGCACCTCGCCGACCACACTGGTGCGGATGCCGTCGAAGGTGCCCAGGTCGCCCATGATGAGTTTGACGGCGTAGAACGGCCCGGTCTGCACCGGTGCCACGCAGGGGTTGGGCTGGTTCGCGGGGTCGGCCAGGTAACGGTTGAAGCTGGTGCGGCCGCGACCGAAGGCCGGGTCTTCACCTCTCACAGCACCGACGTTGTACTCGCGCACGGTCTGCTCCAGACCTGCCGAATCGATGCCGCAGTTCTTCGCCAGTTCGGCGAGCGTGTGGCCCTTGATCAGGTAACCATTGCGCAGGAACTTGGCCGTCGGCATGGGCGCCGGCTTGACGAAACCGATGCCGTACTTGGCCAGCGTGGTCTTGTCACAGACCAGCCACATCGCCGTCTCCTTCTGGCCCTCGCAGGCGCGCATCATCGCCGCGCCGACATCGTGGTACGAGTTGGACTCGTTGGTAAAGCGCCGGCCGTTGGCCAGTACGCCGATGATGCCGGGCTTGTAGCGGTCCAGCAGGTGCGGGAAAACGCCGATCTCGCCTTTGCCGTAGTCCACTTTGGACACCGGCATCCAGGCCGCTGCGTCCTTGAAGCGGATGTCCACCGCACCGCCAAGGGCTTCGGCCATGTTCACGCCGTCCCCGGTGTTGCTGACGGGCGTGGGCGAGAGGTGCTGGTGGCCTCGCTTCACATGCGGGTAGGCCTGCGCGATGCGTTTGAGGTCGTGCGGGAAACCGCCGCAGGCCAGCACCACGCCGTGGCGCGCGCGCAGCACACCCTGCGCCGTGCGCACGCCCACGGCGCGTTCGCCGTCCATCTGAATGCCTTGCGCCGGTGTGCTGGTGAGGATAGGGATATTGAGCTGAAGGGCCGACTTCGCCAGCCGCGCCGCCAGCGCGTTGCCGCTGGTGACGTGGATACCACGGCGGTAGAGCGCCAGTTCCTTGAGGTGCGTGGCCAGGCGTTTGGCCACGTAGATGAAGGACGTGAGCGACTTGGTGGCCTGGAAGAAGTGCTTCAGATCGGCGTTCGACGAGTTGAACATCATGCCGATGAAGGTGATGGTCTTGAGCGGCGGCTTCAGGCGCGCCATGTCGGCGCCGAGTTCACGGATGTCGAACGGTTTGGCCAGGATGGCGCGACCGATGTCCACGCCGCCGGGCACGTCGGGGTGGTAGTCCGGGTAGTGCGTGGGCACGAACTGCATGGCTGTCTCGCGCTCGAAGAATTCGACCATCTTCGGGCCGTTCTCGATGAAGGCGTTCACTGCGGCTTCGTCATAAAAAGCGCCGGTCTCTTCCATCATGTAGCGGCGCACCGCTTCGCGCGTGTCGGCCGGGTTCTGCTGCCGGCCGTGGGGCCCGAGCGGGATCCAGAGCACGCCGCCCGAAAGCGCGGTGGTGCCGCCAAAGACGGGCTCCTTCTCGATGACCACGACATCAAGCCCGCGCTTCTTGGCGGTGATGGCGGTGGCCAGGCCGGCGGCGCCGGAGCCCACCACGATGAGGTCGTACTCGGTTTTCTGGTTCATGGCTGTCTCCTTATGCGGTCTTGTTGAAGCCCGGGCGCGGCACCATGTCCATCAACATGGACGACATGCCGCCGTCGACAGCGAGCTCGGCGCCGTTCATGTAGGCCGATCGCGGGCTGGCCAGGAACACCGCCACGTCAGCGATGTCCTGCGGCTCGCCGATGCGGCGGCTGGCCGTGACCTGCGCGCGCCTGGCTTCAAACCCAGGCTCTTCGTAGAACTTCGCCGACAGCGCGGTGCGGATCATCCCGGGGCAGATGGCGTTGCTGCGGATGCCCAGCGGCCCCCACTCGGCCGCCATCTGGCGCGAGAGCAGCAACACGCCGGCCTTGCCTGCGCTGTAGGCGCCGCTGCCCGTTTGCGGGAAATTGGCCGAGATGGACGCCACGTGCACCAGGGCGCCGCGCGTGCGCGCCAGCTGCGGCTGAAAGGCGCGTGCGCACAACAGGTAGCCGGTGAGGTTGACGCCCAACACGGTGTTCCAGTCGGCCAGGCTCACGCTGTCCAGCGCGCCCGGGCGCAGCAGGCCGGCGTTGTTGATCAGGGCGGCCACATCGCCCATTTCGGCCTGCACTTTTTGGGCAGCGGCCAGGGTCTGCTCTTCGCTGGCGATGTCGCAGGTCACAGCCAAGGTGCAAACACCGTGTGGACCGAACTCGTCGGCCAGGGCATTGGCCAGGCGCTCAGCGCCCTCGGCATCGCGGTCGATCAGCGCCACATGGGCGCCGGCCTCTGCGAGCTGGTGCGCCACTGCGGCTCCAATGCCGCTGGCCGCGCCCGTGACAGCAACGACCCGGCCTTGAAGGCCCAGCCAGTGGGAGGGGGAAGCAGGCATTCTTGTCTTCTGTAGGAATGCACACGATTGTTCGCGCCAGCCCCTGCACAAGGTTTGACGATCCCGGCCAGCATCTGGACAATTCGTGCATGCCAAGGAGCCTCCATTGACCGCCCGCATTCCCAACTACGCGCTCTACGGCGACCAGGACACCCCGGCCTGGTCGAACTCGTTCAACTTCGAATGGATTCCCCAGCGCTCTGCGCCCTACCAGTGGGAAATCCAGGTGCACCGGCACGACGCCTTTATGCAGCTGCTGTGCCTGACTGCCGGTTCGGGTGAGGTGCGCATGAACGGCGCGCGCATTCCGGCGCAGGCGCCCTGCCTCATCGTCGTTCCCGCTGGCGCGGCGCACGGCTTTCGCTTCACGCCCGACGTGGATGGCCCTGTGATCACCGCGACACAGAAGGTGCTGGAGTCGCTGGCCACGCTGTTGATGCCCGAGCTGCTGGCCACCATCCGCACGCCTCGTGTGATCGAACTGCCCGCCGACGGCCAACTGCTGGAGCCGCTGATGCCACTGTTCCAGGCGATCGAGCGCGAGTCGCGCACGCACCGCAGCGGCCAGACCGCGGCGGGCATGTCGCTGCTGACCGCGCTGATGGTGCAGGTGGCGCGGCTGGCCGGGCCGGCCGCGCGCGACGCAGGCGGCGCGACCACCGGCGCGCGCAAGCAGCGCCAGATCGGCCAGTTCAAGGCCCTGCTGGACCGGCACTTTCGGGAACACCGTCCGGTGCAGTTCTACGCCGACACGATGGGTCTGACCGCTGGCCAGCTCTCGCGCATCTGCCGCGAGGTGCTGGACATGTCGGCGCTGGACGTGATCAACGCGCGCCTGGTCCACGAAGCCCAGCGCGAGCTGGTCTACACCGTGGGCAGCGTCAAGCAGCTGGCGGCCGAACTGGGCTTCGAAGACGACGCGTATTTCAGCCGCTTCTTCAAGCGCCACACCGGCCTGAGCCCGCGCGACTTCCGCGCCCAGGCGCTCGCGCAGCTGGCCAACACGAACAGCCCGTGAAACGAGAACCCCCGATGCCTTTCAGCAGCGGGGGTTCGTTCGGCAAACGATCGGTCCGGAGCGCGTGAATTCCTCCAGCACACGCCGAGGAACCGGCTCCGCCGGGCCTCAGGCGTGGTCCCCCCTTCCAGGGGGGAAGCCGCGCAGCGGCGCAGGGGGGTTACCGATTCCGCAGTTTCTTCCACCAGTCGGTCTGGCTCACCACCGTGAGGACCACACAGGCCAGCAGGATGGCCGACAGCGGCGTGGTGAAGAACTCGGTGACGAACACGCCCAGGTCTTCACCGCTGGATGCCATGGCCTGGCGGTAGCTGCGGTCCATGATGGGTCCCAGGATCATGCCCAGGATGACCGGGCCGACCTGGAAGCCGTACATCTTGAGGAAGTAGCCCAGCACGCCGAAGCCCAGCATCCAGTACACGTCCACCGGGTTGTTGTTGATGGCGTAGGCGCCCACAGCCGACAACACCAGGATCAGCGGCAGCAGCATCGGCTTGGGCGTCTCGACGATCTTGGCGAAGATCTTGATCCCGGTCAGGCCAAACACCAGCAGGAACAGGTTGGCCAGCATCAGCGAGCCGACGATGAACCAGAACAGGTGTGGGGTTTCGATCATCAGCATCGGACCTGGCTTGAGGCCGTGGATGTAGAGCGCGCCGATGATCACCGCGGTGACCGCATCCCCGGGGATGCCCAGGGTCAATATCGGCACGTATGCTCCACCCACGGCCGCGTTGTTGGCCGACTCGGGGGCCACCAGGCCTTCGTAAGCACCCTCTCCAAAAGGGCGCGAGGGGTTCTTGACCGTCCGCTTGGCATGGTCGTAGGCCATGAGCGCCGCGATGTCGCCACCCGCGCCGGGCAGTGCGCCCACCACCACACCGATGCCCGAGGTGCGCGTGGCCAGACCCAGATGTTTGCGCACCAGACTCCAGGAAGGGATGATCTTGGTGACGTTCTGTTTGATGGCCTTGAGCTTCAGCTCGTGAATCTGTGCAATCACCTCGGCCACACCGAAGAAGCCGATCATGGCCGCCACATAGGCAATGCCCGCCGACAACTGCGTACTGCCGAAGGTCAGGCGGTTCTCGCCCGTCATCGGATCCAGTCCCACACAGGCGATCAGCGCGCCCAGTGCGCCCGAGAAGATGCCCTTCGACAGCGATTCGCCCGACAGACTACCCACGAGCAGCAGGCCCCAGACGGCCAGCAGCATATAGTCGCGCGGGCCGAACATCAGCGCCAGGTCCGACACCAGCGGCGCAGCCACGGCCAGCGCCAGGATGCCGATGAAACCGCCGTAGACCGAGATCACGGTGGTCAGGCCGATGGCCTGGCCCGCCTCGCCGCGTTTGGCCAGCGGGTAACCGTCCATGCCGGTGGCAATCGCCGAGGGGGCACCCGGGATGTTGAGCAGGATGGCGCTGCGGGAGCCACCGTACACGCCACCGAGGTAGATGCCAGAGATCAGCGCCAGCGCGTGGTTCACATCCCACTTGAAGGTGAACGAGATCAGGATGGACACCGCCATCGTCACCGACAGACCCGGGATGGCGCCGATGTAGATGCCGGCGAACGTGCCCAGTGCGGTCAAGAGCAGCATCTTCACATCCAACCAGGACATGAAGAAATAAC
>CAYRWN010000020.1:0-50640 GCA_964428045.1 uncultured Hydrogenophaga sp. | reverse complement strand
GTGTGCGGCTCTCGCTGAAGATGGGTTTCGTGGATTTATAGAAGTGCTCTTAAGGCTTTCTTAATATGCGACGGCCACACTCCGCCGGCATGCCGCTCCCAGCCACTGCCCCGTCTTCCAACGCGGCCACCGCCGTCTCCACAGAGGTGGTGCCTCTGCCCCGCTGGTGGCTGATCGCCCTGGGCCTGACCCTGCTGTGGGACTGGGCGGGCGCCGATCTGGCGGTGATGCAGCTGATCGGCGGCCCAGGCGGTTTTGCGCTGCGCGATCAGTGGCTGCTCTCGCGCGTGCTGCACGACGCGGTGCGGCAGGCCGCTGTGCTCTTTTACCTGCTGGTCTGGGTCTGGGCCAGCTGGCCCGCACGCTGGCAGCGTGGGCCCGCCGACCTCTGGACGCTGCCGCGCCACGAACGCCTGGCGGTGGCGTTGCTGGTGACGCTGAGCCTGCTGGCGGTGAACCTGATCAAGAACGCCAGCCAGACCAGCTGCCCCTGGGACCTGCAGGCCTTCGGTGGCCCGGCGCTTTATGTGTCGCACTGGACGCCGGGGGTTGCCGATGGCGGCAGCGGCCGCTGCTTTCCGGGCGGTCACGCCTCCAGCGCCTTCGCCTTCGTCGCCCTGTGCCTGCCCTGGCTCATGCCACCGGATGGCCGGTCGCGCGAGCGCGCACCGGGCTGGCGCTGGCTGGGTTTCCTGATGTTCGCCGGCCTGGTGGCCGGTGCGGTGCAGACGGTGCGCGGCGCCCACTACCCCAGCCACACGCTGTGGACGCTGGTGATCTGCGCCGGTGTGTCACTGGCCGGCTGGCGCGCCGCGCAGCGCTGGATCAGATAACGAGACACCCCCGCCGTGCTGCGCGCGACCCCCTCAAGGGGGCAACGCGACGCGGCCCGGCGGAGCCGGTTCCGCCGCGTTCTGGTCAAGGCATCTCGCACCGGCTTGACGCTGAATCCGTCGAGCTGAAGCCCCGTTCACCAGCCCAGGCCGATGTGCAGCGGCAGGTAGACCGCCATGCCGGCCACGATGGTACCGAGCACGCTGCGCTGCCAGACGAACCAGGCCACGCCAGCGGCGGCGGCGAACAGGCGGGCATCCTGCCAGGTGCTCACCAGCGTGCCCTGGGTCGTCACCACTTCCGGGATCACCACGGCGGCCAGGGCCGCGATGGGCGCGTACTGCAGACCGCGCTGGGCCCAGTGCGGCAAGGTCCAGGGCTTGCTGGAGATGAAGAAGAAGCCGCGCGTGATCACCGTGACCACACCCAGCAGCACGAAAGTCAGCAAGTTCCAGGGATCGAGTTCAAACATGACCGCGCCCCTCGCCATGGCGGAACGGTGGCGTCTGCTCCAGCAGCAGGCACAACGCCACCGCGCAGGCGATGGCCACCAGGATGTTGAGCTTGAGCGGCAGCGCCCAGGCCGCCACCGCGGCCGCGCCGGCCACGCCGGCCGAGACGATGCGCAGTGGCGAGGACGCCAGCGAGCTGAGCACGCCCAGCAGCGCCAGGATGCCGGCAAAGCCCAGGCCCCACTCCGTGGGAATGGCTTTGGCCAGCGCGATGCCGATCACGCTCGCGATCATCCAGGCCAGGTAATTGACCGCGCAGTTGCCCGCCAGGTAGGCCTGCTGCTGCGACAGCTCGGCTGCGGTGCGGCCAGGGATGGGGTAGCGGCGGGCAAAGAACACGTAGCTCAGGTCGCCGGTCACGTAGCCGGTGGCCAGGCGCTGCCAGCGCGGCAGGTGCATCAGGTAAGGGCGCAGGTGCGCCGAGAAAACGACGAAGCGCAGGTTCACGCAGAAGGCCGCCGCCAGAATCACCCACAGCGGCGCGCCGGCCGCGATCATGGGCACCGCAGCCAGCTGCGCGCTGCCCGCATAGACGATCAGCGTCATGAGCAGGGCCTCCAACGCCGACTGGCCCGACTGGACCATGGCCACGCCGGTCATCAGCCCCCAGGCGGCAATGCCCATGGCCACCGAACCCTGGTCGCGGATGCCGTCCCAGAACTCGGTGTGCCGACGGTGCTCGGGCAGGAAGAACATCAACCCACCGCCCGGTCGAAGACCTGCCCGGGCGCGACCGGGAAGCCGCGCAGGAAGTCGGCCACCGGCAGGCGCTTGCCGCCCGAACGCTGCAGCGCGGTCAGCACCAGCACACCGCCGCCGGTCATCACGCGAATGCCCTCGGACCCGACCGCGAGCACCTGGCCGGGCACGGCGCCGTCTGCTCCTCCGGCCTCGGCCCGCGCAGTCCAGACCTTGACCGCTTCGCCACCGAGGCTGGCCCCCGCGCCAGGGAAGGGGTTGAACGCGCGCACGCGGCGCTCCAGCACGGCGGCCGGCTGCGTCCAGTCGAGCTCGGCCTCGGCCTTCTCGATCTTGTGCGCGTAGGTCACGCCGGTCTCGGGCTGCTTCACCGCGATCAGGCCGCCACAGGCCGCCAGTTCCAGCGCCTCGACGATGAGGCGCCCGCCCAGCACGGCCAGCCGGTCGTGCAGAGTGCCGGTGGTGTCGTCCCCGATGGGCAGGCGCTCGACCAGCAGCATGTCGCCGGTGTCCAGCCCGGCGTCCATCTGCATGATGGCCACACCGGTCTCGGCATCACCCGCCTCGATGGCGCGGTGGATCGGTGCCGCGCCGCGCCAGCGCGGCAGCAGCGAAGCGTGGATGTTCAGACAACCCCTGGCAGGCGCGTCCAGCACCCACTGCGGCAGGATCAGCCCGTAGGCGGCCACCACCATCGCGTCGGCCCGGGCCGCCAGAATGGCCTCGCGCGCTGCGGCGGCGTCCTCGGGGAACTTGCCGTCCAGTCGCAGGCTGCGCGGCTGCGCCACCGCCATGCCGTGCTCCAGCGCGAACTGCTTGACCGGCGAAGCCTGCAGCTTCATGCCGCGGCCGGCGGGTCGGTCGGGCTGGGTCAGCACCAGCGGAATGTCGAAGCCCGCAGCATGCAGGCGCTCCAGCGCCACACGGGCGAATTCCGGCGTGCCGGCAAAAATGATGCGCATGAACAGTCGGTGGTCGGGTGGGAGCGGTCCGGCGCCGGCGTCCCGGCAACGGTCTGGTCCGTGGTGGTCAGCGGCGGGCGTCGCGTTCCGCCTTGACGAGCTTGGTCCTGATGCGGCCCTGCTTGAGCGGCGAGAGGTACTCCACGAACACCTTGCCCATCAGGTGGTCCATCTCATGCTGGATGCACACCGCCAGCATGCCCTCGGCCTCGATCACGCGGCTGTGCCCCTCGCCGTCGAGCGCCCGCACCTTCACCGCGATCGAGCGCTCCACCCCATCGTAGATGCCGGGCACCGAGAGGCAGCCTTCCTCACCCTTGCGTTTCTCGGGGCTGGCCCACTCGACTTCGGGATTGACCAGCACCATGGGCTGGTCGCGCGTCTCACTGACATCGATCACGATCAGGCGTTCGTGCACGTCCACCTGGGTGGCGGCCAGCCCGATGCCCTGGGCGTCGTACATGGTGGCCAGCATGCGCCCCGCCAGTGCGCGGATGCGCTCGTCCACCGCCGCCACCGGCCGGGCCACGGTGTGCAGACGCGGATCGGGATAGCGCAGGATGGGCAGGGGTTCGGACGGGTTCATGGCGATGAAAACACAGAAAAACGCCAGCCGGCCGCTGGCGGGTGACGGGCGGCGCGGCCGGTGTGAAGGGCTGACCGGTTTGTCGCTATTTTCGCCACTTTTGTTCGGGCGCGTGCGCGAGACCGGTCATAAACATTGCCTAATCAATGGCTTGGGCGCAAAATCAAATGTGAATTGTCAAGACAGAAGCGCGCCTGCGCCCGTGATCTGGCCCCTGGTGGGCGGCGCAGGGACGCGGCATCGCTCGCCGGGATCCACACATGCCATTGAACCGCCGCCCGTCCGTTTCCCTTCGCCCCCTGGCCTTTGCCACGGCCGCGCTGGCCCTGCTGGCCACGGGCAACAGCTGGTCCCAGAACTTTCCCATCACGCCCGGCCAGCGGTCCACCGCGCAGCAGGTGGCCCAGGCCGGTGTGCCCATCTCCGAACTGGCCCCCAACGCGCCCGACCAGTACACCATCCAGCGTGGCGACACGCTGTGGGCCATCTCCAGCCTGTTCCTCAGGAGCCCGTGGCGCTGGCCGGAACTCTGGGGCATGAACCTCCAGGCCATCCGCAACCCGCACCTGATCTACCCCGGCCAGATCCTGTACCTGATCAGGAACAACGGACGCGCCACGCTCTCCACCGTGCCACCCGGCGCCGTGGCGGACAGCAGTGGCACCATCAAAGTCTCCCCACGCACGCGCTACAGCAGCCTGGCCGAATCCGCGATCCCGCCGGTGGATCTGCAAGCCATCGAAGCCTTCCTGACCGAGGCGCTGATCGTGGACGAGGCCACGCTGTCGCGGGCGCCACGCATCGTCGCCACGCCGGAAAACCGGGTGTTGCTGACCAAAGGTGATCGCGCCTACGCCCGCGGGCAGTACAGCGGCGCCCCGGGCGGTGTGCCCTTGGGCAGCGCAGGCCAGCCCAGCGATTTCCGCGTGTTCCGCAACGCGGTACCGCTCAAGGACCCTTCGACCGGCGTGGTGCTGGGCTACGAAGCCCAGTACGTGGGCAAAGCCCAGCTGCAACGCGGTGAAGGCCAGACCACGGTACAGGGCGCCGATGGCAAAGCCCAGACCGAGATCGTGCCCGCCACCATCGACATCGTGGCCGCCAAGGAAGAAATGCGCATCGGCGACCGGCTGCTGCCCGAACCGCCGCGCGACTTCTCCAGCTACGTGCCCAGTGCCCCGGTCAATGCGCAAACCGGTCAGATCGTGTCCGTGTACGGCAACGGGGTGACCTATGCCGGCCAGAACCAGGTGGTGACCATCAACCGCGGCACGGCCCACGGCCTGCAGCGCGGTCACGTGCTGGCCTTGCTGCGCGACTCGAACCGGGTGGCCGACAAGACCGATGCGGCTCGGCCCATGCTGCGCCTGCCCGGTGAACGCAATGGCCTGATGATGGTGTTCCGCACCTTCGACCAGGTGTCCTACGCGCTGGTGCTGCAGGTCGCCGACGCCGCCAAAGTGGGTGACCGCTTCGTCAACCCCTGAGCCCTGCAACGGCATGGGCGATGACGAGCGGGCCGCCTGGCTGCGCTTGCTGCTGACGGAGGGCGTGGGCAACGACACCGCGCGCCGTCTGCTGGCCGCTTTCGGTTCGCCCGAGGCGGTCTTCCGGCAGGATCACAGCACCCTCAAGGCGGTGACCGGCCCGCGCGTTGCCCAAGCGCTGGACCGGCCACCCGCCGAGCTTCCGCAGGCCCTGGAGCGACTCCAGGCCTGGCTGGCCGAAGGCGACGACCGCCATGTGGTCACGCTGGGCGATGCGGACTACCCCGCCGACCTGCTGCAGACCCAGGATCCACCCCTGCTGCTCTATGTGCTGGGTCAGCTCGGCGCCTTGCAACACCCGCAGCGGCTGGCTGTCGTCGGCAGCCGCAACCCGACCCCGCAAGGCGCACTCAACGCACGCCGGTTCGCGCAGGCGCTGGGCGAGGCGGGGGTCTGCATCGTGTCGGGACTGGCCCTCGGCGTGGACGGCGCAGCCCATGAGGGGGCCCTGGACGCCGGCGCGCCCACCGTCGCGGTGGTGGGCACCGGGCTCGACCGTGTCTACCCCAGGCGCCACCTCGATCTGGCCCACCGCATCGTCACCCGTGGCGCGCTGGTCAGCGAATACCCGCTGGGCACGCCGCCGCTGGCGCCGAACTTTCCGCGCCGCAACCGCATCATCGCGGGCCTGTCGCAGGGCACGCTGGTGGTGGAGGCCGCGCTGCAATCGGGCTCACTCATCACGGCCCGGCTGGCGGCCGAACAAGGCCGCGAGGTGTTCGCGGTCCCCGGATCGATCCACTCGCCACAAGCGCGGGGCTGCCACGCCCTGATCCGCCAGGGGGCCAAGCTGGTGGAATCGGCGCAAGACATCCTGGAAGAACTGCGCGTGCCCGATCCGCTCGCACCGTCTCGTGCGCCCGCACCCGAAGTGCTCCCTGAAGACAGCCTGCTGGCGGTGATGGGCTTTGACCCGGTGAGCCTGGACGCGCTGCAGGCCCGCTGCGGCCTGGACACCGCCAGGCTGCAGGCCCGCCTGCTCGAACTCGAACTCGACGGCCACCTCGGCCGTCTGCCCGGCGGCCTGCTGCAACGCATCGGGCAGAGCTGAAACTCCGTACGGATTGCGCCCCCGTGCGCGCAATGCCCCACGTGCCTCGGGGCTGGCTTTGCCAGGCCGCTGGCATGGCCCCATGAGGGGCAGAGTCGGCCACAAGCGGCGAGCCGGCGACGGCGGCGAGCTAAGTCAGCAGGCGTTCGGGGTTGGCGTCCAGCTTGGCCAAGGCAGCCCGGGTGGCCCGCACGGTGAGCGCCTCGTCCTCGCTGGGCACCAGCAAGCCGGCCTGCAGGTAGGCCGCCACCCGCGTGGCCTGGATGAGAAAGCAGCGCCCGCCATTGGTGACGAAGAGGTAGAGCTGTCCGCGTTGGCTGCGCCAGGCCAGCTGCACGCTGTTGAGCTTGCCGTTGTGATCCAGGCCGAACCAGGAGCCGATCTGCAGTTCCACCGCCCAGGCGCGCATGGCTTCATTGGGCTGGCTGCCGCCCTGGCGGATCACTTCGATGTTGCCGGCGTCCACGCCGGTGATCATCTCGATGCTTTCATTGTCCAGGTCCAGATCGCCCACACCGCTCTCGGGCAGGTAATCCTCCAGGTTCGCCAGCCGGTCGGACAGCTTGTCCAGACTGTCCTGGGGAATCGCCTCGGTGCGTGACATGAAGGCGTCGGCCATCGTGTCGCTCACTTGCTTGATGTGCGTGTCCTGCAGACTAGGCGTGTAACCGAGCAGCCCCATGCCCTGGCGCAGGCGCTGCAGCAAACCGGGCAACTGCTGAATCACCCGCGCGCGGTCGTTGCGGTTGGGTTTGGCGCTGGCGGCCCACAGCAGATCGGACGCCACGCGCTTGAGGGAGGCGGTTTCTTCGTGCTTGATGCCGTACTTGACACTGGCCACCGCCAGCACCTCGGCCCAGACCTTGAACAGGAACTCCCGGATCTCGTCGCGCACCGGCACATCGTCGAGCAACTTGCGCAGCTCGATGGTGTACTGCACCGACAGGGTCTCCTTCTGCTCGACCTGCTGGGCCACCGTCACAAAACGGCCGGCATGGCCCTGCTCGCTGAGGTAGGTCGACAGGAACTTCTGGAACTCGTCGAAGACCAGCTGGAACACGCGGCGCCCGGTCTCCGGGTACTGTTCGATGACCTGGACCACGCGCTTGATTTCGGTCTCCAGCGCGGCGGAGCTGACGTTGGTTTCGAACCCCATGACGCAGGAGCCCATGCGGTCGATCAGACGCCGCGCCGGGTGCTGCAGGGCGCTGAAGAACTCAGGTTCTGCCAGCGCCACGCGCAGCACCGGGATCTGCAGCCGGGCGAACCAGACGCGCACGCTGGGGGGGGATGCGCTCTTCGGCCAGGATGCTCTGGAACAGGAGGGCCACCACCTCGATCGTGGCCTTTTCGGTCGGGGTCGAAGCCGCCTGCTTGAGTTCGGTGGTGCGCTGGCGCAAGGCCACGGCGGCACGCTCAACGTGACCCGTGTCCATGGCCACCGGCACGCCGCCCGAACCGCCGGCCATGGGCACGTCGTGGACCACCAACGGCGCCACCTGCTGGATGGCCTGTTGCAAACGCGGCGAGGTTTCCAGAATCTGCGTCGCCTCAAAATCGCCGCCCACGCGGTCGATCAGCATGCGCTTGAGGCGACCGACCACGCCCTGGGCGCGCATGCGGGCCCGGGCCAGCGGCGACGCGCTCGTCATCAGGCGGGTTTCTTCGTGCACCCCCATCGAGGAGGAGACGGACCCAGCGGGGGATGACCCCGTGTGCGACGACACCCCCGTGCGGCTGCCTGAGCCGGCATCACCGGACCAACCTCTCCCTCCAGCGTCCTGAGCGTGCGCCTGGGGCTCCATCGTCTTGCCGTCGCGCACCGACGGCGGGCCTCCGGCGGACCGGCTGTCCGGCGCGCGCTTGACCAGGGCGTTCAGGTCGATCTCCTTCATGACGCCGCTGGAGACCAGGAATTCGTTGGTGGCCTTGTAGGCCTCGTGCATTTTGGCGGACAGCACCGGAGCCAGCCCGTCCTGCACCAGCTGCCAGGCTTCGCGCGACATCTGCACGTCCAGCCACTGGTCCATCAGGATGCGGGCTGTCACGTCCGGCAGCAAAACATCGCCGCGTGGCAGCTCCTGGCGCTTTTCCAGGTGCTGGATGCGCAGGCGCAATTCGTTCAGTTCGGTCGAGGACTTGTCCAGCACGCGCATCGCCAGGCGCGACGCCATGATCTGGTCGTCGATCGCGCCCTCGGCCAGCAACTCCAGGCGTCCTGGTGAACTCAGTGGCGTGGAACCCGAGGGTTCGAAGCGCGGCAGCAGGGTGCGCTGAAGGGCTTTGCGGCTGGCGTTGAGCCATGGCGTCTGGCTTTTCTGGAACGCCATCCACGCGTCCCGACGCTCCTGCATCTCACGGGCCGGGCCGGGTTGGTCGAGGATGGACTGCAACCGCGTCTCACACGCCTTGACCAGTTCGGGAAGCGCGCGCCCGACGTGAACCACGAAAAGCTCACGCGCCTGCTTGGCCAGGGAAGAGACGTGCTGGTCGGGGGACACCACAATACGGTCAGTATGACATGAAAGAAACCCGCGGCCGGGTGGCCAGAGACGACACGGCAGGCCCTGCCCGCCCCCGGGTTCAGACCACGGCGCCCGAATTGGGATCGGCCGGATCGACCTCGGCACCCTTGGCGCCTCCGCCCTTGATCAGGTCTTCGCGCTTGATGCCCAGCCACATGGCGATCGCCGCAGCCACGAACACCGACGAGTAGATGCCGAACAGGATGCCGATGGTCAGCGCCAGAGCGAAGTGAAACAGCGTCGGGCCACCGAAGAGCAGCATCGACAGCACCATGATCTGGGTCGAACCGTGCGTGATGATGGTACGGCTGATGGTGGAGGTGATGGCGCGGTCGATGATCTGGACCGTGGTCATCTTGCGCTGGCGGCGGAATGTCTCACGGATGCGATCAAAAATAACAACGGATTCGTTGACCGAATAGCCCAGCACCGCCAGCACCGCCGCCAGCACCGCCAGCGAGAACTCCCACTGGAAGAAGGCGAAGAAGCCCAGGATGATGATGACGTCGTGCAGGTTGGCGATGATGGCCGAGACGGCGTACTTCCATTCGAAGCGGATCGCCAAGTACACCATGATGCCGACGATCACGAAGGCCAGAGCCTTCAGACCGTCCACCACCAGTTCCTGCCCGACCTGCGGGCCGACGAACTCGGTGCGGCGCAACTGCACCGTAGGATCCTGCGCCTTGAGCGCGGCCAGCAGGGTTTCGCTCTGCTGGCCCGAACTCTGACCGGCCTGCGGCGGCAGGCGCAGCAGCACGTCGCGCGAGGTGCCGAAGTTCTGCACCGGCACCTCGGCGTACCCAAGGCCCTCGACCACCTGGCGCACCGCCGCCAGATCGGCCGGCTGTTCGTAGGCCACCTCGACGACCGTGCCGCCGGTGAACTCCACCGACAGGTTCAGCCCCCGGGTGACGAGAAAGAACACCGCAAGCAGGAAGGTGATGGCCGAGACCGCGTTGAGCACGATGGCGTGCTTCATGAACGGGATGTCGCGGCGGATGCGGAAAAACTCCATGTTCAGGCTCCCGTTCGGTCGGACTGGGCGACGGCATTGCTGGCGGCCGCGGGTCGCCAGACGGTGCCGATCGACACCGCCTTGAGCTTCTTCTGGCGGCCGTACCAGAGGTTGACCAGGCCGCGAGAGAACACGACGGACGAGAACATGCTGGTGAGGATGCCGATGCAGTGCACCACCGCAAAGCCGCGCACGGGGCCCGAACCGAAGGTCAGCAAGGCGATGCCCGCGATCAGGGTGGTGATGTTCGAGTCCAGGATGGTCCCCCAGGCTTGCTCGTAACCCGCGTTGATGGCCGACTGCGGCGGCGCACCATTGCGCAGCTCTTCACGCACCCGCTCGTTGATCAGCACGTTGGAATCGATCGCCATGCCCAGCGCCAGTGCCATGGCGGCGATGCCGGGCAGGGTCAGCGTGGCCTGCAGCATGGACAGCACCGCCACCAGCAGGATCAGGTTCAGGCCCAGCGCCAGGCTGGAGAACACGCCGAACAGCATGTAGTACACGCACATGAACAGCACGATCACGGCAAAGCCCCAGACCACGCTGTTGAAGCCCTTGGCGATGTTCTCGGCGCCCAGGCTGGGGCCGATGGTGCGCTCTTCGATGATTTCCATGGGCGCGGCCAGCGAACCGGCGCGCAGCAGCAGGGCGGTGTCGTTGGCTTCCACCGAGGTCATGGCGCCCGAAATCTGCACCCGCCCGCCGCCGATCTCGCCGCGGATCACCGGGGCGGTCACGACCTCGCCCCGGCCCTTCTCGAACAGGATGATGGCCATGCGCTTGCCGATGTTCTCGCGCGTGACGTCGCGGAAGATGCGCGAACCTTTCGCATCCAGCGTCAGGTGCACGGCCGGTTGCTGGGTGTCGTCGAAACCGGCCTGGGCGTCGGTCAGGTTCTCGCCGGTCAGCAGCACTTCGCGCTTGACGATCACGGCGCGGCCGTCGCGTTCGAGGTAGCGCTCGGAACCGAAGGGCACGGCGGCGGTGCCACGCTCGGCCGCCAGGCCCTCGGTGCTTTCGTCCACCAGGCGCAGTTCCAGCGTGGCGGTGCGGCCCAGGATGTCCTTGGCCTTGGCCGTGTCCTGAACGCCGGGCAGCTGCACCACGATGCGGTCCAGCCCCTGCTGCTGGATCACCGGCTCGGCCACGCCCAGTTCGTTGATGCGGTTGTGCAGGGTGGTGATGTTCTGCTTGATGGCCTGCTCCTGCACGCGGCGCGCCGCCTCGGGCCTGAGGCTGGCCACCACCTTGTATTCGGCACCTTCGGGTGTCTCGACCGCCTGCAGGTCCGCGAACTGGTCGGCAATCACCGCCTGGATGGCGTCCAGGGTCTGGGCGTCCCGCGCACGCAGCTCGACCGTCTGCCCATTGCGGCTGATGCCGCCGTGGCGCACGTTCTTCTCGCGCAGCGCGGTGCGCAGGTCGCCGGCCAGGCCGTCGGCACGCTGCTGCAGGGCGGCGGCCATGTCCACCTGCAGCATGAAGTGCACACCCCCGCGCAGGTCCAGGCCCAGGTACATGGGCGAAGCCCCCAGGCCCGCCAGCCAGGTCGGTGTGCGCGGCACCAGGTTGAGTGCCACCACATAGGACGGATTGGCCGGATCGGGGTTGAGCGCCTTCTCCAGCGCGTCGCGTGCCTTGAGCTGCTCGTCGGTCGTTTCAAAGCGCGCCTTGACCGACGTGCCTTCGAACGCCACCAGCGCAGCGGGCACCTGCTGCGCCGCCAGCGCCTGCTCGACCCGCGTCAGCGTGCCCGTGTCCACACGCACGGTGGCCCGTCCGGCGGAGACCTGGACCGCCGGCGCCTCGCCGAACAGGTTGGGCAAGGCGTACACCAGGCCGATCAGCGTCACCACCAGGATGACGAGGTACTTCCAGAGGGGGTAACGGTTCATGGGAAGGTCTGGGCGCGAAGGGTCTTGTTCGAGAGGTGCGACGAAACGGGCTCTGCCAGGCCGCACGCGCCGCCCACCTGGAGGGCGGAACGGGCCCATTCGGGCCCGTGCGGGGGTGTTACTTGATCGTTCCCTTGGGCAGCACCTGCACCACGGCCGAGCGTTGCATCTGGACCTCCACACCGGTGGCGAGTTCCACGCCGATGTAGGTTTCACCGATCTTGGCGATCTTGCCCAGGAAACCGCCGGCGGTGACCACCTCGTCGCCCTTGACCAGGGCTTCCACCATGGCCTTGTGTTCCTTGGCCTTCTTCATCTGCGGACGGATCATGACGAAATACAGCACCACGAACATGAGCACCAGGGGCAGCATGCTGACCAGGGTGTCCGAGGTGCTGGGGGTGGCAGCGGCTTGGGCGTAGGCGGAAGAAATGAACACGGAAGGGTCTCCAGCAACTTGAGGTCAAAAAAACATGGAAGGCCCGGGCGGCCTTGTGCGCGTCACCCGGGCGCTCCAGAATCAACCGGTCATTGTATGTCGCGCGCTCCTGCCGCAGGAGGGCTCACTCAGGCCGCTCGAGCTGTACCTGCGGCGGGCTGACGCCACTGGGTCATCAGTCCGTCCCAGCGCTGGCGGGCGGCCGCCAGGTTGCGCAGCTTCACATGGCCGTAGCCCTTGATCTGTTCCGGGAGACGGGCCATGTCCACGGCAAGGGGGTGGTTGGCCGCGTCCAGACCGAGGAGCAACTCCTCGATGCAGGCACGGTACTCGGTGATCAGGGCGCGCTCGGTGCGGCGCTCTTCGGTGTGGGCAAAGATGTCCAGCGCGGTGCCGCGCAGGACCTTGAGCTTCGCCAGCAGATTGAAGCCGGTGAACATCAGCGGGCCGAACTTCCGCTTGACCAGTTCACCCTTGACGTTCTTCCTGGCGATCAGGGGCGGCGCCAGGTGCACGTGCAGCTTGAAGTCGCCTTCGAACTGCGCGGCCAGCTTGGCGTGGAAAGCCGGGTCGCTGTGCAGGCGGGCCACTTCGTACTCGTCCTTGTAGGCCATGAGCTTGAACAGGTACCGCGCCACGGCTTCGGTCAGCGCGGTCTTGCCCAGCTTCGCCTCGGCGTCCTGCACCCGGCGCACGAAGACTTCGTATTCGCCAGCGTAGGCGGCGTTCTGGTAGCCGGTCAGGAACTCGACACGGCGCGCCACCAGTCTGTCGACCGTCTCGCGCTTCTGGAAGCGGATCACGCTGTCGGCCACCGGGTTCAGCAGCCGGGCCATGGCCTGGGGATCGTGTGCGGCACGGCGGCCCCACTCGAAGGCCAGCTTGTTCTTTTCCACCTGCACCGCGTTGAGCTCGATCGCGCGCATCAGCGCCGTCAACCCCAGCGGCACCCAGCCGCGTTGCCAGGCGTAGCCCAGCATCATCGGGTTGGTGTAGATCGAATCGCCCATCAGCCGGGACGCTGCGGTCTCCGCATCGAAGGTGCCTACCGCATCGGCGCCCAGGTGCTGGGTGAGCGCGTCCACACAGGCTTGCGCCGGGTTCTGCCAGTCGGGGTTCTTCACGAAGGCGGCGGTGGGCGTGGCGCTGGCGTTGAGCGCCACGTGGCTGCGGCCCGCGCGCAGGCGTTGCCAGCTCTCCTTGTGCGCGGCCACGATGGGGTCGCAGCCGATGATGAGGTCGGCCGACGCGGCCGACACGCGGGTGGTGCGGATCACGTCCTGCTGCGCGCCGATCAGCACATGGCTCCAGGTGGCGCCGCCCTTTTGCGCCAGACCCGCCGCGTCCTGCGTGACGATGCCCTTGCCCTCGATGTGCGCGGCCATGCCCAGCAGCTGGCCGATGGTGATGACGCCGGTGCCGCCCACGCCCGCGACGATCACGCCCCAGGCCTCGTCCGTCAGGGCAGGCTGCTTCGGCTCCGGCAGTGCCCCGCCGGTCCATGCGGCCTGGCTGTCTGCCTTCTTCTTGCGCAGCTGGCCGCCGTCGACGGTGACGAAGCTCGGGCAGAAACCCTTGACGCAGGAAAAGTCCTTGTTGCAGGTGCTCTGGTTGATCTGGCGCTTGCGGCCGAACTCGGTCTCCAGCGGCTCGACCGACAGGCAGTTGCTCTGCACGCCGCAGTCGCCACAGCCTTCACACACCAGCTCGTTGATTACCACGCGCTCGGTCGGCTCGACCATCGTGCCGCGCTTGCGGCGGCGGCGCTTCTCGGTGGCGCAGGTCTGGTCGTAGATGATGACCGTGGTGCCCTGGATCTCGCGGAATTCGCGCTGCACCGCGTCCAGCGTGTCGCGGTGCCGGATGGCGATACCAGCAGGAATGCCCGCGACGCCCGCGTACTTCTCGGGCTCGTCGGTGACGATGGTGATCTTCACTGCGCCCTCGGCGCGCATGCTCTGCGCGATCTGCACCACGCTGTGGCCCTCGGGCCGTTCACCCACCTGCTGGCCGCCGGTCATGGCCACGGCGTCGTTGTAGAGGATCTTGTAGGTGATGTTCAACCCGGCGGCGATGCTCTGGCGCACCGCCAGCAGGCCGCTGTGGAAGTAGGTGCCGTCGCCCAGGTTGGCGAACATGTGCTGGTCGGTGCTGAAGGGCTGTTGTCCCATCCACGGAACGCCCTCACCGCCCATCTGGGTGAAGCCCACGGTGGCGCGGTCCATCCAGATGCTCATGAAATGGCAGCCGATGCCCGCCATCGCGCGCGAGCCTTCGGGTACCCGGGTGGACGTGTTGTGCGGGCAGCCCGAGCAGAACCACGGCTGGCGCTCGGCGCCCTGCACACCCTGGGTCAGCAGGGTCTGCATGGAGCGTTCCTGCGCCGTGTAGATGGCCAGCTGCGCGTCGATGCGGGCCATCACGTCTTCGGGCACACCCAGCTTCTTCAGGCGTTTGGCGATCGCCCGCGCGATCAGGCTGGGTGTCAGGTCGGCGTTGGCGCGCAGCAGCGTGTGGGCGCTGGGGTTGGGCATGCTCCATTCACCGCCCGAAAAGTCGCCCTCGACCTCGTCGAACTTGCCCAGCACGTTGGGTCGCACGTCGGCGCGCCAGTTGTACAGCTCTTCTTTCAGCTGGTACTCGATGACCTGGCGCTTCTCTTCCACCACCAGGATCTCGCGCAGGCCGGTGGCGAATTCGCGCGTGGTCTGCGCTTCCAGCGGCCACACCACGTTGACCTTGTGCAGGCGCAGTCCGATGCGGCGGCAGGTGGTGTCGTCCAGGCCCAGATCCAGCAGCGCCTGGCGGGTGTCGTTGAAGGCTTTGCCGCTGGCGATGATGCCGATGCGGTCGCCGGGCCCGGCGACCACGTTGTGGTTGAGCTTGTTGGCGCGGATGTAGGCCAGCGCGGCGTACCACTTGAAGTCGAACAGGCGCGCTTCCTGGTCCAGCGCGTGGTCGGGCCAGCGGATGTGCAGGCCGCCCGGCGGCATCTCGAACTCGGGCACCACGATCCGCACCCGCTGCGGGTCGATCATCACCGTGGCGCTGGACTCGACGATCTCCTGGATGGTCTTCATGCCGGCCCAGACCCCACTGAAACGGCTCATGGCGAAAGCGTGCAGCCCCAGGTCCAGGATGTCCTGCACCGTGGACGGGAAGAACACCGGCAGGCCGCAGGCCTTGAAGATGTGGTCGCTCTGGTGCGCCGCCGTGCTGCTCTTGGCCACATGGTCGTCGCCGGCCACCGCGATCACGCCACCCCAGGGCGTGGTGCCGGCCATGTTGGCGTGCTTGAACACGTCGGAGCAGCGGTCCACGCCCGGCCCCTTGCCGTACCAGATGCCGAACACCCCGTCGAATTTGTTGCTGCCCTGGGGCGCAAAGCCCAGTTGCTGTGTGCCCCAGAGCGCGGTGGCTGCCAGCTCTTCGTTCACGCCGGGCTGGAAGACGATGTTCTGCGCTTTCAGGTGGAGCGCGGCCTTCTGCAGCGCCTGGTCGTAGCCGCCCAGCGGCGAACCGCGGTAACCGCTGATGAAACCCGCGGTGTTCTTGCCGAGCAGGGCGTCGCGCTGGCGCTGCAGCATCGGCAGCTTCACCAGCGCCTGGACACCGCTCATGAACGCGCGACCGTGGTCCAGGGTGTACTTGTCGTCCAGCGTGACGGTTTCCAGCGCCTTGCGGACGTGCTCGGGCAGTGGGGCGTTCATCGTGAACCCTCCTGCCGAGCCGCCTCAAGGGTGGGTTGCGCCCCCTCGGGGGGCAGCGAACGAACGTGAGCGTGGGGGTGCATTTGTGTCTCCTGCTGAGTGTGGGGGAACGCCTTGTGGGCGTCTTCAACCGGATTCCGACCTGATCGGGCGGCTCCCGTGTGCCGCACAGTGTATGGCCCGGGCGCCGACAGGTGTTTGCTTTTCATGCCCGGTTTCGCGACACTTGAGAAAGATTATTTCTACATATTCCAATCCATGGAAACACTTGACAAGTTCGACCTGGCCATCCTGAACGAACTGCAGTCCGACGGCCGGCTGACCAATGCCGAACTGGCCAGCCGCGTGGGCCTGTCGGCCGCGCCCTGCTGGCGCCGCGTGCGCGCGCTGGAAGACGCCGGCTACATCACCGGCTACCGGGCAGAACTCAACCGCGACAAGATCGGGTTGGGCGTGCTGGCCTTCGTGCGGCTGGACGCCGAGCGCAACAGCGGTGACGTGACGCGCCAGCTGGAAGCCGCCATCCAGAAAATCCCCGAAATCGTGTCCTGCCACTACATCAGCGGTTCCGGCACGTTCGAACTGCAGGTGGTCTGCCCGGACCTGGGCGAGTTCAGCCGCTTGGCGCGCGAGGTGCTGATCAATCTCCCCAACGTCAAAGACCTGCACACCAGCTTCTCGCTGGGTGAGGTCAAGTCGGCGAGTGCGCTGCCGCTGGGTCATCTGCATACCAAGCACTTAGGCACGGCAGAGCGCCGCCAAACTTGAGCGTTTTTGCCTGCCGTCCATCGCCAGAATTCGACCGCTGGGTGACAAATCGGCCGCAAGTCTTTGTTTTCGTGAATTTTTCCCCACGTTTGGGTTGTCGGCACAAGGCACTTTCCGTAGCATCCGGCCATCACAAAGCCACGGCGGCGCTGCCTAGAAAGTCTTCATCGCCACCGGTCGCACTCAACCCGAAGGAAACGTCGTGAAAAAGCATTGCTCCTCTTTGTTCGTCAAGTCTGCCGTTGTTCTGGCACTGGCTGCGCCGATGCTGGCGTCGGCCGAGTCGCAGCTGGTCATCGGTGGCTCCAGCGGGGCCAGCGCCCGGCTGGACTTCCGCGTGGTCGTGCCGCGTGTGCTGTTCCTGGGTGTGGGCACCGGTGCCGCCGCCGCCACCCTGGCCAACAACACCACCATCGACACCGTGACCTTCGACTACAGCACCAACCCGGCCGCCCTGGGCACCGGCGCTGCGGCGGGCAGCATCACCGGCAACGTGGTGCCCGTTCGGGTGCTGGGCAACAACGGCCAGATCACGCTGACCGCCAACACCACTGGCGCGCTGACCAACGCCACGGCCGACACCATCGCCTGGTCTGAAATCTCGGCGACCTCCAGCCTGGCTGCCCTGCCCAGCCCGGTGATCCCCAACACCGGCGCCGGCACGGCCAGCAACGTCACGCTGTCTTCTGGCACCCGCATCACCGACCGCTCGGCCAACTGGACCTTCAGCTACGCGAACTCGGCCATCGTCGCTCCGGGCACCTACGGCACCACCAACGGCCGTGTGACCTACACCGCCGCCATGCCCTGAGGCCCTGGCAACGCGATCGACCCGCCAAGTCGGCGCCACGCCAGCACGCGACGCAGGGCCAGCGACCCGCAGCCCTGCGTGGGTCACGAACGGGAGCCCGGTCGCTGCGCTCCACCGGCCCGTCACAATGCGCACCATGTCCTCGCCACGACTCGTCACTGCCCGCACGCTCGCCACGCTGTGCTTGCTGCTGACCGGGCTGTGGCCGGTGGTCGAGGCGCAGGCCTGGTCGCTGAACATCGCGGCTGCATCGCAACGGGTGTTCCTGCATGTGGGCAATGGCACAGCCGAAGGCAACAACAGCACCATCAACCTTGTCTCGGTCAGTGTGCCCGGCGCGCAGGTAGGCAACGGCGTGGCGCAGGCCATGACGACCAACAGCACGCAGTCGCAGAGCCTGTACGGCGACAACTACACCACTTGCCCGACACCGGCCTCGCAGATCATGGTCGGCGCCTCGTACCGGCGCAACAACAACAGCTCGCCGGCCAGCGCCACGCTGCGCGTGACCTCGCCGGCCAACCTGGTCAACGCGACCGGCGACACCATCCCCTTCAGCCAGATCGGCTGGACCGTTTCGGCCGCGGGCAGTCCGCTGCCCGGTGTGATCCCGGCGGGCAGCTTCAACGGCGCCACGTAGACGCTGACCACGATTTCGGCCAACACCTACATCGAGAACTGCCACACCTTCAGCTACGCCAACAGCGCGGTGCGCGCGGCCGGCACCTACACCGGGCAGGTGACCTACACCCTGACCGCGCCATGACCGCCACACCGTGCATCACCCTCGCCCTGGCCAGCCTGCTGCTGGCCGGCGCCGCCCAGGCCAACCCGCACCGGCTCGACGATTCGGGCAGCCATACCGTGCCGCCCAACGTGCAGATGCAGTGGCGCCCGCTGTCGGCGCGCGGCGGTGCGGAACCGGGCATGGAGGCCTGGCTGCGCGTGAACCTGCGCATCGACACCGCCGCCTGGGCCGGACGCAGCGGCCGGATCTACATGGTGCTGCCGCGCGACCAGGCCTCCAGCATCGAAGCCGTCTGGACCACCCAGGGCCGCCTGTTGCCGGGTCGCCTGGTCTCGGGCGAGCGCGCCCTGGTATTCGTCGGCACACTGCCCGGCCCGGCGCTGGAAGACCAGATCGGCGTGCGCCTGCGCACCGGTGCCGACTGGCAAGGCAACAGCCGCCGCCTAAACTTCCACTTCGAACTCGACGCCGACTGAACATGCGCTCTCCCACCGTTGCTCGCGCCGGGTGCCTGGCGGTGCTTTTCTGCCTCGGACCGGGCGGTCTGCCGGCCGCGTTCGCACAAGGCTTTGCCGCCTATATCTCGCCACCGCGCTTCGAAGTGCGGGCGCCGCCCGGCCAGCGACTGCGCGAGGTGCTGGAGATCCAGCACGTGGGCCAGCAGAAGGGTAGCTACCGCTTCTACACCAACGACTGGACCTTCGGCCCCGACAACGCGGTGAACTTCAGCGACGACCTGGTGCCCGACAGCTGCCGGCCCTGGGTGGCCATCGAACGCAGGGAACTGACGCTGGAGCCGGGTGCGCGCTACCGCTACCGTTTCGAGATCAGCCCGCCCGCCGATACGCCGCCGCGCGAATGCCGCTTCGCCATCATGGTCGAAGGGCTGGACCCGGCGCGCGTGCAGGGTGCGGTGAGCTTCCCGGTGGGCGGGCGCATCGGCGTCATCGTCTACGCCGCCATCGGCGGCGCCAGGCCCGAACTGAGCCTGGGCGCCAGCCGCGTGGACACCGTGCAGGGCCAGCCCACCGCCGTGCTGGAGGTGCGCAACAGCGGCACCGCCCACGGCCGCCTGCAGGGTTTTGTGAACGGCACCGACGCTGACGGCAAGACCTACGAAATGGCGCCCGCAGACCTGCCCATCCTGCCCGGCGAGACGCGCCGGGTGGCGCTGGCGCCGGTGGCCGAGGACGGCAAGCCCGCGCCCAGGCCGCGCTTTCCGCTGAAGGTCAAGGGCACGCTGGAATGGGGCACGAACCGCCTGCCCCTGGACCTGACGCTGGCCCCGTGATGCGGTTCTGGCGGCGCACGCACCCGTGGCCCCATCACGCCCGCTGGCCCTGGCGGCGGGCCTGGGGCTGGCGCTGCTGGTGCCCGCCACCCAGGCGCAGACGCTGGCTCCCGCGACCACGCCGGCGCCTGCCACCGCCGGAACCTACCAGGACCGCGTGCTGGAAGACCTGCCGTCCGAGCCGCAGAGCGGGGACGATGCCGCCCCCGACTACGACGCCACCGGCTGGCCGCGCTTTCTGCGGCTGGAGACGCGGCTGGGCACCGAACCGTTTGACGACCGCCGCCGCAGCCGCATCGGCTTTGCGGTCTATGGCCTGCTGGAAACGCCCAACCACGGCACGCTGTCCATCGACGGCAGCCACAGCCCGCACGCCAGTCGCGGCACGCTGACCCTGCGCCAGCGCGGCCTGCCGCTGGGCAGCGGCTGGACGGCGAACCACGAAGCGGGCATCCTCAACAGCCCGCTGCCGCCCATCCACCGCCTGCCCTCGCGCGTGGCCCTGCCCTCGGCGCTGATCCAGGGCGTGGCGGGGGAGTGGGCGCGCAACGACGGCGGCTGGCAATGGCAGGCCGCCAGCGACACACCGGGCCGGCTCGAAGGCCTGCCCGGCAGCGTGTGGCGCAGCGGCGTCGGCCAGCGCCACAGCGCCGGGCTGCAATGGCGCCCCGGCCTGCAGGCCACGCCCGCCGATCCGCTGGACCGCTCGGGCTGGACCCTGGCGGCGCAGTTGGAGTCCGCGCGCGGCGTCGCACAGGTCGACAACCCCTTGCCCACCGACCGCTTCGATGCCGACGGCACCTTGCTGGCCTTGCGCCACGAGACCGAGGACCGGCGCGTGCAGGCGCAGTGGTTGCATGCCGGCGGCGGCCGCGCGGGTGGACAGCGGCAGGGCCTGTGGGCCGATGCCGAATGGGACGACGGCCCGCGCCGCCACGGCGCCGGGCTCTACCGGCTCGATCCCGACCTGCACTGGGCCGGCCAGCCCATGGCCAGCGACGCCCAGGGGGTGTACGTGCGCAGCGCCTGGCGCACACGGCAATGGTCGGCCGAAGGTTCGCTGGACTGGCTGCGCTCGGTCAGCGGCGACACCAGCGACGGCCTCTACGCCACCTTCAGCGGCCGACGGCGTCTGGGCGTCGGTAGCCAGCTGGGAGCAGGCGTCGCGCTGCGCGACTTCGGCGGTCGCGCCTGGGCCACTCACGCCGACTGGCGCCGTGACAACGCCTGGGGCAACAGCGGCTGGCGACTGGACTTTTCGGGGGGCACGGCCCAGGCCCGCGAACACCGCCTGGGCTACGACCAGGACTGGCGCGTGCCACAGGGCTGGACCCTATCCACCAGCCTGGGCCTGGGCCGCGTCGGCGCCTACGACGGCCAGACCGCGCAAGACCTGTGGGCCGCGGCGTTGAACCTGGGGGCGCCGCTCGGCTCGCGCGCCAACCTGCGCGCCAGCCTGGACACCGAACACCGCAGCGGTGGCGAACGCCGCTACAGCCTGAGCCTGGGGGCGAACTGGCGCATCGACACGCGCTGGAGCGTCGAAGGCCAGTACAACCGCAGCCTGGGGCGCAGCAGCAGCGTGCCCATCGACCCGCTGACACCGCCGGTGAGCGCCCAGTCGACCGCCGACCGCTCGTTCTACGCCGTGCTGCGTTACGAACTGCAGGCCGGCAGCCGACAGGCCCCGCTGGGGGGCCGCCCGCAGGAAGGCGGCGGCCGCATCGAAGGCGTGGTCTACCTCGACGCCAACCGCAGCGGCACCCAGGAAGCCAGCGAAGCGGGCGCCAGCGGCGTCACCGTCTACCTGGACAACCGTTACGCCGCGCGCACCGACGCCCAGGGCCGGTTCGAGTTTCCGTTTGTCGCCGCCGGCACCCGCACCGTGACCGTGCGCAACGAAACCCTGCCATTGCCCTGGGCCGTGGTGGACGATGGCCAGGTCCGGGTCGACGTGCGCCTGCGTGAAACCACCCGGCTCGCCGTGCCGGTGCAAAAAGCCGACTGAGCCCGCGCGGCGCCACACGGGCGCCTCAAGTTTTGCGGAAATGCACCGAAAAACCGGGCATGTTCCGGCGATCAACCCCCTTGACCCAGCGGCTGCTCCCTACGGTGACCAGTTTCGCGCTGCTGCTTGCGCCGCTGTCCGGTGCGGCGGAAGCCACGCTGGCCACCGGGAACGCCAAGGCCAGCGCCAGCCTGGACTTCCGCATCGTCATTCCGCCCGTCATGCGGGTCATCGAAAACAGCCACCCGGCCCGGATCGACAGCGAACAACCCGTTGAACAGCGGCTGGTCGTCCTGTCGAACCTGAAGCGCGGTTTCTGCGCGAGCCTGCGTTTGAACGACGCCTCCGTGGCCGACTGGCGTCTGCAGACCGATGAAGTCGGCGGCGTCACCCTGCAACCCTTGGCCGATGGCTACCGCCTGTGCGCCAGCCGCCCCGGCCGCTACACCCTGCGCCTGCAGCACGACTTCGGCAGCACCTTGCCGGGTCACCAGACGGCGATGGCGTGGCCGGTGCGCACCGAACTGATGGCGCTGTGAAGCCCCTGCCGCCGACCGCCACCGTGCACGGCACCTGATCGGGGAGCGCGCGCGGATTGCGGCCGCGCAGCCGATCAGCGCGGCCACAGCACCCACAACTGCAGCGGCTGCTTGAGCGCGGCGGCCACCGTGTAGGCCGGGTCGGTCCAGGTGCCCCAGCCGGTGAACAGGTCGGCCCGCACCGCACCGAGGATGGCGCCACCGGTGTCCTGCGCCATGACCAGCTGCTGCAGGTTGACCGCCGGCCCCTGCGTGGCCAGCCAGACCGGGGTGCCGTAGGGAATGCTCTGGGGGTCCACCGCGATGGACCGGCCGGGTGTGAGCGGCACCCCCTGGGCGCCACGGGGCCCGAACCGGGCGTCCAGTTCGCTCAGCGCTTCTTCGCGGAAGAACACGGTGCGCGGGTTGCTCCACAGCATGTCGTTGACGCGGCCGGGGTTGGCCCGCACCCAGGCGCGGATGGCGTCCCACGAGCCTTCGCGGATCGCGCCCTGGTCCAGCAGCCAGCGGCCCACGCTCTGGTAGGGGTGGCCGTTGTGCCCGGCAAAGGCCACGCGCACCTGGCGCTGGCTGCCGTCGGCTCCGGTGAGGTTCAGCCGCCCCGATCCCTGGATCTGCAGCACCAGCGCGTCCACCGGGTCGGCCAGCCAGGCGACGGCCCGGCCCTGCAAGGCCGCCTGGGCGGCGGGCAGGGTGTCGATCTCCTGCCGACTGAACCAGCGCTGGCCACTGGCCAGACCTGCGGGAGGTCCGTACAGCGGCGTGCGGTGGGTGGCGGTGGCCACGCGGCTGGCGGGCAGGATGGGTTCGTAGTAACCGGTCAGCAGACCCTGCGGCACCGTGCCGTCGACCTCGGTCACGCGGTAGGGCTGGAAGCGCCGCACCAGCCAGTCCTGCTGCTCCTGCGGTGTACCAATGGCCAGTTGCCGCACTTCGGCGCACAAGGCGGCTTGGCCGGGCATGCCCGCTGGCGCGGGCCGCTCGCAGCCCTTGACCCAGGCGTTCCAGGCCTCGTGCAGGCGGTCCTGGCCCCAGCCGGGCAGCTCGCTCCAGCGCACCGGTGTCCAGCGGCTTTTGCCGCGCTGCAGGGCGGGCGGCAGAGGGGCTTCATCGGCCGGGGCGGTTTGCACCGGCGCGGTCGATGGGTATGTGTAGGGGTCGATCGCACACGCTGCGAGGCTGCCTACAATCAGGATCGCCAAGGCAAGGCGCAGTCCGCGCGTGCCCCGTTCCGCCGCACAGGATTCACATCGCCAGACCGTCATGACTTTGCTCTTGCTCGAAGCGCTGGGTGCGCTGGTGTTGCTGGTGTTCATCGTGTGGTGGACCATGTTCTCGGGTCGCAAAAACGGCGAGCTGCCGGAAGAAGCCCGGCGCGAGGACGACGACGGCAAGCCGCAACCCTGAACGCCATCAGGCCTGGCGCAGCACGTTGGCCAGCTCCACGGCCGACTTCACGCCCATCTTGTCGAACACGCGCGCGCGGTGCACTTCCACCGTGCGCACGCTGATGTCGAGCTGGTCGGCCACCAGCTTGTTGGGCAGGCCCCCGACCACCAGCCGCATCACGTCGCGCTCGCGCTCGGTCAGGCTGTCCAGGCGCTGCTGCAGGCTGCGCCGGGTCTGGCGCAGCACCTGGGCCTGAGCCGACAGGTGCAGCGCCTGCTCCACCCGGTCGACCAGCGCGTTGTCCGAGAACGGCTTTTCGCAGAAGTCGAAGGCGCCCCGCTTGACCGCATCGACGGCGGTGGGCACATCGGCATGACCCGACAGGAAGATCACCGGCAGAGCGGCCCGCCAGGGCAGCGTGAGCAGGTGTTCGAACAGCGCCAGGCCGCTGGTGCCGGGCATGCGCACATCCAGCAGCAGGCAGCAGGGTTCGCGCGGCGCGTCGTCCCAGCGGGCGATCTCGGCGAGGAAGGCGTCGGCGCTGTCGAAGCCCTCGCTGAGCAGGCGCCGCGTGCGCAGCAGCCAGGCCAGCGCCTCGCGCACACCGGCGTCGTCGTCCACCAGAAACACTTTCGCGTCAGGGTACTGGGTCATCGGCCTATGGTACCCCCCCCCGCGCCGCCTGCGGCGTCACCCCCCAGGGGGCGATGCGAGTGGCCCGGCGAAGCCGGTTCCACCGCATCCTCGACTCAGACACTTCGCGCCGGAGGGGCAGTTGATCCAGTGGCACCGCGGAACCGGCTTCGCCGGGCCGCCAGTGCCGCCCCTTGGGGGGTGACGCCGCAGGCGGCGCAGGGGGGTTATGTCGTGGGCAGGGTGAACCGGAAGGTGGTGCCCCGCGGCTGTGCCGCTTCGTGCACCAGCGCCCCGCCGTGCTGCTCCACCACGGTCCGGCACATGCTCAGGCCCAGGCCCATGCCCTCGGCCTTGGTGGTGAAGAAAGGTGTGAACAGGCGTTCGCGGGCCTCGTCGCTCAGCCCTTGGCCATGGTCGGTCGCGGCAAACTCCACCCAGCGCCTGGACGGTGCGGCGGCGCTGTCGGCGTCGGCCGTGAGGCGCGACTGCCGCGCCGACAGCGTCAGCACCCGCAGGCCCGACTGCGCGGGCGGATCGCCATCGGGCATGGCCTGCATGCCGTTGCGCGCCAGGTTCAGCAGCACCTGTTCGACCATGGTGCGGTCGCACAGCACGGCCGGCAGGCCGGGCATGAGCGCGGTCTGCACACGGATGCCCAGTTTCTTGGCCTGCAGGCCCAGCAGCGGTGCGATGGCGTCGAACAGGCTGTGCGGTGCCACCGGCTCGCGCACCTGTTCTCGCCGGCGCACGAAGTCGGCCACGCTCTTGATGACGCGGCCCGCCCGCTCGGCCTGTTCACCGATGCGCCGCATTGCCTGGTGCAGTTGGCCGGCTGGCAGATCGCCGGGAGGACCCTCCAGCAGGTTGAGGGTGCCGGTGGCGTAGCTCGCGATGGCCGCCAGTGGCTGGTTGAGTTCGTGGCTCAGCAGCGAAGCCATTTCGCCCACCGTGGCCAGGCGGGCGGTGGCCTGCAGCCGGTCCTGGCTGGCGCGGTTGAGGTCTTCCACCCGGCGCTGCTCGGTCAGGTCCAGGATGGCGCTCATCCAGCCGGTCTGCACGCCCTGTGCATCGATCAGAGGCGCTTCGATGATGAGCACCGGAAAGCGCGTGCCGTCGCTGCGCTGGAACACCGACTCCCAGCCCTCGCGCGGCAGGTCGCGCCCCGCCAGGCGCACGGCCTGGCGCTGCTGGTACTCGTCGACCAGCTCCGGCGGCCACCAGGGTGCGGGAAAGCCGCTGCCGATCAACTGCTCGGCGTCAAAGCCCACCATCTGGCAGAACGCCGGGTTGACGTAGGTCACCCGGCCTTCCATGTCGCGCGCCCGCAAGCCGGTCACCAGCGAATCCTCCATGGCCTTGCGGAAAGCCAGCGCATCGGCCAGTTCGTGTTCGGCCTGCTGGCGGCGGCGGATGTCGCGCGCCAGCAGGCCCAGCACCGCCAGCAGCGCCAGCGAGAGCACGCCCACCACGGCGGTGAGCACATTGGGAAACAGGACATAGGCGGCACGCGCACGTTCCAGCCGGACCATCAGCGTGTGGCCTGGCAGATCCACCAGGCTGGTGGCCACCAGCGTGCGGCGCGTTCCCCCGACGCTGCTGTGCAGGGCCAGACGGGTGCCATCGGGTTCGATGAAGGCCAGGCCAAGACCGCGCAGCGACTCTTTGCTGGTCAGCTCCGACAGCACGCCCGGCAGCGAATAGCTGGCCACCAGAAAGCCGCTGGCGCTGCCGGCCCGTGCGACCGGCAGGCACATCTCCATCATCTCGAGGCCCAGACCATCGCGCAAGGGCCAGAAGTAGCTGGGGGAAAAGGCCGGACCCGACACCCGGCGGGCGTTGTCGCAGGCCTGCTGCACGTCGGGCAGGGCCTGGCGACGTTCCAGCCGTCCGAAAGGCAGGGCCTTGAAGGGGGTGTCGCGCTGGGCCAGCAGCCGCAGCTGCGGGTCGCGCCACTCCAGCCGCACCATCTCGCGGTGGGCGGCCAGCAACTCGGCCGCCGGAGCGTCCCAGCCACCGAGGGTGGCGGCCACGCTGTGCAGCGACTGCAGGTTCTGCACATTGCGCAGCAGCGCCCCGCGGATGTCGCCCGCCACGCCAGCGGCATCCGCTTCCAGGGAGGCCTGTTCGCGCTGATGCTCGTATTCGGCCGCCAGGAAGACCAGCACGGCCAGCAAGGCCAGCACCAGCCCCAGCAGGGCACCCCACAGCAGCCAGCGGCGCGAGCGCAGGCTTTGGAACACGGGAGAACGGAGGGGCGCGGTGTCGCTCATGGAGGCGCGATGGAGTCGCGGCGTCGGATCCGGCAGACGCTGCGGGAGCGGCTCAGGGCGGTCATAGCCTCCGGTGCTCCAGCGCCGGCAGTTGCTGGCGCACCCGCTGCAGCTGCGCCCGGTCGATGTCGGCCAGCACGACGCCCGGGCCTTCGGCCTGCAGGGCGAGCACCTGGCCCCAGGGATCGATCACCATGCTGTGACCCCAGGTCCGGCGACCGTTTTCGTGCAATCCCCCCTGGGCACTGGCGATCACATAGGCCTGGTTCTCGATCGCGCGCGCGCGCAGCAGCACCTCCCAGTGCGCCTGGCCCGTGGTGTGCGTGAAGGCCGACGGGACCAGCAGCACGTCGGCCGCCAGCAGCCGGTAGAGCTCACCGAAGCGCAGGTCGTAGCAGACGCTCTGGCCCACGCGCCAGTGCTGGCCGTCGCGCGCCGTGCAGTCAAAGGCGGTGGGTGTATCGCCCGCCACCAGCACGTTGGCCTCGTCGTACGATTCGCGTCCGTTGTCGTAGCGGAACAGGTGGATCTTGTCGTAGCGGCTGACCGGCTTTCCCTTGGGGTTGTAGACCATCGAGGCGTTGGCCGCGTGGCTCGGGTCGTCGGTGGCCATGGGCAGGGTGCCACCGACCAGCCACAGCCTGAGGTCGCGCGCGGCGTCGGACAGGAAGTCCTGCACCGTGCCCAGACCGGGCTGCTCGGCCAGCACCAGCTTGTCCTTGTCCTGCTGGCCCATGCAGCAGAAGTATTCGGGCAGCACCGCCAGTTCGGCACCGCAGGCGGCGGCCTGGCGCAGCAGGCGCAGCGCCTCGCTGAGGTTGTGGTCCAGGCTGATGCCCGAGACCATCTGGATGGCAGCGACTTTCATGGCGTTTCCTTCTTTAATGAAGCGCGAGATTACTGCAGACAACGACAACTCAAACCCTCGTGCGGAGCGCGGGCTTTGATCCAGGGCACCCGTGGAGCGGGCTTGGCCCGGCCACAGGGTGCGTCCCCCCGCGCAGCAGGGGGGAAGCCGCGTCAGCGGCGCAGGAGGGCTTGGACTTTCTCCACCTTCGGATCGGCCCAGCTGCCGGTGATGCGGAACTGCTGCGTGGTCGCGCTCTGCAGCGGCGAGCGCAGCAGCAGTTGCGCCAGGAAGGTGCCCAGCCCCACGGCGGGGTTGATCGCGGTCGCCAGCAGCGAAGCGGTGCCGGCGTTGATTTCGGGCACCACCACGACGTTGAGATCCTGCGTCTCGCGCGCCAGGTCGGCGCTGCCTTCCATCAGCACGGCCGCGTTGACGCCCTTCATCTGGAGGTTGCTGGTGCGCAGCACCCCTTGCTCGATGAGCGCATCGCCGCGCACGAAGTCGAACGCGAAACCTTCTGAAAACACGTCGCGGAAGTCCAGCACCAGCCGGCGCGGCAGGGCCTGCAGGCTGAGCACGCCCAGCAGCTTGGCCGCACCGGGTTCCACCTTCAGGAACTGGCCCCGTTCGACGTCCACCCTGAGCTGCCCCGACAGGCTGGCATGGTCCAGCGACAGGGGCGAACCCAGCCAGCCGATGTTGCCGTCGATGCGCCCCTTGCCACCGCGCACCAGCCCCTCGCGCCCCAGCCGGGCCAGCAGCTTGCCCGAGTCGTCGATGTCCAGCGTGAAACCCAGCGCGGTGCGGCGCACCGCCCCGGCACCTGCGGCGGTCGCGGCCCAGTTGCCGGAGGCCGACAGCCGCGCCTCGGGCGTGGAGAGCCTGAGCTTGGTCAGCCGCCATTCGCGCTGACGCGGCACGCCGCCGCGGTTGACGGCTTCGATTTCGGCCCGGCCCAGCAGGTGAGCGCCGAGCGTGAGCTGCTCCACCGCGACGTCCAGCGCGGGAACGCTGGCGGGTTGCTGCAGGATCTGCTCGACCTCATGCGCCGCGCCGGGTGCCAGCGTCAGGCGCGCCAAGCGGGCAAACACGCTGCCCGGGCTGCCCGTACCGGAGAGGCGGTACTCCAGATAGCCCGCCAGCTCCTCGGCCTCGACGTTGGCCCGCCAGGGGCCGTCGCCTTCCCGCGAAGCACCGACCACCAGCCGGTGGAAGTGACGGCCACCGAGCGTCAGCCGGTCGGTGCGCAGCGCCAGGCTGTCGGGCAGGTAGCTCAGGCTGGCGGCGGTGACCGCCTCGGCCGGCGCGCGCACTTCGACCCCGGTGGCCGACGTGAAGGCCTGGGCCCAGGCATCGGCGTCGATCTGCGCGGTGCGCACGTTGGCCACCACACCGGCCGCCGGCAGCGGTGCGGCTTCGGCGCCGCCGAGCCCCAGTGCGATGCTGCCGCGCAGCACACGCGCCTCGGGTCCGCTGATGTCGCGCTCGTAGTTCAGGGCCAGCAAGGGTTGCTGCGCGGGCCCGATGTCCACCCGCAGGCGGTCGGTCAGCGCAATGTCGCCACCGATGCCCGCGGTGGTGGTGAGCACACCGGTTTCGAACCGCAGGGGCTGCACCTCCGCCGCCGTTTTGCCCAGCGGCGCGGGCAGTTGCAGGGCCATGCCCTGCAGGTTGCTGCTGACCTGCAGCTCGGGCTGGCCGGCGCGAAAGCCCAGTTGCGCACTGTACGCCGCACTGCCGCTGGCGTTGGCGCTGGCGAACAGGCGGGAGACGAAACCCAGACCGGCGTCGCGCAGACTTTCGGCGCTGGCGGTGCCCTGGCCGCGGAACTGGATGCGCGAGACGCCGGACGCGTCCGGTCGCATGCCGCCCTCAAAGCGCAGATCCCCTCCGTAAAGCCGCGCCTGCGCCCCGCTGACGGCAAAGCCCTGTTCGCTGAAATCCAGCGTGCCGGTGGCGCGCGCCAGCAGCGGCGAATCGGGCGTGATGCGCACATCGTTGCCGTTGAACTGCACGGTGCCGCGCACGCTGGTGCGCGCCACGGCGTACAGGGGCAGCCCGAGACGGAACTGCACCTGCGCGGGGCCGCTGATCTGCGCCTGCGCGAGCGCCTCACCGGTCATGGCGTTCAGCGGCGAGCGGCGCACAAAACCCAGCACTTCGGCGGCCGGTCCCTGGGCCTGCGCGCTCACCACCAGGGTGGCCGTGTGCACCAGGTCGGCGATGCCGATGCTGGCCTCGGCCAGTCTCACATTGGGCGCGCCCGCCAGTCCGGACTGCACGCCAGACAGCCGCAGCGAGGTGCGGTCGAGCAGCAGTTCGCCGCGCACACCCTGCAAACCCGGCCAGGGCGCTTCGCCCGCCGCCTGCAGGAAGGCCGGCACGTAGTCGAAATCCACGTCTCTCAGGCCGGCGGTGATGCGGAATTCCCCCTGCGTGCCCGGCGTGTTGAACGGCATGTCCCAGACTTCGCCCCGCATCCGGAAGTCGACCCGGTCGGCCGCACCGCGACGCACCGCTTCGCGCACGTAGCGCCGCGCTTCGGCGCCCACGCTCAGGGGCAGGTAACGGTGCACGCGCGTGGCGTCGGCGCGGGTCAGGGTGGCGCTGAGGTCCAGCACACCCGGAAAGCGCGAGCGCGAGGAACCCGTGGCCGGATCGCCGGTGTGCCAGTGGGCCTGCCCGGTGCCCTGGGCGTCGGCGTTGGCCAGGCTCAGGCGCTCCAGCCACACGTCGATGCGTTCGCCTTTCAGGGTCCATCGGGCGGCGGTCTCCAGGCGCTGCAGGGGCAGCAACCGCTCCTCGAACACGCCCGGCAATTCCAGTGCACCGTCCTGCACCGCCACCTGGGCCCGACCGCCGTCCTGGTCGAACTCGAAGTCCACCGCCGCGCCGCGGATGCCCGGCCGGCCGGGCAGCGGGTGGTCGCCGAACGACGAGGTCCGGCCACTGTCCTCCCCGGTCAGGGACAGCCCCTGTACCCGCCCCTTGGCCCGAAAGGCCGCCGCTCCCGGCCGGTCGCCCTGCCAGCTGGCCGTCAGCCCGAGCACCTCGCCGGCCGGCTGCAGCCGCTCGAGCCAGCCGTGGGTGGTGGTCGCCAGCGGCAGGTGGGCGGCCATGGCCGTCAGTGCGGCGAGGTCGATGCGGTCGGCCGCGAGCGCGGTGCCGGACCCGCGCCCGCCCGCGTCCGCAAGCCGCTGAATCGAAAAATGCCCTCCGGGCCAGACCTGCCCGTCCCGGGTGCGAAAACGCAGGTCTTCGGTGGCCACGCGGTACCCGCCGTTGCCCCACTCGGCGCTCAGGCGGCCCTGCAGATCGTCCACCGCCAGCACCGGCAGCCCGGGACCCAGCCGGGCCTGCACCGCCTGCAGGGCCAGGTCGGCGGTGACGCCCGCCACCCGGCCCGCTGCCACGTCGGCCCACAATCGCAGCGCACCCTGGCCATCGAACAGCTCGACCCCCCAGTCGGACAGATCGACGTGGGCGCGCAGACGGGCCACATCGGCGTGTGGCAGGTCCGCGAACAGCTCGCCGCTCCAGTTGTGCCAGGGGGCCTGGTCGGCGCGGGTCGACCCCAGCTCCAGCAACGGGGCACGCAGGCGCCCGCGCAGGCTCAGGCGCTGGCCCCATTCGGACGCCGGCGTGGCATCCAGGCGGAACTCGTGGCGGCGCGCGGTGTTGCGCAGCACGAAGTCGAGGGCTGACAGCGCCAGCGGCGGCTGGGCGCGCAGGTCGTCGGTCCAGCGCACGGTGCCGTTCTGGATCACGAACTCGGGCTGATCAAAAAACCAGTCGGCCGCCGCGCTGTCGCCACGGCCCGGTCCGGACAGGTCCAGCCCCGCGACGGTGATCCGCCCATCGGCGGTGCGCCGCACGTCCAGCACCGGCGCAACCAGCAGCACCTGGTCGAACCCGCGCCGCCAGAGCGAGCGCGGCGAGAGCGTGGTGCGCACGCTGGGCAGCGTCAGGGCCTCGCGGCCCTGGGCATCCAGCAGCTTCACGTCGGTCAGTTCGAGGGTGGGGGTCAGGCCGGGCAGGAATTCGGGCAACCAGCGATGCCCCCCCTGCCCGGATTCGGCACGGATCGCACCGATCTGGACGGGTACCCCCACGGCACGCGTTGTCCAGCGTTCCAGCTCGGGACGCCAGTCGCCGATTCGCGGCACAATCCAAAGATGCAGGGCCCCCCAGGTGACGGCAAAGAACACCCAAGCCGCCAGCAGCAGCCACAAGAGCAGCCGCGTCGCCACGGAGAGGGTTCTGAGGGTTCGCGTGGCCGTCGCGATCGGCGTCTGGCTGTGATTCATGTCCAACGCAAATTATGACGGTCCGCCCTTCCTCAGGTTCCGCAGCAGATGCCCCCGGCGTGTCAACAAATGTGTCCCGAGGCTGCGGGTCCCGTCCAACGCTGACCGAGGCCGACCGGCAAGCCGACCATTCGCGCTTCGTGCAGCGCATCCGCCGCCGCTACGCCGCTGAACTGCCCCTGCTGCCGCCTGGCCCTCCGGTACACACCGCCATGAGCGAATGCCTGGCCCGCCTGCGTGATCGCGGCCTGGCCCTGCCCGCGGCGCTGCGCGTGCTGCGCCAGCTGGTCATGGAACGCCTGGTGGTGCTGGACTGCGAGCAGGGCGCGTCGCTGGCCGAGGTGACGCGCGCCGTCACCGAGCTGGCCGAACTCGCGCTCGACCACGCCTGCACCCTGGCCTTTGCCGAACTGGATGCGTTGTACGGTGCACCGACCGGTGAGGACGGCCAGCGAGCCCAGCTGTGGGTCATCGGCATGGGCAAGCTCGGCGCGCGCGAGCTCAATGTCTCCAGCGACATCGACCTGATCTACGTCTACGACGCCGACGGCGAAACCGCCGGCAACGCCAGCGGACGCAACCGCATCACGAACCACGAGTACTTCGCCAAGGCGGTCAAGCACATCTACAACACCGTGGGCGAAACCACCGAGCACGGCAACGTGTTCCGGGTCGACCTGGCGCTGCGGCCCAACGGCAATTCGGGGCCGGCCGCTGTGTCGCTGGGCGCGCTGGAAGAGTACTTCCTGGTGCAGGGCCGCGAATGGGAGCGGTTCGCCTGGCTCAAGAGTCGGGTCATTGCGCCGGCCGCCTGCATCGCCAGCGGCAGTGCCGGGGCGCTGCGCGGCGCGGTGCTGCCCTTCGTGTTCCGCAAGTACCTGGACTACAGCGTCTTCGAATCGCTGCGCACACTGCACCGCCAGATCCGCGACCACGCGGCCAAGCGGGCCGCAGGCAACCCGGGGCGCGCGAACGACGTCAAGCTCTCGCGCGGGGGCATCCGCGAGATCGAGTTCACCGTGCAGCTGCTGCAGGTGGTGCGCGGTGGCCAGTTCCCCGAGCTGCGCAAGCGCCCGACGCTGCAGGCCCTGCAGTGCGTCAGCCGGGCCAACCTCATGCCGTTGGCCACCGCCGAGGCGCTGGCCCGGGCCTATGAATTCCTGCGCAAGGTGGAGCACCGCATCCAGTACCTGGACGACCAGCAGACCCACCTGATGCCCGAGCGCGACGACGACCTGGCCTGGATCGCCGCCACCCTGGGGTACGCCGACACCTGCGCCTTCCTGCACGAACTCGACAGCCACCGCGAGGTGGTGGCGCACGAGTTCGACAAGCTGCTCGGTGGTGGGCAAAACGGCCAGGGCGGCTGCAACGGCAAAGGCTGCAACGGCAAGAACGGGGAGCGCAGCGCCGTCGACGACCTGCAGGGCGTGCTGCCCGGCCTGCCCGCCGCCTTTGCCGCGAAGGTCGCCGAATGGACCGGGCACCCCCGCGTGCTGGCCTTGCGGGAAGACGCCCGCGTGCGGCTGATCCGTCTGGTCGAGCGCACCGGCGACTGGATCGAGCAAGGCCGTGTGAGCGAAACCGCCGCGCTGCGCCTGGCCGACTGGATCGAACCGCTGCTGCGCCGCGAAAGCTACCTGGCGCTGTTGCAGGAAAGGCCTTCGGTGCACGAACGTCTGCTGCGCCTGCTGGGCGCGGCCAAGTGGCCGGCGCGCTACCTGCAACGCCATCCCGGCGTGATCGACGAGCTGGCCAGCCAGCAACTGCTGACCGACCGCTTCGACGCCCCCGGCTTTGAGGCCGACCTGGAGGAACGCCGCCGCTCGCTGCAGCGCACGGGCGAGGACGACGAAGAGGCCCTGCTGAACCTGCTGCGCCGCGCCCACCATGCCGAGGTGTTCCGCACGCTGGCACGCGACGTCGAAGGTGTGCTCACCGTCGAGCAGGTGGCCGACGACCTGAGCGCCCTGGCCGATGCGGTGCTGCGCGTGACCGCGCGCTGGTGCTGGGCACGGCTGAAGAACCGCCACCGCGACGAACCGGCTTTCGCCATCATCGGCTACGGCAAGCTGGGCGGCAAAGAACTGGGCTACGGCAGCGACCTGGACATCGTCTTCGTGTTCGACGACGACCACGAGAACGCCGCCGAGATCTACGCCGGCTTCGTGCGCAAGCTCATCAACTGGCTGCAGGTCAAGACCGGAGAGGGCGATCTGTACGAGATCGACACCGCGCTGCGCCCCAACGGCAATTCGGGTCTGCTGGTGACCAGTTTCGCCGCCTACGACGACTACCAGCGCGGGCGCGGCAGCAACACCGCCTGGACCTGGGAACACCAGGCCATGACACGGGCCCGATGTGTCATCGCCCCCACGCGCCCCGCTGCGCGTGGTTCGCTGCCCCCCGAGGGGGCTGGCCCCGCCTTGGGGCGCTCCGGCGGCGGGTCCGCGGCATCGCCGGCCGACCCCACTTCGCTCGCGGTGCGTTTTGACGCGGTGCGCGAGAGCGTGATCACGGCCGAACGCGACCATGCGGCGCTGGCGCAGGAACTGATCGCCATGCGCGAGAAGGTGCGCGCCGCGCACCCGGCCAGGAACGACCGCTTCGACGTCAAGCACAGCGTGGGCGCGATGGTGGACGTGGAGTTCGTCGTGCAGTACCTGGTGCTGGCCCATTCGCGCGCCCATCCGGAACTGCGCGGCAACCTGGGCAACATTGCCCTGCTGCAGCGCGCCGAGAGCGTCGGACTGCTGCCCGCCGGCATGGGCCGCGAGGCGGCCGATGCCTACCGGGCGTTGCGGCACCTGCAGCACCGCGCCCGGCTGGACGAAGCCCCCACGCAGATCGATGCCGCCCAGGCCGAACACCTGGCCGAACCGGTGCGCCGGCTCTGGAACCACGTGCTGGGCCCATGAGACACCCGCGCAACTGGCTGCTGTTGTGCGTCCTGCACGGCGTGGGCAGCATGTTGCGGTGGCGGGCACAAGCCGGCACCCTGGAGAGGATGACCTGGTGACCGGACGATGACCTGCACCACCCCTGGACACTGTGGTCCAGCGCTTGGGTGCACATGGACACGGCGCAACTGACCGGCCACCAGGTCATGCTGGGCGGGCGGGCTGCCTTCGCCTGGGTGTGGTGCGTCCGCCCTGGGCCAGCCCCCTTGCCTGGCTGCTGGCTGCCCACCGGACGCGGGCGCACCCGAACTCCGGCGGCACCCGAAGAAGCCGTCCACCCCTGAGACTTCAGACGTTCTGCATCCGACGCATCGGAACACCACGGCCATCGCAACGCCATGGGGCGCGCCGCTCGCGTCGCGCCCCGTGTCCTGCCAGGGGATCTGGCAAGCCCAGGATACCGGGAAAGCGCTCGAACGGTATCTTGTGGCGGAACGACACGCCCGGCCGCCAGCCGGTTCCAGCACCTGCCCCGGAGTCACCCCCATGCACAAGCCGTTGATCCCCACCAAAGCCCACGTTCGGGCGGCCCGTGGCGCCCTGCTGATCGCCCTTGCGGGGTGGAGCGCCACACCCGCGCTGGCGCAGGCAAGCCCCGCCTCGCAAGCCCGGCCGCCCGCCTGCCCGGCCCTGCTCAACCACCGCTTCGACCGCCTGCAGGACGAAAAACCCCAGGACCTCTGCCAGTACGCCGGCCGTGTGGTGCTGGTGGTGAACACCGCCAGCTTCTGCGGCTTCACCGGGCAGTACAGGGCGCTGGAGGCGCTGCATACCCGGCTGCGGTCGCGCGGCCTGGTGGTGCTGGGCTTCCCGTCCAACGACTTCGGCCGCCAGGAACCCGGCAACAACCAGGCCATTGCGGACTTCTGCGAGAACACATTCGGCGTGCGGTTCCCGATGTTCGCCAAGAGCTCGGTGGTCGGACCCGACGCCAACCCGCTGTACCGCCAGCTCGCAGCCCGCACCGGCCAGGCCCCGAAGTGGAACTTCCACAAGTACCTGATCGACCGCAGCGGACAGACGGTGCGCAGCTTTCCGAGCAGCACCCAGCCCGATGACCCTGCTTTTGTCAGGGAGATGGAAAAAATTATGTAGGCCAAATCGTGACCAATCGGTCACAATGAAACCGTTCGGTAAATTCTTCACCGCCCCACCCGCCCACCGGAGAGCCTCCATGCCCCCACCCGACCGGAACTTTTTCGCCCAAGGCCGGCTCCATGCAGGACGGGTGTGCGTCGAATTCCACCGCCGTTCACCGACCGATTTTTCCCTGCGGAGTCTTCCGCCCCTGTTGGCGGATGCAAGCCCGAGGCGCTTCTCCTCCTCCTCCCTCCCTCCCTCCTTCGTTTCGGGGCGCTTCGCAGGGTTCTTTATTCCGGCCCAGCCGACCACGCCGGTTCAGGGGGTCTGAGCCATGTACTCGGACCAAACCCCCAACCCCATCGGCGGTGGCGCACCGCGCCAGCCGCGTGTGGCCATCGTCGGCTCGGGCATCGCCGGCCTGGCCGCGGCCCACACCCTCAACGGACTGGCCGACCTCACACTCTTCGAAGCGGGTGACTACTTCGGCGGTCACACCCACACCGTGGACGTGACGCTGCCAGACGCCGGCGGCCGCCCGGTCCGTTTCGGTGTCGACACCGGATTTCTGGTACTCAACGAGCGCACCTATCCCAACCTGCAAGCCCTGTTCCGGCAACTGGACGTGGCGATCACGCCGTCGGACATGTCGTTCTCGGTGCAGGCGCCGGGCGCCGGCCGACGCGGCGGCCCGCTGGAGTGGAGTGGTTCGGACCTGTCCACCGTGTTCGCGCAGCGCGCCAACCTGGGCAACCTGCGTTTCTGGCGCATGCTGGCCGACATCGTGCGCTTCAACCGCCTGGCCACGCGCCTGGCCGAGCGCGGCGACGACCTGGGCGCGGGCAGCCCGCTGCTGCAGCCCCTGGGCGACTTTCTCGCCGAGCACCGCTTTTCGGCCGAGTTCCGCGACTGGTACTTCCTGCCCATGCTCGGTTGCATCTGGAGCTGCCCGACCGACCAGATGCTGCAGTTCCCCGTGGCCACCATGGTGCGCTTCTGTCACAACCACGGCCTGATCCAGGTGACGAACCGGCCGCAGTGGTACACCGTGGCCGGCGGAGCCCGCCAGTATGTGGACAAGATCGTGGCCCGCATCCCGGAAGCCCGTCTGAACCGCCCGGTGCACCAGGTGTTGCGCGACGCCAGCGGGGTGCGCATCGTGAGCGCGGGTGCGGTCGAGCGTTTCGACGCCGTGGTGCTCGCCTGCCACAGCGACCAGGCCCTGGCCCTGCTGGGCGAGGGTGCCCGCACAGAAGAACGCGCCACGCTGGGGGCCATCCGCTACCAGCCCAACCATGCCGTGCTGCACACCGACGTGTCGGTCATGCCAACCGAGCGAAAGGCCTGGGCGGCCTGGAACTACGAGCGCTCGCCACAGGTGCAGCGCGAGTCGGCCCAGGTCTGCCTGCACTACTGGCTCAACCGCCTGCAGCCGCTGCCCACGCCGCAACCGGTCATCGTTTCGCTCAACCCGACGCGCGACATCAACCCGCGCGAGGTGATCGGCAGCTACGAATACGCCCACCCCGTGTTCGACCTGGCGGCCATCCGCGCGCAAGGCCAGGTGCCGGCGCTGCAAGGGCAGCAGCACACTTTCTTTGCAGGCGCCTGGATGGGTTATGGTTTCCACGAAGACGGTCTCAAGGCCGGTCTGCAGGCTGCGCGTGCGCTGATCGACGCGCACCGGCTGCTGCCCCAGGCGCCAGGTGGCGACAGCCGCCGGGCCGCCCTGCCCGGGGTGTTCGCTTGACGACCGAAGCCATGTTCCACACACCGGCCCTCATCGGTTTCGGTCAGGTGCGCCACACGCGCCACCGGCCGCGGCGCAACGCCTTCGCCTACCCGACCTGCTTTCTGATGCTGCCCATGCGCAGCCTGCGCGCCCACGGCCCCGGTGCACTGGCCCGCAACCGCCGTGCCGCCTTGAGCTTTCACGATGTCGACCACGGCACGGGCGGCCCCGACGCGCTGGCCTGGATGGAACAACTGCTGGCACGGCACGGCATCCACGATGCCGATGGCGAAATCTGGCTGCACACCTACCCGCGCGTGCTGGGCCACACCTTCAAGCCGGTGAGCTTCTGGTACTGCCACCGGGCCGACGGCGCGCTGCGGGCCATCGTCGCCGAAGTCAACAACACCTTCGGCGAACGCCATTGCTACCTGCTGGACAACCCCCGCCATGGCGTCCCCTGCCGGGCCGACAAGGTCTTTCATGTCTCGCCCTTCTGCCCGGTGCGCGGCGAATACCGCTTTGTCTTCATGCGCACCCGGACGGGCGGCGAAGACCGCACCGTGGCCCGCATCGACTACCACGACGAAGCGGGCGGCCCGGTGCTGATCGCCACCAGCGTCAGTGGCACGCTGCAGCCCCTGAGCCCCCGAACCCAGCGCCAGGCCCTGTGGGACCACCCGGTCCTCACCCTGGCGGTGATCGCGCGCATCCACTGGCAGGCGCTGCGACTGTGGATCAAGCGCACCCCGTTTTTCCGCCAGCCCGCCCCGCCGGCCGACTTCGTCACCGCCGGCTCCCCGCAGCCCTGAGAGCCTCGACGCCATGAACAGCACCACCGCGCCCCAGCAGGCCGGCTTCAACCTGCCGCGCCACGCCCCCGCCACCGCCCGCAGCGCCCTGCAGTTGCTGCAGCGCCTGCAGCACGGCAGCCTGAGCCTGCAACTGCCCGACGGCTCGGTGCAGCGCTTTGGCTCCACCGAGTGCCCGCACGCGTCCATGCGGCTGCTCAACTGGAACGTGTTCGGCGCCACCTTCAAGTCCGGTGACATCGGTTTCGCGGCGAGTTACATCGACGGCGACTGGACCACGCCCGACCTGACCGCCCTGCTGCGGCTGTTCCTGGCCAACCGCGAGACGCTCGACAGTGTCATCTACGGCAGTTGGCTGGGCCGCCTGGCCTACCGCGTGCGCCACCTGCTCAACCGCAACAGCAAGGCCAACAGCCGCCGCAACATCCACGCCCACTACGACCTGGGCAATGCGTTCTACGAGCTGTGGCTGGACCGCACGATGAACTATTCGTCGGCCCTGTACGAAAACGCCGAACAGGACATGGTGGCCGCGCAACACGCCAAGGTGCGCCGCGCCCTGCGCATGGCCGGCGTGCAACCGGGTGACCGGGTGCTGGAAATCGGCTGCGGCTGGGGCGCCCTGGCCGAGATGGCGGTGACCGAGTTCGGTGCCCGCCTCACCGGCGTCACGCTCTCGACCGAACAGTTGGCGTTTGCCCAGAAGCGCAACCCCAGCGCCGACCTGCGCCTGCAGGACTACCGCGACATCCAGGACGGCCCCTACGACGCCATCTGCTCCATCGAGATGGTCGAGGCCGTCGGCCGCGAATACTGGGACACCTACTTCGATGCCGTCAGCCGCCTGCTCAAACCCGGTGGCCAGGCCTGCATCCAGAGCATCACCATCCGCGACGACCTGTTCGACCGCTACGTGGCCGGCACGGACTTCATCCAGCAGACCATCTTCCCGGGCGGCTGTCTGCCCAGCCCCGGCCAGTTCCGCGCCGCAGCCGAGCGCGCGGGCCTGCAGGTGGCCGACCAGTTCCACTTCGGTCTGGACTACGCCCGCACCCTGCGCGAATGGCACCAGCGCTTCCTGCACGAACTCGAGGCCGTGCGCGCGCTCGGCTTCGACGAGCGCTTCGTGCACACCTGGACCTTCTACCTCGCCTACTGCGAGGCGGCCTTTGCCGAAAGGGGCACCGATGTGGTCCAGTTCACCTTGCGCAAACCGGCCTGAAGGCCTGCGACCATGACCACCCACGCCCTGCTCGCCCGCGCCGCCCTCGTGCTGGCCACCACCGCCACCCTCTGGTGGCCCGCCCAGGCGAGCAACGCCGAACCGACGGCGGCCGCCGCGCTGAGCGGCAAGCAGACCATCGGCAGCTCCCTGTTCCGGTTCTGGGGTTTCGATGTGTACCAGGCCACGCTGCACGCCCCGGCCGGCTTCGACGCCGCACGGTTCGACCAGCAGCGGTTCGCCTTGACCCTGCAGTACCGCCGCGCCTTCAAGGGCGCCGACATCGCCAGACGCTCCCTCGACGAGATGCAGGGCATCGCCCCCGTGCCGCCGCAGCTAGCCGCCGACTGGACCGCGGCGATGCAGCGCGCCTTTCCCGACGTCCAACCCGGTGACCAGTTGCTGGGCGTGCACGTGCCCGGCAGCGGCGCCCGCTTCTACCTCAACGGCCAGCTGCGCGCCACGGTGGACGACCCGGCCTTCTCGGCCCGCTTCTTCGGCATCTGGCTCGACCCCCGCACCTCCGCCCCGCAGTTGCGCACCGCCCTGGTGGCCAGCGCGCAGCGCTGAACCCGGCCATGGCACACCCGCACGCCGCCACCGCACCCGCCGAACGCTTCACCGCGCGCGGCGGGTGGTGGCACGGCTTGCGCTACGGCCTGCTGGGCCTGCCGCTGGCCTTCGTGGCTTTGCCGCTGTACGTGGTGCTGCCCAACCACTACGCGCGCAGTTTTGCCGTGCCGCTGGCGGCACTGGGCATGGTGCTGCTGGCTGCCCGCCTGTTCGACGCGGCGCTGGACCCCTGGATCGGCCGCTGGGTCGACCGGCTGTTCGCGCGCGGCCACCGCCGGGTGCTGTCGGTCGGCGCAGCCGCCGCGGTGGTGCTGACGCTGGGGCTCTGGGGTCTGTTCTTTCCGCCCATGGGGGTGCGCGGGGACGTCACCCAGTTGCTGGTCTGGGCCGGTTTGCTCATGGCGGTGACCTACACCGCCTACAGCGTGGCCAGCGTGGCCCACCAGACCTGGGGCACGCGCCTGGGCGGCACCGAACCCCAGCGCAGCCGCATCAGCGCCTGGCGCGAAGGCCTGGCGCTGGTGGGCGTGCTCACCGCCGCTGTGCTGCCCGGCACGCTGGGGCTGGGCGCCACCGTGCTGGCCTTTGCCGCCCTGCTGGCGCTGGGCTGGTTGGCCTGGAGCGGCGCCGTGGTGCCCACCGCCCGCGGCCTGACACTGGGCGTGCTTGCGCGCGCGCACCCGCTGCGCCAGCCGCGCTTCTTGCGCCTGCTGGCGGTGTTCGTGGTCAACGGCACCGCCAGTGCCGTGCCCGCCACGCTGGTGCTTTTTTTCGTGCAGGACCGCCTCCAGGCACCGGCCAGCGTGGAGCCGGCCTTCCTGGCCATCTACTTCCTGTGCGCGGCGCTGTCGCTGCCGCTGTGGGTGCGGCTGGTTCCGCGCCTGGGGCTGGCCCGCACCTGGCTGGCCGGCATGGGCCTGTCGGTGCTGGTGTTCGTCTGGGCCGCCACGCTGGGTGCGGGCGAGGTCACCGCGTTTCTCATCGTCTGTGCGCTCTCGGGCGTGGCCCTGGGCACCGACCTGGCCCTGCCCTCGGCCCTGCTGACCGGCCTGATGGACGACCTGGGGGAGCGCGGCCAGCGCGAGGGCGCCTACCTCGGCTGGTGGAGCTTCGCCGCCAAACTCAACCTGGCCCTGGCCGCCGGCCTGGCCCTGCCGCTGCTCGGTCTCTTCGGCTACCAGCCCGGCGCGCGCGACGCGCAGGCGCTGTGGACGCTCACCGTCGCCTACTGCCTGCTGCCCTGCGCCCTGAAGCTGCTGGCCGCCGGGCTGCTGCACACCCTGATCATCCGGCCGGCGCGACACGACGCGTCCCCCCTGTCTTCTCCCGTGAAAGTGCACCCATGAAACGCCGCCTGCTTCTGACCGCGGGAGCCGCCGCAGCGGCCCTCACCCTGTCCGGCTGCGCCGGCCCCCAGATCGGCGACTACACCGCCGAGAAACCGGTGCTCGACCTGCGCACCTACTTCAACGGCACGCTCGATGCCTACGGCGTGTTCACCGACCGCTCCGGCAAGGTGGTCAAGCGCTTCACCGTGGTCATGCGCTGCACCTGGAACGGCGAAGACGGCGTGCTCGACGAAGACTTCGTCTATTCGGACGGCACCACCCAGAAGCGCATCTGGCGCCTGAAGCACCTGGGCAACGGCCGCTACGAAGGGCGCGCCGACGACGTGGTGGGCGTCGCCCGGGGCCAGACCGCAGGCAACGCCTTCCGCTGGGGCTACACGCTGGCGCTGCCGGTGGGCGGCGATCCGAGCGCCGCCGGGCCGCCCCGAGGCGCGAGCGCCCCCCCGGGGGGCAGCGAACCACGCGCGGCGGGGAGCGTGGGGGCGACGATTGTTGAGGTGCAGTTCGACGACTGGATGTACCTGATGGACAACCGCGTGATGCTCAACAAGGCCGCCATGAGCAAGTTCGGCATCCACCTGGGCGAAGTCACCCTCACCTTCGTGAAGCGACAGCCATGACCATCGCCCGTGGCTTCATCGACAACGCCCCGCCGCCGGTGGTCAGCGCCGGCGGCGGGGCGCTGCTGCGCCCGTACAACCCGCGCCTGCGCCAGTGGTCGGGTCTGCGGGTGTGGGTGGTGGGCGGCTCCACCGGCATCGGCCGCGCCACGGCCCTGGCCCTGGCCGCGCGCGGCGCACAGGTGATGGTCTCGGCCCGAGGCACTGCGGCACTGGACGCGCTGGCGGCCGAACACCGGCAGGCCGCGCGCGAGCGCGGCGAGCAGCGCCCCCTGCAGGCCTGGCCCCTGGACGTGACCGACCTCAGCGCCGTGCGCGCGACTGCCCGCGAGATCCTGGCGCAAGGCCCGCTCGACCTGGTGCTCTACTGCGCCGGGCATTACCGCGCCATGCGCGCCACCGAATTCGACATGCCCGAGCTGCAGCGCCATCTGGACATCAACTACCGCGGGGCACTGCATGTGCTGGACGCGGTGCTGCCGGCGATGCGCGAACGCGGCAGCGGCCACATCAGCCTGGTCAGCAGCGTGGCGGGCTACCGCGGCCTGCCGCAGAGCCTGGCCTACGGCCCCACCAAGGCGGCGCTGACCAACCTGGCCGAAAACCTCTTCCTCGACCTGCAGCCCCTGGGCCTCGGCCTGAGCGTGGTCCACCCGGGTTTTGTGCAGACCCCGCTGACCGCACAGAACGCCTTCGACATGCCGGCCCTGATCACGCCGGAACAGGCGGCCCAGGCCATGATCGATGGCTGGGCGCAAGGCGCCTTCGACATCCACTACCCCAAACGCTTCACCCGCTGGATGAAGCTGCTGCGGGTGCTGCCCCACCGCCTGTACTTCCCGTTGGTGCGACGCTTCACAGGGCTTTAAGGCACATGACCACCGACCCAGCGCACGAGGCCGTGGCGCGCATCTGCCAGTTCTTCGAGACCCTCACGCCCGACAGCCTGACACAGATCGCGGCGCTGTACACCCCCGACGCCGGCTTCAAGGACCCGTTCAACGAGGTGCGCGGCATCGCCGCCATCCAGCGGATCTTCGGGCACATGTTCGCCAGCCTGCACGAACCTCGCTTCGTGGTGACCCAGCGCATCGTCGACGGCGCGCAGGTCTTCCTGGTGTGGGAGTTCCGCTTCCGCTTCAAGCGCTTCGACACCGTCACCACGCAGGTCATCCGCGGCGGATCGCACCTGGTGCTGGCCGCCGACGGCCGCATCGCCGACCACCGCGATTACTGGGACGCGGCCGAAGAGCTGTACGAAAAACTGCCCGGCGTAGGCGCCTTGATGCGCTGGCTCAAACGCCGGGCGAATACGTAGAGAGGCAGGCGCGCCCACCACACCGAAGCCTGGCGCACATCCAGGCAGCGAGGGTGTGATCGCAGCACGTGCCTGATGCCAGGACACCCGTGGAACGGGCTTGGCCCGGCCACAGGGTGCGTCCCCCCGCGCAGCAGGGGGGAAGCCGCGTCAGCGGCGCAGGGGGGCCGAGCGATCAGCTCGGCCGCGTGTCCATGAAACTCTGCCGCAGCGCCAGCTTGTCCGACAGGCGCGCCAGGTTGGGGTAGGTGGTGCGCCATTCGATCTGCGGGAAGCGGAACAGCAGGTAGCCGAGCGCGCAACCGACGGCCACGTCCGACAGGCTGAAATGGATGCCCGAACAGAAGGGCTTGTCGCCCAGTCCGTGACTCATGGCCTTGAGCGCCCCATCGACCTTGCCCAGTTGCCGGTCGATCCAGGCCTGGCTGCGCTGCGCCTCGCTGCGCCCGGGCCAGGTGGCCTCCAGCCGCGCCAGGATGGCGGCATCCATCAGGCCATCGGCCAGCGCTTCCCAGGTCTTGACCTCGGCCCGCTCGCGGCCCGACGTCGGAATCAGCTTGCCCACCGGCGACAGCGTGTCCAGGTACTCGACGATCACCCGCGAGTCGAACACCGCTTCGGCCCCTTCCATGATCAGGCAGGGCACCTTGCCCAGCGGGTTGGAAGTGGCGATGCCCGTGTCGGCCGACCACACGTCTTCCTGGATGAACTGGTAATCCAGCTTCTTCTCGGCCATGACAACGCGGACCTTGCGGACGTAGGGGCTGGTGACGGCGCCGATGAGTTTCATGGGTGGGTGCTGTTCGTGTTCCGGGGTGGGTGACGGTTCATTTTATCGGCGCCCGCCGCCGCGTGCGTGCCTCGTGGCCGCATCCGCCGGGCGGCGGGGTACGCTGCAGGCACGCTCCTACAATCCGGGGATGCGATCGACTTTCTCCTCCCCCGCCGCTCCCCTCTCCCCCACTTCCGCCCTTTCGCCGCTCGATGGCCGCTACGCCGGTCGCCTGGCACCGTTGCGCCCCTTCATGAGCGAACAGGGTTACATGCACCGCCGCGTGCAGGTCGAAATCGCCTGGTTCATCGCCCTGTCCGACGCCGGCTTCGCCGAATTCAAGCCGCTCTCGCCCGGCGCCCGCACCTATTTGCTGGGGCTGGTCAAGAACTTCGGCGAAGACGACGCCGCCGCCATCAAAGAGATCGAGAAAACCACCAACCACGACGTCAAGGCCGTGGAGTACTGGATCAAGTCCAAGTTCGACGCCCGCCCCGAACTGGAAAAGGCGGCCGAGTTCGTGCACTTCGCCTGCACCAGCGAAGACATCAACAACACCAGCCACGCCCTGCAGCTCAAGGGCGGGCGCGACGCGGTGCTGCTGCCCGCGCTGGACAGCGTGATCGCCAAGCTGCGCGAGATGGCGCACCAGTACGCCGATGTGCCCATGCTCAGCCGCACCCACGGCCAGACCGCCAGCCCCACCACCGTGGGCAAGGAGATCGCCAACGTGGCGGTGCGCCTGGCCGCCGCGCGCGAACGCATCGGCGGCGTGAAACTGCTGGGCAAGATGAACGGCGCCGTGGGCAACTACAACGCCCACCTCTCGGCCTGGCCCGACTTCGACTGGGAAGCCTTCAGCCGCCAGGTCATCGAGACCCCGGAGCCGCTGGGCCTGGGCCTGACCTTCCAGCCGTACTCGATCCAGATCGAGCCGCACGATTACATGGCCGAGCTGTTCGACGCCATCGCACGCACCAACACCATCCTGATCGACCTCTCGCGCGACATCTGGGGTTATGTGAGCCTGGGCTACTTCAAGCAGAAGCTCAAGGCGGGCGAAATCGGGTCTTCGACCATGCCGCACAAGGTCAACCCGATCGACTTCGAGAACGCCGAGGGCAACCTGGGTCTGGCCAACGCCGTGCTCAAGCACCTGTCCGAAAAGCTGCCGATCAGCCGCTGGCAGCGCGACCTGACCGACTCCACCGTGCTGCGCAACATGGGCGTGGCCATGGGCTACGCCGTGCTGGCCTACCACTCGCTCATGACCGGCCTGAACAAGCTCGAACTCAACGAAGAAGCCCTGGCCGCCGACCTGGACGCGTCGTGGGAAGTGCTGGCCGAGCCGATCCAGACCGTGATGCGCCGCTTCGGCGTGGCCGGGGCCTACGAAAAGCTCAAGGAAGTCACGCGTGGCAAGACCGTGACGGCCCAGGCACTGCACGAACTGATCCGCAGCCTGGAGATTCCCCAGGCCGAGAAGGACCGTCTGCTGGCAATGACGCCGGGCAGCTATGTGGGCAAGGCCGCCCAGCTGGCGCGCCGGGTCTGAACGGCGCCCGCCCACCGATGTAATACACCCGCCTTACACGGCGGGTGCGATCCGCACCGATCATCGGCCTTTGTTGCGTTCTGGGCGAAAACCGCCCGCCAAACGTGACATATTCGCGGATCATTGCGCGCCCGACTTGACACACGTCAAGCGGCTTCAGGGAGCGTGTTTCTACAGTCCACCGCCTGCTCTGCGCGCCCCGTCTGGCGACGCGAGCTCTCACCTCCTGAAGTCCCCAGCCATGGCCATCGAACTCTTCAACCAAAACGGGCACGTCTGCCTGATGTTCGCCCACCTCAGCGACGAGGGCGGCGAGGCCGTGCAGGCCAACCAGTTCCTGGTCATCGACGGCCAGCAGGGCGCCATCATCGACCCGGGCGGCAACATGGCCTACAACGAGCTGCTGCTGACCATTGGCCGCTACTTCCCGGCCAACAAGCTCACCGAGATCCTGGCCTCGCACGCCGACCCGGACATCATCGCCTCGCTGGACCGCTGGATGACCAGCACCCAGGCCACGCTCTACATCTCGCGCCTGTGGGAGCGTTTCGCACCGCACTTCTGCAAGCCGGGCAAGACGGTCGGGCGCATCGTCGGCATCCCCGACCCCGGCATGCGCATCCCGCTGGGCCGCAGCGAGATCGTGGCGCTGCCCGCGCACTTCATGCACGCCGAAGGCAACTTCCAGTTCTGGGATCCGGTCAGCCGCATCCTGTTCTCGGGCGACCTGGGCGTGTCGCTGGGCACCTCGGACGACGCGTCCCGACCGGTCACATCGCTGGCGCCGCTGCTGCCGCGCATGGAAGGCTTCCACCGCCGCTACATGGTCTCGGGCAAAGTGCTCAAGCTGTGGGCGAACATGGCGCGCCAGTTGCCGATCCAGATGATCGTGCCCCAGCACGGGGCGCCGCTGGCGGGACCTGCGGTCCAGGAATTCATCGACTGGATCGAGACCGTGCGTTGTGGCGTCGACGAACTGACCCAGGCCAACTACGCCATCCCCGCCTGACCTATTCGATGGCCCGCTCGGCGTAGCGGTTGAAGCGCCAGGAACTGGCCTCCAGCGTGATGCGACGCCACACCGCGCGCTTCTCCACCGGGCTCATGGCGGTCCAGTGCTGGACCTCGTCGAAGCTGCGGCCACAGCCCTTGCAGACTTCATCGCCCTGGCTGGTCGAGCAGATGGCGATGCACGGTGTGTCGGGCGTGGTGTGAAACCAGTCCAGCCAGGCCACCCGGGCCGCATCGCCCAGGGTGGACTCGTGCACTTCGGTCTGTCGCGCGTAGGCCATGCGACCGTACAGCTCGGCCAGGGCGTTCAGTTCGGGGCCAAGCGCCGCCGCTGCGGCGCTGGCCGGTGAACGGGCACGCCAGTGGTTGATTGCCGCTTCAATGTCGCTGATGTGGATGGCCGCCATGACAGCTCGATGATAGCCAGCGGCGCTGTGGAAAGCCCGCATGCCCCGACCGACTGGCGGGGCAGGGGTTCCGATGCCCATCTTTCACCCGACGGGAAGAATCCCGACAGCCGACGACCAAGGCCAGGGCCACATCCGGGGCCGCGCAGGCGCGTGGCGGCAGGAACCCGCCACCGGCCCAAGCGGCCTGACCCGAACCCGCCTGCGAACACGCGCGGCGCCACGAGGCACCGTTCTTCCCGGCCGCTGCGCTATGCTGGGCGCATGAAATTCATCCTCAAATGGTTGCTGGCCGCCTGCGCCCTGCTGCTGGTCGCCTACCTCTACCCCGGTGTGCAGGTGCAGAGCTTCGGCTCGGCGCTGATCGCCGCCGCCGTGGTGGGCGTTTTCTACACGCTGCTGCGCCCGCTGCTGGTGGTCCTGACGCTGCCGGTGACGGTGGTCACGCTGGGTCTGTTCCTGTTCGTCATCAACGCGCTGCTGTTCTGGGCCGCCGCTTCGCTGCTGGACGGATTCCACGTCAGCGGCTTTCTCGCCGTCCTGGTGGGCTCGCTGATCCATTCGGCGCTGATGCTGGTGGTGGACATGGCGCTCAAGGGTTGAACCGGCCGGTTCAATCCACGCGCAGGCCCTCGCGCGCCTGCGCTTCCACCTCGCGGCGCCGCGCGTCCACAATCGCCAGCTCCATCGGATCGGCCGCACGGTCGGCGGCGGGCAGGGCTTGCGCGGCCTTGAAATGTTCAGCGGCGCTGCCAAAGTCCAGTTGGGCGGCGCGTGCCTCGGCTTCGGCGCGCAGCGCACGCAGCCGCTGCCCCTGAGCCTGGTGCAGCTGGGCCAGCAGCAGCCAGGCCTGCGCATCGCGGGGTTGGGCCAGCACCCAGTCCTGCAGGCGCTGCGTCGCGGGCGCCGGTGAACCGGTGGCCAGGGCCACCTGGGCCCCCAGCAGCAGGGCCGACCGCTGACCGCTGGCCAGGGCGGCGTCGCGCAACCGAGCCACGTGCTCGGCCAGGGCGGCGCGCGGCGCACCGGGCGCCAGCCACAGTTCCATCAGCAACGCGTCGGCGGCCCAGCGGGTGTCCGGCCCTGCCACGGCACCCAGGCGCTGCGCCAGGGCCAGGCCCTGTTCGTGCTGGCGCAGGCGGTGGGCCGACAGAGCGGCCGCGTACAGGTCGGGCGCCGGAGCGCCCGACCGCTGCCCGTGTTGCAGCCACGCGCGCCACCGGTCTGCACTGTTCTCTGCCAGCACGCGGGCGCGCGCCGACATGAGCGCGTGCCACGCCGTGGTCACAGGCGGCGTGACCACCTCGGGCCGCCACACCAGGCCCCCGGCAGCCGGCCAGGCCACCGGGCTGGTCACCGGGCCAGCCAAAGGCCCCACCCGCGGCCCGGCAGGCGCCAGGGGCAGGCGCGCCTGCATGTCGGCGATGCGTTCGCTGGTCAGCGGGTGGCTGCGCAGGTAGGGAAACGCGCCGTCGTCGTTGTGACGCGCGGCCTGCTGCAGCTTGTCGAACATGGTCACGAAGCCGGTGGGGTCGAACCCGGCGCCGCTGAGCACCCCGAAACCCACCCGGTCGGCTTCGCGTTCCATGTCGCGCGAAAAGTTCAGCTGGGTCTGAGCGGCCACCGCCTGGCTGCCGGCCAGGGCGGCGCTGGCCACTTCGGTGTTGGCGCGCGCGGCCAGCATGGCCAGGATCATGGCGCCCATCAGCCAGGGTGCACTCTGGTCCTGCCGCGACATCATGCGTGCGATGTGCCGCTGCGACACGTGGCTGAGTTCGTGCGCCAGCACACTGGCCAGTTCCTGCGGCGTGTCGGTCACGGCCAGCAGGCCCAGGTTGACACCGAGGTAGCCCCCCGGCAAGGCAAAGGCGTTCACCCGCTTGTCGCGCGAGACCATCAGTTCCCAGGCCAGCCGCTCGGCCAGTTCCGGCGGCACATCGCCCCGGGCGCGTGCGGCGCCCAGCAAGGGGCGCCAGACCGCCTGCAGGTAGTCGCCCAGCACCGGGTCGTCCAGGTAATCGGGATCGCGGTAGATATCGCGGGCGATGCTGTCGCCCAGCCGCCGTTCGGCCGCCAGCGTCATGTCGGCGCCATCGCCCAGGCTGGGCAGGCCGGACTGGGGCCCGGCGGCCCGCGCCAGCGGCGCGCCCGGTGCGGCATTGGGCAAGAGCGGCGGCCCCAGGGTCAGCGCGGCGATCAGAGCCCCGCGGACCAGCGGGACAGCGGGGCGGACAAAACGGGTCATGGCCGTATGATGCCGCGTCCCGATGATGGTTTACGTAAAGCTCCCGCAAAGCCCGCCATGAACGACACCCGCCACAGCGCATTGACCCATTTCGACGCCCAGGGCCAGGCCCACATGGTGGACGTGGCTGAAAAGGCCCACACCCACCGCGTGGCCGTGGTGGAGGGCCGCATCACCATGGAACCGGCCACGCTCGCACTCGTCCAGAGCGGCAACGCGAAAAAGGGCGACGTGCTCGGCATCGCGCGCATCGCCGGCATCCAGGCGGCCAAGAAAACCAGCGACCTCATCCCCCTGTGCCACCCCATCGCCCTCACGCGGGTGGCGCTGGAGTTTGAGCTGGAACCGTCAACCAGCAGCGTGCTGTGCCGCGCCACCGCCGAATGCACCGGCCAGACCGGCGTGGAGATGGAAGCCCTGACCGCCGCCAGCGTGGCCCTGCTGACCATCTACGACATGTGCAAGGCGGTGGACCGTGGCATGACCATCAGCGGGGTGCGGCTGATGGAGAAGCTGGGGGGGAAGAGCGGGCATTTTGTGGCGATCCCTTGAGTTGATATGCCAGCAAGTTGTTGATTTATTTAAATGTTCATAGTGAAAAGCAAAAATCGTTATTTACTTTGAACAGATATGGGCCCCGCCCCCCTCATCACGGAGAACACCGAGAACCAGCTGCGGCAGTACTCCGACGCCATGACCGTCTACGGTGCATACATCCGCGCAGTCCACGAGGCGGCCACGGTGCGCGGCTCCATGCTTTGGCGAGAAATGCGCGGCACCAATACATTGATCCAGGTCTCTGCCTCTGGTGCGCAGCGCTCACTCGGTCCAGAATCGGCAGAGAACCACGCGATCTACGTCAAGTTCATGGACCGCAAGAAGCGGGTCGAACAAAGCCGCAAGGCTTTGACCCTCAAGCTCGATGAAATGCGCAAGCTCAACAAGGTCTATGGCGTCGGACGCACCCCGCAGGTGGTAGTGGCGTTACTCACGGCTATGGAAAAGGCCGGTATCGCGGAACAGTTCCTTACCGTCGGCGCCCACGCCCTGTATGCCTACGAATCGGTCTGCGGTGTGCGCGTAGGCACCGATGCACTGGCCACGCGTGACATGGACCTGCTGTTCGACACGCGACACCATGTGGCGTTCGTGACCAACCTCCAGCGGATCGACTCTTCTCTAATCGCTGTTTTTCGCAAGGCGGACAAGAGCTTTCGCGTTCGTCCGGATCAGCTCCAAACTGCCGTCAACGACGAGGGCTTCGAAATTGATGTGATCCGCCGCGTCGCTATCGAAGGGGACCTGCACCCTCTGACCATGAGCGCCGACGAAGATGACTTCTGGGCCGTGCAAGTGTCTTCAGGCAATCAGCTGTTGTCGGCTCGGCGCTTCGAGCAGATGGTTGTTTCGCCGCGCGGCGATATGGGCTGGATGCGCGCCGGAGGGCGCTGGACAACCCATCTTCTTGGACATTTGACAGTACATGTGGTTGACAAAATAGACTTTTATGAGATTGTGAATTGTCAGCCAACGGGAGTGTCCGGATTTCTGTGTGTGAGGCGGTTTGCTGAATTGATCGCTTGTTG
>CAYRWN010000019.1:0-50642 GCA_964428045.1 uncultured Hydrogenophaga sp. | reverse complement strand
AATCAGTGTGCGGCTCTCGCTGAAGATGGGTTTCGTGGATTTATAGAAGTGCTCTATAGCGTTTCGAGGCTTCTTCACAAGCCAATGGCACACGCGTGGGCGCTGGCCCAGGCCCACTGGAAGTTGTAGCCGCCCAGCCAGCCGGTCACGTCCACCACCTCGCCGATGAAGTACAGGCCGGGCTGTTTCGACTCCATGGTCTGCTGCGACAGGTCGCGCGTGTCCACGCCACCCAGCGTGACTTCGGCCTTCTTGTAGCCCTCGGTGCCGGTGGGCACCAGTTCCCAGCGCGCCAGGCGCTCGGCCAGCCGGGCCAGGGCCTTGTCGCTGCATTCGGCCACCGGGCGCTGCCAGTCGGCGTCCTGCGCCACCCAGGCCTCGGCCAGCCGCGATGGCACCCATTGCGCGAGTTCGTTGACCAGCAGCTTGCGCGAGCGCTGCTTGGCCTCCGCCAGCGCGACGGGCAAATCGACCTCGGGCGCGAGGTTGAGGCGGATCGGCGTGCCGGGTCGCCAGTAGCTGGAGATCTGCAGCACCGCCGGGCCCGAGAGGCCACGGTGGGTGAAGAGCAAGTCTTCGTGGAAAGCCACCCGTTCCTTCTTCGCTCCGGTTTCGATGATCACCGGCAGCGCCAGGCCTGCCAGCCCGGCGTAGGGTGCCCAGCCCGCGCCGTCGAAGGTCAGCGGCACCAGGCCGGGGCGCGGTTCGACGATCCGCAGCCCGAACTGCTTCGCCACCCGGAAGCCGAAATCGGTGGCGCCGATGGCGGGAATCGACAGGCCGCCGGTGGCGATCACCAGCTTGCGGGTCTGCACCGTGCCCCGGTCGGTGTCCAGTTCGTAGCCCCCGTCGGCCATCACGCGCAGGTCTTTCACCCCGCAAGGCTGCCAGCGTGCCACGCCGCCGGCCGCGCATTCCGCCAGCAGCAGGTCGATCAGGTCGCCGGCCGAGCGGTCGCAGAACAGTTGTCCCTTGTGCTTTTCGTGGAAGGGAATGCCGTGCTTTTGCACCAGGGCGATGAAGTCGGCCGACGTGTAGCGCGAGAGCGCCGAGCGGCAGAAGTGGGGGTTCTCGCCGACGTAGTGCTTGTGCGGCTGGCGCACGTCGATGTCGCGGTTGGTGAAGTTGGCCCGGCCGCCACCGGAGATGCGCACCTTCTCGGCCACCTTCTCGCTGTGGTCCAGCAGCAGCACCTTCCTGCCGCGCTGGCCCGCGATACCCGCACAGAAAAGGCCGGCCGCACCCGCGCCGACCACCACCACGTCAAAACTTTGCATGGCCCGCAGTGTAGGCGGGCGGGTGCGTGCATCGGCCCACGGCACGACCCATCAGCCACCCAGCACCGTCACGATCACTTGCAGAAAACAGCTGTTCTTGTAGATCGGTTCGCTGGAAGCGGTCTTCACCGTAGGGGGGGGGCGAAGGTCGGCGCTGATCAAGCGGTCGGGGCTCACTTCAAGCCACCAGCGTCATCCCAGCGTGCTTGACGGCGCCCTGGTCGAAGGTCATGACGCGTTCGCAGCCGGCCGACGCGGCGGCGCTGGCGATCAGGCAGTCGGCAAAGTCGGCCTTGCCCTTGTGCCAGATGCGCAGCGCCTGCAGCACCTGGTCGGCGCGGTCCACCACCAGTTGGCGGGTGCGCAGCAGGGCATCCAGGGCCTGGTGGACTTGCTCGTTGCTGAGCTGGTAACAGCTGGTGAGCACCCAATAGAGTTCCACCACCGTCACCAGGCTGACGAACCCTGGCTGGTCGGGCCTAAGGGATTCGATCAGTGCCGTGGCCTTGGCGGACTGCTTCGCGTCGTCCTGCATGATGTAGCGGACCAGGACGTTGGTGTCGAGGCCGATCATCGAGCGCCCGAGCCCCGCTGGGCAATGGCACGGTTCATGTCTTCGACCGAGACGGTTTGCTGCGCCCGACCGAACATGCCCTTGAGATCGGTCACATGGCGTGTGGCGGCCACGAATTCGTACCGCCCCGGGGCGATCTGCACGAATTCCACCCGGTCGCCTGTGGCGACCTGGAGGGACTGGCGCACCTCGGCGGGAATGGTGATCTGGCCCTTGCTGGTGAGTGTGGCGGTGGTCATGACGGGCTCCTTTGATTGCCTTACTTTGGTGTAAGGAGCCTGTTTTGTCAATGCAAGGGCTTGAGCCGCTTTTTCTGCGGTCCTTTTACGTCAGGCGGCGTGGCGCTGGGCTTGTGGCAGGTTCACGGCTGCGATGCCACGCACCACGTCACCGACCACGATCACCGACGGGCTGCCCAGTCCTTCGGTGGCCAGGGTGTCGGTCAGCGTGCCCAGCGTGCAGACGGCGTGGCGCTGCTGCGGCAGGCTGGCGTGCTGAACGATGGCCAGCGGCGTGTGGGCGGGCAGGCCGGTCAGCAGGTCGGCCTGAATTTGCTTGGCGCTGGAGACGCCCATGTAGATGACCAGGGTGAGCTTGGCGTCGCGCGCGGTGGCAGCGAGCTGCTGCCAGTCGGTGCCGGCATCGCCCGGCTTGGCGTGGCCGGTGATGAAGATCACCCCGTGGGCGTGGTCGCGGTGTGTGAGCGGGGCGCCTAGCGAGGTCAGGCCGGCGAGACCCGAGGTGATGCCGTTGAGCACCTGCACGGCGATACCGGCTTCGCGCAGGTGTTCGACCTCTTCGCCGCCACGACCGAAGATGAACGGGTCACCGCCCTTGAGCCGCACCACGACCTCGCCTTCGCGCGCGGCCATGATCATCAGCTTCTCGATGAAGGCCTGTGGCGTGCTCTTGCAGCCGCCGCGTTTGCCCACGTGCACGATGCGTGCGCTGGGGGACGCGTGTTCGAGCACGCCGTCGCCCACCAGGTCATCCACCAGCAGCACGGTGGCGGCCGCGATGGCTTTGGCGGCCTTGATGGTCAGCAGTTCCGGATCGCCCGGGCCAGCGCCCACGAGGGTGACGGTGCCGGGGTGGAATGGGCTGTGCGAGGTGATGACGGACGCGGGTATGTTCATGGTGTGCTGACCGCCATGGGGCGGTTTGTCTCTGTGGTGGCGGGGCGAGCCACTTCCTGCAGGATGTGTGCCACCTGCAGGGCAATGGGCGCGGGCACGGGCAGGCGGCCGCCCAGCACGTCGCGGATGTAGGCGGCGGTGGCCTCGGCCGAGATGTCCTTGGGCAGATCGGGCAGGGCGGACAGCGAGCCTTCCTGCGCCGGCTGCAGCAGGTGGCGCTGGCCGCCGCGGAAAGCGTCCATCTGCGGCGTGCGGCGCGCGTCGGCCACCGGTTCGCCTTCGGTGCCGCGCAGCAGCAGGGCGTGTGCGCCGACCAGGGCGAAGGTGTGTGCCATCGACACCGCGTATTCCGGGTGGGTGTAGCTGCCGACGATCAGCGCACGACCGGCGCAGGGGTTCATCAGCTTGACCAGGCTGTGTGCGGGGTTGCGCAGTCCGACCACGCGGCGCACGTCCAGCAGGCGTTTGAGGCCGGGGTGCAGCACGGCGGTGGGCACGAAGGCGCATTCACCCATGCCCAGCGGGCCGACCGTGGAACGGGCGGGCTGGCCCAGCGCCGCGAACACCGCCTCGCTCGTCACGCGCTTGTCTTCGGTGGCCGTGCCGTGCACCAGCACCGTCGCGCCTTCGCGCGCCAGCAGCAGGGCCAGCAGGGGGGTGAGCACGGGCAGCTTGCGTGCACCGTTGTAGCTCGGCAGCACCACGGTGGTGAGGTCGTTGTCCGGCAGGCGCTGCAGGCGGGCATGCGTGGCGTCCAGGAACCCGGCCATTTCATCGGGCGTTTCGCCCTTGATGCGCATGGCCAGGCAGAAGCCGCCGATTTCCAGATCGGTCACCGTGCCGTCCAGCACCTGGCCTAACAGGTCGGTGGCCTGCTCGCGCGTGAGCGAACGGGCGCCGTCCTTGCCGCGTCCGATGTCCTTGATGTACTGGCCGATGCTCATGGCGGGCGATTGTCGGTCTGGTCTGATGACTTCGGGTTATATGAAATCTTCAGGCCAGCGCCACCAGAGAGGCCGGGACCGTCTTGACCAGTCGCCGCAGTTCCGGAATGCAGGAGCCGCAGTTGGTGCCGCACTTGAGCTCGGACTGCAGCCCCGCAAGGCGCTGGTCCTCGGTGCCGGCGCAGCGCGGCAGCGCACCGCGGATCGCGTCTTCACCGATGTTGAAGCAGGTGCAGACCTGGGGGCTTTTGGCGACCACGGCCACCGGGGCGGCGGCGCCTGGCATCAGCAGCAGGCGGCCGTAGCGGCCGGCGGGCAGTTGATCCTGCAGCAGGGTCCTGATCCAGGACTCGGCGCTGGTGTCACCCGCCAGCAGGAAGGCTTCGAGCGTGATTTCGTCACCCGCCCGCTGCAGGCGCGCGCTGCGCCGCTGCTGTCGGCGCTTGTCGGCGTAGCGCAGGGTGTCGGTCGTGGTCAGGCCCAGCAGCGCTTCCATGCGCTCGACCAGGGCCAGATCGGGTGCCTCGTGCGCAGCGGCGCGGAACAGCACGCCGGTGCGCTCGCGCCCAAAGGGCACACAGGAAGCGAAGTCGAACGAGGGCATCAGCGCCCGCAGTTCGGCCAGTACCGTCAGCGCCGAGGCCTCGGGCAGCCAGGCCACACCCAGCAGGGTCCAGGGCAACTCGGCCTTGAGGATCTTGACCGCCGCATGTTTGAGTTCGGGCTGCCTGGACGTGGGGCAGTAGGCCGAGGTGGTGAGGGCGTTGACGCCGGCCAGCGGCTCGCCCTGGCTGCTGCGGCCGCTCAGGTATTCGGGGCCCCAGTGCATGGCGATGAAGGCTTGCGTGGTGTGGACCGTGCGCGAACCCTGCACCGGCAGCACGATGGCGCCACGCTGGCTGGTCACGTGCACCAGATCGCCGTCTTTCAGGCCGCGACGCTCCAGGTCCTGCGGGTTCATTTGCACGCAGGGTTCGGCCACGTGGCCGAACAGGCGGCCGATGGTGCCGGTGCGTGTCATACCGTGCCAGTGGTCGCGCAGGCGGCCGGTGGTCAGCGAGAACGGGAAGCGCGATTCGCGTTGTTCGGCCGTGGGCTTGTAGGGCATGGCGGCGAACGTCGCCTTGCCGTCGGCGGTGGGGAAGACGCCGTCGGCGTAGAGGCGGGGCGTGCCGGCGGTTTCGCCTTCACGCAGCGGCCAGAACTGCGGCCCCTCGTTCTCCAGCAGGGCGTAGGACAGGCCGGTGATGTCGAGGTCGCGGCCGCGGGTGGATTCGCGGTGTTCGTTCCAGACCGCTTCGGGGGTCTCGTACGGGAACAGCGATGGCTGACCGGGGCGCAACTGCGCTTCGAGCCGGCGCGCCACGTCCACGGCGATGCGCCAGTCGTGCCGCGCCTGGCCGGCCGGCGGCACGGCGGCGCGCACCCGGCTGATGCGGCGTTCGCTGTTGGTGACCGTGCCTTCCTTCTCGCCCCAGGTGGTGGCGGGCAGCAGGATGTCGGCGAAGTCGCAGGTGGCGGCGGTCGCGAAGGCTTCCTGCACCACCACGAACTCGGCGCGCTGCAGCGCGCGGCGCACCGTGGCCTGGTCGGGCATGGACTGGGCCGGGTTGGTGCACGCGATCCACAACGCCTTGATCTCGCCGTCGGCTGCGGCCTGGAACATCTCCACCGCGGTCTTGCCGGGTTTCGATGGCACATCGGCCACGCCCCAGAGCGCCGCCACTTCGGCGCGGTGCGCGGGGTTGGCCAGGTCGCGGTGGGCGCTCAGCAGGTTGGCCAGGCCGCCGACCTCGCGCCCGCCCATGGCGTTGGGCTGGCCGGTCAGGCTGAAGGGGCCGGCGCCGGGCTTTCCGATCTGGCCAGTGGCCAGGTGCAGGTTGATCAGCGTGGCGTTCTTGGCGGTGCCGCTGCTGCTCTGGTTCAGTCCCTGGCAATACAGGCTGAGCGTGGCCCCGGAGGTGGCGAACCACCTTGCCGCGGTGAACAGGTCCTCTTTGGCGATGCCGCAGGTCTGCGCGACCAGGTCGGGCGTTGCTTCGCGCACCAGCGCCTTCAGTTCATCGAAACCGTTCGTGTGCGCGGCGACGTAGGCGTTGTCGGTCCAGCCCTCCCACAGCATCACGTGCAGCAGGCCGTGGAACAGCATCACGTCGGTGCCTGGCAGCAGCGGCAGGTAGAGGTCGGCGAGCTCGGCGGTGTCGGTGCGGCGCGGGTCGGCCACGATCACCTTCATGCCGGGGTTCTTCTGCTTCGCGGCCTCGATGCGGCGGAACAGGATGGGGTGGGCGTAGGCCGCGTTGCTGCCGACGATGAACAGACACTGCGCGTGGTTCACGTCGTCGTAGCAGGCGGGGGGCGCGTCGGCGCCCAGCGTGAGCTTGTAGCCAGCCACCGCGCTGCTCATGCACAGGCGCGAGTTGGTGTCGACGTTGTTGGTGCCGATCAGGCCCTTGGCCAGCTTGTTGAAGACGTAGTAGTCCTCGGTCAGCAGCTGGCCGCTGATGTAGAAGCCCACCGCGTCGGGGCCGTGCTCGCGCACGGTGCGTCCGAACTCGCCGGCCACGCGGTCCAGCGCGGCGTCCCAGCCCATGGCCACCGGCGCCTGGCCCCGCTGCAGCCGCTGCATGGGTTGCAGCAGGCGGGTCTGACGCGTGACGGCGGGCGTGGCCGTCAGGTGCAGCGTGCTGCCCTTGGTGCAGAGCTTGCCGAAGTTGGCCGGGTGATCCGGGTCGCCGCGCACACCGGTGATCTGAGGGCCATTGCTTTCGATGATGACGCCGCAGCCCACACCGCAGTACGGGCAGGTGGAGCGGGTTTGTACCATGGGGTCAGGCTTTCGACGCGCGACGATCCGGCGCCGGGCCGCCCCAAGCCGGATCAGCCCCCTCGGGGGGCAGCGACCCGCGCAGCGGTGGAGCGTGGGGGCCACGTTTCTGTGGGCCAGCGATCGGGCGTTCGAGATCGGTCCCGTGCGTCGCCAGTTCGTGCGCGTCCAGGTACACCTGACCGTCCTCGACCTTGACGCTGAACTTCGGCGTGCAGCCCTCGTCGGGCGCCGACGCCTGACCGTCGCACAGGCCGATGGTCCAGTTGTGCAGCGGGCAGGCCACGTGCGTGCCGAAGACGATGCCTTGCGACAGCGGGCCGCCCTTGTGCGGGCAGCGGTCGAGCAGGGCGAACACGCCGCCCTGGTCGTTGCGGAAGATCGCGACGTCCAGGCCCTGCTCGCGCGCCACGCGGCGCGAACCGAGCACGGGGATGTCTTCAACCTGGCAGATGGGGGTCCATTGGCTCATGTTCATGGCTCTCTCGGGAATCGTAAGTGGGGGCTCAGGCCTTGACGACGGCCACGGGTTCGAACTGGCGTGTGTCCACGGCCGCGTCCTGGAAGTCGAACCACGGGTCGGGCTCTCCGTCCAGCGCGAACAGCAGTTCTTCGTTCAGGGCCTTGCGGCCTTCGGCGTCTTCCAGGATGCGCTTCTTCACGTAGTCCAGGCCCACGCGGCCCACGTAGTGCACGGTGCGCTCCAGGTACCAGCCTTCCTTGCGGTAGAGCTGCATGAAGGCGCCGGTGTACTCCAGCACTTCCTCGGCCGTCTTGAGCTTGACGAAGAAGTGCGCCACCTCGGTCTTGATGCCGCCGTTGCCGGCGATGTACATCTCCCAGCCGCTGTCCACGCCGATGATGCCCACGTCCTTGATGCCCGCTTCCGCGCAGTTGCGCGGGCAGCCGCTGACGGCGAACTTGACCTTGTGCGGCGCGTACATGCGCCACATCGCCCGTTCCAGGTCCTTGCCCATCTGCGTGCTGTCCTGCGTGCCCATGCGGCACCACTCGCTGCCCACGCAGGTCTTCACCGTGCGCAGCGCCTTGGCGTAGGCATGGCCGCTGGGCATGCCGATGTCTTTCCAGACACTGACCAGGTCTTCCTTGCGCACGCCCAGCAGGTCGATGCGCTGGCCGCCCGTGACCTTGACGGTGGGGATGTTGTACTTGTCCACCGCGTCCGCGATGCGGCGCAGCTCGTCGGCCGTGGTCTCGCCGCCCCACATGCGCGGGATCACCGAATAGGTGCCGTCTTTCTGGATATTGGCGTGCGAGCGTTCGTTGATGAAGCGGCTCTGCGGGTCGTCCTTGGCCTCCTTGGGCCAGCTGGAGATCAGGTAGTAGTTCAGCGCCGGGCGGCAGCTGGAGCAGCCGTTGGGCGTCTTCCAGCCCATGCCCTTTTGCACCTGGGCAATGGTGAGGTACTTGTTGGCGAAGATGGCGTCGCGCACGTCCTGGTGGCTGTGCTCGGTGCAGCCGCACATGGCCTTCTTCTTCGGCGTGGCCGAGTAGTCGCCACCGGCGGTGAACATCAGGATCTGCTCGACCAGGCCGGTGCAGGAACCGCAGCTCGCGCTGGCCTTGGTGTGCTTCTTCACCTCGTCCAGCGTGAACAGGCCCTTGTCCTTGATCGCCTTGCAGATGGTGCCCTTGGTCACGCCGTTGCAGCCGCAGACCTCGTCGCTGTCCTTCATCGCGGCGGCCTTGTTCTGGCCCTGGTGGCCCACGTCGCCGATGTTGCTCTCGCCGAACATCAGCTTGTCGCGGATGTCGCTGACGGTGCGGCCCTCGCGCAGCAGCTTGAAGTACCAGCTGCCGTCCACCGTGTCGCCATACAGGCAGGCGCCGACCAGCTGGTCGTTCTTGATGACCAGCTTCTTGTAGACGCCGCCGAAGGGGTCGCTCATCACGATCTCTTCCGTGCCTTCGCCGCCCATGAAGTCGCCCGCGCTGAACAGGTCGATGCCGGTGACCTTGAGCTTGGTGGAGGTGAGCGAACCGGTGTAGCGGCCGATGCCGAACTCGGCCAGGTGCGTGGCCAGCACCTTGCCCTGCTCGAACAGCGGCGCCACCAGGCCGTAGGCGATGCCGCGGTGTGCGGCGCATTCGCCCACGGCGTAGATGCGCGGGTCGGTCATGGTCTGCAGGGTGTCGCTGACCACGATGCCGCGGTTGACGTGCAGGCGCATGCTCTCGGCCAGCGCGGTGTTGGGACGGATGCCCACGGCCATCACCACCAGATCGGCCGGCACCTCGCTGCCGTCCTTGAATCGGATGGCTTTCACCCGGCCATCGTCACCGCCCACCAGTTCCTGCGTGTTCGCACCCATCAGGAACCGCATGCCGCGTTCCTCCAGCGACTTCTGCAGCAGCTTGCCGGCCACGTCATCGAGCTGGCGCTCCATCAGCCACGGGGCGACGTGCACCACGCTGACCTGCATGCCGCGCTTCATCAGGCCGTTGGCCGCTTCCAGGCCCAGCAGGCCGCCGCCGATGACGACCGCGTGCTGGTAGGTGGCGGCGGCGTCGATCATGGCCTGCGTGTCGGCGATGTCGCGGTAAGCCAGCACGCCCTTGAGGCCCTTGCCGGGGATGGGCAGGATGAACGGGTTGGAGCCGGTGGCCATGATCAGGCGGTCGTACTCCGTCGACACCGCCTCGCCGTTCGGGCCGGTCGCGTGCACCACGCGTTTGACGCGGTCCACTTCGGTCACCTTGTGACCGGCGTGCAGCTTGATACCGTGGTCCGAATACCAGGCCCAGTCGTTGAGGATGATCTGATCGATGGTCTGTTCGCCCGCCAGCACCGGGCTGAGCAGGATGCGGTTGTAGTTGGGGTGCGGCTCGGCGCCGAACACGGTGATGTCGTACAGGTCGGGTGCGATCTTCAGCAGCTCTTCGAGCGTGCGCACACCGGCCATGCCGTTGCCGACCATCACCAGCTTCATCTTCGCCTTGGGATTCACTCGCATGTCCATCAGGTTCTCCAGTTCAGGGCACTTCGCAGGCACGAGGTGTCTTCATCCAGGGGCACCGCGGAACCGGCTTTGCCGGGCCGCCAGTGCCGCCCCCTTGAGGGGGTGACGCGCCGAATGGCGCGGTGCGGGGGTGGGCAGGATCAGGCGGCCTTTTCGACATGCGCCTGGCGCGTGTAGAGGAAGTCGATGACCGCCTTGCGGACCTGCTGGTACTGCGGGTCGTCGGCCAGGGCCACGCGGTGGCGCGGGCGCGGCAGCTCGACGCTCAGCACCTCGCCGATGGTGGCGGCCGGGCCGTTGGTCATCATCACGATCTTGTCGGACAGCAGCACGGCTTCGTCCACGTCGTGCGTGACCATGACCACGGTGGCGTGGGTCTTGGCCACGATCTCCAGCAGCTCGTCCTGCAGCTTGGCGCGGGTCAGCGCGTCCAGCGCACCGAAGGGCTCGTCCATCAGCAGCACCTTGGGCTCCATCGACAGGGCGCGGGCGATGCCCACGCGCTGCTTCATGCCGCCCGAGATTTCGCCCGGGCGTTTCTGCGCGGCGGCCGTGAGGCCGACCAGCGCCAGCGCGTCGTGGGTGCGCTGCTTGAGCTGGGCCTTGCTTTCGGTCGCGCCAAACACGCGCTCGACTGCCAGGTGGATGTTCTCGTAGCAGGTCAGCCAGGGCAGCAGCGAGTGGTTCTGGAACACCACCGCGCGCTCGGGGCCGGGGCCGGCGATTTCCTTGTCGGCGCAGAGCAGCACGCCGCTGGTGGGTGTGGTCAGACCGGCGATGAGGTTGAGCAGCGTGGACTTGCCGCAGCCCGAGTGACCGATGAGGGCGACGAACTCGCCCTTGGCAACGTTCAGGTGGATGTCGCGCAGCGCGGGGAAGTTGCCCTTCTTGGTCTTGAAGGTCTGCTCGACGCCCTGGATGTCGATGTACTTCGTGTTCATGCCTTCACCTCTTCATAGGTGAACAGGGAAGCCAGCTTGATGAGCGCGAACTCCAGCAGCAGGCCGACGATGCCGATCACGAAGATGGCGATGATGATGCTGGACACGTTGAGGTTGTTCCACTCGTCCCAGACCCAGAAGCCGATGCCCACGCCGCCGGTCAGCATCTCGGCGGCCACGATCACCAGCCAGGCCGTGCCCACGGCCAGGCGCACGCCGGTCAGCAGGTAGGGTAGCACGGCGGGAAAGAGGATCCTGGTGAAGATCTTCCATTCGCTGAGGTTGAGCACGCGGGCCACGTTCATGTAGTCCTGCGGCACGCGCTGCACGCCCACCGCGGTGTTGATGACCATGGGCCAGATCGAGCAGATGAAGATGGTCCAGATGGCGGCCGGGTTGGCGCCCTTGAACACCAGCAGGCCGATGGGCAGCCAGGCCAGCGGCGAGACCGGGCGCAGCAGGCTGATCAGCGGGTTGAACATGCGCGAGAGGAACACCGAGCGGCCGATGGCGAAACCGGCGGGAATGCCGACCAGCGCGGCCATGCCGAAGCCGATGGCCACACGCTCCAGAGAGGCCAGCACGTTCCAGCCCACGCCCTGGTCGTTGGGGCCGTTGCGGTAGAACGGGTCGGAGAACACCTGTACCGCCTGCGCCCAGGTCTCGGCCGGTTTGGGGATGCCGCTGTCGCTGGTGGACGCAATCGCTTGCCACACCAGCACCAGCAAGGCGATGCCCAGCACCGGCGGCAGCACCGCCATCCAGAAGCCGCGGAAATCGCGCGCCGGCTTTTTCATGGCCGGGGTGGCCGCGGCGGGCTGGGCTTGTGATGCGGTCATGGCTTTGGCGATGGAGGAAGACGTGGAGCTGGCGGATGGCACCGGCGGAGCCTCCAGCGGTGAATGAAAAACAGCGGCAACCATGGTGGTTCTCCTTGCGGGGGAAAGGTCAGGCCTTGACCTTGAACGAATCGGCGTATTTGGTCGGGTCCTTGCCGTCCCACACCACACCGTCCATCAGCTTGCTGCTGCGCATTTCGGATGCGGGCAGCGGCGTCTTGCTGGCGGTGGCGGCCTGCTTGTAGATGTCGATGCGGTTGACCGCTTTGGCCACGCCCAGGTAGTCCGGGTGGCTCTTGAGCAGGCCCCAGCGCTTGTGCTGGGTCAGGAACCACATGCCGTCCGAGAGGTAGGGGAAGTTGACTGCGCCGCCGTCGTAGAACTTCATGAAGTTCGGGTCGTCCCAGGTCTTGCCCAGGCCGTTCTGGTAACGGCCCAGGATGCGCTGGTTGATCGCGTCCACGCCCGTGTTCACGTAAGCGCGGGCGGCGATCGTCTCGGCCATCTTGTTCTTGTTGGACAGGCCGCTGTCGATCCACTTGCTCGCTTCCAGGATGGCCGCCGTCACGGCGCGGGCCGTGTTGGGGTTCTTCTGAACGAATTCCGCCGTGGTGCCCAGCACCTTTTCGGGGTGGTCCTTCCAGATGTCCTGCGTGGTGGTGGCGGTGATGCCGATGCCGTCGATGATGGCGCGGTGGTTCCAGGGCTCGCCCACGCAGAAGCCGTCCATGTTGCCCACGCGCATGTTGGCCACCATCTGGGGCGGCGGCACGGTGATGACCTTGGCGCCCGTCATCGGGTTGATGCCGTTGGCCGCCAGCCAGTAGTACAGCCACATGGCGTGGGTGCCGGTGGGGAAGGTCTGGGCAAAGGTGTATTCGCGCGGGTGGCCGGCCATCACCTTGGCCAGGCTGGCCCCGTCCACCGCGCCGGCGTCGGCCAGCTTCTTGCTCAGCGTGATGGCCTGGCCGTTGCGGTTGAGGGTCATCAGCACCGCCATGTCCTTCTTGGGACCACCAATGCCCAGCTGCACGCCGTAGATCAGGCCATACAGCACGTGGGCGAAGTCCAGTTCCCCGTTGACCAGTTTGTCGCGCACGCCGGGCCAGCTGGCTTCCTTGCTGGGCACGATCTTCACGCCGTACTTCTTGTCCAGGCCCAGCTCGGCGGCCATGACGACGCTGGCGCAGTCGGTCAGCGGAATGAAACCGATCTTGACCTCGGTTTTTTCCGGCGCGTCGGAGCCTGCGGCCCAGACACCGCTGTGGCCCAGGGTGGAGAAGAAGGTGGCGGCGGCCGCCCCTTTCTTGATGAAGTCGCGGCGCGATGCCTCCGCGCTGCTGGCTTCGGTGCCGGTGTTCAGGGGGGCAGCGGTGGCGGGGGTGTTTGCGGACATGTCCAACTCCTTGCAGATGAAAAACCGGGACCCAAACGCAAACGGCGCCCATTGACTGGCCTGCGTGATGCAAGCCGGCAATGGACGCCGTTGTCCGTGTCTGGGAAGACTTTCAGCACCCGGACCGCCGTTGGCCCCAGTGCTTTGGCTTCTCTCATGCAGGGACCGTGCCAGCCCGAGGGTTTTCACCCATTCCGTCGGCAAGTGCTTGATTTGCAAGGCACCGACAGGGTGATTGGTTGCCGGAGGGCGTTGGAAAGGCTACCGCCCGGTGCTATCCAATTTGGTGCATGCACCGCACAGGCGGCCTGGGGGCACGCTGTTTGTGCGTTGCAGCAGGCGGCTTCAGCGTTTGCGCTGGGGCAGCACTTCGGCCATGGCCAGGACCGCCTCGGCCACTTCCACCAGCCGCCGGTTCTGGTTCATCGCCATCTGGCGCATGGTTCTGTGGGCCTCGTCCTCGCTGAGCTGGCGGTGGGCCATGAGCAGGCCCTTGGCGCGTTCGATGGTCTTGCGCTCGGTCAGGCTGGCGCGCACGGTGTCGAGTTCGTCGCCCATGGTCTGAAGGCGCTGCGCCTGGTCCTGCACCAGTTCCAGGATGGATCTTTCCACCTGGGGCACGAAGCCCTGACCCGGGTGCGTCAGGCCCACCGGCAGCGGTTGCGCCGTGGCGCCGTCTTCTAAGAAGTCGGCGCCGTCTTCTGCGCCGCGTGCACCCACGCTGTCGCGCAGGCGCTCGAACGCGGCCAGTTCCTGTTCGGCCGCCTGCAGCCGCTGGCTGCACAGCACCAGCAGTTCGGCCGTGAGCGCGTCTTCCACACCCTTCATGGCGTCGATGCGTGCGGTGCAGGTGTCGAACCAAGACTGGCTCAGACCGGCGTCCAGCGCCTGGCCGGCCGCCGTGGTGCCCAGGATGCGGCGCTGCCGCTCCAGCTGGGCCAGTGACTCCGGCCGCTGGGCCTGCTGCCAGGCAGCGCGCAGCGCAACGCTGGCGAAATCGGAGAACACCTGCAGGCAGCGCTCCTGGGATTCGATCAGGTGCAGCAGGCGCTGCTGGGCGTCGGCATCGGCCCGTCCGGCCGCGAACAGGGCCGAACCGGTGGCGCGTTCCTGGCCTGCCAGCTCCTTGCCCTGCAGGAAGTTGAACAGCGCCACCAGGCAACGCGAGATGTCGGGGTCCCACGCGCTGTCGGCGGCTTCGAACACCACCGCCAGCAGCGCGTTCACCACGCGGATGTAGGCCGCCGTGGCCCGTGCCGCGGTCCAGGCCAGGGTCTGCACCTGGTGGCGCAACCGGGGCAGGGCGCCCAGGCCCTGCAAGGCGTAGGCGATGCGGCCGAACAGACGGGCGCGGCTGCCGCTCTGGGCGGCCTCGGTGTCCAGGCTGTCGAAACAGGCCTGCACCTGGGCCTGCAGGGCATCGGACCGGGCCACCTGCACATCGCGCTCGGCCCCCCAGCGCTGCCCCTGCGAGGCCAGGTACAGGTTGGACAACCCGCGCTCGCGCTGCAGCGCGTGCACCAGATGGCCCGTGGCGTCGACCAGCGCGCTGGTCAGGGCCAGCTGGCGCAGGCCGGCGATTTCGCTGCGTTTGGCAGCGATCAGAAACGAGAGGGCCGATTTCATGGGGAGCGGTGGGGACTGTCTGGCGGTCAGCAACAACCGTGCCGATTGGACCATGCGATTTTGCGCCCGGCTGTCCCGGGCCGGATCGGCTCTCTGGTGAGCAGTGCCTAGGCTGCCTTCATGCCGTGCCGGCGCTTGAGTTCGGCCGTGGCGGGGCCGGCGGCAAACGCCAGGAATGCCTGCACCGCTGCCGTCTGCTGGCTGACCGACGAGCGCGCGGCCGAGAACGTGGTGACGATCTGCACCGCTTCGGGCAGGCCACCGATGACCTGGATGCCCGGCACACCCATCATTTCGCTCAGCTGCTGGAAGCCCAGCGCCACCTCGCCCTTGGCCACCAGCGAAGCGACGGAGGTGCCGGGTGGCGGGGTGACGATGCGCGGCGCGATCTGCTGCGCGATGCCCCAGCGCTCGAACAGCTTGGCCAGCTGCACGCCGCTGGGCCCGGTGGAGTAGCCCAGCGTGGGGGCCGCGAGCACGGCGGCTTTCAGGGCGGCTTCGCTGCCGATGTCGGGCACCGGCGCCCCGGCCGGTACGGCCACGGCCACGGCCGAATGCACCATGTCCACCCGGGTGTCGGCCACCACATGGCCGCTGGCCGCGAGCCTGGCGATGGCGTCGGACGCCAGGGCCACGATGTCGAACGCCTCGCCGGCCACCACGCGCTGGACGGCGTCCACGCCACCGACCGAGGTCACGGTCACCGTCACAGCCGGGTGCTGCTGCGCGAACGCGGCCACCAGGTCGGCCAGCAGGGCTTTGGTGGCCATGGATGAGATCAGGGTGAGGGTGGTGGGCATGGCGGTGTGCGGCGCTGAAACGAACGCGATCAGACTATCAAAACGCACCGGGCTTGCCTCTGGATGGGCGGCACTTTCTGTTATCGGTCCGCGGCATGGCGGTCTGCCCCGTACACTCCCGCCCCATGCTGATCCTGGGAATCGAATCCTCCTGCGACGAAACCGGCGTGGCCCTGGTCGATGCCAGTGGCCGCGCCACACCGCGCCTGCTGGGTCATGCGCTGCACAGCCAGATCGAGATGCACCAGGCCTACGGCGGCGTGGTGCCCGAACTGGCCAGCCGCGACCACATCCGCCGCGTGCTGCCGCTGACCGACGCGGTCATGGCGCAGGCGGGGCTGCCGCTGACCGCCGTGGACGCGATCGCCCACACGCGGGGCCCGGGGCTGGCCGGCGCGCTGCTGGTGGGTTCGGGCGTGGCCTGCGCGCTGGGCATGGCGCTGGACAAGCCGGTGATCGGGATTCACCACCTGGAAGGGCACCTGCTGTCCCCGTTCCTGAGCGCCGACCCGCCGCAGTTCCCGTTCGTGGCGCTGCTGGTGTCGGGCGGCCACACCCAGCTGATGCGGGTCGACGGGGTGGGGCAATACGCCATGCTGGGCGAAACCATCGACGACGCCGCTGGCGAAGCGTTCGACAAATCGGCCAAGCTGCTGGGACTGGGTTACCCGGGCGGACCGGCGCTGGCCCGGCTGGCGCAGCAGGGCTGCGCCACGGCCTATGCGTTCCCGCGCCCGCTGCTGCACAGTGGCGACCTGGACTTTTCATTCGCCGGTCTCAAGACCGCTGTGCTGACCCAGGTCAAACGACTGGCACACGCCGCGCCCGAAGGACCGGCGACCACGCACCTGGCCGACCCGCTGACCCAGCAGCAAAAGGCCGATGTGGCCGCCAGCGCACAGGCCGCCATCGTGGATGTGCTGGTCAAGAAGTCGCTCGCCGCGCTGAAAAGCACCGGCCTGAGGCGGCTGGTGGTGGCCGGTGGGGTGGGGGCCAACACGCGCTTGCGCGAGTTGCTCGACGCCGCCTGCGCCCGGCGCCAGGTGCGGGTGCACTACCCGGAACTGCACCTGTGCACCGACAACGGCGCCATGATCGCGCTGGCCGCGGGGTTGCGGGTGCAGGCGGGTCTGGTCGACCTGCCGACCCCGGAAGGCTACCGCTTCGACGTCCGGCCCCGCTGGCCGCTGGCCGATCTTGCACCGTCCGCAGCCTGACACCGTCCGCAGCGTGTGGGGGTGGTGTGTGTAATTATGAATTACAATGTACGGCACTTACCCCGCGCCTGCGGGGGGTCGGCCTTGTCGGCCGGTTTGCGCTGGCCTTTTATCCTCAATACCCGAACCCATGAAACTTACCGTTTTCCAGGCGCGCCGCAGCGCGCTGGCCACCTTGTTGTGCGGCTTCCTGAGCAGCCCGGCCTGGGCGCAGGCCACACCGGCACCCGCCGCCGAGCCAATCCGCATCGGCATGATCGAAGGCCTGTCGGGCGCCTTTGCCAACACCGGCGAAGCGGTGTTCCGCAACCTGGTCTGGGCGGCCGAACGGGTCAATGCACGGGGTGGCGTGCGTCTGCCGGCTTCACAGGGGGGCAACCGCCCGCTGGAGATCGTGCGCTTCGACAGCAAAGGCCAGACCGAGGAAGCCCTCTCGGGCCTGCGCTCGGCCATCGACCGGAACATTGCCATCGTGGCCCAGGGCAACTCGTCCGCGCCAGCTTCGGCGCTGATCGACGCCATCAACAAGCACAACGAGCGCGATCCGGCGCGCCAGGTGCTGTTCCTGAACTACTCGGCCGTGGTGCCAGCCCTGACCAACGAACAGTGCAGCTACTGGCACTTCCGCTTCGACGCACACGCCGACATGCGCATGACCGCGCTCATGAGCGTGTTGCGTGAGGACAAGGCGCTCAAGAACATCTACCTCATCGGACAGGACTACAGCTTCGGCCAGGCCGTGCTGGGCGAGGCGCGCCGCCAGCTCGCCGCGCAGCGGCCGGACGTGAAGATCGTCGGTGATGAGCTGCATCCGCTGGCGCGGGTGAAGGATTTCGCGCCCTATGCCGCCAAGATCAAGGCCAGCGGGGCCCAGGCGGTGTTGACCGGCAACTGGGGCAACGACCTGACGTTGCTGGTCAAGGCCGCGCGCGAGGCGGGCTTTGACGGCAGTTTCTACACCTTCTACGGCAACGCGCTGGGCGCCCCGGCCGCCATCGGTGACGCCGGCATCGGCAAGGTGATCGCCGTGGCCGACTGGTTCCCCAACGTGCCGACTCCCGAGTCCGAGGCCTTCTACCAGTCGTTCCGCCAGCGCTTCCCCAACCCGGCCGACGACTACGTGCACATGCGCATGCAGCTGATGATCGAGGCGCTGGCCCAGGCCATCGAGCGGGCCGGTTCGGTCAAGGCCGCCGCCATTGCAGCCCAGCTGGAGAGGGCCGAAGTCCGGCTGGCGGGTCAGACCGCCCGCATGCGCGCCGCTGACCACCAGTTCCAGCAGCCGCTGGCGGTGGCGGTGATGGACCGCCTGGGTGCACCGGGGGTCAAATTCGACGTGGAAGGCTCGGGCTACGGTTTCCGCATCATCCGCCAGATCTCGGCCCAGCAGGCCGAACAACCGCACAGCTGCAAGATGGTTCGACCCTGATCCAGGGTGCGCAACGGAGCGGACATGCGGACCGTGGTTGAAAGTCTGGAGGAGTCCCGCATCCGCGAAGTGGCCAACGCGGGCCTGGGCCGCAGCGACGTGCTCCGGTTCTGGTTCGGCGAAAGCGACGAGGTCACGCCGGATCTCATCCGCGAGGCGGCCATCGCCAGCCTGAACGCCGGCGAGACCTTCTACGCCCACAACCTGGGGTTGCCTGAGCTGCGCCACGCCATCGCCGGCTACACCCGCGCGCTGCACCCGCAACAGCCCGCCGACCACTGGTTTGACCGCATCGCGGTGACCTCCGGTGGTGTGAACGGGCTGATGCTGGCGGTGCAGGCCTTGGTCGATGCGGGCGACGAAGTGGTGGTGGTCACGCCGGTCTGGCCCAATCTGGTGGCGCAGCCGCGGATCATGGGCGCGCGCGTGTGCTGCGTGCCCCTGCAAGTGAACCCGGACGGTGCCTGGGCGCTGGATCTGAACGCCCTGCTGGCCGCCATCACCCCCGCCACACGCCTGTTGATCGTCAACGCACCGAACAACCCCACCGGCTGGGCGCTGACCCCTCAGGAACAGGCAGCCATCCTGTCCCACTGCCGTCGAACCGGCACCTGGGTTCTGGCCGACGAGGTCTACGAGCGCTTGTATTTCGCGGGTGACACGGCCAACGGCGCGGCGCCCAGCTTCCTCGACGTGGCGCAAGCCGACGACCGGCTGATCGTCGCCCACAGCTTTTCCAAGAGCTTTCTGATGACGGGCTGGCGTCTGGGCTGGCTCGTGCTGCCTCAGGCACTGACGCATGCGGTCGGCAAGCTGATCGAGTTCAACACCTCCTGCGCGCCGGTGTTCGTCCAGCGGGCCGCCACGGTGGCGCTGCAGCGCGGTGACGAGGTCACGCCCGGCCTGGTGCGGCATCTGCAGGCCTGCCGCGACACCCTCATCCCCTTGCTGCGCGAGCTGCCGGGCGTGCAAGTGGCACTCCCACGGGGTGGCATGTACGCGTTCTTCAGGCTGGAAGGGCGGGGCGACTGCCTGGACACCGCCAAGCGGCTGGTGCGCGAAGCCGGGCTGGGGCTGGCACCCGGCAGCGCCTTCGGACCCGAAGCCGCCGGCTGGCTGCGCTGGTGCTTTGCCAGCCGCGACCTGCGGCGGCTGGAGGAGGGGGTGCAGCGGCTGGCGGGGTGGTTGCGGAAGGGGTGACGCGGGCTACGCCAATCCCTCCGCCAGCGCCTCGAACACCACGCGGATCCGGCGCGCGGTGCGCAGTTCGCGGTGGCTGACCAGCCAGACTGGAAAGCGCACCGGCGGCACCTCGTCCAGCACGCGCACGATGCCGGGTGTGCTCCGGGCAATCTCGTCCATCATGGCGCCAATGCCCAGGCCCTGCTGCACCAGCGCCCAGTGCGCCACCGAGTGTTCGGCGTAGCAGCTGAAGTTGGCCTCGGTCACCGGCAGACCATGCCGCTGCAGATAGCCCAGGTACTGGCCGTCACGGGCGGCGCCGACGAAGGGCAGGGTGGCGGCCTCGGCCGCGGCGCGCGGGTGGCCATGGGTCCGCACCCAGTCCTCCGACGCATAGAAGCCGGCCGTCGCCGCCCGGATCAGGCGTGCAATCAGCTCGGGTTGCTCGGGCTTGACATGGCGGATGGCGATGTCGGCCTCGCGTCGCAACAGGTCGCTCACGGCATTGGACGAAATCACTTCGATGGCAATGCCTGGCTCCTGCTCGCGCAGGCGCCGCACCAGGGGCGGCAGCAGATAGGCGGCCACCGCATCGCTGGCTGAAACCGACACCACCCCCCCCAGCGCCTGTGAACGGCCGCTGGCCGCCAGGCCCAGGGCATCGGCTGCGGCACCCATGGTGCGAGCGTGCTCCAGCAGCTCATGGCCGGTGCTGGTGAGCGTCAGGCCCTTGCCCACCCGCTCGAACAGGGTCACCCCCAGGTGCTGCTCCATGGCGGCCACCTGCCGGCTCAGGGTGGGTTGCGTCAGGCCCAGCTGGCGAGCGGCGGCCGACAGCGAGCCCGTCTGTGCAGTGGCCAGAAAGGCCCTGAGCTGGTTCCAATCCATGTCATTCATGCAATTTTGTATGGATGGACTGCAATTTACCGCACTTCCATACGGGTTACTGCATGGATAGCATGACGTTCGTTGTTCAAAGCGCCCCATCAATCACCTCCCATGTCCCACCGCTTGCCCACCGCATTGGCCACCGTCGAACCTGCGGCTCTGTCGTCCGCCAGCGCCGCCCTGGCCCGCAAGGCCCGTTTCTGGGACCGCATCGCGCGCAAATACGCGGCCGACCCGATTGCCGACCTGCCGGGCTACGAGGCCACGCTGCAGCGGGTGCAGGGCCTGCTGTCGACCGGCCACGATGTGCTGGAAATCGGTTGCGGCACCGGCAGCACCGCCTTGCGGCTGGCACCGCACACCCGCCGCCTGCTGGCCACCGACGTGTCGGCCGAGATGATCGCCATCGCCCGCGAAAAGCTGGCGGCCCAGCCCATGCTGCAACTGGGCTTTGCGGTGGCCGACGCCGACGCCCCGGTGTTCGGGCAGGGCAGCTGGGATGCGGTGCTGGCCTTCAATTTGTTGCACCTGGTCGACGACCTGGATCACGCCATTGACGCGGTCGTGCGGGCGCTGCGGCCGGGGGGGCTGTTCATCTCCAAGACCGCCTGCGTCAAGGAGATGAACCCGCTGGTGCCGCGCCTGGCGCTGCCGCTGATGCGCGCCATTGGCAAGGCGCCGCACGTGCTCTGCTTCGATGCGCCGCAGTTGCAGGCCGCGCTGGTTCGTCACGGTCTGGTTGTCGAAGCGGTCGAGCGCCACGGCACCAAAGGCAAGGACATCCGCGTCTTCATCGTGGCCCGCAAGCCGCAGGCCTGATCCCCTCCGCCTTCATTCCTCTAGGGGTGTCACCCCTGGTTTTGTCACGCCTGAACCGGGCGCCTGGCGGGTGATCGCCAGGGCAACGCCGTCGGTCGGGTTTTCAAGAAACACCGATTGGATGAAAGGAAGATCGATGAAACGACACGCATCGGACAAGCCGGCCTCCCGGCGAGGCATGGGTCAACGGGCCGCGGCCCGGGGTGTCGGCGCGCTGCTGGTGGCGGCCAGTCTGGCAGCCTGTGGTGGCGGCGGTGGGGACGACGATGGCCCGGGCAATGTGCCGGGCGGTCAGCCCCTGGCGGTCGGTGCGTCCAGCCTGGTGGGTGACTGGTTGTCCCGAACCTGCATACCAGGCGGGACAACCAGGTCGTCGCGGCTGAGGCTTCGGGTGGTGCAGGTGGGCGACAACGCCGTGTCGTACAGCCAGACTTTTGTCCGCTATGCCAGCGGGGACTGCTCCGGCGCCGGCACGGCCGATGGCAGGACCACGCCGCTGGGCATTGTCACGTTCTCCCGTTCGGACGCCAATGCAAGAGCGGCGGCGAACTGGGGGCTCTGGGTGTTGCCCAACGGCCTGCAGAGCGGCGCCATCTGGGGCAAGAAAGGGCGGGATACCGCGCTGTGCATCGGTGCCACCGACCGCGCTTTCTCCGGCCTGGGCAGCCTGGCCGCCGTTTCGTCGTGGATGGACCTGTCCGACGCCAGTTGCCACGACAAGTCCTGATGCCACACATGGCCCGGCATGGGCCAATCACTTTTTTTCAACAAGGAGTCATTTCATGAAGTTGCGCACGAGCGTCCTGATCCCGCTGGTGGTCCTGTTTGCAGGCTGCGGCACATTGGCTGGCAACACCAGCATGCTCAGTGACGAGCGCATCCGCTCCGAGGTGGGCGGCACGCTCGGGGTCAAAGCGGAGGAGGTCACCATCGTCGATCGCCGAACCGAGGGCACCAACACCTACGTGAACGTGCGGACGGCAAACCGCCAGAACCACGCCTGCGTCATCAACGGTGGCAACATGCTGAGCTTTGGCATGACCAACCCGCCGGTGTGCAGCAGAAGGTGAGGGCACCTTCATGACGCGGGAGACCATACGGGCAAGATCACGATGACGATACAAGCTCTGTTGATCATGGCTGCCCTTGTCGCGACGGTCACGGGCATGGCCCACTCCTTTCTGGGGGAGCGGCTGATCTTCCGATACCTGCGCCAGTCCACCCTGGTTCCTTCCTTGCCTGCCCCACCCTTGCTGGGACGCCATGTGCGCATTCTTTGGGCTACCTGGCACCTTGCTTCGGTGTTGGGGTGGGCGTTTGCCGGATTGCTGTGGCAGCTGGCCCAAGATCCAGGTGGCGTTGTATCGGCCGATTCGGTGCTGCTTGCATCGGCGGCTGGTTTTGTGACAGGCTCATGCCTCTTGCTGGTGGGCACGGCTGGCCGTCATCCTGGCTGGGTGTCCCTGGGTGCCGTGGGCGTCCTGTCATGGGCAGCCCTTGGAGCATCCTGATTACAGCGCTATAATGTCCGGTTGCCGCTTTGCCAGTTTAGGCTGGGGGTGGCATTCACGCCCGTTGCGGCAGCCCAGGTGGCGGGTCTTGAAGATCCGCGGTCGGGCCCGGCTGCGGCGGGTCGCCTGTCCCATCAATGGAATCCAACATGATCGAACAATCCGTCAAGGCCGAAGTCATTGCGGCCAACGCCCGTGCCGCCAACGACACTGGCAGCCCCGAAGTGCAGGTCGCCATCCTGACCGCCCGCATCAACGAACTGACCCCTCACTTCAAGCAGCACGCCAAGGACCACCACGGTCGCCGCGGTCTGCTGCGCATGGTCAGCCGCCGTCGCAAGTTGCTGGACTACCTCAAGTCCAAGGACGCCGACCGCTACGTTGCCCTGATCGCCAAGCTGGGTCTGCGCAAGTAATCTTGAACTTGCCGTGACACGCAAAAACGCCTGAGTTGGTTTGCCGGCTCGGGCGTTTTTCACTTTGATTTTTCGGAAGGCGGGGGCGAGCAGAGCGAAGCTGTGTCATTCCAACGGGTTTGCACCGTGGCAGATCCGCTGGAATGGCATCGTGTTCTGCAGGTTTCCGACTCCGGGCTGCGGGCGGCGCCACAGACGCCCATTCAACAGGAGAGAGACATGACCATGTTCAACAAAGTCACCAAGACCTTCCAGTGGGGCCAGCACACGGTCCGCATGGAAACCGGCGAAATCGCCCGCCAGTCCAGCGGCGCCGTGCTGCTCGACATGGACGGCACCGTGGTGCTGGCCACCGTCGTCGCCAAGAAGGACGCCAAGGCCGGCCAGGACTTCTTCCCCCTGACCGTCGACTACCTGGAGAAGTCCTACGCCGCCGGCAAGATCCCGGGCAGCTTCTTCAAGCGCGAAGGCCGCCCCAGCGAGTTCGAGACCCTGACCAGCCGCCTGATCGACCGCCCGATCCGCCCGCTGTTCCCGGACGGTTTCTTCAACGAAGTGCAGGTCATCATCCACACCGTGTCGCTGAACCCGGAAGTGGATGCCGACATCGCCGCCATGATCGCCACCTCGGCCGCCCTGTCGATCTCTGGCATCCCGTTCAACGGCCCCATCGGTGCCGCGCGCGTGGGCTACATCAACGGCCAGTACGTGCTGAACCCCGGTCAGACCGAGCGCCAGAACAGCCAGATGGACCTGGTGGTCGCCGGCACCCAGGCCGCGGTGCTGATGGTCGAATCCGAAGCCGAGCAGCTGTCTGAAGAGATCATGCTGGGCGCCGTGGTGTTCGGCCACGAGCAGGGCAACATCGCGATCGCCGCCATCAACGAACTGGTGCGCGACGCCGGCAAGCCCGAGTGGGACTGGCAGGCGCCCGCCAAGAACGAGCCGCTGATCGCCAAGGTCGAAGCCCTGGGCAAGGCCAAACTCGAAGCCGCTTACCAGATCCGCAACAAGCAGGCCCGCACCCAGGCCTGCCGCGAAGCCTACGCCGCCGTGATGGACGGCCTGAAGGCCGAAGGTGTGGAATTCGACGGCGTGGCCGTCGAAGGCCTGCTGTTCAACATCGAAGCCGCCATCGTGCGCGGCCAGATCCTGGCCGGCGAGCCGCGCATCGACGGCCGCGACACGCGCACCGTGCGTGCCATCGAAATCCGCAACAGCGTGCTGCCGCGCACCCACGGCTCGGCCCTGTTCACCCGCGGCGAAACCCAGGCGCTGGTGATCGCCACGCTGGGCACCGACCGCGACGCGCAGCGCATCGACGCCCTGTCCGGCGACTTCGAAGACCGCTTCATGCTGCACTACAACATGCCGCCGTTCGCCACCGGCGAAACCGGTCGCGTGGGTTCCCCGAAGCGCCGCGAAATCGGCCACGGCCGCCTGGCCAAGCGCGCCCTGGTGGCCGCCCTGCCGAGCAAGGAAGACTTCCCCTACACCATCCGCGTGGTGTCCGAAATCACCGAGTCCAACGGTTCGTCGTCCATGGCTTCCGTCTGCGGCGGCTGCCTGGCGCTGATGGACGCCGGCGTGCCAATGAAGGCCCACGTGGCCGGGATCGCCATGGGCCTGATCAAGGAAGGCAACCGCTTCGCGGTGCTGACCGACATCCTGGGCGACGAGGACCACCTCGGCGACATGGACTTCAAGGTGGCCGGCACCACCAACGGCATCACCGCCCTGCAGATGGACATCAAGATCCAGGGCATCACCAAGGAGATCATGCAGGTCGCCCTGGCCCAGGCCAAGGAAGCGCGCATGCACATCCTGGGCAAGATGCAGGACGCCATGGGCGAAGCGAAGACGGAGATCTCCAACTTCGCGCCGCGTCTTTACACCATGAAGATCAACCCGGAGAAGATCCGCGACGTGATCGGCAAGGGCGGCGCCACCATCCGCGCGCTGACCGAAGAGACCGGCACGCAGATCGACATCGGCGAAGACGGCACCATCACCATCGCCTCGACCGACGGCACCAAGGCCGAAGAGGCCAAGCGCCGCATCGCCGAGATCACGGCCGAAGTGGAAGTGGGCAAGGTCTACGAAGGCCCGATCACCAAGATCCTGGACTTCGGTGCCCTGGTCAGCCTGCTGCCCGGCAAGGACGGCCTGCTGCACATCAGCCAGATCGCCCACGAGCGCGTCGAGAAAGTCACCGACTACCTGTCCGAAGGCCAGATCGTCAAGGTCAAGGTGCTCGAGACCGACGAGAAGGGCCGCGTCAAGCTGTCCATGAAGGCCCTGCTGGACCGCAATGGCGGCGGCGAACAGGCCCAGCAACAGCAGCAGTGATCCGCTTCCCTTGACGGTCATGCAAGCGGTCGAGATCAGCAGCTTCGGTGCGCCCGACGTCCTGCGCCTGGCGGAGCGTCCGGCGCCCGTCGCGGGTGCGGGCGAGGTGCTGATCCGCGTGCGTGCCTCGGGCGTGAACCGGCCCGACGTGCTGCAGCGCAGTGGCGCCTATCCGCCACCGCCCGGGGCATCGGACCTGCCGGGTCTGGAAGTGGCGGGCGTCATCGAGTCGGGTGACGCCGCAGCCATGGCGGGCGCAGGCCTCCAGGTCGGCGACCGCGTCTGTGCGCTGGTGGCCGGTGGCGGCTACGCCCAGTGGTGCGTCGCGCCTGCGGGGCAGTGCCTGCCGGTGCCGGACGGCCTGGACGATGTGCAGGCGGCATCGTTGCCCGAGACCTTTTTCACCGTCTGGAGCAATGTCTTCGACCGGGCGCGCCTGCAGCCCGGTGAAACGCTGCTGATCCAGGGGGGCACAAGCGGCATCGGCGTGACGGCGATCCAGCTGGCCAAGGCACTCGGAGCCACCGTGATCGCCACCGCCGGCAGCGACGACAAGTGCACTGCCTGCCTGGACCTCGGGGCTGATCACGCGATCAACTACCGCAGCCAGGACTTTTCTGCTGTGGCCCGGGAGCTGACGGGCGGCAAGGGCGTCGACGTGATCCTCGACATGGTCGCGGGCGACTACGTGGCGCGCGAGGTGGAATGCCTGGCCGAAGACGGCCGACTGGTGATCATTGCCGTTCAGGGGGGCGTCAGCGCCACCTTCAATGCGGGTCTGGTCCTGCGGCGGCGTCTGCTCATCACGGGCTCCACGCTGCGCCCCCGCCCGGTGGCTTTCAAGGCGGGCATTGCCCGTTCGCTGCGCGAGAAGGTCTGGCCCTTGCTGGAGCAGGGCCGAGTCAAGCCTGTGATCCACTGCACTTTCGACGCCGCCCTTGCGGCGCAGGCCCACGCGTTGATGGAAAGCAACCGCCACATTGGCAAGATCGTTCTGACCTGGGCCAGATGACCCGGGCTTTGACAGAGACCGATATGAACCGAAAACTGATCGCAGGCAACTGGAAGATGAACGGCGGCTTGGCTGCCAACCAAGCGCTGGTCAGCGCCATGCTGGCCGGCATCGGGCAGCCCGCTGCCGACGTGGCACTCTGTGTGCCCGCTCCTTACCTCGCCCAGATGCAGTCGCTCTTGCAGGGCAGCCCCATGGCCTGGGGCGCGCAGGACGTTTCCGTTCACGAGCAAGGTGCCTACACCGGTGAGGTGAGTGTGTCCATGCTCAAGGACTTCGGCTGCCGCTACGCCATCGTCGGCCACAGCGAACGCCGCCAGTACCAAGGTGAAAGCGATGCCGTGGTGGCGGCCAAGGCGCAGCGTGCACTGGCCGGTGGAGTGACACCCATCGTCTGCGTGGGTGAAACCCTGGCGGAACGCGAAGCGGGCGAAACCGAAGCCGTGGTCCGACGCCAGCTGGCTGCGGTCATCCACACGGTGGGGCACTGCATCACCGAAATCGTGGTGGCCTATGAACCCGTATGGGCCATCGGAACCGGCAAGACCGCAACGCCCGAGATGGCGCAAGCCGTGCACGCCGTGTTGCGCGCCCAGCTGGCCGCCGCCACGAACAATCCCAAGCGGGTGCACATCCTGTACGGCGGCAGCATGAACGCGTCCAACGCGGCCAGCCTGCTCGCCCAGCCCGACATCGATGGCGGCCTTGTCGGCGGCGCGTCGCTGAAGGCCGCCGACTTCCTCTCCATCGTGGCCGCTGCGGGTTGAGCCTGCCACCCTTTTTTCTCCTGAGCAAGACAACATGAACATCGTCCTGACCCTTCTCCAAGTCGTCCAGATCCTCTCGGCCATCGCCATGATCGGCCTCATCCTCATGCAGCACGGCAAAGGTGCCGATGCGGGCGCCGCCTTCGGTGGCGGAGGCGCTGGTTCCGCCAGCCTGTTCGGTGCTTCGGGTGGTGCCAACTTCCTCTCGCGCAGCACCGGCGTGCTGGCGACGGTCTTTCTGGTGTGCACGCTGGGCCTGGCTTACTTCGGCAATCTCCGTACCACACCGGCGAGCGCCGGCAGCGTGCTTGAAGGTGCTTCAGTGCCAGCGCCGACCCCCGCTGCGCAACAGATTCCGGGTTCGGTTCCGGCGACTGCCACCGCGACCCCGGCTGTGCCCGCCGGTACCGGTGCGGCCCAGATCCCCGGTCAGTAACTGGGGGGAGTAGCCGGTTCCGCAGGTCGCAGCGGGACTGGTGTTTTGCGCCGCAACAACCCGACCCTTTTGGTTTGAAAAACCGATGCACCCACCGAAATGGAGGGGTGATTCAGGGTAAACTCCATGGGTTGTCAGGAAGGCTCACACCAACCCTCGTGAGCCCGACAAACGGACCCGGCCGACGTGGTGAAATTGGTAGACACGCTATCTTGAGGGGGTAGTGGCGAAAGCTGTGCGAGTTCGAGTCTCGCCGTCGGCACCAATCTGTGGAAAAAGCATGGCGCCCACGCCATGTCAGCGGAATCACCAAGATGAGTCTCGAGCAATACCTTCCCGTCCTTCTGTTCATCTTGGTCGGTATTGCCATCGGGGTCGTTCCGCAGGCCCTGGGCTACATCCTCGGCCCCAATCGGCCCGACGCCGAGAAGAACTCCCCCTACGAGTGCGGCTTCGAGGCGTTTGAAGACGCGCGGATGAAGTTCGACGTGCGCTACTACCTGGTGGCCATCCTCTTCATTCTCTTTGACCTCGAGATCGCTTTTCTGATCCCCTGGGCCGTGGCGCTCGCGGACATCGGCTCCGTCGGTTTCTGGGTCGGCGTGGTCTTTCTCTTCGATCTGCTGGTGGGCTTCATCTATGCGTGGAAGAAGGGTGCCCTGGACTGGGAGTGATCGCGTCGCGCGGTGTCGGGTTCTGTGATTTCTGTTTTGCGTGCCCGCCCCGCAGGGCGGCTTGGAGCTGCACATGATTGAAGGCGTTTTCAAGGAAGGCTTCGTCACCACGAGCTACGACTCGGTGGTGAACTGGGCCAAGACCGGCTCGCTGTGGCCGATGACCTTCGGTCTGGCCTGCTGCGCCGTGGAGATGATGCACGCGGCCACCGCGCGTTACGACCTGGGGCGTTTCGGCGCCGAGGTGTTCCGCGCCAGCCCCCGTCAGTCCGACCTCATGATCGTGGCCGGTACGCTGTGCAACAAGATGGCGCCCGCCCTGCGCAAGGTGTACGACCAGATGGCCGAACCGCGCTGGGTGCTGTCCATGGGGTCCTGCGCCAACGGTGGTGGTTATTACCACTACAGCTATTCGGTGGTCCGCGGGTGCGACCGCGTCGTGCCGGTGGACGTGTACGTGCCCGGCTGCCCGCCAACGGCCGAAGCACTGATCTACGGAATCATCCAGTTGCAGCAGAAGATCCGCCGCACCAACACCATCGCCCGCGCCTGATCGGCAGCAGTTCTGACTCAGAGAGACGGCCCATGAGCGACACTTCCCACACCACGCCCGCCGAGACCATTGCCGCCACCGTGACCGGGCTGCTGGGCGAACGCGCCCGTTCGGTTTCCGTGGCCCGCGGCGAGGTCACCCTGGTGGTGGCCGCTGGCGACTACCTGGCGGCCATGCAGACGTTGCGCGATGCGCCGCAAACGCGCTTCGAGCAACTGATCGACCTGTGTGGGGTCGACTATTCCACTTACGGCGACGGGCGCCGGGAAGGTGCGCGCTTCGGTGTGGTGGTGCACCTGTTGTCGGTCAGTCTGAACCAGCGCTTGCGCGTGCGGGTGTTCTGCCCCGAGGACGACTTCCCGGTGGTGGCCTCGCTCGGGGGTTTGTGGAACTCGGCCAACTGGTACGAGCGGGAAGCGTTTGATCTCTTCGGCATCGTCTTCGAAGGCCACAACGACCTGCGCCGCATCCTCACGGACTACGGCTTCATCGGTCACCCCTTCCGCAAGGACTTCCCGCTCTCCGGACACGTGGAGATGCGCTACGACGCCGAGCGCCAGCGCGTGGTCTACGAGCCGGTGACCATCGAGCCGCGCGAGATCACGCCGCGTGTGATCCGTGAAGACAACTACGGAGGCCTGCACTGAAGGCGCAAGCCCGAGGTTGAATCCCACATGGCTGAAATCAAGAACTACACCCTGAACTTCGGTCCGCAGCACCCGGCTGCGCACGGCGTGCTGCGCCTGGTGCTGGAGCTGGACGGCGAGGTCGTGCAGCGCGCCGACCCGCACATCGGCCTGTTGCACCGCGCGACCGAAAAGCTGGCCGAGCACAAGACTTTCATCCAGTCGCTGCCCTACATGGACCGTCTCGACTACGTGTCCATGATGTGCAACGAGCACGCCTACTGCCTGGCCATCGAGAAGCTGCTGGGCATCGAGGTGCCGATCCGCGCGCAGTACATCCGCGTGATGTTCAGCGAGATCACCCGCCTGCTCAACCACCTGATGTGGCTGGGTTCGCACGGCAACGATTGCGGCAGCTCGACCATCCTGATCTACGCGTTCCGCGAGCGCGAGGACCTGTTCGACATGTACGAGGCGGTCTCGGGCGCGCGCATGCACGCGGCCTATTTCCGTCCGGGCGGGGTCTACCGCGACCTGCCGGACACCATGCCGCAGTACACGGTCAGCAAGATCCGCAACGCCAAAGCGCTGGCGGAGATGAACACCAACCGCCAGGGTTCGCTGCTCGACTTCATCGACGATTTCACGCAGCGGTTCCCGACCTACCTGGCCGAGTACCACACGCTGCTGACCGACAACCGCATCTGGAAACAGCGCACCGTAGGCATCGGTGTGGTGCCGCCCGAACGGGCGCTCAACCTGGGCATGACCGGCCCCATGCTGCGCGGCTCCGGCATTGCCTGGGATCTGCGCAAGAAGCAGCCTTACGACGTGTACGGCCGGCTGGACTTCGACATTCCGGTGGGCAAGACCGGCGACACCTACGACCGCTACCTCGTCCGCATGGAAGAGATGAAGCAGTCCAACCGCATCATCAGGCAGTGCGTGGACTGGCTGCGCGTGAACCCGGGGCCCGTGATCACCGACAACCACAAGGTGGCGCCGCCTTCGCGCGAGGCGATGAAGTCGAGCATGGAAGAGCTGATCCACCACTTCAAGCTCTTCACCGAAGGTTTCCATGTGCCCGAAGGCGAAGCCTACGCCGCTGTCGAGCACCCCAAGGGCGAGTTCGGCATCTACCTGGTGAGTGACGGTGCCAACAAGCCGTACCGCCTGAAGATCCGCGCACCGGGCTTTGCGCACCTCGCCACCCTGGACGAGATGGCGCGCGGCCACATGCTGGCCGATGCGGTCGCCATCATCGGCACCATGGACATCGTTTTCGGAGAGATCGACCGATGACTCACGCTTCGCAAACCTCCGGGCCGGTGCAGGCCATGGCGCTGTCGGACGCCACGCGCGCCCGCTTTGCCCGCGAAGTGGCCAAGTACCCGGCCGAGCAGGCGCAATCGGCCGTGATGGCCTGCCTGTCCATCGTGCAGCAGGAGAACGGCCACGTCAGCGTCGAGGCCGAGAAGGCCGTCGCCGACTATCTGGGCATGCCGGTGATGGCCGTTCACGAAGTGACGACCTTCTACAACATGTACAACCAGCGGCCGGTGGGCAGGTTCAAGCTCAACGTCTGCACCAACCTGCCGTGCCAGCTGCGCGATGGCTACACCGCGCTGCACCATCTGGAGAAAAAGCTGGGCATCGCCATGGGCGAAACCACGGCCGACGGCCTGTTCACCTTGCAGCAGAGCGAATGCCTGGGCGCTTGCGCCGATTCGCCGGTGATGCTGGTGAACGACCGTCACATGTGCAGTTTCATGAGCAACGACAAGCTGGATCAGCTGATCGACGGTCTCAAGGCGGCGGAGGGCAAGCAATGAACGCCCAGCAAGTGCTCGCGCAGTTCGCCGCCACGGGCGTGCAGACCTGCTTCCACGGTCGCCACATCGAGCCGCAGATCTACAAGGACCTGAACGGCAGCAACTGGTCCATCAAGGACTACGAGGCGCGCGGCGGCTACCAGGCGCTGCGCATGATCCTGGGCATGGACGGCTCCGCGCCCAACCCCGAGACCGGCGTGGCCGGCATGACCCAGGACCAAGTGATCGCCACCGTCAAGGAATCCGCGCTGCGCGGCCGCGGCGGTGCCGGTTTCCCCTCGGGCCTGAAGTGGAGCTTCATGCCGCGCCAGTTCCCGGGCCAGAAGTACCTGGTCTGCAACTCCGACGAGGGCGAGCCGGGCACCTGCAAGGACCGCGACATCCTCATGTACAACCCGCACATCGTCATCGAAGGCATGGCGATCGCGGCGTACGCCATGGGCATCAACGTGGGCTACAACTACATCCACGGCGAGATTTTCGAGGTGTACGAGCGCTTCGAGGCCGCTCTGGAAGAGGCGCGCGCCGCCGGTTACCTGGGCAACCAGATCATGGGTTCGAACTACTCGTTCCAGCTCCATGCCCACCATGGTTTTGGTGCCTACATCTGCGGTGAAGAGACCGCGCTGCTCGAATCGCTGGAAGGCAAGAAGGGCCAGCCGCGCTTCAAGCCGCCGTTCCCGGCCAGCTTCGGTCTGTACGGCAAGCCGACCACCATCAACAACACCGAGACCTTCGCGGCGGTGCCCTGGATCATCCGCCACGGCGGCCAGGCTTACCTCGAATGCGGCAAGCCCAACAACGGCGGCACCAAGATCTTCTCGGTCAGCGGTGACGTGAACCTGCCGGGCAACTACGAAATCCCGATGGGCACGCCGTTCGCCAAGCTGCTGGAACTGGCCGGTGGCGTGCGCACCGGCCGCCAGCTCAAGGCGGTGATTCCTGGCGGATCGTCTTCCCCCGTGCTGCCTGCATCCATCATCATGGACTGCACCATGGACTACGACTCCATCAGCAAGGCCGGCTCCATGCTGGGCTCCGGTGCCGTGATCGTGATGGACGACACCCGCTGCATGGTCGAATCGCTCAAGCGACTGTCCTACTTCTACATGCACGAATCCTGCGGCCAGTGCACGCCCTGCCGCGAGGGCACGGGCTGGCTCTGGCGCCTGGTCGACAAGATCCAGCGCGGCGAGGCCAAGCCGGCCGACATGGACCTGCTGGACAACGTGGCCGAGAACATCATGGGCCGCACCATCTGCGCCCTGGGCGATGCCGCGGCCATGCCGGTGCGTGCCATGCTCAAACACTTCCGTCACGAGTTCGCGGCCATGATCCAGGCCGACACCGCGACCTCGGCCTGACCCCGGAACACACCATGGTTGAAATCGAACTCGACGGCCAGAAGGTCGAAGTGCCCCCGGGCAGCATGGTCATGCATGCGGCCGAGAAGGCGGGCACTTACATCCCGCACTTCTGTTACCACAAGAAGCTCTCCATCGCCGCCAGCTGCCGCATGTGCCTGGTCGAGGTGGAGAAGGCGCCCAAGCCCATGCCCGCCTGCGCCACGCCGGTCACCATGGGCATGATCGTGCGCACCAAGTCCGACAAGGCCATCAAGGCCCAGCAGTCGGTGATGGAGTTCCTGCTGATCAACCACCCGCTGGACTGCCCGATCTGCGACCAGGGCGGTGAATGCCAGCTGCAGGACCTGGCCGTGGGCTACGGTGGCGGTACTTCGCGCTACGAGGAAGAAAAGCGCGTGGTGTTCCACAAGAACGTGGGTCCGCTGATCTCCATGGAGGAGATGAGCCGCTGCATCCACTGCACCCGCTGCGTGCGCTTCGGTCAGGAAATCGCCGGCGTGATGGAGCTGGGCATGTCGCACCGCGGCGAACACGCCGAGATCGAGACTTTTGTCGGCCAGTCGGTGGACTCCGAGCTGTCGGGCAACATGATCGACGTCTGCCCGGTGGGCGCGCTCACCAGCAAGCCCTTCCGCTACAGCGCCCGGACCTGGGAACTCTCGCGCCGCAAGAGCGTGAGCCCGCACGATTCGACCGGTGCCAACCTGATCGTCCAGGTCAAGAACCACCAGGTCATGCGCGTGGTGCCGCTGGAGAACGATGCCGTCAACGAGTGCTGGATCGCCGACCGCGACCGCTTCTCGTACGAAGCCCTCAACGTTGAAGACCGCCTGACCCAGCCCATGCTCAAGCAGGGTGGCGAATGGAAGACGGTGGACTGGCAGACCGCGCTGGAATACGTGGCCAACGGTCTCAAGCAGGTCAAGGCGGATCATGGTGCCGGTGCCATCGGCCTGCTGGCCAGCCCGCACAGCACGGTGGAAGAACTGGCCCTGGCCGGCGCCCTGGTGCGCGGTCTGGGCAGCGAGAACATCGACAGCCGCCTGCGCCATGCCGATTTCGGCAACGCCGCGCCCGCGGGCCAGGCCCGCTGGCTGGGTCGCCCGATCACCGAGCTGTCGTTGCTGCAACGCGTGCTGGTGGTGGGTTCCAACCTGCGCAAGGACCACCCGCTGTTTGCCCAGCGCATCCGGCAGGCGGCCCGCAAGGGTGCGCAGGTGAACGTGCTCAACGCCCAGGCGCAGGACTGGGCCATGGCGGTGAAGAACGCCGTGCTGGCCGACAGCGCCCACTGGGTGTCGGCACTGGCCGGCGTCGCCAACGCCGTCGCGGTCGAAACCGGTGCAACCGCACCCGTCGCAGCCGAAGTGTCGGACGCTGCTCGCGCCATCGCCAAGTCGCTGCTGGGCGGTGAACAGAAAGCCATCCTGCTGGGCAACGCTGCTGCACACCACGCCAAGGCTTCCAGCCTGCTGGCGCTGGCACAGTGGATCGGCCAGCAGACGGGCGCCAGCGTCGGCTATCTGACCGAAGCGGCCAACACTGTGGGTGCCCAGTTGGTGAAAGCCGTGCCGGGGCAGGGTGGCCTGAACGCCAGCCAGATGCTCGGTGGTTCGCTGAAGGCGGCCGTTCTCCTCAACACCGAACCGGGGGCCGACAGTGCCGCAGGTGCGGCCGGGCTCGAATCGGCCGACATGGTGGTGACCCTGAGCCCCTTCAAGGCCAACCTGGACATCAGCGACGTGCTGCTGCCCATCGCGCCGTTCACCGAAACCTCGGGTTCCTTCGTGAACGCCGAAGGCCGCCTGCAGAGCTTCCACGCGGTGGTCCGCCCGCTGGACGAGACCCGGCCGGCGTGGAAGGTGCTGCGCGTGCTGGGCAACCTCCTGGGACTGCCGGGGTTTGACGCCGACTCGTCGCAAGCGGTGCTCGCCGCAGCGCTGCCCGGCATGGCCTCGGGGCAGGTGGTCGATGCCGCCCGCCTGACCAACGCCAGCTCGGCCCACATCGACACCAGCGTGGTGCCGGGTCAGCCTTGCGTGGCCGCGATCTACCAACTCGATTCGCTGGTGCGGCGCGCCAGCGCGTTGCAGATGACGGCCGACGGCCGCGCTGCCCAAGGAGCACATGCATGATCGACGCGATGTACAACGGCGGTCTCGGTCTGTTGTCGGCCTCGTGGTGGACGACCGCCGCCTGGCCGGTGATCTGGAACCTGCTGAAGATCGTGGCGGTGCTGGCACCGCTCATGGGCGCGGTCGCCTACCTCACGCTCTGGGAACGCAAGCTGCTGGGCTTCATGCAGGTGCGCCTGGGCCCCAACCGTGTCGGTCCCTTCGGCCTGCTGCAGCCCATTGCCGACGCGGTCAAGCTGCTGACCAAGGAAATCATCAGCCCCAGCGCGGCTGCACCCGGCCTGTTCCGCCTGGGCCCGATCATGGCCATCATGCCGGCGCTGGCCGCCTGGGTGGTGGTGCCCTTCGGTCCTGAAGCGGTCATCGCCAACGTCAACGCCGGTCTGCTGGTGATCCTGGCCATCACCTCGATCGAGGTGTACGGCGTGATCATTGCGGGCTGGGCGTCCAACTCCAAATACGCCTTCCTCGGCGCCCTGCGGGCGTCGGCCCAGATGGTGAGCTACGAAATCGCGATCGGCTTCTGTTTCCTGGTCGTGGTCATGACCGCCGGCAGCCTGCACCTGGGCGAGATCGTGGCCTCCCAGGCGCGCGGCATGGGGGCCGACATGGGCCTGAACTTCCTGTCCTGGAACTGGCTGCCTCTGCTGCCCATCTTCCTGGTCTATCTGATCTCCGGCGTGGCCGAAACCAACCGCCACCCCTTCGACGTGGTGGAAGGCGAGGCCGAGATCGTGGCCGGCCACATGGTCGAGTACTCCGGCATGGGCTTTGCCATCTTCTTCCTGGCCGAATACGCCAGCATGTGGCTGGTGTCCATTCTGGCGGTGCTCATGTTCATGGGGGGCTGGCTGCCACCGATCGACAGCGCGCTGTTCAACTGGATCCCGGGCTGGATCTGGCTGGGACTCAAGACCTTTGTCGTGGTGTCCCTGTTCATCTGGATCCGCGCCACCTTCCCCCGCTTCCGTTACGACCAGATCATGCGCCTGGGCTGGAAGATCTTCATCCCCGTGACGCTGGTCTGGCTGCTGCTCGTGGCTGGTCTGATGCAGACCCCGTGGAACATCTGGAAATAAGCAGGGCGAACGACCATGTCCACACCCGCCTCCACCACCTCCTTTGCTGCGCCGTTTTCGCTGGGCGACTTCTTCAAGAGCTTCCTGCTGGTCGAGCTGCTCAAGGGCATGGCCCTGACGGGTCGCTACGCCTTGCGCCGCAAGGTGACGGTGCAGTTCCCCGAGGAGAAGACACCGCTGTCGCCGCGCTTTCGGGGCCTGCACGCCCAACGCCGCTACGACAACGGTGAAGAGCGCTGCATCGCCTGCAAGCTGTGCGAAGCCGTTTGCCCGGCCATGGCGATCACCATTGAAGCCGCACAGCGCGAAGACGGCACACGCCGTACCACGCGGTACGACATCGACCTGACCAAGTGCATCTTCTGCGGCTTCTGTGAAGAAGCCTGCCCGGTGGACGCCATCGTCGAGACACAGATCCTGGAATACCACGGCGAAAAACGCGGCGATCTGTACTTCACCAAAGAAATGCTGCTGGCTGTGGGTGATCGCTACGAACCCGAAATCGCGGCGGCCAAGGCGGCCGACGCCAAGTACCGCTGAGCGGCCCGCGAAAGACCTCAACCATGGACTACCAGACCGGTTTCTTCTACCTCTTCTCGGCGGTGCTGCTGTTTGCAGCCTATCGGGTGGTCACGGCGCGCAACCCGGTGCACGCGGTGCTGTATCTCATGCTGTCGTTTTCGCAGGCGGCGGCCCTGTGGCTGATGCTCAAGGCCGAGTTCCTGGGCCTGACCCTGGTGCTGGTGTACCTGGGCGCGGTGATGGTGCTCTTTCTCTTCGTGGTGATGATGCTGGACATCAAGCTCGACGGGGATCGCTGGGGCTTCTGGCAGAACTTCCCGCTGGCCGCTGCGCTGGGCGGTCTCGTGGCGGCCCAGATCGTCGCGGTGCTCTGGGTCGGCTTTCCCGAGATCAGCGTGCAGACGCCGGCCGCCGCCGCAGCCGTGGCCGCTGACACGGCCAACACCCGCACCCTGGGCAAGCTGCTGTACACCGAATACATCTACGCGGTGGAAGTGGCCGCCGTCATCCTGCTGGTGGCCATGGTGGCCGCCATCGCGCTGACCCTGCGCCAGCGCAAGGACAGCAAGGCGATCGACCCGGCGCTGCAAGTGCGGGTGCGGGCCGAAGACCGGCTGCTGGTGGTCCCGCTGGCGGCCACCCAGCCCCAGGCGCCTGCAGCGGCCGCAGAGGAGGGCAAGGCATGAGTCTGACACTGGGACATTTCCTGTCGGTCGGCGCGATCCTGTTCGCGCTGTCGGTGGTGGGCATTTTCCTCAACCGCAAGAACCTGATCGTGCTGCTCATGGCCATCGAACTGATGCTGCTGGCCGTGAACATGAACTTCGTGGCCTTCTCACATTACCTGGGCGACCTGCACGGCCAGATCTTCGTGTTCTTCATCCTCACGGTGGCGGCGGCCGAATCGGCCATCGGTCTGGCCATTCTGGTGCTGCTGTTCCGCAACAAGGCATCCATCAGCGTCGAAGAACTCAACACCCTCAAGGGTTGAAGCCCGCTACGAAACAGGCAAGCACATGAGCACAACCCTATCCGCAAGCACGCTCCTGGCCGTTCCGCTGGCGCCCCTGGTGGGCTCGGCGCTGGCCGGCGTCCTGGGTACCGCCTTCGGCGGCAACGTCATCGGGCGCCGCGCCTCGCACACCTTGACCATCCTGGGTGTGCTGGTGGCTTTCATCCTCTCGGCCCTGACACTCCGGGACGTCATCGGCGGTGCCCGCTTCAACGCCACCATTTACGAGTGGATGGTGATCGGCGGCCTGAAGATGGAGATCGGCTTCATGGTCGACGGACTGACCGCGATGATGATGGTGGTGGTCACCTTCGTGTCGCTCATGGTCCACCTCTACACCATCGGCTACATGGAGGAGGACGCCGGCTACAACCGGTTCTTCGCCTACATCTCGCTGTTCACCTTCTCGATGCTCATGCTGGTCATGAGCAACAACCTGCTGCAGCTGTTCTTCGGCTGGGAAGCGGTGGGTCTGGTGTCTTACCTGCTGATCGGCTTCTGGTACAAAAAGCCCACGGCCATCTTCGCCAACATGAAGGCCTTTCTGGTCAACCGCGTGGGCGACCTCGGCTTCATCCTGGGCATCGGCCTGATCGTGGCCTACACCGGCACCCTGAACTACACCGAGATCTTCGCCAAGGCCGGTGAACTCGGGGCGCTGGGTTTCCCCGGCACGGACTGGATGCTGGTCACCGTGATCTGCATCTGCCTGTTCATCGGTGCCATGGGCAAGTCGGCCCAGTTCCCGCTGCACGTCTGGTTGCCCGACTCGATGGAAGGGCCAACGCCGATCTCCGCGCTGATCCACGCGGCCACCATGGTGACGGCCGGCATCTTCATGGTGGCGCGCATGTCGCCGCTGTTCGAGCTGTCGGACACCGCGCTGAACTTCATCCTGGTGATCGGCGCCATCACCGCGCTGTTCATGGGCTTCCTGGGCATCATCCAGAACGACATCAAGCGCGTGGTGGCCTACTCCACCCTGTCGCAGCTGGGTTACATGACGGTGGCGCTCGGCGCTTCGGCGTACTCGGTGGCGGTGTTCCACCTGATGACGCACGCCTTCTTCAAGGCCCTGCTGTTCCTGGCCGCCGGTTCGGTGATCATGGGACTGCACCACAACCAGGACATCCGCTGGATGGGCAATGTGCGCAAGTACATGCCCATCACCTGGATCACCTCGCTGCTGGGTACGCTGGCCCTGATCGGCACCCCGTTCTTTGCCGGCTTCTATTCCAAGGATTCGATCATCGAGGCGGTGCACTTCAGCAACCTGCCTGCGTCGGGCTTTGCCTACTTCGCGGTGCTCGCCGGCGTGTTCGTGACGGCCTTCTATTCGTTCCGGCTGTATTTCCTGGTGTTCCATGGCCAGGAACGCTACGACCAGAACCCGGACGCACACCACGGCCACGACGACCATGGTCACCACGGCGACGGCAAGCCGCACGAGTCCCCCTGGGTGGTGACGGTGCCGTTGCTGCTGCTGGCGATTCCTTCGGTGGTCATCGGCTACCTGACCATCCAGCCCATGCTGTTTGGCGACTTCCTCAAAGATGCCATCACCATCAACGCCACGGCCCATCCGGCGATGACGAAGTTCGCCGAGATCTTCCACGGTCCGCTGGCCATGGTCTCGCACGCCTTCTTCACACCGCCGCTGTACCTGGCTGCGGCCGGCGCCCTGACCGCCTGGTACATGTACCTGATCAATCCGGCGGTGCCGGCGGCCATCGCACGTTCGCTCCAACCGCTGATCACCGTGCTGGAGAACAAGTACTACCTCGACTGGTTCAACGAGAACGTGCTCGCCCGCGGAGCCCGCGCGCTGGGCACGGGTCTGTGGAAGGGTGGCGACCAGGGCGTGATCGAAGGTGGCGTGGTCAACGCCAGCTGGAAGCTGGTGGGCGCCGTGTCGGCCGTGGTGCGCCGTGCGCAGAGCGGCTTGCTGTACCACTACGCGCTGATGATGATCGTGGGCGTGTTGCTGTTCATGACGTACTTCGTCTGGCTCGCCAAATAAGGAGAAGAACAAGATGGGTTTGCTGAGCCTTGCGATCTGGATGCCAATTGCCTTTGGCGTCGTGCTGCTGGCCCTGGGCCGGGATGAACACGCGGGTGCGGTGCGCTGGATCGCCCTGGTGGGTGCGGTGGCCTCGCTGGCCGTGACCGTGCCCCTGTACACCCAGTTCGAGCTGGGTACGGCGGCGATGCAGTTCGTCGAGAAGATGCTCTGGATCGAGCGCTTCAACGTGCATTACCACCTGGGCGTGGACGGCATCTCGCTGTGGCTGGTGCTGCTGACGGCATTCATCACCGTGATCGTGGTGATCGCCAGCTGGGAGAGCATCACCGAGCGCGTCAACCAGTACATGGGCGCCTTCCTGATCCTGTCGGGGCTGATGATCGGCGTGTTTGCCTCGCTGGATGCGATGCTGTTCTACGTCTTCTTCGAGGCGACGCTGATACCGATGTACCTGATCATCGGCATCTGGGGCGGGCCGAACAGGATCTATGCCGCGTTCAAGTTCTTCCTCTACACGCTGCTGGGCTCGCTGCTCATGCTGGTGGCCCTGATCTACCTGTATGTGCAGTCTGGCGGCAGCTTCGACCTGGCGACCTGGCACCAGCTGCCATTGCCCGCGACGGCGCAGACGCTGCTTTTCTTCGCCTTCTTTGCCGCCTTCGCGGTGAAGGTGCCGATGTGGCCGGTGCACACCTGGCTGCCCGACGTGCACGTCGAGGCGCCCACCGGCGGCTCGGCGGTGCTGGCGGCCATCATGCTCAAGCTGGGCGCTTACGGCTTCCTGCGTTTTTCCCTGCCCATCCTGCCCGACGCCTCGCGCGAATGGGCGACGCTGGTGATCACGCTGTCGCTGGTCGCCGTGATCTATGTGGGTCTGGTCGCCATGGTCCAGAAGGACATGAAGAAACTGGTGGCCTACTCGTCGGTGGCCCACATGGGTTTCGTCACGCTGGGCTTCTTCGTGTTCAGCGACCTCGGCGTTTCGGGCGGCATCGTGCAGATGATCGCGCACGGCTTCGTCTCGGCCGCCATGTTCCTGTCCATCGGCGTGCTGTACGACCGGGTGCACTCGCGCGAGATCGCCGACTACGGGGGCGTGGTCAACACCATGCCCAGGTTCGCGGCTTTTGCCCTGCTGTTCACCATGGCCAACGCCGGCCTGCCGGGCACCGCCGGCTTCGTGGGCGAGTGGATGGTGATCCTGGCTGCGGTCAAGGCCAACTTCTGGATCGGCCTGCTGGCCGCGTCGGCGCTGATCTTCGGTGCTGCGTATTCGCTGTGGATGTTCAAGCGGGTCTATCTGGGTGAACCGGGCAACCGGCAGGTCGAAGAACTCAGCGACATCGGTGCCCGGGAATTCCTGGTCATGGCGCTGCTGGCCATTGCGGTGCTCTACATGGGCATCCATCCCAAACCGTTCACGGACGTGATGGACGCCTCCGTGGCCGAACTGCTGCGCCACGTGGCCGTGTCCAAACTGAACTGAGCCCAGACCTAGAGAGAAGCGAGTTTTCAAATGAACGACAACCTTGGCTGGGTCGTGGCCTATCCCGAAATCCTGCTGCTTGTCATGGCATGGGTGATTTCGCTGGTGGATCTGGCCGTCAAGAGCCCCCTGCGCGGTGCCACCCACTGGCTGACCCTGCTCACCCTGGCCGGTGTGGCCTTGCTGACCGGCGTTTACGCCAGTTCCGGACAAGTGATGACGGGCTTCGGTGGCATGGTCATCAGCGACCCCATGGGCAACTGGCTCAAGTGCTTCGCGGCGCTGGCGATGATGGCCACGCTGGTCTATGGCCGTGCCTACGCCGGCTCGCGCGACATGCTGCGCGGCGGCGAGCTGTTCACGCTGGCGCTGTATGCGCTGCTGGGCATGTTCATCATGATCTCGGGCCACAACCTGCTGGTCATCTACCTGGGTCTGGAACTGCTCACGCTGTCGAGCTACGCGCTCGTGGCCTTGCGTCGCGACGATGCCAAGGCGACGGAAGCCGCCATGAAGTACTTTGTGCTGGGCGCGCTGGCCTCGGGTTTCCTGCTGTACGGCATGTCGCTGATCTACGGGGCCACGGGCACGCTGGACCTGTACGAAGTGGTTCGGGCCATCGCCGGTGGCGAAGAAACCCTGGTGGGTTCGCCCCGCGTGCTCATGCTCGGCCTGGTGTTCCTCATGGCGGGCCTGGCCTTCAAGCTCGGTGTGGTGCCCTTCCACATGTGGGTGCCCGACGTCTACCACGGTGCGCCCACCGCCATCACGCTGATCATCGGCGGGGCGCCCAAGCTGGCTGCATTCGCCATCGTCATCCGCCTGCTGGTGCAGGGCCTGCTGCCGATGGTGGTGGACTGGCAGCAGATGCTGGCTGTGCTGGCGGTGATGTCCATGCTGGTAGGTAACCTGGCGGCCATCGCCCAGACCAGCATCAAGCGCATGCTCGCGTTTTCGACCATCGCCCAGATGGGCTTCATGCTGCTGGGCCTGCTGGCCGGTGTCGCTGGCGGGCAGAGTGCCAACATGGCCAACGCCTACGGCTCGTCCATGTTCTACGTGGTCACCTATGTGCTCACCACCCTGGGCACGTTCGGCGTCGTCCTGTTGCTGGCCCGCCAGGGGTTTGAGTCCGACGAAGTCAGTGACCTGGCCGGCCTGAACCAGCGCAGCCCCTTGTACGCCGCCGTCATGGCAATCTGCATGTTCTCGCTCGCGGGCATCCCGCCGCTGGTGGGCTTCTATGCGAAGCTGTCCGTGCTGCAGGCCTTGCTGGCTTCGCCGCAACCGGTCTACATCGGTCTGGCCGTGTTCGCCGTGGTCATGTCTCTCATCGGTGCCTTCTACTACCTGCGCCTGGTGAAGGTCATGTACTTCGATGCACCCATCCAGACCGCTCCGATCGAAGCGGGTGCCGACGTGCGCACCGTGCTGTCGATCAACGGCGCCCTGGTCCTGGTGCTGGGCGTGCTGCCCGGCGGACTGATGGCCCTGTGCGCCCAGGCGATCACGGCATTGACCATTTGATCTCACGGCGTTTGCACCGGTGCCGGGAACCCCGGCGCCGGGAAACGCTCACAATCGCGTGATGTCTCATACCCTGTCTGTCTGGCTGGTCATCGTGGCCGCCACCATCGCCGCCAACCTGCCTTTCATCAACAGCCGCTGGCTGGCGGTGATCCCGCGCCAGGGGCACAAGACGCTTTGGATGCACGCGGCCGAACTGCTGCTGCTCTACTTCGTGGTCGGCGGGCTGGGCCTGGCCCTGGAGCAGTCGGCTGGCCAGATCGCGGCCCAGAACTGGGAGTTCTACGCCACGACCGCGGCCCTGTTCCTCACGCTCGCCTTTCCGGGTTTCGTCTACCGCTACCTGCTGCACCGGCGCGGCTGAACGGCAACCGCCATTGCCCGTGCGCTGGGCCGGATGACCGGGTCTGCGCTGCGGTTGCCGCCGTTTCGGGCGAACCCTCTCTCTCTCACCCGCACCCGCCACGGCCTCAACGCCGATCGAACCATGGACGACCACCACCTGCGCGAAACCCCGCTTTCGCGGACCGAGCTGCTTCGAGGTCACTTTCTGCGCGTGGTGCGCGACACCGTGCGCCTGCCCTCGGGCCGCGACGCGACGCGGGAGTACGTGCTGCACCCCGGGGCGGTCATGGTCATCGGTCTGCTCGACGACGGGCAGGTGGTGCTGGAGCGGCAGTACCGCCACCCCATGGGGCAGGTGATGCTGGAATTCCCGGCGGGCAAGCTGGATGCCGGGGAAGGCAGCCGGGCATGTGCCGAGCGCGAACTGCGCGAGGAGACCGGTTATCGGGCCCGCGAGTGGGCCTTTGCCGGCCGCCTGTCGCCCACGGTCGCCTATTCCGACGAGATCATCGACATCTGGTTCGCGCGCGGGCTGACGGCCGGTGGGCGGCAACTTGACGAAGGCGAATTCCTGGATGTGCTCAGTGCCTCGCCACAAGAGGTGATGCAGGCTTGCCGCGACGGCGCGATCATCGATGGCAAGTCGATCGCCGGTGCGCTGTGGCTGCAGAACGTCCTGTCAGGTCTGTGGACGCTGGACTGGTCGGGGCGCATGCCCGACGCCGTCGCCCGATAATGGCCGCATGAAGGTCCTGAACCTGCAATGCGCGCACCAGCATGCCTTTGAAGGCTGGTTCGCTGGCGAAGACGATTTCCGCCAGCAGCTCGAACGCGGGTTGCTGAGCTGTCCCGTGTGCGGTGAACCCTCGGTGCAGAAGCTGCCGTCGGCGCCGCGTCTGAACCTGGGTCATGCGCGCGAACCTGAGGCCCGCCCGGCGCCGACGGCTGTCGCACCGGAGGCGATGGACCTGGCTGCGGCGCCCGCGCTGCAGGGGCTGATGCTGCGCGCCTTGCGCGAGCTCATGCACAAGACCGAAGACGTGGGCGAACGCTTCGCCGACCAGGCGCGCGCGATGCACCACGGCGAGATCGAGCAACGTGCCATCCGCGGGCGTGCCACGCCCGAGGTCGCGCTTGAACTGATCGAAGAGGGCGTTGACGTGCTGCCCCTGCCCGCCATGCCTGCACTCAAGGAAACACTGCAGTAGCCATCGCTCAGGGCACCCGCGGAACCGGCTTGGCCGGGCCGCAGGGTGCGCCCCTTGAGGGGGTGACGCCGAAGGCGGCGCGGGGGTGGTCAGGGATACAGGCCGCGCAGATCGCGCGCGTGCAGGATGCGCTTGCACGCGACGATGAAGGTGGCCGTGCGCAGGCTGACCCTGTTGTCCTGCGCCACCTGCCAGATGGCGGCGAAGGCGCCCTTCATGATGCGCACCAGCCGCTCGTTGATCTCGTCCTCGCTCCAGAAGAAACTGGAAAAGTCCTGCACCCATTCGAAGTAGCTCACCGTCACGCCGCCGGCGTTGGCGATCACGTCGGGCAGCACCAGGATGCCGCGTTCGTGCAGGATGTCGTCGGCCTGCGGCGTGGTGGGGCCGTTGGCGCCTTCGATGATCATCTTCGCCTGGATGCGGCCGGCGTTGGCTTCGGTGATCTGCTGCTCCAGCGCCGCTGGGATCAGGATCTCGCAGGGCACACCCCAGAAAGCGTCGTTGTCCATCACCTCGCCGCCAGTGAAGCCGGCCACCGTGCCGGCGCGGGCCACGTGGGCCAGCAGGGCGGGCACGTCCAGACCGGCCTCCCCGTAGATCGTGCCGCCGTGGTCCTGAACGGCCACCACGCGGGCACCGGCTTCGGCAAACAGCTTGCCGGCAATTCCGCCGACGTTGCCAAAGCCCTGCACCGCCACGCGGGCTTTGGAGATGTCCAGGCCGATGTGCTTGGCGGCTTCGGTGCCGACGGTGAACACGCCGCGGCCGGTGGCCTCGCGGCGGCCCAGTGAACCGCCCAGGTCGACCGGCTTGCCGGTGACCACACCGGTGGCGGTGGAGCCTTCGTTCATCGAATAGGTGTCCATCATCCAGGCCATCACCTGCTCGTTGGTGTTGACGTCGGGCGCGGGGATGTCCTTGGTCGGTCCGATGATGATGCCGACTTCGCTGGTGTAGCGGCGCGTCACGCGTTCGAGCTCGCCGATCGAGAGCTGGCGCGGATCGACGCGGATGCCGCCCTTGGCGCCGCCGTAGGGCACGTTGACGGCCGCGTTCTTGATCGACATCCAGGCCGACAGCGCCATCACTTCGGACAGCGTCACGTTCTGGTGGAAGCGCACGCCCCCTTTGCCGGGGCCGCGGCTGGTGTTGTGCTGCACGCGGTAGCCCTCGAAGTGAGCGACGCTGCCGTCGTCCAGGTGGATGGGCACGTCCACGATCAGCGTGCGCTTGGGGCGCTTGAGCGTGTCGACCCAGCGTGCCAGGTTGCCCAGGTAGGGCGTGACGCGGTCGACCTGCTGCAGGTAGATGCCCCAGGGGCCGAGGTTGTTCGGGTCGAGGTAGGAGGGCAGGGCGTGGGTGAAGGCCGCCGGGCTGTTGGCCGCGGCGCCTGCCGGGTGCGGTGCTTGTGACATGGGCGAGGGTTCCTTGTGGGTGGTCTCATCGGCCCGGGGTCGGGACGATGGGCGCGACTGTACGGAGCCCCTCCGGCACTGTCCAAGGCCGTGTTGCCATCTGGTTATGCACGTGACGCATAACCCTGCTCTCAGGCGTTGAACTGCAGCGCCACGAGCCGCGCGTAGATGCCCCCCTGTGCCACCAACTGGGCGTGCGTGCCTTGCTCCACCAGCCGGCCGTGGTCCAGCACCACGATGAGGTCGGCCTTTTGAACCGTGGCCAGGCGGTGGGCGATCACCAGCGTCGTGCGGTCTTTCATGGCCGACGCCAGCGCCGCCTGCACCATGCGCTCGCTCTGGGCGTCCAGGGCGCTGGTCGCTTCGTCCAGCAGCAGCAGGGGCGGGTTCTTGAGCATGGCGCGCGCAATCGCGATGCGCTGGCGCTGCCCGCCCGACAGGCGCACGCCGCGTTCGCCCAGGTGGGTGTGGTAGCCCTCGGGCAACTGGGTGATGAATTCGTCGGCGAAGGCGGCTTGCGCGGCAGCGCGCACCTCGGCGTCGCTCGCACCGGGCCGCCCATAGCGGATGTTCTCCAGCGCACTGCCGGAGAAGATCACCGCGTCCTGCGGCACGATCCCGATGCGCTCGCGCAAGGCCTGCAAGGCCATCTGACCGATGGGCACACCGTCGAGCACGATCCGGCCCGCTTCCGGGTCGTACCAGCGCAGCAGCAGGCCGAACACCGTGCTCTTGCCCGCACCGCTGGCGCCCACCAACGCCACGGTCTGTCCCGGGCGCACGTTCAGCGAGAAGTCCGACAGCGCCAGCTGCGCGGGCCGCGACGGGTAACGGAACCGCACCGATTCGAAGGCCAGTGCACTGCCACCCGCAGGCCAGGGCGCTTGCACCGGCCGTGCCGGGGATTGCACGGGCGACTGCAGGTGCAGCAGCTCCACCAGCCGTTCGCTGGCGCCGGCGGCGCGCAGCAGGTCGCCGTACACCTCGCCCAGCACGGCCACCGCACTGGCCAGGATGACGATGTAGACCACGGTCTGGCCCAGGTGGCCGGCGCTGATTTCACCCGCCAGCACCGCCTGTGTGCCCTGGTAGAGCCCCCACAGCAGCAGGGCCGCGGTGCTGATGATGATGAACGCCACCAGCGCCGCCCGGGCGCGGCTGCGCCGGACGGCGGTGCCGAAGGCCTGCTCGGTCGAATCGGCGAAACGAAGCGCCTCGCGGTCTTCGGCGGTGTAGCTCTGCACGATGGGGATGGCATTGAGCACTTCGGCCGCGATGGCGCTGGTATCGGCCACGCGGTCCTGGCTGGCGCGCGAGAGCTTGCGCACCCGGCGCCCGAACCACATGCTGGGCAGCACCACCAGCAGGATGATCAGCGACACCTGCAGCATCACGTACGGGTTGGTCCACACCAGCATGACCAGCGCGCCGATGCCCATGACGGCGTTGCGCAGACCCATGGACAACGAGGAACCCACAACGGTCTGCACCAGGGTGGTGTCGGTGGTCAGGCGCGAAAGCACCTCGCCGGTCTGGGTGGTCTCGAAGAACTGCGGGCTCTGGCGCAGCACGTGGGTGTACACCGCCTCGCGCAGGTCGGCCGTGATGCGTTCGCCCAGCCAGCTCACCAGGTAAAAGCGCGCGGCCGAGAACACACCCAGGGCGACCGCCACCCCAAACAACTGCAGGAAGTGGCCGCGCAGCGCGAGAGTCTGCGCGCTGCGGTCGTCGGGCATCAGACCGCTGTCGATCAGGTGGCGCAAGGCCACCGGAAAGAGCAGTGTGGCTCCGGCCGCCAGGACCAGGAACAAGCCCGCGAGCGCGATCTGCAGCCGATAGGGTCGCAGGAAAGGCATCAGGCCCGTGAGCGAACCAGGGCTTTGGGCTTTCGGGCGTTCGGGAGCGGTGCGGGCGTTCATGACCGCCAGTGTGCCGGGTTCGGCCGGGGGGCGCCGGGCGCCGGTCTTCAGGCGGATGCCGGGACAGCGGCCGTCAGGCGTTCGTGGACCTGTTGCAGGTCTGCGATCAGCCCGTCCACCCCGGTCATGAACTGCTCGTGCGAGGCCTGCGGGCTGCGTGTGACCAGTTCCGCCGAACGTTCCGCCAGCGCGGTCTCGCCGGCCTGGCGCGCCCAGCGCCGCACTTCGCAATAGGCCAGCAGGGCCAGACGGCTCATGTCCTGGTGCCGCCGGGCGTGCTGCAGGTCGCCCAGCAGGTCTTCCAGGCTGAGCTGAAGGGGGGCGGGAGCGGGTCTCATGTTGCGTTGCAGCATACACGGTTATCGGTGGCGTTCCGCCGAATTTTTAGAGACCTCACCCGGTTGCGCGACCAGCGGTCGCAACGGTGGGGCGTCAGGTGGCCAGATCCAGCGCCGGCGCGGTCGAACGGCCTTCAAACAGGTGCAGCAGGCGCTGGATGCGCTGGTCGGCGACGGCCTGGCAGTGCTGCAAGGCGATCAGGCGGTAGGCATCGCTGCGCATCAGCCACAGATCGCGTTGGTTGCGCGCTTCGAGAATGCGCGACTGCAGCCGCCGGGCGGGCAGTCCGCCACAGTCCTCCACCGCCTGCAGCAGCGCCCGGCGGACCTGGTTCAGGTCGACCGGGGGAGGGCGGACTTCGGGACGGTCGGCGAGACGATGAACGGTGCGCAGCAGGTGAGCGATGCGGGGTGACACGGTGTTGTCTCCGGGGGGGAGGGGTTCGGGTTCATCAGCGGAACGCGTGTGGCGGGCCGCTTGGGGTGACGCGCCATGTGCGTGTGCGTCACGGATCGGAAGACCGAAGTGTCCGGCCAGGGCCGCCCGTGGGTGCAGGGAGCGCTCCCCAGCGCCGGGGTGACATTCGTCACAGGTCTGTGGCCTTGCCACGCGAAGCGGGCGACGCACCGCACGACCGGGCTGCTTGTCCGGCGGCCAAAAGCGCGAACGAAAACCGCTTCCGCTCAGAGCACCAGTCGCCGGGCGTAACCGGTCATCTCCAGATAGCCCCTGCCGACCCGCCGGCCACTTGCGTCCAGCAGGTCCGACAGGCCTTCCCAGTACACGGTGCCGGTGCTCTGGCGGCTGTCGAGTTCCTGCGCGTCGATCAGCGCCCGCACCGTGTACCGTCCGGCGGGGGTGAGCACCGTCCATTCCACCGGGTAGCGGGCCCGCGTGAGCGGACTGGTCCACGTGCGCAGCGGCACAAAACGAACCGCTTGCGGGCCGAAGGTCTGGGCCTCGTGAGTGGTGCCCCGGTGCTCGGTGGCTGCGCGCCACGAACCACCCGCCCACAGCGCGCTGCCGTCGGCGCGCCGCAGGCGGAAGGCGGTCAGGCTGCTGCCGTCGTCCAGGTTCATGCCGATCCAGTCCCAGCCCACCGCGTCGGGGTGCAAGAGGGCTTCGCTCCATTCGTGGTCCAGCCAGGCCTGCCCGCGCACGGCAAAGCGTTCACCCCGCACCTGCAGGCTGCCCTGCACGGCCAGCTGCGGGTGGCTGACGTAGAAGCTGGCCTGTTCGGGCTGGGGCCCCTTGCGCGAAAAACCGGCGTCGCCCTGCAACAGGATGGGCTGGTCCGCGCGGGCACGCAGTTCGATGGCCAGGTCCCCGCCCCGCACCCGCGTGAGGTAGCCGCCATCGGGCAGGCGTTGCAGGAACCAGTCGCGCAGGACCACGTGCAGGTCCTGCGCACTGGCCCAGACCCCGCCGTCGCGTTGTGCAGGCGGCTCGCCGTTCCAGCGCGCGATGCGCTGGTCGTGCAGCAGCTGGCCACCGCGCACGTCGGTGATCGCGGCGTGCGCAAAAAGCAGCTGCCGTGCCGCCAGCCGGCCCGACAGCTGCTGCGCGGTATCAACCCGGCTGCGGAAGAACGTGACCTGGAAGCCGAAGGTTCGGCCATCGCCGGTCTGTGCATGCCCGGTCAGGTACCACCACTCGGTGCGCGTCGCGTTGTGGGTGCCGTGGTCGCGTGGAAACTGCAGCGTCCGGGGGCGCAGCACGGCTCCCCCATCGGCCGGATCGACCGCAGCCCGTGCCGGCCAGGGCGCCGCCAGGCCAGCGGCCAGCAGATGCCGGCGGGAGAGTCGCGGGAATGCCGTCACCAGTCCTCCTTGACCGCCTGCACCGCGTCGCGGCCGGCGGCGGCTCGCCCGGCCAGCCAGGCCGTCACCGTGCCGGCGGCCACCACGGCGGCGCACAGCGCCAGCAGGTGCCCCCAGGGCAGGGCCATGTCCATGGTCCAGTGGAAGCTCTGCGGGTTGACCACGTGCACCAGCACCACGCTCACCGCCAGGCCCAGCGCCAGGCCGGCCAGCGCACCCAGGGATGTCCAGGCCAGGCCTTCCAGCGCCACCACGCCCAGGATCTGCCGGCGCGTGAGGCCCAGATGCGCCAGCAGGCCGAATTCCTTGCGCCGCGCCAGCACCTGGGCACTGAAGCTGGCCGCCACGCCGAACAGGCCGATGCCGATGGCCACCGCCTGCAACCAGTAGGTGACGGCGAAGCTGCGGTCGAAGATGCGCAGCGAGGTGGCGCGGATTTCGCCGGCCGAGGCGAAGTCGATCAGCCCCTCGGCGCCCTGCTGGCGTGCCAGCTCGCGAATGCGTTCGCGCACCGCGTCTTCGTCTGCACCGTCGGCCAGGTACAGGGCGAGGTCGCTCACACGCGGGTCGCCCCCCAGGCGCAGGTAGTCGGCGCGTTCCATGACCACGCTGCCGTGCTGGCGGGCGTAGTCGCGCCAGACGCCGGCGACCCAGAAGCAGGTCCCGGCCGGGGCCGCAAAGGCCTGCGCCAGGGCCGGCAAGGTCTGACCCGGCCGTGCGCCGTGCAGGTCCACCACCGCTTCGCTCACGTACACCGGCACCACGGTTTCGCCCGAACGGACGGGCGGCAGCGGCACGGGTTCGTCCACCAGCGGCAGGACCTGACCCGGCCGGCCGCTGGTGGCCAGCGGGCGCACCAGCAGCGTCACCGGTGGCAGGGATGCGTTCAGTTGCAGCGGTGTGGCGCGCAGCGGTTCGGCACGCGCCACACCCGGCAACTGGCCGACGGCGGCCACCAGCGCGTCGGGCAGCGCGTTGCCTTCGCCCAGGCCGGTGCCCCCGGCGCGCAGGTACAGCTGCGCGGGCAGCACGCCGTCCAGCCACTGGGTGACCGAGTCGCGGAAACTCGCCACCATCACCGTCAGCGCCACCGACAGCGCCAGGCTGGCCACCACGCCGCTGGTGGCCACGGCGGCGGTGTCGCGCTGGCGGCGCGAACGCTCCACCGCCAGCAGGGGCAGGGCATGGCGCGCCACGCGCGGGGCGATGCGGTCCAGCAGCGCGCCCACCGCCAGCGGCAGGGCGGCGATGCCCCCCACCAGCAGCAGGCCGACCGAGGCGTACGCCGCCAGCGGGATGCCCGCCACCGGTGGCGCCCACGCCAGCGCCGCGGCCAGCACCACCAGGCCCAGCGCCAGCGCGGGCGAGCGCGGGCCGTCGCGCTCGCCCG
>CAYRWN010000018.1:14358-52855 GCA_964428045.1 uncultured Hydrogenophaga sp. | reverse complement strand
ACGAGCCGGTGCGCTATGCGGCTTGATGCAAGTTCACAAGGGCCGGATCAATAAGCGCGCTTCAGCCGCGCCTGCAGCCGCGGCCACAGGACGATCAACGCCAGACCGCCCAGCACCAGCGCACAGGCCCCCAGCTTCCAGGCCGGCATGGTTTCACCCAGCAGCAGGGCCGAAGCGCCCATGCCGAACAGCGGTACCAGCAGCGCCATGGGCGTGACCGTGGCGGCCGGGTGGCGCGCGAGCAGCCAGTTCCAGGCGCCATACCCGAACAGCGAATTGCCCAGCGCCTGCCAAAGCACCGTGGACCAGGTGACAGCGCTGGCCGTCCGCAGCGCGTGGCCGATCGCCGCAGGGCCTTCGGTCACCAACGAAATCAGCAGCAACGGCGGCACCGCAAACACGCTGCTCCAGGCCACGAAGTGCAACATGTTGACCCGGCCCACCGACTTGACCACCAGATTGGCGCAGGCCCAGAAGAAAGCGGCGGCGAGCACCAGGGCCAGACCAAGCCCGGTCACCTGCGCACCCAGGTTCAGCGCGATCAGGGCCAGCCCGCCCAGCGCCATCAGCAGACCCAGCACCTGAAACCCGCGCACCCGTTCCTTGAGCAGCATCAGCGACAGGCCAATGGTGAAAAACACCTGCAACTGGATCACCAGCGAGGCCAGGCCCGGGGAGATGTGGCCCTGGATGGCCAGGTAGAGCAGGCCGAACTGCCCCACGCCCAGCAGCACGCCGAACCACGCCAGCCTGGACCACGCCACCGCCGGGCGCGGCATGAACAGCAGCCACGGCAAAGCCGAGAGCGCAAAGCGCAAGGTGGCGAACAGGAAGGGTGGCATGCCGCCGTCCAGGCCCCAGCGGATGACGACAAAGTTGGTGCCCCAGACGAAGACCACCGCCAGCGCGAGGAGCAGGTGGTTCAGGGGCAAGGGACTTGGGGCATCAAAGGGTTGTCGGTGTGGCCACGCGAAGTCCGTCGGCTGCGCGTGGCGGGCCTCACTGCCCTTGAACGGCCCGGGTCAGTGCCGCGGTGTTCGCACGCATCATGGCCACGTAGCTCGGGGCCGGTCCTTGTGCGCCGGTCAGCGAGTCGGACAGCAGCGTGCCGGCCGGTTTCACGCCGGTCTCGCGCCCGATCTGTTCGATCAGCCGCGGGTCGGAAATGCTTTCGACGAACAGCGCCTTGATCTGTTCCTTCTTGATCTGGCGCACGAGCTGCCCCACGCCCTTGGCCGACGCTTCGCTCTCGGTGCTCACCCCCTGTGCGGCGAGGAACGTCACGCCATAGGTCCTGGCGTAATAGCCGAAGGCGTCGTGCGAGGTGATGACCTTGCGCTGGCTGGCCGGGATGGCGGTCCAGGCGGCCAGGATGTCGGCATGCAGCGCCCTGAGCTGCGCGGTGTACGCGGTCGCATTCTTCCTGTAGGTCTCGCACCCCACTGCGTCGGCCGCGCAAAGGCCCTGGGCGATGTTGCCCACGTAGGTGATCACGTTGGGCACGCTCTGCCAGGCGTGGGGGTCGGCCGTGCCGCCGTGGCTGTGCCCGTGGGCGTGACCGTGGTCGTTGGCGCTCTGGATCGGTTCGATGCCTTTGCTGACCACCACGTGGCGGCCTTTGTAGCTGGCGGTGTTCAGCAGCCGGGTCATCCAGCCTTCGAAGCCCAGGCCGTTGGAGAACACGATCTGCGCCTGCCCGACCAGCCTGGCCTGCGAGGGGGTGGGCTGGAAGACGTGGGCGTCGCCGCCGGGGCCGACCAGCACCTCGACCGCCACCCGGTCGCCGCCCACCTGCCGGACCAGATCACCCAGGATGCTGAAACTCGTCACGGCCTTGACCGGGGCCGGGGTCTGGGCCAGCAAGGCGGGACTGAAAGCCAGCGTGGTCAGGCCGCAGGCGGAGGTGATGAACTGTCGGCGCAAAGTGGCGTTCATGGGTTGTCCGGGTTCAGGCTTTGAGGTGGGTCGAAGCGGGACGCTGGTGACGCAGCGCGCCGTGTGGCGCGAACAGCAGCGACAGCAGGTACAGGGCGCCCAGGCTGAGCACGATCATCGGGCTGGTGGGCAGGTCGGCGTGGTACGAGAGCAGCAGGCCAATGAGACTGGCGGTCAGCGCGAGCGCCGTGGCCAGCAGCAGCAGGGGCGTGAGTCGGCGCACCCAGAAGCGCGCGGTGGCGGCGGGCAGCACCATGATGCCCACCGCCATGAGCGTGCCCAGCGCGTGGAAGCCGGCCACCAGGTTGATCACCAGCAGGCCCAGGAAGCCGTAGTGCGCCACCGGGCTCCAGCGGCTGACCTGGCGCAGAAAACCGGGGTCCAGGCACTCCATCACCAGCGGCCTGTAGAGTAGCGCCAGCGAGCCCAGCGTGATCGCGCAGATGCCGCCGAGCAAGCCCAGCGCCGCATCGTCCAGCGCCAGCACGGTGCCGAACAGCACGTGCAGCAGGTCCACGCTGTTGCCGCGCACCGACACGATGAGCACACCCAGCGCCAGCGAGAGCAGGTAGAACGCGGCAAGGCTGGTGTCTTCGCGCAGCACGGTGTTGCGCGCGACCAGGCCCGAGCCGACCGCCACCGCCAGACCGGCCAAGACACCGCCCACCGTCATCGCGGTCAGCGAAAGGCCGAACAGCAGGTAACCGATGGCCGCGCCGGGCAGGATGGCGTGGGCCATGGCGTCGCCGGTCAGGCTCATGCGGCGCAGCATGAGGAACACGCCCACGGGGGCCGCGCTCAGCGACAGGGCCACGCAGCCCAGCAGCGCGCTGCGCATGAAGCCAAACTCCACCAGCGGGCCCAACAGCGGGTTGCCCACCAGCCAGGCCAGGAACGGGGACGCGGCGGCGTCGCTCACTGGACTACCCTGCTTGCTGCGCACTGCGGGGCTGAGCGCCTTGGGAGCGGCCCGGCGGCGCTCATGGCAGCACCTCTTCCCGGTGGCTGTGGCCGTGCGCGTGGGACTGCGGATGGGCGTCCGAATGGGAATGTGGGTGCGCGTGGGTGTGGGCATGCCCGTCGCCCGACGGCTCCGGCGAGGCCGCACACAGGGGGGCATCGTCGTCAAACGGCTCCTGCATGCGCTGCGCACGCGCCCAGTGGGCTTCGCTCAGCACCTCGGCGGTGGGTCCGTAGGCCACCAGTTCGCGCGCGAGCAGCAAAGTGAGGGGGAAGTGCGCGCGCACCTGCGCCAGGTCGTGCAGCACCACGACCACGGTCTTGCCCTGTCGCTGCCAGTGGTGCAGCAGCGCCAGCAGGTCGGCGCTGGTGGGGTTGTCCACGGCGGCAAAGGGTTCGTCGAGCAGCACCACCGGCGCATCCTGCAGGATCAGGCGGGCAAACAGGGCGCGCTGCAACTGTCCGCCCGAGAGCGTGTCCAGCCCGCGTGTTTCGAACCCGGTCAGGCCGACCGAGGCCAGCGCCTCGTCGCACAGGCGGCGGTGCTCCGCCCTCAGGCGGCCCAGCGCACCCACGCGGTGCCACAGGCCCATGGCCACCATGCGGCGCACGTCGATGGGGAAGCTCGGGTCCAGCCCGCTGTGCTGCGGCAGCCAGGCGATGCGCTGGCCCGCCAGGCCACCCACCGCACCGCTGATGGGGCGCAGTTCGCCCGCCAGCGCCTTGATGAGGGTGGACTTGCCCGCGCCGTTGGGCCCCACCACCGCCACCAGCGACCCGGGCTCGATGCGCAGGCTCAGGTGGTGCACGGCGGGGTGGCGGTCGTAGCCCAGCGTGAGGTTGCTCAGCTCGATGGCTGGTGCTGACGGGGCTGGGTGGACGGGGTTCATGGCAGCGGCAGTTGGCCTGGACTGTTGCAACTCGATTGCATTAATGTGCAAGACCGGCGATATTAACGCAACCTGGTTGCAATAATGGAGGCATGTCGATGTCCCCCCGCTCCGTCAAAGAACCCGTGACCGTGCCCCCCGAGATCCAGTCCCGCCTGGAGGCGGCCGGCTTGCGGCGAACGCTGGCCACGCGCTCCGTGCTGGGCCTGTTCCTGGGCAACCCGCAAGGCACCCTGAGCCATGCGCAGGCACTGGCATCGCTGCAGTCGCGCGGGCTGGTCATCAACCGCGTCACGCTCTACCGCCTGCTGGACCGTCTGGCCGCCTGCGGCGTGCTGCAGCGCCATGCGGACGATGGCGCACGGACCTGGCGGTTCGGTCTGGCCGACACCGAGCCGACACCGGCGCCACGTTTCGAATGCGACGCCTGCCACCGGCAGTTCCGACTGACCGAGGCGAGCGAACCCACGCGCGCCGTGGCCAGCGATCTGTTCCGCACCCTGGCCAGCCTGGGCCACCAGGGGCAGCGGGTGGATCTGTCCATCCACGGCACCTGTTCAAGTTGTGTGCCGCAGGAGCCGCAGGCGTGATCCGCACGCGGGCGCTGGCCTGTCGTTTCGACGACGGCAAGACCCTGCGTTTTGCCGATGTGGACGTGCCGCAGGGGGGCACGTTGCTGTTGCGCGGGCCTTCGGGCAGCGGCAAGTCCACCTGGCTGGCGCTGGCGGCGGGTTTGCGTCGGGCGGCGGGTGGTGAGATGGTGGTGGCCGGTCAGCCGGTGGGCGCGCTGGCGCCGGCGGCGTGCGACGCCTGGCGCGCCCGGACCATCGGCTTCCTGCCGCAGCGCCTGCTGCTGAGTGAAGCGCTGACGGTGGCGGACAACCTGGGACTGGTGTTTTTTGCGGCCGGGTTGCCGCAAGACCCGGTGACTCTGAACCACACGCTGGATGCGCTGGGCATCGGGCAACTGGCCACGCGCCGGCCGGCGCAGCTCTCCGGTGGCGAAGCGCAGCGGGTGGCCCTGGCCCGGGCGCTGCTGCTGCGTCCGAGCGTGATCCTGGCCGACGAACCCACCGCCAGCCTGGACGACGCGGCCTGTGCCGCCGCGCTGGATCTGTTGCAAGCGCGTGCCCGGGCCGCCGACGCCACCCTGGTGATCGCGACGCACGACGCGCGCGTGGCCCGGGCGCTGCCGGGGGCGCAGGGGCTCACGCTGGAGGCCGGCGCATGAACGTGCGATCGCTTTCGTGGCGATACCTGTGGTCGCGTCCGCTGGCCTCGGCATTGAACCTGTTGCTGCTCACGCTGGGGCTGGCGTCCATGGCCTTCGTGCTGATTGCGCAGGACCAGATCGACAACGCCTTCGAGCGGGACTTGGCCGGCATCGATGTGGTGGTGGGTGCCAAGGGCAGCCCGATGCAGCTCATCCTGGCCGGTGTGTTCCACATGGACGTACCCCCTGGCAATGTGCCGCTGGCCGAAGTGCAGGCGCTGGCCGCGCACCCGCAGGTGGCGCAGGTGATCCCGCTCAGCCTGGGCGACAACGTGGCCGGGTACCGCATCGTGGGTACCCACACCGACTACGCGGCGCACTACCGCGCTGCGCTGGCGCAGGGCGCGTTCTGGACCGAACCGATGCAAGCGGTGCTGGGCGCCCAGGTGGCGCGCGCCACCGGCCTGCAGTTGGGGCAGGCGTTTTCCGGCAGCCACGGCATGGGGGGAGGGGGCGGGCACGTGCACGCCGACACGCCCTACACCGTGGTCGGGGTGCTCGCGCCCTGCGCCTGTGTGCTCGACCGGCTGGTGCTCACCGACACGGTCTCGGTGTGGCAGGTGCACGAGGGGCTGGCGCCCGGTGAGTTCGAAACCCTGTCGGCCGATGACCGCGAAGCCATTCAAGCCGAGCGCGAGGTGACGCTGGCCCTGGTGCGCTACAACACGCCCATGGCGGCGATCGGCTTCCCGCGCTTCGTCAACGCCACCACCAAGATGCAGGCCGCCGCGCCGGCGATGGAAATCACGCGCCTCTTGTCCATGGTGGGTGTGGGCACCCGGGTGCTGCACGGCCTGGGGGCCGTGCTGTTGCTGGTGGCGGCGCTGTCGGTGTTCATCGCTCTGTGGAACGCGGTGCGCGAGCGCCGGGCCGACATCGCCATGCTGCGCATGCTGGGCGCCCCGCCCCGCCAGGTGGGCGCTCTGCTGCTGTGCGAAGCGCTCTGGCTGGCCTTGCTCGCCAGCGTGCTGGGTCTGCTGCTGGCCCAGGGCCTGTCGGCCGGGCTGGCCCGGTGGTGGATGCCGGACCATGGACTGCTAATGGGTGGCTGGCACTGGCCGGTTACGCTGGCCGCTGTGCCCCTCGCGGCGCTGGGGGTGGCGCTGGTGGCGGCCGCGGTGCCGGCCTTCAGCGCCTACCGCGTCGACGTGACGACCCTTCTTCAACCGAGGTGAACCGCATGAAACCACTGCTGATGGTCCTGTTCCTGCCACTGCTGACCGCCACCGCCACGGCCACGGCCACGGCGCAGCACACCGACAAGGAAATCAAGGAAGACATCGCCCGCCACCGCGCCATGGCCGCCGCGCACGAAAACGCGGCCAAGTGCCTGGAAGCGGGCAGGGGCGAGAAAGCCTGCCTGGCGGAACTTCAGGCCGCCTGCAAGGGTCTGGCCATCGGCAAGTATTGCGGCATGAGGCATGTGCATTGACCCCCTGCGCCGCTGTGCGACTTCCCCCCGATGGGCCACGAGAGCGGCCTGGCAAAACCGGTTCCGCCGCGTTCGCTGGTTCGGCTACCCTTCGTTGATATGCACCACCTCGCTCGGTTCTTTGTCGCTCTCTGGAGCTTGTCGCTGACACCCGCCTTTGCCCAGGTGCTCAGCTCGCCCATGGGCACGCCGACCCAGTCCACTCCGGCGGGGACGCCGTCGGCGCTGCCACACGGACAGGGCGCGGGGGTGCACAGTCCGCTGAGCCCGTTCGCGCCGCTCAAGCCCCGTTCGGACGTGGTGGCCTGGTCGGTGCTGACCGATGTGAAGACGGTGGTGCAGAACAAGCGCATCGTGCCGGTGTACACCGACGCTGTGAAGGCGCTGGACCAGAAAACCGTGCGCATCCAGGGCTTCATGATGCCGCTGGGTCCAGGTGAACAGCAGCGGCATTTTCTGCTGGCTTCGGTGCCGCTCACCTGCTCGTTCTGCACGCCCGGCGGACCCGAGAGCATGGTGGAGGTGCGCACCCGGCAACCGGTGAAGTACAGCCTGCAGGCCGTCGTGGTGGAGGGCAAGTTCCACGTGCTGCAGAACGATCCCTATGGCCTGTACTACCGCTTCACCGAGGCGGTGGGCGTGAAATGAACCTCTGCCGCAGAGGGCCGTGACAGCGCCTTGAAAGCCCGTGGAGCCCACGCGCCGCTACCATCGGCGCGGTGAACCTTGCCAGCCACCCCGTTGTCGCTTCCCTCACCCCCGTGTTCCTGCTCATCGCCGCCGGCTTTCTGGCCGGGCGGCGCCAGTGGATCCGCGAGTCCGCGGTCCGGGATCTGTCCAACCTCGTCTTTCTGCTGCTGATCCCGGCACTGCTGTTCCGCACCATGAGCGGCGTGCACGTACAGGCGCTGGACCTGCGGCCGGTGCTGGCCTACTTTCCGGCCGCTCTGCTGCTGCTGGGCCTGTCCATCGCGTGGCGGGGCTTCAACCGCACGAGCGTGGTGCTGGCGCTGGGCGGAGTGTTCTCCAACATGGTCATGATCGGCATCACCCTGGTGGAACTGGCCTACGGAAAAGCCGCCCTGGTCACGCTGCTGACCCTGGTGTCGGTGCACGCGCTCATCCTGCTCACCGTGGGATCGGTGGTGCTCGAACTGGTGGTGGCCCGCGAAGCGCGTCAGGGCGGTGAGCGGGCGCCCCATGTGCTCGAGACCGCGTGGTCGGCGTTCAAAGGCGCGCTGATCCACCCGATCCCGCTGCCCATCCTCAGCGGCCTGCTGTACGCGCAGACCGGCTGGGGGCTGCCGGCCGTGATCGACAAGCCGCTGCAGTTGCTGGGCAGCGCGTTCGGTCCCATCGCGCTGGTGCTGGTGGGCGTGACGCTGGCGCGCACGCCGCTGCGCGGGCAGCTGGCGCCCGCGCTGGGGATCACGCTGTCCAAAAACCTGGTGCTGCCGCTGCTGGTCGGGGTCACGGCCTGGGCCTGGGGCATCACCGGCCTGCCGCTGACCGTGATGGTGGTGGCCGCTGCCCTGCCGATCGGTGCCAACGTGTTCCTGTTCGCCCAGCGTTACGAAGTGGCGCAGGAACTGACCACCGCCGCCATGGGCGTGTCCACCGCGCTGGCGCTGTTCACGCTCAGCGCGGTGATGCTCATGATGACGTACCTGAACTGATCACTCGGAGCGGGCGGCGCCAGCCCAGAACGCGGTGGAACCGGCTTTGCCGGGCCACATCGCGTTGCCCCCTGGAGGGGGTGACGCACCACCGGTGCGGCGCGGGGGTGGATCAACCTACTGGCTGATCTTCTTCGCTTCCTCAATCTGGTATTCGAAGTAGCGCTGGATGCCGAACGTCAGGCTGCCCATGAAGGCCACGGTGCCGAACATGAGCGAGAACACCAGCGCGCCGATCGTCAGCCAGTTGGTGGCGCCCGCAGCCGCTTGCGGGTCCAGCGAGGGGTTGAACCAGCGGTTCCATTTCTCGCGGTCGGCCAGCGCGTAGACGATGCCCGTCAGGCAGGCGGCCGCAATGCTCAGTCCCAGAAACGGTATGAGGATCCAGGACAGCTTGTCGTCCTGGCCGTACTGCTGCACGCGTTCGACACCCATCCAGCCCAGTGCCGCTGTGATCGGGTGCAGCCAACCCACCCAGTCGCCCAGGCCGCGCAGGTAGAAACGGTGCAGCCCCATGCTGCCACCCAGCAGGGCCAGCCAGACGGCCACGGTCTTGCTGCGCGTCCTCATGCCGCCCCCTGGCCGTCCACCGGCGCGGTGCGGTCACCCAGCCCCAGCGGCTTTTCCATCAGCACGATGTCCAGCCAGTGGTCGAACTTCCAGCCGCAGGACTTGACGACGCCCACACGTTCGAAGCCCAGGGCGGCGTGCACACCGATGGACCCGGCGTTGGCCGAGTCACCGATGACGGCCATGACCTTGCGGACGCCACCGCGTTCCAGCGCTGCCAGCAGCTCGGCCAGCAGCGCGCGGCCCAGGCCCTTGCCGACGGCCTCGGGGGCCAGGTAGATCGAGTCTTCCACCGAAAAGCGGTAGGCCGGCCGTGGCTTGAACCAGTTGCCATAGGCAAAACCCAGCACCTGTCCTGCGTCTTCCAGCACCAGCCAGGGCAGGCCTTTGCCCAGCACATCGGCGCGGCGCATGGCCATCTCGCTCGCGCTGGGCGGGGTGGTTTCAAACGTTCCGGTGCCGTTGAGCACGTGATGGCCGTAAATGCGGGCAATGGCGTCGATGTCTTCGTCGCGGCTGGGGCGGATCAGGGGCATGGGAGCGAAAGAAAAAGAGGCGCCTGGAGTTCAGGCGCAGGCTGATTATAATGGCGGGCTTTGCAGCGTTTCGCTGGCCGGGTGGTCAGTCGTGTGTCTCAAGCGCTGCGAGAAAACACCGTCACGCGTCGTGCCGTTGTTCACCACCACCCGAAGGATAAATCATGGTCGTCATCCGACTCTCCCGCGGCGGCGCAAAAGCCCGTCCGTTCTACAACATCGTGGTCGCCGACAAGCGCAACCGCCGCGATGGCCGTTTCATCGAGCGCATCGGCTTCTACAACCCCCTGGCCAAGGGTGGCGAAGAGCCCCTGCGCATTGCCATGGACCGCCTGAGCTACTGGACCGGTGTGGGCGCTGAGCCGTCCGACACCGTGGCCCGTCTGGTCAAGCAGGCCGCCGCCAAGGCCGCTGCCTGATCGGCCTGCCTCTGCAGTGACAAGCCCGAACAGCCCGTTCGAAGCGTCGCCCCTGCCGGACGACGCGGTCGAACTGGGCCGTTTTCTTGACGCCTGGGGCGTCAAGGGCTGGGTCCACATTCAGCCGCACAGCGCCGACACCCGTGCGCTGTTCGAATCCCAAGACTGGTTCCTGCTGCCGCCCGAAGCCCGCTTCGGCCGCGGCTTTTCGGCGTTTTCCGGTCCGGTCCGCGTGCACGTGGCCGAGATCAAGGTGCACTCCGACAGCATCGTGGTGCGCCTGGACGGCCTGGCCGACCGCAATGGCGCCGAATCCCTCAAGGGCGCCCGCATCCACGTGCCGCGCAGCGCCTTCCCGCCTGCCGAAGACGGCGAGTACTACTGGGTTGACCTGATCGGCCTTCAGGTCGTCAACCGCGAAGGTGTGCACCTGGGCGTGGTGCGTGACCTGATGCCCACCGGTCCGACCTCGGTGCTGGTGATGGAGTACACCGAGACCGTGGACGGCGTGGCCAAGACCGCCGAGCGCATGGTGCCCTTCGTGGCGGCCTACATCGACGATGTGGACCTGACGGCGCGTCGCATCACCGCCGACTGGCAGACCGACTACTGACCGGAGCGCGCCATGCGCTTTGACGTCATCACCCTGTTCCCCGAGCTGTTCGAGCCGTTCTTCAGGAGCGGCATCAACCGCCGGGCCTTTGAATCGCGGCAGGTGGACGTGCGTCTGTGGAATCCGCGCGATTTCGCGGAAGGCAACTACCGCCGCGTCGACGACAGGCCCTTTGGTGGCGGCCCGGGCATGGTGATGATGGCCGAGCCCCTGTGGCACTGCCTGCAGGCGATCCGCACCGACCGCGTGGAGCCGGACGCCGGACGCGCCCCGGTGGTGCTGTTCTCGCCCATCGGTCAGCGGCTGGACCACGCCATGGCGACCGGCTGGACCCGCAGCGAGGGCGCGGTGCTGGTCTGCGGCCGCTACGAAGGCATCGACCAGCGCTTCATCGACGCCTGCGTGGACCGCCAGATCAGCCTGGGCGACTTCGTGCTCTCGGGCGGCGAGATCGCGGCCATGGCCCTGCTCGACGCGGTGGCACGGCTGATGCCCGGTGTGCTGGGCGACGCCGGCAGCCACCAGCAGGACAGCTTCAATCCGGCGCTGGACGGTCTGCTCGACAGCCCGCACCACACCCGGCCCGAAGTCTGGCAAGGCCCGCAGGGACCGATGCCGGTGCCCGGCGTGCTGCTGGGCGGGCACCACGAACGCATCGCGCGCTACCGGCGCGAGCAGAGCCTGGCGCTCACGGCGCGCCTGCGTCCGGACCTGCTGGAGCAGGCGCGGCGGGCCGGGCGGCTCGACGCGGCGGACGAGGCTTTCCTGCGGCAGCCGGACAGGCTATAATCCAAGGCTTTTCGATCCTCTGACCGGCCGCCGCGACCGGGCCAGCCTGGGTTGAACGCCGGCTAGCGGCGTCGACTGGACGGGTTTTTGCCGGATTCGTGGCCTTTAGTGCAGCGCGGGCATGATCGTGAAACAGGAAACCATGAACCTCATCCAGACCCTTGAGCAAGAAGAAATCGCTCGTTTGAACAAGACCATTCCGGCCTTTGCACCGGGCGACACGGTGATCGTCAGCGTGAACGTGATCGAAGGCACCCGCAAGCGCGTGCAGGCCTACGAAGGCGTGGTGGTGGCCCGTCGCAACCGCGGCCTGAACTCCAGCTTCATCGTGCGCAAGATCTCCAACGGCGAAGGTGTGGAACGTACGTTCCCGCTGTACAGCCCGCTGATCGCCTCGATCGAGGTCAAGCGCCGCGGCGACGTGCGCCGTGCCAAGCTGTACTACCTGCGCCAGCGCAGTGGCAAGTCGGCACGCATCAAGGAAAAGCTGGGCGCTTGAGCGCTCGCTTCAAGAAAAGCCGCTCGCACGAGCGGTTTTTTTTTGCCCGCTTCCCACCCGATCATGAGCCCACGTTTCCCGCCCGTCTTCGATCCGCGCCAGGCGCCCGTGGTGCCCGGTGCTGCCAGCCAAGGGCTGCGGGCGGTGCCGCGTGCGTTGTTGACCCCGCAGGCGCTGCGCGACCGCTTCAACCACCCGCCCGCGTGGGTGCCTGAGCTGGTGCAGGAACGCCGCTTTTCCGATCACGCACCCGCCCAGGCGGCGGTGCTGCTGCCTCTGGTGATGAGGGACCGTCTGCACCTGCTGCTCACGCAACGCACGGCACACCTGTCGACCCATTCGGGTCAGATTGCGTTTCCCGGTGGCAAGGTGGATGCGGACGACCGGGACGCCACCGCCGCGGCCATGCGCGAAACCGAAGAAGAGACCGGCCTGCACCCCGACCACGTGGAGGTGCTGGGCACGTTGCCGCAATACGTCACCGGCACGCAGTTCCACATCACGCCGGTGGTGGCGCTGGTTCAACCGGGTTTCACCCTCCAGCCCAATCCGCATGAGGTGGACGACGTGTTCGAGGTGCCACTGGATTTCCTGATGGACCCGGTGAACCACCGCCGCCACGCGATGGCGTGGGACGGCGAGCTGCGTGAGTGGTATTCCATGCCCTACGACGACGGGCGGCAGGAGCGCTTCATCTGGGGGGCCACGGCGGGCATGCTGCGCAACTTCTACCACCTGCTGCGCGCCTGAGCGGCCGCTGGCCAATGGCGGCGCCACTATCATTGCCGCATGAGCTTCTTTGCCATCCTGATCGCCTTGCTGCTGGAGCAGGCCCGGCCGCTGGCGCACGACAACCCGGTGCACGGCGCCCTGCGGGGCTGGACACGCACGGTCAGGCGCAACCTCGACGCGGGTCAGACGGTACACGGCTGGCTGTCGTGGGCGCTGGCGGTGGGCGTGCCAGCGGCTGTGGCCGGCGGTGTGTACTGGGCGCTCTGGTGGTTCAGCAGCGTGCTGGCGTTTGCCTGGCTGGTGGGCGTGCTGTATGTGACGGTGGGTTTTCGCCAGTTCAGCCACCACTTCACCGGCATCCGCGAGGCCATGGAGTCGGGCGACGAACAGGCTGCGCGCGAGCAGCTGGCCGTCTGGTTGCGCGTGGACGTGGCCAGCCTGCCGCGCACCGAGCTGTTGCGACAGGTGATCGAGCAATCGGTGCTGGCCGCACACCGCCACGTGTTCGGCGTGCTGGCCTGCTTCGTGGTGGGCTGGATGCTGGGCCTGGGGCCGGCCGGCGCGGTGTTGTACCGGATGGCGGAATACCTCTCGCGCAACTGGCGCGAGCGTTCCGACGGCACGCCCAGCCGGGCCCTGCGCGAGGCCGCAGCGCAGGCCTGGCAGTGGGTCGACCACCTGCCCGCGCGTGCGACCGCTCTGGGCTTTGCGGTGGTGGGCAATTTTGAGGAAGCGGTCGCCAGCTGGCGTGGCGAGGCCGAGCGTTACGGACCCGGCAGCGACGGCATTCTGCTGTCGGCCACCTCAGGGGCCCTGGGGGTGCGGCTGGCAGTGCCCGCCGAAGCGGGGGGTGAACCGACCGGAGCGACGGCCCGGGTCGAACCCCAGATCGCCCACCTGGCGAGTGTGGTGGGTCTGGTGTGGCGCAGCGTGGTGCTTTGGATGCTTCTGCTGGCGCTGCTGGCGCTGGCGCGTCTGCCGGTCTGACGCGCTCAGTACGGGCGGCGTTGCGACAGCTCGGTGAACAGTTCGGTGTAGATGCGGTAGCGGTTTTCGCCGATGGTGGCCCGCCCATCGCCAGCCACGCCCTGCACCTGGGCGCGCACCGCGCAGCCGGGTTCGTGGAGGTGGGTGCAGTTGTAGAAACGGCAGTCGCCCAGCGCCGCGCGCAGGTCGGGCATGAACTGCGCGAGCTGGGTGGCTTCAATGTGGTGCAGGCCAAACTCCTGAAACCCGGGCGAGTCGATCAGCGCGGTCTGTTTCGCGTCATCCACCCAGTACCAGGTGGTGCTGGTGGTGGTGTGTTTGCCGGCGTTGAGGGCGCGCGAGATCTCGCCCGTGAGCGCCTTGGCATGCGGCACCAGCCGGTTGACCAGCGTGCTCTTGCCCACGCCGGAAGGCCCTAGCACCAGGGTGGTCTTGTTCAGCAGGTGCTGCTGCAAACCGTCCAGCCCGGCCTCGGTACCGGCGGCGCTTGAGCCCTTCAGGCGCAGTGGCAGCACGGTGGCGCCCATGCGGCGGTAGGGGGCGAGCCGTTCCCAGGCCTGGTCGAAGGCGGGTTGCAGGTCGCTCTTGTTGAGCACGATCAGCACCGGGATGTGTTCGGCCTCGGCGGCGATCAGCGCACGCGCCAGCTGGCGTTCGGAGAACTCCGGATCGGCGGCGATCAGCACCAGCAGCTGGTCGAGGTTGGCCGCAAAGGATTTGGTGCGCAGTTCGTCCTGGCGGTAGAACAGGTTGCGCCGATCCCGCACCCGCTCGACACTGCCTTCGTCCCCCGTGGGCAGCCAGTCGACCCGGTCACCGACCACCACCTGGTTCTTTTTGCCGCGGGGGTGGCAGATGCGGCGCTGCCCGTCGGGGCTCTCGACCAGGCAGTGACGACCGAACGCGGCCACCACCAGGCCCGGCAGCGTCGCAGCGCTTGCGGGGGCTTGGGCCGCCGGGCGCCGACTCAAGATGCCGGTCCTGCCGCGGCGCCGTCCTGCAGCAGCGCGTCCACCGCCGCCGCACAGAAAAAGTCGCTGACCGAAATGCCGCCCACATCGTGGGTGTTGAAGCGCACCGTGCAGCGACCATAACTGACCGCCAGATCCGGGTGGTGGTCTTCGCGGTGCGCGACCCAGGCCAGCGCGTTCACGAACGCCATGGTGTGGTGGAAATCGGAAAAGGCGTAGGTCTTCTCCAGCGCGCCGTCGATGAGCTTCCAGCCCTGGGCGTTCTCGCCGTTGAGCTGGGTCAGCTGGCCCACGATCTGGGTGGCCGAAAGGGCCTTGCGGTTCTGGTGGATCGGATTCATCACAGGGTTCAGGCTGCGGCGTTCTGCAAACGGGCCAGGCGTTCGCTGGCGGGCGGGTGTGAGTAATAGAAGCGCGCGTACACCGGGTCGGGCGTGAGCGTGCTCGCATTGTCCTTGTAGAGCTTGAGCAGGGCGCTGGCGAGGTCCTTGCCGTCGGTGTGGGACACGGCGTAGGCATCGGCCTCGAACTCGTGCCGGCGCGAGAGCTGGGCCATCAGGGGCGAGAGGAAGTAGGTCAGCAGCGGTACCACCAGCATGAACAGCAGCAGCGCCATGCCGTGGTTGGGCGCATCCAGCGAGGGCGTCACGCCCAAGCCGGTGTAGAACCAGATCTGGCTGGACATCCAGCCCAGCAGCGCAAAGCCGACAAAACTCAGCGCGAGCATCAGCGCCACGCGCTGCACGATATGGCGGCGTTTGTAGTGCCCCAGTTCGTGGGCCAGCACGGCGTCGATTTCGGGCGGGCTCAGTTGTTGCAACAGGGTGTCGAAGAAAACCACGCGTTTGGCAGCGCCGAAGCCGGTGAAGTAGGCGTTGGCGTGCGCGCTGCGCTTGCTGCCGTCCATGACGAACAGGCCCTTGGCGGCAAAACCGCAGCGCTGCATGAGCGCATTCACGCGGGCCTTGAGGCTTTCATCCTGCAGTGGTTCGAACTTGTTGAACAAGGGGGCGATCAGGGTCGGGTACAGCACCAGCAGCAGGTTGAACCCCATCCAGACGCCCCAGGCCCAGAGCCACCAGGCGGGGCCGGCGGCACCCATCAGCCACAGCACCAGGGCCACGATGGGCAGGCCGATCAGGGTGCCGACCAGCGCGTTCTTGGCCAGGTCGCCCAGCCACAGGCCCAGGCCCATTTTGTTGAAGCCAAAACGCTCTTCGATGCGGAACGTGGACCACCAGGCCAGTGGCAGGCTGAGCAGACCACCGATCAGCACGAAGGAGCCGATCAGAGCGAGCTGTTGCCACAGGCCGCCGCCCATGAGCGAAAGCAGGGCCTGGTTGAGCGCATGAAGCCCGCCCAGCAGGGTCCAGCCCAGCAGCAGGGCGGATTCCACTGTGGCGTCCAGTTGGGCGAAGCGTGCCTTGGCGATGGTGTAGTCGGCGGCTTTCTGGTGGGCTTCGGTGCTGATGGTGTGCGCGAAGGCGGCCGGTACGCTGGCGCGATGGCGGGCCACGTGGCGGATCTGGCGGCTCAGCAGCACGGTGCGCACGATCAGGCCTGCGATGAGCAGGGCGCAGACCACGAAAGTGAAGGTCAGGGCGGTGGGGTCCATGCCGCGAGTCTATCGAAGCGGCGATGCACGCGGTGCCAGCAGGGTGGCCGCAGAAGGAGCCGCGAGGGGCGGGCGTTGGGCGAAAATGGCGGTATGACCGAAACCTCCCCACCCGAATCCTCCGCCACGTTGGGCAAGAGCGACCAGAACCTGGTCTGGCTCGACTGCGAAATGAGCGGCCTCGACCCGGAACAAGAACGCTTGCTGGAAATTGCCGTGGTGATTACCGGCCCGAACCTGGAACTGAGGGTCGAAGGCCCGGTGCTGGTGATCCACCAGAGCGACGCGGTGCTGGACGCCATGGACAACTGGAACAAGGGCACGCACGGCAAGAGCGGCCTGATCGACAAGGTCAAAGCCAGTACGCTGACCGAGGCCCAGGCCGAAGCCGAACTGCTGGCTTTCATCTCGAAGTACGTGCCCAGGAACGGCTCACCCATGTGCGGCAACAGCATCGGCCAGGACCGGCGTTTCCTGGTGAAGTACATGCCCAAACTGGAGGCTTTCTTCCACTACCGCAACCTGGACGTGAGCACGCTCAAGGAGTTGGCCAAACGCTGGAAGCCGGCGGTTTACGACAGTTTCAAGAAGCAGCAGAAACACACCGCGCTGGCCGACGTGCACGAATCCATTGACGAACTGGTGCACTACCGCACGCATTTTCTGTGCGTCTGAACGCGGCGTAGCGAGGGGCAGTCGCGGCCAACAGTTCAGCGACCACGAGGCGAACAAGCGCCGGGCTTACGAAGACATCGGCATCAAGATAGACGCGGAGACCGCCCTCGGCTTTGACGGTCACCAGTGGGCACAGAGCGCATGGCACCTTGCCGCTGTAGCTGAGCGTGGCCAGTGGGATGGTCAGTCGGGTGGGCAGGCTGTCGAGCAGATCGCTTTGGATGACCACCACGAAGGGAATGCCTTGCCCCGCACTCGCGCTGAGGTTGGGATAGACGTCGTACTGCGCCATGGGGTCGCTCGGTGTATCACCAGGGGCGCAGATCGGCGCCCGGGATACCGGTCGATTCCACCAGTTCGTTCTGCGCCTGGATCCAGCCGCCGAACTCAGCTTCAAAAGCCGCCTTGCGTGCGGCCAGGGTGCTCCGGGTCTGGGTGGTCTGCAAGGCCTGGTAGTGCTCGACCGACAGGATCACCGTATCGACGAGTCCTGCCTTTTCCACAAACACAGGCTCGCGTTTGGCCTGAGCGCAGACGCTGCCAAAACGGTTCTTCGCTTCGGTGGCGATGATGTGCATGGCGTGCTCCTTGGTTTGGCCATTTTGGCCATTCAAAAAGATGTCATGCCATCCGCGCATTCGCCAAGATCAATGCCCGATGTACCCCAGCAACACCCGCGCCGTGGCCACGTTCGTCGCGCACGGCACGTTGTGCACGTCGCAGGCCCGCACCAGGGCGTTGATGTCGGGTTCATGGGGCTGGGCGGTCATGGGGTCGCGCAGGAAAACCACCAGATCCACCTCGCCGACCGACAGGCGCGCGCCGATCTGCAGGTCGCCACCCAGCGGGCCGCTGAGCAGGCGTTCCACCGTGAGGCCGACCTCGTTCTGCAGACGGCCGCCGGTGGTGCCGGTGGCCATGAGGGTGTGTTGCCGCAGCAGCGGCGCGAACTCGGTGGCCAGGGCCACCATGTGATCCTTCTTGCGGTCGTGGGCGACGAGGGCGATGCGCATGGTCATCGTTGGACCCCCACGCTCCACCGCTGCGCGGGTCGCTGCCCCCCCGAGGGGGCTGACCCTGCCTTGGGGCGGCCCGGCGGCGGGTCCCTGCTTCACGTGGTTTTTTCCATTTGTTTGGCCATCGTCTTTCCGAGTTCGACGCCCCACTGGTCATACGCGTTGATGCCCCAGATGGCGGCCTGCACAAACACCTTGTGCTCGTACAGCGCGATCAGCGCGCCCAGGCGGTGCGGGTCGAGCCGGTCGATCCAGAGCACGCTGTTGGGCACGTCGCCGGCGAAGCTGCGCTGGCTCACAAAGGGCTCGGCCTGTTCGGCGCTCTGGCCTTCGGCCATCAGGGCCTTCAGGGTGTCGGCTGCGCTGCGGCCCACGGCGAGCGCTTGCGACTGCGCGCGCAGGTTGAGGTTGACCACGCGGTGGTGTTCGGCCGCCAGCGGCAGCGGCGTGTCTTCGGTCTCGACGCCGACGAACTCCACCGGCACGCGGTGCGTGCCCTGGTGCAGCAGCTGGAAGTAGGCGTGCTGCCCGTCGATGCCCAGGCCGCCCCAGAGGATGGGGCCGGTGCCGGTGTCACAGGGCTGGCCGTCCTTGCGGGTGCGCTTGCCGTTGCTTTCCATGTCCATCTGCTGCACGAAGGGCGCAAAGCGCACCAGGCGGCTGGGGTAGCAGCTCAGCAGCTGGGTCGGGCAGTTCAGGAAGTTGCGGTTCCACACGCCGCTCAGGGCCAGGATGACGGGCAGGTTTTGTTCCAGCGGCGCGCTGCGGAAGTGCGCGTCCATGGCCTGGCCGCCGGCCAGGAACTCGCGGAAGGCTTTCGCACCGATGGCCATGGCCAGCGGCATGCCCAGCGCGGACCACACCGAGTAGCGGCCACCGACCCAGTCCCAGAAAGTGAAGGTGTGTTCGGCCGGGTAGCCGGCGGCGCCGGACTTCTGCGGCGCGGCGGTGATGGCGACCAGGTGCGCGCTCTGCGCGGCGCCGGTGATGCCGCCGTCTTCCAGCCAGCGGCGGGCGCTGGCGGCGTTGGTCATGGTTTCCTGCGTGGTGAAGGTCTTGCTGGCGACGATGACCAGGGTGGTCTTCGGGTCCAGGCCGCGCAGCGTGCTGTGCAGCGCCCAGGCGTCGGGGTTGCTGATGAAGTGCATCCGCAAACCCGTCTTGCCGTCGCTGCACAGCGGGGCCAGTGCGTCGGCCGCCATGCGCGGGCCCAGGTCGGAGCCGCCGATGCCGATGTTCACCACGTCGGTGAAGGCGGCGCCGGTGCTGCTCTTCACGTCGCCGGCGCGCACGCGGTCGGCGAAGGCGCAGACACGGTCGAGTTCGGTCTGCACCCGTTGCTGGATCTCGTTGCCCCAGGGTGCCTCGCTTCCGTTGGCGCCGGGCGTGCCGCGCAGGGCCACGTGCAGCACCGCGCGCTGCTCGCTGGTGTTGATGACCTCGCCCTTGAACATGGCGTCGCGCTGGGCTTCCACCTGGGCTTCGCGGGCCAGTTGCACCAGGGCTTGCCAGATGGCCGGGTCGAAGGCCTGGCGCGTGTAGTCCAGACGGATGCCGGTGCCGGCGGCCGCGGCCTGCAGCGCGTCACGGCCGGGCTGGGCCAGGCGTTCACGCAGGTGGGGCTGGGGCAGGGCGGCCAGCTGGCCCAGCTGTTGCCAGGCGGGGAATTGGGTGGGGGAGGTCATGGAATGTCCCTGGAAGTCTTTCGCTGCGATTGTCGCGTCGGCGTGTGGTGGACTTCAGGCAGCGGCCAGCGCGGTGGCATCTTTGGCCAGTTGCGTGATTTTTTTCCAGTCGCCGGCGGCCAGCGCGTCGGCCGGGGTGAGCCAGCTGCCACCGGCCATGGCCACGTTGGGCAGCTTCAGGAAGTCTTTGAGGTTCTCGGGGCTGACGCCACCGGTGGGACAGAACCGCACATCGGGGATCGGCGCGCCCAGGGCCTTGAGCATGCCCAGGCCACCGGCCTGCGCGGCGGGAAAGAGCTTCATGAGGCTGAAGCCCTGTTCGCGGCGGTGCATCACCTCACCGGGCGTCATCACGCCGGGGATGAAGGGCAGCTTGGCGGCCTTGACGGCGCTGACCAGCTGGTCGGTGCAGCCGGGCGAGAGCGCGAAGCTGGCGCCGGCGTCGATGACCTGTTGCACCTCGCTCACGCGGGTGACGGTGCCCGCGCCGGTGTGCATCTGCGGCACGGCCTTGGCCACGGCTTCGATGGACTGGAGCGCGGCGTCGGAACGCAAGGTGATTTCCATGACGTCGATGCCGCCTTCGAGCAGGGCGTGCGCCAGCGGCACGGCCTGCGCCGGGTCCTGCAGCACGATGACCGGGACGACGCGGGAGGTGAAGGCGGGGCGGGTGAAGCAGGTGGTGGTCATGGGCGTTTTGCGTAGGGCGTTTGGTGTTGAGCGGGCGATGACGAATGACTTCGCCGCTGCGCGGCTGGATGACAGATGAAAAAACCGATCCGGGGGGCGCCCTGTCTCCGTCTTGGGTCATGGAGCCGCGCAGCGGCGACGTCATTCGTCATTCGTCATTCGAACAGCGGTGAGGCGCCCTGTTCGGGGGCAGAAGCGTGGTGGCGGAACAGGCCGAACAGCTCGCGGCCGGTGCCGTGGCCGTTGTGGGCCAGGTCGGGGTGCTGCACCGGTCGGGCGGCGAAGGTGGCGGCGTCCACCTCCAGCTCCAGCACACCGCGTTCGCAGTCCAGCGTGATCATGTCGCCGTCCCGGACCCGGGCGATGGGGCCGTTGGCCAGGGCCTCGGGGCTCAGGTGGATGGCGGCCGGGACCTTGCCGGATGCACCGCTCATGCGGCCGTCGGTGACGAGCGCGACCTTGAAGCCCTTGTCCTGCAGCACGGCCAGCGGGGGCGTGAGCTTGTGCAGTTCGGGCATGCCGTTGGCGCGCGGGCCCTGGTAGCGCACGACGGCGATCAGGTCTTTCTCCAGCTGGCCGGCGTTGAACAGGGCCAGCAGGTCCTGCTGATCGCTGACCACCACGGCAGGGGCGCGTACCACGCGGTGTTCGGGCGCCACGGCGGACACCTTGACCACGCTGCGTCCCAGGTTGCCTTGCAGCAGGCGCAGGCCGCCGTCGGCGCTGAAGGGTTCGCTCACCGGGCGCAGCACGCTGGTGTCGCCGCTGGTGGCGGGCACGTCGCGCCAGGCCAGTTGTCCGTTGTTCAGCCAGGGTTCCTGCGTGTAGGCGGACAGTCCTTGACCCATGAGAGTGCTCACGTCGCCGTGCAGCAGGCCGTGCGCGAGCAGCTCGCGCATGAGGAAGCCCATGCCGCCTGCGGCGTGGAAGTGGTTCACGTCGGCCTTGCCGTTGGGGTAGACGCGGGCCAGCAGCGGGATGACGGCCGAGAGTTCGGCGAAGTCGTCCCAGTCGATGACGATGCCGGCGGCGCGCGCCATGGCAATCAGGTGGATGGTGTGGTTGGTCGATCCGCCGGTGGCCAGCAGGCCGACGATGCCGTTGACGATGCTCTTCTCGGTCACGATATCGGCCAGGCGGATGGCGGGCTGGCCGGTCTTGCCGGTGTTGGCCACGGCGCGTTCCAGCGTCGCCTGGGTGAGCGCTTCGCGCAGCGGCGTGCCGGGGTTGACGAAGGACGAGCCCGGCAGGTGCAGGCCCATGATCTCCATCAGCATCTGGTTGCTGTTGGCCGTGCCGTAGAAGGTGCAGGTGCCGGGCGCGTGGTAGGCGGCGGCCTCGCTTTCGAGCAGCGCGTCGCGGCCGACCAGGCCCTGCGCGTACTGCTGGCGCACCTTGGCCTTGGCGTCGTTGGACAGTCCACTGACCATGGGGCCGGCGGGCACGAAGGCGGTGGACAGGTGGCCGAACTGGAGCGCACCCATGAACAGGCCGGGCACGATCTTGTCGCACACGCCCAGCATGAGCGCCGCGTCGAACACCTTGTGCGACAGGCCCACGGCGGTGGCCAGCGCGATGACGTCGCGCGAGAACAGCGAGAGTTCCATGCCTTCGGCGCCCTGGGTGATGCCGTCGCACATGGCGGGCACGCCGCCCGCGACCTGGGCCGTGGCGCCGATGGCGCGCGCGTGACCGCGCAGCAGTTCGGGGTAATGCTCGTAGGGCTGGTGGGCCGAGAGCATGTCGTTGTAGGCGGTGATGATGCCCACGTGCGGTGCGCGCTCGGCGTGGATGACCAGCTTGTCGGCCGCGGGCAGGGCGGCCGTGGTGTGGGCCATGTTGGCGCAGCCCATGCCGGCCCGCTGCGTCTTGCCGGCGCGGGCCTGGGCGTTCATGCTGGCCAGGTAGCCGCCGCGCAGGTCGCGGCTGCGGTCGGTGATGCGTTGCGTGACGCGGGCGAGGGTGGGGTTGATCTGAGGCATCGTGGGCTTTCAGTGGCTTTGTTCAGGAACACCGCGGAACTGGCTTTGCCAGGCCGCAGGTGTTGCCCCCTTGAGGGGAGATGCGGCTACGCGCAGCGAGCAAGCGACGGGGGTGGTCGTTTTCATCCGATCCATACGTGGACAGGTGTCTGGGTCTGGTTCAGGACCAGGGACACGGGCAGCGCCGGGTCGGCCTGCTGGGCCGCACGGCGGTAGACGGCGAGCTTGGTCTCGCCACTGATGGACAGCAGCAGTTCGCGCGCCTGCAGCAAGGCATGCAGCGTGAAACTCAGGCGGGCATGCGGTGCGGGAATGGGCGCCTGCTCGGGCACCACCCAGGCGAGCTTGTCGTCGGTGGCGATGGCGCGGGCGTAGCCCGGTGCGCCGGGGAACAGCGACGCGGTGTGCGCGTCTTCACCCATGCCCAGCACGGCCACGTCCAGCGGCCAGGGCAGGTCGCGGATGCGCTCGGTGGCGTCGTTCACCAGCGCGTCCAGCACCTCGGCATTGAACTGTTGCGCCAGTTCGCGGAAGAACGGCAGGAAACGGGCTTGCGCCGCCCGGCCCTGCAGCAGGTGCTGGGCCACCAGCGCGGTGTTGCTGGCTTCGTGGTCGCGCGGGACGATGCGCTCGTCCACCAGCACGATGCTGACCTTCGACCAGTCCAGGTCCTGTTCGCGCAGGGCTTCGAACATCGGAACCGGCGACCTGCCGCCCGAGACCGCGAGACTGGCCTGATCACGTGCGGCGATGGCGGCGCGCAGCGCATCGGCGATGTGCGCGGCGATGGTGACCGGTGTGGCGCCAGGATGTTCAGTGATCATGGGTGCAGGCATGAGGTGTCTGGGTCCAGGAACACCGTGGAACCGGCTTTGCCGGGCCACTGGTGTTGTCCCCCTGGGGGGAAGACGCGAAGCGGCGCAGGGGGGGTCAAGATTCCTCCACCCACGAGCTGCCTTCGCGCGCCATGAGGGCCGACGACGCGGCCGGGCCCCAGCTGCCGGCGGTGTAGGGCTTGGGTTTTTCGCCCAGCTGCTTCCAGCCTTCGATGATGGGTTCGACCCAGGCCCAGGCGGCTTCCAGTTCGTCGCGCCGCATGAAGTGGGTCAGGCGGCCCTTGATGACGTCGATCAGCAGGCGCTCGTAGGCTTCGGCGCGGCGCTCAACGAAGGCGGTCTGCAGGTCCAGGTCGAGCTTGACCGGGCGCAGCTTCATGCCGCTGCCGGGTTCCTTGGCCATCATCTGCAGCTGGATGTGTTCCTCCGGCTGCAGGCGGATGAGCAGGCGGTTGACGGATTTGTGCGCCGAGTCGTTGAAGATGGTGAAGGGCAGGTCGGCGAACTCGATGACGATTTCCGACTGGCGCGCCGCCATGCGCTTGCCAGTGCGCAGGAAGATGGGCACGTTGGCCCAGCGCCAGTTGTTGATGTGGGCCTTGAGCGCGACGAAGGTTTCGGTGCCGCTGTCTTCGGGGATGTTCTCTTCCTGCAGGTAGCCCACGGCCGCTTCGCCGTTGGAGGCGCCGGCGCTGTACTGGCCGCGCACCGTGTCCCTGGCCACGTCGGCCACGCTCATCGGGCGCAGCGAACGCAGCACCTTGAGCTTTTCGTCGCGCACAGCGTCGGGGTCCAGCGAGACCGGCGGCTCCATGGCCACGATGCACAGCAGCTGCAGCAGGTGGTTCTGCACCATGTCGCGCATGGCGCCGGTGCCGTCGTAGAAGCCGGCGCGGCTGCCCACGCCCACGCTCTCGGCCACGGTGATCTGCACGCTCTTGATCTGCGGGCTGCGCCACAGCGGCTCGAAGATGCTGTTGCCAAAGCGCAGCACCATCAGGTTCTGCACCGTTTCCTTGCCCAGGTAGTGGTCGATCCGGAAGATCTGGTGTTCTTCGAAGTACTGGCCGACATCGTTGTTGATCTGGCGCGCCGAGGCCAGGTCGTGGCCCAGGGGCTTTTCCAGCACCACGCGCGAGCGTTCGTTGATCAGGCCCGCACCGTCCAGGTTCGCACAGATGCCCACGAACAGGCTGGGGGCGGTGGCGAGGTAGTACACGCGGGCGGAACCGGGTTGCATCTCGGCCTTGAGGTCGGCAAAGCTGGCCGCGTCCGTGGCGTCGACGCAGACGTAGTTGAGGCGGCGCACGAAGGTGGCCCAGGCCTCGCCGGTGTAAGCCTTCTCGCCGATGAAGCCGCGCACCTTTTCCTGGATGAAATGCAGGAAGGCGGCGCGGTCCCAGCTCTGGCGGCCCAGGGCGTGGATGCGGGTCTGTTCGGGCAGGTTGTTGTGCAGGTGCGCCATGTAGAGCGCGGGCAGCAGCTTGCGCACCGAGAGGTCGCCCACGCCACCGAAGATGACGAGGTCCAGCGGCGAGGCGGGGGAGGGCGTTGGAAGGGCCATGGGGTTGCTTGTTACGTGGTTGGACGGACTTTACTGTAATTAAGTTACATGCGAGGTACTTTCTGGCTCCCGGCGGTCTGCAACCGCCGCCGCTGCACGGGAAGGCGCCTCAGCCGATGGCCTGGAAGGCCGGACGCCCCGCCGCGAGGCGATGCAAGACCTGTTCCCGCGTCGGTGGCACGCAGCCGGTCTGCATCACGCACAGGCTGGCGCTGGCGATGGCGTTGGCCAGCAGGGCCTCGATATCGTCGGCGCCCAGTTGCACATCGGTGGCGGTGCGGGCGGCCTGCATGGCCGGGCGTTCCTGCAGCGCGGCCAGCATGCCGGCCAGGAAACAGTCGCCCGCGCCCACGGTGTCGGCCACGGTCACCGGCAACGATTCGACCGCCTTCCAGGTGCCACCGTCGCGCGCGATGAAGACCGCGCCCTTGGCGCCCAGCGTCAGGGCCAGCCAGCGGGCGGGCGTCTGGGCCAGCAGTTCGCGCGCGGCGATCAGCGGATCGGCGTTCGTGAAGCCCAGGATGTGCAGGTCATCGTCGCTGACCTTGACCATGTCCGCTTCAGCGAGCGCGGCCATGACGCTGGCTCGGTAGGCCGCCATGTCGGGCACGATGGCCGGGCGCAGGTTGGCGTCGACGACGACCAGCCGCCCGGCCGCGCGCTGCGCCTGTAGCCAGGGCAGGTACTTGGGTGCATCGTCGGCCACCAGGGCCAGGCAGCCGGTCACCACCATCTTCAGCGTGGGGTGGGCGGCGCATTGCGCGCTCATGGTGGCGGCATGGACGCGGCGGTCGGCCACCCCTTCGCGGTAGAAGCTGTAGCTGGCCTTGCCGCCTTCGTCCAGGCCGACCACGGCCAGCGATGTGGGTTCGTGCGCCGGCTCGCGGTTCGCCAGGGTCACGCGGGCCTGGGCGATGGCGCGGGCCAGGCCGCGGCCGAAGCGGTCCCGCGAGAGCGGGTTGAGGTAGAGCGTGCCCACGCCCTGCAGGCCCAGCGCGCGGGTGAGGTTGTAGACCGCGCCGCCGTCGCAGGGGCGCAGGCGGCCGTCGGCCTCCTGGATCATGTCCATCAGCGCTTCGCCGGCGGTGGCGACGGTGATGGGGCTGTTGGGCTGCTGTTCGTCGGGGCTAGGGAAAACCATAAGTAAATCCAGTTGATTTATTTAACACACAACAACTATAGTTCACCCACTTTGACGCCGGACTCGTGGAAACCCGAACCCCCGGCGGCAGAGAAAACCCGGTTCTACGACGTCTGACCCATCCATTCATCTCAGGAGACAACTGTGAAAAAACTCGCTTCCACCTTCGTGTTTTCTGCCCTGGCCCTGGCCGTGGGTGCCGCCGCCGCACAGGCCCAGCCCGTCATCGGCCTGATCACCAAGACCGAATCGAACCCCTTCTTCGTGAAGATGAAGGAAGGCGCCGACGCCGAAGCCAAGAAGCTGGGCGCCAGGCTGATTGCCGCGGCCGGCAAGACCGACGGCGACAACGCCGGCCAGGTGACCGCCATGGAAAACATGATTGCCGCCGGTGCCAAGACCATCCTGATCACCCCCAGCGACGCCAAGGCCATCATCCCGGCCATCAAGAAGGCCCAGCAGCAGGGCGTGATGGTCATCGCCCTGGACAGCCCGACCGACCCGGCTTCCGCCGTGGACGCCCTGTTCGCCACCGACAACTACAAGGCTGGCGTGCTGATCGGCCAGTACGCCAAAGTGGCCCTGGGCAACAAGAAGCCCGTGATCGCCACGCTGGACCTGTTCCCCGGCCACCCGGTGGGCGCCCAGCGCCACAACGGCTTCCTCAAGGGCTTTGGCCTGACCGCCCCGGACGCCAAGAGCAACGAGCTCGGAGGCAAGGCCGCCGGCGTGGTCTGCATGGCCGACAGCTTCGGTGACGCCGCCAAAGGCCAGACCGGCATGGAAAACTGCCTGCAGAAGAACCCCGGCATCAACCTCGTCTACACCATCAACGAACCCGCCGCCGCCGGTGCCTACAAGGCGCTCAAGGCCGCCGGCAAGGAAAAGGACGTGGTTATCGTCTCCGTCGACGGCGGTTGCGCCGGCGTGAAGGACGTGGGCGCCGGCAAGATCGCCGCCACCAGCCAGCAGTACCCGCTGCGCATGGCCGCCATGGGCGTGGCCGCCGGTGTGGAATACGCCAAGACCGGCAAGAAGGTCAGCGGCTACACCGACACCGGCGTGACCCTGATCGCCAACAAGGCCGTGGCCGGCGTGGACAGCAAGGACGTCAAGACCGGCATGGATCTGTGCTGGGGGAACAAGTAACTCCCCCCTGCGGTGGCAGGGCTCACCCCCCTGCGCCGCGTTGCGGCTTCCCCCCTCTTTGGCGCGCCTTCGGCGCTGGGAGGGGGGACGTCACCTCAGGCCGGCAGAGCCGGACCCTCGGTGCCCTTGGATGAAGTCACTTCTTTCCTCGGGTCGCTCTTGGTGATTTCTTTGACTTGAGAGCCTGCGTCAGACGGGCACTCTGTGTGCACTGCGTTCCTTCGTGTGGGGCGCTGGTGTTGCCTCAACCTCTCTGAATGGACGGGCCACCGCCATGAATGCCATCAAAGCCAAACTTCCGCCCATGGGCACGCTCGGGCCGTTCATTGCCCTGCTGTGCGCCTGCCTGTTCTTTGCCACGCAGAGCGACCGCTTCCTCACGCTGCAGAACTTCTCGCTGATCCTGCAGCAGGTGATGGTGGTGGGGACGATTGCCATCGGCCAGACGCTGATCATCCTGACTGCGGGCATCGACCTGTCCTGCGGCATGATCATGGCGCTGGGCTCCATCGTCATGACCAAGATGGCGGCCGACTTCGGCCTCTCGGCGCCGGTGGCCATCACGCTGGGCATCGCCGTGACCATGCTGTTCGGCCTGGCCAACGGCCTGCTGGTGACCAAGGCCAAGCTGCCGCCTTTCATCGTCACCCTGGGCATGCTGAACATCGCGTTCGCCATCACCCAGCTGTACTCGGGTTCGCAGACCATCACCGAAGTCTCCGCAGGCATGACCTGGCTGGGCAACAGTTTCCGCATCGGTCAGACCAACATCCTGTACGGCGTGGTGCTGATGCTGGCGCTGTACCTGATCACCTGGCTGTTCCTGCGCGAGACGGCGCCCGGCCGCCACATCTACGCCGTGGGCAACAGCCCGGAAGCCTCGCGCCTGACCGGCATCTCCACCGACAAGGTGCTGCTGGGCGTGTACGTGCTGGCGGGCCTGTTCTACGGCATCGCCTCGCTGCTGTCGGTGGCGCGCATCGGTGCCGGCGACCCCAACGCCGGGCAGACGGAGAACCTGGACGCCATCACCGCCGTCGTGCTGGGCGGCACCAGCCTGTTCGGTGGCCGCGGCATCATCCTCGGCACCCTGGTGGGCGCGCTGATCGTGGGCGTTTTCCGCAATGGCCTGACCCTGATGGGTGTGTCGTCCGTGTATCAGATCCTCGTCACCGGTGTGCTGGTCATTCTGGCCGTGCTCACCGACCAGATGTCGCGCAAGGGAGTCCGGTAATGACCATCGATACGAACGCCCCCCTCGTGATGCAGGCCAAGGGCCTGGTCAAGCGCTACGGCCAGGTCACCGCCCTCGACGGCGCCGACTTCGAACTGCGCGCCGGCGAAATCCTGGCCGTGATCGGCGACAACGGCGCGGGCAAGTCCAGCCTGATCAAGGCGTTGTCGGGCGCCACCATCCCGGACGAAGGCGAGGTCTACCTCGACGGCAAAGTCGTCCACTTCAGGAGCCCCATCGACGCGCGCCGTGCCGGCATCGAGACCGTCTACCAGGACCTCGCCGTGGCCCCGGCCATGACGATCGCCGAGAACCTGTTCCTGGGCCGCGAGATCCGCCGCCCCGGCGTGCTGGGCAGCGTGCTGCAGATGATCGACAAGAAGAAGATGCTGGAAGAAAGCATCGCGCGCATGAACGACCTGAAGGTCGGCATCCGCTCCATGACGCAGGCGGTGGAAACGCTCTCGGGCGGCCAGCGCCAGTGCGTGGCGGTGGCGCGCGCTGCGGCCTTCGCGCAGCACGTGGTCATCATGGACGAGCCGACCGCCGCCCTGGGCGTGAAGGAAGGCAACATGGTGCTCGAACTCATCCGCCGCGTGCGCGACAAGGGCCTGCCCGTGATCCTGATCAGCCACAACATGCCGCACGTGTTCGAGATCGCCGACCGCATCCACATCGCCCGCCTGGGCAAGCGCGCTGCGGTGGTGAACCCCAAGAAGATCAGCATGAGCGACACGGTGGCGGTGATGACCGGCGCCATGACGGTGGACCAACTCCCCGCCGAATGCCTGGCCTGAGCATGAAACACCCCCGCGCCGACTTCGTCGTCACCCCCTCAAGGGGGCATCACCTGCGGCCCGGCAAAGCCGGTTCCGCGGTGATCGCTGGACGGGACACCCAACCCTCGGGAGTGGCTTCAAATGCTTAAGGGTATTGATCCCCTGCTCAGCCCGGAGCTGCTCAAGCTGCTGGCCGAGATGGGGCACGACGACGCGGTGGTGCTGGCCGACGCCAACTTCACCGCCATGAGCCTGGGCGCTGGCAAGCCGGTGCTGCGCCTGCCCGGCGTGGGTGTGTTGCGGGCGCTGCAGGCGGTGGTGAGCGTGCTGCCGCTGGCCGACGACGTGCCCCAGCCCGTGGCCTGCATGCAGGTCTGCGGCACGCCGCCGGGATACCGGTCGGCCCTGCAACGCGAGGCGGCGGACCTGCTGGCCCGGACCGGCCTGCGCAGCGACCAGCTGGAGCTGGTGGAGCGTTTTGCCTTCTACGAGCGTGTCAAGGCGGCCTATGCCATCGTCGTCACCGGCGAAGCCCAGCCCTATGGCAACTTCCTGCTGCGCAAGGGGGTCATCGGCGAGGCCTTGAGGGTCTGAAGGAGCGGCCGGCGTGTCACACTTGGCCCTTGTGAACGACTCCGCAGATACGACCCTTGCACCGGGCGAAAGCGCCGCCGCGCAGCCCTTGCGCCAGCGCGGCTCCAACCAGGACGGGGTTCGCCAGTTCAACGAACGCGTGGTGCTGCAGGCCCTGCGCGCCCACGGGGCGCTGGCCAAGGCCGACCTCGCGCGCCTCACCGGCCTGACCGCGCAGACCATCGGCCTCATCACCGCCCGCCTGGACGAAGACCAGCTGCTCACCAGGGGCGAGCCGGTGCGCGGCAAGGTGGGCCAGCCTTCGGTGCCCATCGGTCTGAACCCGGACGGTGCCTTTGCCATCGGCATCAAGATCGCGCGCCGCAGCGCCGACTGGCTGCTGGTCGATTTCACCGGCGCGGTGCGCGAACGCATCAGCGTGGCTTACCACTTCCCTGACGCCACCACCCTGCTGCCGCTGATCCAGCGCAACCTCGACGAACTGCTGCGCCGCCTCGGGCCGCTGGCATCCCGCGTGGTCGGCGTGGGCGTGGCCGCGCCCTTCCAGCTGGGCGGCTGGCACCGCATGCTGGGCCTGACCGAAGTGCAGTCCGACACCTGGAACCACCTCGACCTCGCGGCCGAGGTGCAGCGCATGACCCCCCTGCCGGTCAGCTTTGCCAAAGACACCGCTGCCGCCTGCGTGGCCGAACTGTTGCAAGGCAAGGGCCGCGAGATCCGCAGCTTCCTCTACCTCTTCCTCGACACCTTCGTCGGCGGCGGTCTGGTGCTGCATTCGCACCTGCACCGCGGCGAACACGGCAACGCCGGTGCCGTGGCCTCGCTGCCGCTCGGGGTTGCTGGCGGGGCCGCGGCCGACCTCAAGGAAGTGCCGCCGCAACTCATCAGCCAGGCCTCGCTCTGGGACCTGGAGCAGCGCCTGCGCGAACACGGCCTGGACCCCATGGCCGCCTACGACGAACGCGCGCTGCAGGCGCCGTGGCTGCCCCACACCCGCGAGTGGATCGACCGCGCCGCCCTCGCGCTGGCGCACTGCATCGTCTCGGGCACCGCCTTCCTGGACCTGGAAGCGGTCGTCATCGACGGCGTGGTCGCGCCCGATCTGCTGGCCGAACTGATCGCCCGCACCCAGCAGGCGCTGAGTGCCTACAACTGGGAAGGCCTGCAGACACCGCCGCCCTTGTGCGCCGGCAGCATCGGGTCGGACGCGCGGGCGCTCGGCGGCGCGCTGCTGCCCCTGCACGCGAGCTTCGCGCCGGATCGGGATTTGTTTCTGAAGACCTGAAGGCGTGGCCCTGCGCCAGCCCGTCGCTTCCGGCATGGTCGCCGGGCAAACAATGTCGTAACATACAGACATTCTTGTCTGCCGGAGGCCGCCATGACCATTGCCACCATGAACAGCCGCACTTTTGCCCGTGATTCGGCCGCCGTCAAACGGGCGGCGCAACAGGGGCCCGTCATCATCACCGAACGGGGCACGCCCGCCCTGGCGGTGCTGTGCATCGAAGACTACTACCGGCTGACGGGCCAGACCGGCGGCCCCAGCCTGCTGCAGGCCATGCAGGCACTGGACGCGCCCGAGGGGGTTGATCTGGACTTGCCCGCGCGCGCCGACGCAGCCGCCCTGGCCCACCGCCTGACGGCGGTCCAGGGCGCGCTGGACGACGCTTTGCCGCCGACGCAGGAACGCTGATGTACCTGCTGGACACGAATGTGCTGTCCGAACTGCGTCCGGGCAAGCCCCAGGCCAGTCGCCCGGTGATGGACTGGGCGGCGGGGGTGCCGCTGGCCGCTCAGTACGTGAGTGTGATTGCCTGGATGGAACTGGACATTGGGATTCTTCGCCTGGAGCGGCGCACACCGCCGCAGGGGCAGGCGCTGCGCAGCTGGCTGCAACAGGCGCAGCAACTGTTCGACCGGCGAACGTTGGCGGTCGATGCGGCCGTCGTGGCGCGTTGCGCGCGCCTGCATGTGCCCAACCCGGTGCCACCCCACGACGCCCTGATTGCGGCCACCGCCCTGGCCCATGGTCTGACCCTGGTCACACGCAACACGACGGATTTCGCGCACATGGGCGTGAGCTTGCTCAACCCGTGGGAGTTTGGAGGGTAGCCACGTGATCCAGCCGCAAGCGTACGAAAAGCTCCCCGAACTCACCGACGACATGCTCGCGCGTGGCAAGGTGAACAAGGGCGGCCGTTCGCGTGCGGCCACGCCCAAGCGACTCATCTCTATCCGGTTGACGGAAGAAGTCATGGAACGGTGGCGGGCCACCGGGCCGGGATGGCAAACGCGTATGGCTGAGGAGTTGGAACGCTCGGCGCTGAAATGAGCCGATGTGCGCTGGGTCTCTGTAGCTGGTGAGCCAGCATTCCTTCCCACCACCACAACTGCGCGCGAGCTTCTTTCCTGCTGGGGGTCAGTTGACGGTGTCGTTGCTATTGAGAGTTCTTGGCAGACGGTTGGCTTGTTGATTGAAGACCCGTCATGGCTGAGTCCGATTGCAACCCCTGCGCCGTCAGGTGCAGCGCCCGATCCGCCCGCGCTGCAGCCGCTTCGGAGTGGGTGACCAGCACCAGCGAACTGCCGTGTTCGTGTGCCTGCGCGACCAGCACGTCCATCACCTGCGCGGCGGTGCGCGGGTCCAGGTTGCCGGTGGGTTCGTCGGCCAGGATCAGGCGGGGTTTGTGCACCAGCGCGCGCGCGATGGCCACGCGCTGCAGCTGCCCGCCGGACAGTTGCGCCGGCAGGCGCTCGCCCAGGCCTTGCAGGCCGACCGCGTCGAGCATCTGCGCCACGCGGGCCGGGTCGGGGCGGTGCAGCAGCAACAGGGGCAGGGCGATGTTCTGGGCCACGTCCAGGTGCGGCAGCACGTGGAAGGCCTGGAACACGAAGCCCAGGTGTTCGCGCCGCCAGTGCGCGGCCTGTGCTTCGCTCAGCTGGCCCAGGTCCACGCCGTCGTGGATGATGCGGCCTTCGCTCCAGGTGTCGAGCGCGGCCATGCAGTTGAGCAGGCTGGACTTGCCCACGCCCGATTCGCCGACGATGGCGACGAATTCGCCGGGGGCGACGTGCAGGTCCACGGACTGGAACACCGCGGTGTCGCCGTAGCGCTTGGCCAGGCCTTCGATGTGCAGGCCGGAGACCTTTCCCGGGCGATCCGCCGCCGGACCGCCCCAAGGAGGATCAGCCCCCTTGGGGGGCAGCGACCCGCGCAGCGGCGGAGCGTGGGGGCTCATACGTTCCTCTCGGCCCAACGCAGCACCTGCGCCAGCGCATCGGGCGCGTCGCAGGGCACGACGACCCGCTCGGGCATGGAGCGCAGCCAGGTGATCTGGCGTTTGGCGAGCTGGCGGGTGGCGAAGATGCCGCGGTCGCGCAGTTCGTTGTGCTGGGCGTCGGTCAGCGGTGCTGCCCCCGCTGCGTCCAGCGCCTCCCAGGCCTGGCGGTAGCCCACGCAGCGCATGGATGGCAGGTCGGGGTGCAGGTCCCCGCGCGCGCGCAGGGCCTTGACCTCGTCGATGAAGCCGGCCGCCAGCATGGCGTCGAAGCGTTGCGCAATGCGCGCGTGCAGCCAGGCGCGGTCGGCGGGTTCCAGGCTCAGCAGGGCGCCGGGGGCGATGGGGTTGGGGTGCTGCCGTTGCTGCCCGGTCTGCAGGGCCGACAGGGGCTGGCCCGAGACCTCGAACACTTCCAGCGCGCGCTGGATGCGCTGGGCGTCGTTGGGCGCGAGCCGGGCCGCGGTGACAGGATCGACCTTCGCCAGTTCGGCGTGCATCGCCGGCCAGCCGTGGGCGGCGGCCGCGGCCTCGATGCGCGCGCGCACGTGGGCGTCGGCGCGCGGCATGTCGTCCAGCCCCTGCATCAGGGCCTTGAAGTACAGCATGGTGCCGCCCACCAGCAGCGGGGTGCGGCCGCGCGCGCTGATCTCGCCGATCAGCCGCTGCGCATCGCGCACGAAGTCGGCCGCACTGTAGGCGTGCAGCGGGTCGCTGGTGTCGAGCAGGTGGTGGGGCACCTGCGCCTGCTCGGCGGGCGTGGGCTTGGCGGTGCCGATGTCCATGCCGCGGTAGACCAGGGCGGAGTCGACGCTGATGATTTCCACCGGCCAGCGCTGGGCAATCGCCAACGAGGCGGCGCTCTTGCCGCTGGCCGTGGGACCGGCAAGTGCGAGACACCCCCGCCGCGCTTCGCGCGACCCCCTCAAGGGGGCGTCATCTGCGGCCCGGCGAAGCCGGTTCCGCGATGCCTCTGGATCAGGCACTTCGCTCATCGTCATGTGGCGGAATCCATCGCCATGCGCACGGGCGGCGCCTTGGGCTCGCCATGCTTCTGCACCAGCGTCCAGGCGGTGGCGGTGATGGCCACGCTCCAGAACCACAGGCCATTGGTCAGCGGCAGCACGCTGCCGGGGTTGGCTGCCAGGCTCAGACCCAGCCAGCCGCCCATGGCAAAGGCCACGACCATCATGACGAAGCCGCTGAGGGCCGATGCCACGCCGGCCGCCTGCGGGAAGGGGCCGACCGCGCCGCTCTGGCCGCAGGGCTGGTGCACGCCGTGGCCGAGCATGAACAGGTAGAAGGGGGCCATGATGGCGGCCACGCTTTGCACGCCCATGAGTGCCATCACACCCATGGCGGTGCCCGCAGTCAGCGTGGCGGCGCCGGCCATGGCGACCGTGCGGCGAACGCCGAAGTGCGGCAGCAGGCGCCGGCAGATGAAGGTGCCCACGATGTACGACAGCGACATGCTCAGCATGGCCAGGCCGTAGCCGGTCTTGGACAGGCCGAGCACGCCGATGAAGACGAAGGAACCTGCGGCCAGAAAGGTGAACAGCCCGCCATAGGACGTGGTGGCCAGCAGGGTGTAGGCCCGGAAGGTGGGGTTGCGCACGATCTGGCCCCAGGTGTGCAGCAGCGTCAGCGGTTCCAGCGCGTGCGGGTTTTTCTGCGCCAGGGTTTCTTCAAAACGCCAGGCCAGCACGGCCAGCGTGAGCGCACCAAAAACAGCCACCGCCAGCAGGGCCACGCGCCAGCCGAAGTGCTCGGCCAGCAGGCCGCCCAAGGGGGCGCTCACGCAGGCGATCACGCCCAGGCCGGTGAGGCCCTTGGACATGACGCGGGCGCCTTCAGTGGGGGCGTACAGGTCCCGCACCACGGCGCGCGCACACATCACACCGGCGCCCATGGCCGCGCCCTGCAGCACGCGCAGCACGATGAGCTGTTCCATCGACGTGACGGCCGCGCTGCCCAGCGAGGTCAGCACATACAGCACGCTGCCCACCAGCAGGATGGGGCGGCGGCCGAAGCGGTCGGACAGCGGCCCCCACACCAGTTGCGAGACACCGAAGGACAGCAGCAGGGCCGACAGCGTGAGCTGCGCCTGCGGCATGGCGGCGCCGAACTCCTGGGTGAGGGTGGGCAGGGCGGGCAGGTAGAGGTCGGTGGTGACGGGCTGCAGGCCCAGCAGCAGCGAGAGCACCAGCACGACGAGGCCGGGCGACATGGCAGAGCGGGAAGACATCCGGTCGAGCGTATCAGATGCACCGCAGCCGGACGGCGCACCCGCCAGGTCCCCTTACCGGAGTCCGAACAGCTCGGCCAGCGCCAGTTTGTACTGCGACTGGCCCACCGCGTTGGTGTTGTGGTGCGAACCGCCTTCGACCAGTTCGAAGCGCTTGGGGCCGGTGGCGGCTTCGAACAGTCGGCGCCCCAGCTCGGGCGCGATGGTGCGGTCGGCGCTGCCGTGGACCACCAGCAGCGGGGAGCCGATGCGCCGGACCCGTTCCACCGCTTCAAAGCGCTGGGTGATCAGCGGGCCGACCGGCAGCCAGCCCCACTTGTAGGAACTGACCACGTCGGGAATGGACGTGAACGTGCCTTCGACCAGCGTGCCCGCCTCGTCGCCCACCTGGGCGGCCAGGTCGATGGCGATGGCACCGCCCAGCGAGTGGCCGAAGATGTAGCGCGGCCGGTCCGGGTGCCGCCGACCCAGCCAGTCCCAGGCGGCCCGCGCGTCTTCGTAGGCCATGGCTTCGGACGGCAGCTGGTTGGTGCTCTTGCCGAAACCCCGGTAGTCCACCGCCAGCACCGAGAAGCCCAGCTCCTGCATGCGCCGGGCGCGCATCGCCGAACCCACCACATTGAAGCGGGCGCCGTGCAGGTACAGCAGCACCGGGGCCTTCGGGTCATACCCGAGACGATCGTGCGGGCTCCACAGCCCATGGAGCCGTACGGGTTCGCCGGTTTCCTGAGACTGGAAGTCGATCCACACGTCCTGCATGCCCCGGGCCGCCTCTTCGCCGCGGCCCCAACTGCGGTCCGAGGGCTGGAAGATCCAGCCGCGCTGGCGTTCGTCGAGGCTGGCGCAGCCGGCCAGCAGAGCGGCCGAGAAGAGGACGAGGGCGATCAGGCGTTTCATGACAGGGCTTGATGCCGCTGCGCCTGAAAAGTTTCCGGTCTCAGCGTCCGCGCAGGAACAGCGCGTCCAGGTCCTTCATGCCCAGCTGGCGCCAGGTGGGCCGGCCGTGGTTGCACTGGTCGCTGCGTTCGGTCACCTCCATCTGGCGCAAGAGCGCATTCATCTCGTTCAGCGTCAGGCGCCGGTGGGCGCGCACCGCGCCGTGGCAGGCCATGGTGGCCAGCAGTTCGTTGCGGGCGCGTTGCACCACGGTGCTGGCAGCGTGCTGGCTCAGTTCGGCCAGCACGCTGCGGGCGAGTTCCACCGGGTCGCCGGCAGCCAGGGTGGTGGGCACGGCGCGCACCGCCAGGGTCTTGGGTGAGAAGGGCACGACTTCCAGCCCGAGCTGGGCCAGCACCTCGGCTGCGGTTTCGGCCGTGGCCACTTCGTCGGGCGTGGCAGCAAACGTGGCCGGGATCAGCAGCGGCTGGCTGCTGACCTGGTGCGCGTCCATTTGTTGTTTGAGGCGTTCGTAGACGATGCGTTCGTGGGCGGCGTGCATGTCCACCACCACCAGGCCTTGCGCGTTCTCGGCCAGGATGTAGACGCCGTGCAGCTGCGCGATGGCGCGGCCCAGTGGCCATTCGCCGTCGGGCAAGGGCGCGGGCACTTCCTGTGGGGTCTGGGTCGGTTGGAACGCCGACTCGGCTGGGCGGATGTCGCGGACATCCAGCGGTGCGGTGATCCGCTCCGAGGGTCGCCAGAGCGCTTCCAGGTCGCTCACCCGCTGGCCCACCTGCGGCGCCTCGGGGCGCCAGGGCAGGGGCTGCTGGCGGGGCGCCGGGCTGAGGAACGCCGACGGCGCTCCTGCGGGGCCGGTCGACGCAACGGCAGCAGGGACCGGCAGCGTCTGCGCCGAACGCGGCGCGGCCAGCGCGCCCTCCACCGCGTGGCGCACGGCCTGGTGCACCTCGCGGCTGTCGCGGAAGCGCACCTCGATCTTGGTGGGGTGCACGTTCACGTCCACCCGGGTCGGCTCGATGCTCACGTACAGCGCGTACACCGGCTGGCGGTGGCCGTGCAGCACGTCCTCGTAGGCACTGCGCGCGGCGTGGGTGATGACCTTGTCGCGCACGAAACGGCCGTTGACGTAGGCGAACTGCCAGTCCCCGCGCGAGCGGGCGGCGTCGGGCACGCCGGCAAAACCCCAGACGCGCAGGCGCTGCTGCCCACCGGCGGTGGTGGCCTCGCCGGGCAGGTCATCCACCGGCCAGTTCACCGCCACGGCGTTGTCGATGAACTCTTCGCCCAGCACGTCGGCCAGGCGGCGGCGCAGCGCGTCCAGCCGGTGTTCGCCGCCGGCCAGATCGGGCGCCACCGCGCGCCACTGCGCGACCAGCTTGCCGTCGTGCCAGATGGCAAAACCCACCTCGGGCCGCGCCAGCGCGTGGCGGCGCACGGCCTCGATGCAGTGGGCCAGCTCGGTGCTCTCGGACTTGAGGAACTTGCGCCGCGCGGGCGTGGCGAAGAACAGCTCGCGCACCTCCACCGTGGTGCCGCGCGCGCGGGCGGTGGGCTGGAGCTCGCCGCTGCGGCCGTCCAGCAGCCAGCCGTGCGCCGAGCCTTCTTCGGTGCGCGTGAGCACCGAGACCTCGGCGATCGAGCAGATGGCGGCCAGCGCCTCGCCCCGGAACCCCATGGTGTCCACGGCTTCGAGGTCGTGCAGGCTGGCGATCTTGCTGGTGGCGTGGCGCTTGAGTGCGGTGGGCAGTTCCTCGCGCAGGATGCCGATGCCGTCGTCCTCCACGCTGATGAGCCGGATGCCGCCGGCCTGCAGCCGCACGGTGATCTGCGTGGCACCGGCGTCCAGCGCGTTGTCCACCAGCTCGCGCACCACCGAAGCGGGGCGCTCGACCACCTCGCCGGCCGCGATCTGGCTGATCAGCTCGTCGGGCAGTTCACGGATGGGGCGGCGGGGGGCGTCAGGCATCGGGGGATTGTAGGTTTCGGGGCCTCAGGCCCGTTGCCGACACGCCTGCCCGGCGCCACGCCATGCCCCCCGATAATCCCAGGGTTTTCATTTTCTGACCGCGCACCGTGAAGCTGTTTGGACCCCTCTACGACCGTGTGCTGACCTGGAGCCGACATCCCAAAGCCCCCTGGTACCTGGGTGGCCTGAGTTTTGCCGAGTCGTCCTTCTTTCCCATTCCGCCGGACGTGATGCTCGCGCCGATGGCCCTGGCCCGACCCCAGTCCTGGGTGCGACTGGCGTGGTTGACCACCATCACCTCGGTGCTGGGCGGGCTGTTCGGCTATCTGATCGGTTGGGCCGCGATGGACGCGGTGGTGCCCTGGATCGAGCGCATGGGTTATGCGCCCAAGCTGGAACATGCACGCCAGTGGTTTGAGCAGTGGGGCTTCTGGGCGGTCCTGCTGGCGGGCTTTTCGCCCATTCCCTACAAGGCCTTCACGGTGACCGCCGGCGGCTTGAGCATGGCGCTGCTCCCCTTCACCATCGCCTCGCTCATCGGGCGGGGCGGACGCTTCTTCCTGGTGGCCTTCCTCATGGCTCGCTTCGGACCGGCGGCCGAATCAAGACTCAAGCCGGTGATCGAATGGCTGGGCTGGGGCACGGTGGCACTGGCAGCGATCACCTATCTCATGCTGCGCTGAGAGGGTGAGAGGAAATCGGTCATGCCCGCGCTGTACACCCCAAACCACCGCCTGCAGCCTTGCCAGTGCGCGCCGTGGCCCGGGCTGCGGCTGTGCTGTGCGGCTTGCCGACGGCGCCTGGGGATGCCCCTTCGGGCAGGCCCAATTCCCTCTGACCCTTTGACCCTTTGACCCTTTGACCCT
>CAYRWN010000018.1:0-14258 GCA_964428045.1 uncultured Hydrogenophaga sp. | reverse complement strand
TGACCCTTTGACCCTTTGACCCTTTGACCCTCTGAGTCCACGCGCGCGACCCATCAGGTGGTCCGCGACTTGGCCAGCGGCGGATTCGCCGCGAAGTACTTGACGATGCCGCGCATCAGGGCATCGGCCAACCGGTCCTGGAACGCCTTGTCGCGCAGGCGGCGTTCATCGTCGGGGTTGCTGATGAACGCGGTCTCCACCAGCACGCTGGGAATGTCCGGCGCCTTGAGCACCGCAAAACCCGCCTGTTCCACGCGCGGCTTGTGCAGCTTGCCGACGCGACCGACCTCGCCCAGCATGGCGCTGCCGAGCTTGAGGCTGTCCTTGATCTGGGCGGTGGTGCTCATGTCGAGCAGGGCGCGTTGCAGCGTCGCGTCCTTGGTCTTGACGTTGATGCCGCCCACCAGATCGGCGGCGTTTTCCTTGGCGGCCATCCAGCGCGCGGTGGCGCTGGTGGCACCGCGGGTGCTGAGGGCGAACACGCTCGCACCGGCCGGCTGCGGGCTCATGAAGGCGTCGGCGTGGATGCTGATGAACAGGTCGGCCCTGACCCGCTGGGCCTTCTGCACGCGCACGCCCAGCGGTACGAAAAAGTCGGCGTCGCGCGTGAGGTAGGCCCGCATCGGATGGCCCTTGATGCGGGTGGCGTTGATGCGGTCGCGCAGCTTGTGGGCCACCTGCAGCACCACGTCCTTTTCCTGCGTGCCGCCGGGACCGATGGCGCCCGGGTCTTCACCGCCGTGGCCCGGGTCGAGCGCCACGATGATCAGGCGCTCGGTGGCGTTGCCTCTGGCGTGGTCCACGGGCCGGGCGTTGCCGGCGCTGACCGCTGTGCCCGTTCCGTCGCGGTCGCCCCTGGGGTGGGGCGTGCTGGCCGTCGCCGTGGGGTTGGGCATTGGCTTGCCAGCCGGGTCGGCCGCAGCGGGCCTTGTCCGCTCGCGCTGAGCGATCAACGCGCCCAGCGGGTCGTCCGCGTCGGGCACCGTGGGGTTCAGGGGGCTGGGCGTGCTGCCCAGCAGGCCGGCCTCATGCCCCAGCAGCCGTGCCGCGCGCTCACTGGCGGCGTCGATTTCCTTGAGCCGCTGGGCGACCAGCTGTTCCAGCGGGTCCACCTGCACCACTGGGTAGAGGTCGAGCACCAGGCGGTGCTGGTAGGCCGCCACCGGCTGCAGGCTGAACACCTGGGGCCGTATGGCCTGCTTCAGGTCGATGGTCAGCCGAACCAGCGAACCGCTGCCCTGCGCGACGCGGATCGCCGCGATGTTCGGGTCGCTGCTTCTGAGCTGGCCCACCAGCTCGCGCAGGCCGGCAACGAGGTCGATGCCTTCCAGGTCCACCGCCAGCCGCGTGGCGTCGGACGTGACGGTGTGGACCTTGAGCGCACCATCGGACTCGATGGTCACGCGGGAGTAGTCGGGCGCGGGCCAGATGCGCACCGCGACCACGCTGGCGCCACGGGCCAGGTGCTGCACACCCAGCAGCAGCACGAGCGAGCCGGCTTGCAGCACGCGGCGTCGGCCGGTCGAAGCCGTGCGTTTCATGCCTGCAAGGCGGCCAGCAACTGGCGGCCGGTGGCGGTGCACGCGGTCAGGCGCACCAGGCGCGCGCCGTCGTGTTCCGGGTTGGTCTGCATCGGGTCGGGTTCGATGTGGAGTTCGGCGTCCACCACCGGCATGCAGCCGGCGGCGCGTTCGGGCCATTCCACCAGCTTGAGGCCGGGACTGGCAAACAGTTCCCGGAATCCCGCGTCTTCCCATTCGCGCGGGTCGGTGAAGCGGTAGAAATCGAAGTGCCAGATGACCAGTGGCTCGCCCGCGGGCATCAGCGGGCAGTCGATCACGCTGTGGGGCTCCACCACGGCGTAGGTCGGGCTCTTGATGCGACCGCGCGCGCCCAGGTTGCGCAGCAGGTGCCGCACGAACGTGGTCTTTCCCGCTCCCAGGTCGCCCTGCAGCGTCACCGTGGCGTGGGTCATGGCCGGGCAGGCGGCCAGGCGCCGGGCGAACGCCTCGGTGGCGGCTTCGTCGTCCCAGCGGCCGCGCCAGGTGGCGCCGTCCGGGTCGGGTGGCGTTCCTACAATCGGCGGGACATGAAGTCCGGTCTTGATGCTGCTCAATTGATGGCGAAGGTTCAGGCCTGGGGCCGGGAGCTGTCATTGTCCCAAATCGGCGTGTCCGGGGTGGACCTGTCGTCGGCCGAGCCCGGGCTGACCGCCTGGCTGGCTGCCGGCTTCCACGGCAGCATGGGCTACATGGCCAGCCACGGCCTCAAGCGCGCACGGCCGGCCGAGCTGGCGCCGGGTACCGTCAGCGTGATCACCGCGCGGCTGGACTACCTGCCGCGCGACACGCCCGAAGACTGGATGGACGCCGAACGGCAGCGGCTGCTGCGTCCGGGCGAGGCCATCGTTTCGCTCTACGCCCGCGGGCGGGACTACCACAAGGTGCTGCGCAGCCGCCTGCAGAAACTGGCCGAACGCATCGCCGCCGAGGTCGGCCCTTTCGGTCACCGCGTGTTCACCGACTCGGCGCCCGTGCTCGAAGCCGAACTGGCGCAGCGCAGCGGCCAGGGCTGGCGCGGCAAGCACACCCTGATCCTCCACCGCGAAGGCGGTTCCCTGTTCTTTCTGGGCGAGATCTACGTCGACCTCAGCCTGCCGCCCAGCGAGCCGCTCACCGGGCATTGCGGCACCTGCGGCGCCTGCATCGGCGCCTGCCCGACCCAGGCCATCGTGGCCCCCTACCGGCTGGACGCGCGCCGTTGCATTTCCTACCTCACCATCGAACACGAGGGCGCCATTCCCGAAGACCTGCGCCCCTTGATGGGCAACCGCATCTACGGCTGCGACGACTGCCAGCTGGCCTGCCCCTGGAACAAGTTCGCGCAGCGCAGCCCGCTGCCCGACTTCGACCCGCGCGAGGGACTCACCGGCGCCACCCTGGTCGAACTGTTCGCCTGGACCGAGGACGAGTTCCTGCACCGCACCGAGGGCAGTCCGATCCGGCGCATCGGGCACGCGCGCTGGCTGCGCAACATCGCGGTCGCGATGGGCAATGCGCTGCGGCAGGGTGCAGACCCCGGCCTGCGGTCTGCGCTGGCCGCACGGTCCGCGCACCCGAGCGCGCTCGTCAGGGAACACGTGGCCTGGGCGCTTTTGGGTTAGTGTGCCGGTTTACCTGGTGCGAGACGTCCCCATGACCCACGCCGAGACCGAACTCAAACTGCTGTTGCCCGGGGCACAGCCTGCCGACATCGAAGCCCGGCTGCGACGGCTGGGCGTTCTGGCCCGGCGCCGCACCTCCACGCAATGGTTGTGGAACGTCTACCACGACACGCCCGATCAGGCGCTGCGCCAGCAGCGACAGGCGCTGCGCATGCGCTGCGTCTCTGACCGGCCCTGGAAAAGCACGGCCACCGCGGCCACGCTGCGCGGCACCTGGATCCAGACCTTCAAGTCGGCGGGGGTCTCGCAAGGCGGCCTCAGCCGCCGTGGTGAATGGGAAAGCCGCGAGCGCACGGGCCGGCTCAACCCGCAGGCGCTGCGCGCCACGCCCTGGGCCGACCTGGATCCGGACGGCCAGCTGTTTGCCACGCTGCAGCCGTGTTTCGAAACCCGCTGCCGCCGCACCGTCTGGACCCTGCACCGCTACCAGGGCGCGACCATCGAGGTGGCCCTGGACGTCGGCGAGATCAACGCCGGCGGTCGGTCGGAGCCGATCCTGGAGCTGGAACTCGAACTGCAATCGGGCGATCCCGAGGCGCTGTTCACGCTTGCGGGTGCGGTGGCATCGGCCCAGGCCGTGCTGCCCTGCGACGTGAGCAAGGCCGAGCGGGGCTACCGGCTCGCTCAGGGGGGTCTACACCCCGCCGCTCCGGCCGTGGCGCTTCCCCTGCATGCCGAGACGACGCCGCTGGAAGCCGCCAGCCAGGCGCTGGCGGCGACCTACGACCAGCTCACCCGCAACCTGTCGTCGCTGCTCGCGTCGGACGCGCCCGAGGTGGTGCACCAGGCCCGCATTGCCTGGCGGCGCTGGCGCAGCGCGGTGCGCCTGTTCGCGCCCTGGCTGCCCCATCCCCCGGATGCCGCCGGCCTGCGGCCGCTGCTGGACGCGCTGGGGCCGCTGCGCGACCTCGACGTGCTGCGCACCGACACCCTGGGCCGCTGGCTGCCCGCCTTTGTCGATGCCGACGAGAGCCGCCAGCACATTGCCGACCGAGCCACCGCACGCATCGACGAAGTCCGGTCGGCGCAGCGCGAGCGGGCCCGCGCGGTGCTGGCCCAGCCAGCCACCGGCCTCGCCTTGCTGGGACTGGCGCACGACCTGGCCAGGCTGCACGCCGAAGTCGAAGCGGCGCCGGCCGCCGCGTCAGAGCCCTGGGCCGCCGCGCGCATCAGGAAACTGGTGAAACGGCTGGATGCCGCCCTCAAGGCCAGCCGCAAGCCGAAGGCCGACCCGGAGCTCGTCCACCGGACCCGCATCCAGGCCAAGCGCACCCGCTACGCCGTCGAAATGCTGCGCGACCTGCTGCCGGCCCGCCGCGCCAAGGCCCTCATACGGGCCGCGACCGCGGTCCAGACCCGCCTGGGCGACGACCGGGACCTGCAGCAGGCGGTGCGGTTGCTGGGCGAACTGCAGGTGGACCCGGTGCTGGTCCGGTTCATGCGCGGGGTGCTGGCCAACGACGCCCGGGCGGCAGCGCGGCGTCAGTCGGCGTAGCTGCGTCGCAGCTCCCGTTTGAGCAGCTTGCCGCTGGGGTTCTTGGGCAGTGCCTCGGCGAACACCACGCGCTTGGGGCACTTGAAGGTGGCCATGTGCGCGTTGCAGTGCGCCAGCACCTCGGCTTCGGTCAGGGTCTGGCCGGCCTTGACCACGATCACCGCCGTCACGGCTTCCACCCATTTCGGGTCGGGCAGGCCGATCACCGCCACCTCGCTGACGGCGGGCAGGCGGTAGACCATTTCCTCGACCTCGCGGCTGGCGACGTTTTCGCCGCCGGTCTTGATCATGTCCTTCTTGCGGTCGACGACGGTGATGTAGCCCTCGGCGTCGATGGTCGCGAGGTCGCCGCTGTGGAACCAGTCGCCGCTGAAGCTGGCGGCGGTCTTTTCGGGATCCTTGAAGTAGCCCAGCATCAGGTGCGGCGAGCGGTGCACGATTTCGCCGACCTCGCCCACGGCCACGTCCTGCATGTCGTCGTTCACCACGCGGGTCTCGACGTTGATCACCGCCTTGCCGCACGAGCCGGGTTTGCGCAGCTGGTCGTCGGGCCCGAGCATGGTCGCCAGCGGCGCGATTTCGGTCTGGCCGTACAGGTTCCACAGGCGCACCTTCGGCAGCCGCGCCGCCAGCTCCTTGAGCACCTCCACCGGCATGATGGATGCGCCGTAGTAGCCCTTGGCCAGATGCTGGAGCTTGCTGGCGTCGAACAGCGGCGAGCGCAGCAGCGCTATCCAGACCGTGGGCGGCGCGAAGAAGCTGGTGATGCGGTGCTGCTCCAGCAGGGCCAGGAGGTGGTCGGGCGTCGGCTTGCCGGTGATGACGTTGCTGCTGCCGATGTAGATGGCCGGACCGAAGAACACGTCCAGTTGCGCGCAGTGGTACAGCGGCAGGGCGTGCAGGGCGCGGTCGGCTTCGGCGATCTCGGCGTTGATGACGCAGCTGACGTACTGCCACAGCACCGCGTCGTGCGTGAGCATGGCGCCCTTGGGCATGGACTCGGTGCCGCTGGTGTAGACGATCTGGGCCAGGTCGTGGCTCTGGGTGCCCACGTCGGGCAGCGGGTCGGCGCAGGCGGCCAGTTCGTCGAAGCGGTGCATGCCCGCGGCCGGCTCGGTGGGGTCTTCGCTGGGCAGCCAGACGAACTGCTGCACCTGCGTTTCCAGCGCCGAGGCCTCGCGCGCCAGGCCGGCCAGGCCGCTGTCGGTGGCCAGGGTGCGGGCGCCGGCGTGGCGCAGGATGTAGGCCACCTCTTCGGCCTTGAGCATGAAGTTGATCGGCACCAGCACCGCACCGCGCCTGGCCAGCGCAAAGCGCAACGCGGCGAAGCCGTGCGAGTTGCGCGCCAGCACGGCCACCTTGTCACCTTCGCCCACGCCGATGCGGTGCAGGCCGGCGGCCAGCCGGGTGACCAGGGCGTCGAACTGTGCGTAGGTCCAGACCGTGGCGCCGCAGGTGATGGCGGTCTTGGCCGGCAGGCGCAGGGCGGTTCGGTGCAGCGCGTCGGCAATCGTCTGGCGGCGCACGACCGGCGCTAGGGGGGATGACATGCAGAAACTCCTGAAAAATCGGTTCAACCGGGGCGTGTCCGTGGACGCTGATTGAAAACCGATCCGCGCGGTTTGCCATGGGCGTTTTCACCACCCCGGACCGGTCCGTTGTCACCTCGGCGTCGCGCCCCCTATCATCGCTCCATGAACCCCGTTGCATCCCTGTCCGCCACCTTGAGCCGTTGGGGCGGGCGTGTGCGCGCCGGCTGGTCCGCCTGGCGACAGGTGCTGTTGCTGGCCGCGCAGATTCTGGTGCTGGCGTTCATGCCGTCCAGTTACCGCAAGGGCCACCAGCGGCGGGAGGTGTTGCGCTGCCTGTACGCCGCCACGGCGCCCTTGTTGACCTGGTTTCTGGTGCTGTCGGCGCTGATCAGCCTGGTACTGATCCGCATCGTGGTGGCGACCGCCACCAGCTACGGCCTGTCGCAGTACGCGCTGGAAGTGCTGGTGCGCACCCTGGTGCTCGAACTCATTCCGCTGTACGCGGCCTTGTTCGTGGCCCTGCGTTACGCCATGCCGGGCGCGCAGCGCATCCGGCGGCTGCTGGGCGACCAGCAGCGCAAGGGCATTGAACACGCCGACCAGCTTCTGCTGCGCACCGAGCTGCTGCCGCGGGCGCTGGCGACGGTCTTTTCCGTGCTGCTGCTGGCTGCGGTCGCCTGTGTGGTGGCGCTGGTGCTGACCTATTTCACGGTCTATGGGTTCTCGCCGTGGGGCCTGCCGGCCTACACGCGGGGCGTGGGCAGTGTGTTCACCCCGGCGGTCACCCTGATTTTCGGTCTCAAGACCCTGTTCTTCAGCCTGGCGGTGGCGGTGGTGCCGCTGGCCGCCGCCGCCCAGCGCGACGGTGAGGGCCGCTACAGCCGCCGCAGCGACATCTCCGAATTCGCCCGCCTGTTTTCGGTGGTGCTGCTGATCGAAGTGATTTCGCTGCTGGGCAACTACTATTGAAGCGCTCATGAACCCCACACCCGGTCACGACCCTTCCCCGATACCCGACGAACTGCCACCGGTCCGGAACCTGGAGCTCAAGGCGGCGCTGCTGCTGCTGTTGATGCTGGTGCTGGTGGTCGGGTCGGCGCTGTACGTCTTGTACGCGCGCGGCGCCTTTGAACGCACCCAGCGCCTGGTGCTCCTGTCCGACGATTCCGAAGGCGTGGTCGTCGGCATGGACATGACCTTTGCCGGCTTCGCCATCGGCCGGGTGGCACGCATCGAACTGGGTGAGGACGGCAACGCCCGCATCCTGATCGATGTGCCGAAGAAAGACGCGCGCTGGTTGCGCGAGAGCAGCATCTTCACCATGGAACGCGGCCTGGTGGGGGGGACGCGCATCCGTGCCTACAGCGGCGTGCTGTCCGATCCGCCGTTGCCCGACGGCGCCGAGCGCACCGCCCTGCGCGGCGACACCGCGGCCGAGATTCCCAAACTCATGGCCTCGGTGCGCGAACTCACCGACAACCTGGCTGCGCTGACCAAGGCCGATGCCGCCCTGGCCGGCAGCCTGGGCAACGTGCAGACGCTGACCGGCCGCATGAACGGCCCGCAAGGCGTGCTGGGCACCCTGATGGGCAACGAGGCCGACGCGAAGAAACTGTTGCAGACCATCGACCGCGCCAACGCGTTGCTGGCGAAGGCCGACCAGCTCACGGTGCGCCTCAACAGCCTGGTGGCCAACGCCGACCGTCAGGTCTTCGGCGCCGGCGCGGGGCCGGGTGGCACAGCCCAGGGCGGACTGGTCCAGGATTCCCGCGCCACGGTGCAGCAGCTCAACCAGTTGCTGGCCGACGCGCGGGGCAGCCTGCAGAAGGTGGACGCGGTGCTGGTCGAGGCCAAAGCCATCGCAGCCAACACCCGCGAAGCCACGACCGATCTGGACGTGCTGCGCGGCGAAGTCGAGTCCAGCCTGCGCAAGGTGGACGGCCTGGTCAACGAGATCAACCGCAAGTGGCCGTTCAAGCGTGAGACGGAGATCAAACTTCCATGAATCAACACACCCCCGCGCCGACTGCGTCGTCACCCCCTCAAGGGGGCAGCACCTGCGGCCCGGCAAAGCCGGTTCTGCGGCGTTTCTGGAAGCATGCCGCCGCAGTGGGTACTTCCGTTGTGATGTTGACCGCCTGCGGCAACAACCCGCCCGCGCCCGACTGGCAGATGAACGCCAAGGCCAGCGCCGAGCGCGCCACCCAGGCCTGGCTGAGCGGCGAACAGCGGGTGGAAGCGGCCGAGTTCGCGCGCGCGCGGCGCGAGGTGGCCAGCACCGGTCGGCCGGCCCTGCTGGCTCGGTTGGAATTGCTGCGCTGCGCAGGCCGGGTCGCCGCGCTGGACGTGGGGCCGTGCACCGGCTTCGACGCGCTGGCCACCGACGCGGCACCGGCCGAGCAGGCCTACGCGCGCTACCTCGCGGGCCGATCCACGGCGGCCGATGCCGCGCTGCTGCCCGAGGCCCACCGTCCGTTCGCTGCGGGCTCGGCTTCACCCGACGCGGCGCTGGCCGCCATCGCCGACCCGCTCTCGCGCCTGGTGGCCGCGGGCGTGCTGTTCCAGCGCGGTCAGGCCACGCCGGGCGTCATCGCGCAGGCGGTGGACTCGGCCTCGGCCCAGGGCTGGCGCCGCCCGTTGCTGGCCTGGCTCAAGGTGCAGCAGGCACGGGCGCAGGCGGCCGGCGCGGCCGACGAGGTGGGGTGGATTCAGCGGCGCATCGATCTGGTGGCGTCGCCAGCACGCTGAACGGCTTCAGCTGCCGAGAATCCCCAGCGCAAACGGCAGGCTGACCATGCCCAGCAGCGTGGACAGCGTCACCAGCCCGGCGACATACGGACCGTCGTAGCCCATGCGCGCGGCCAGCACGTAGCAGGTGGACGCCGTGGGCACGGCCGAGAACATCAGCAGCACCGTGGTCTGCGTGGCGTCCAGACCGAACAGCCGTGCAATGCCCCAGGCCATGAGCGGCATGCCCAGGTGCTTGACGGCCAGCACCGAAACGCCCAGCGCTTTGGCCGCTTGCAGGCTGCCCAGCTGCATGCCGGCGCCGGCGGCCATCAGCCCCAGCGCGAGGGACGATTGCCCGATGCGCGAAACCGTGGGTTCCAGCCAGCCGGGCACCGAGAACCCCGCCAGGTTAGCCATCAGCCCGCTGGCGGTGGCGATGATGAGTGGGTTGCGCGCCAGTTCGCGGCCAAAGCCCTTGCCGGCGTGGCGCGCCATGGGCCAGACGGCACCGACGTTGAACAGCGGCACGCACACGCCGATCAGCACCGCGATCAGCTGCAGGCCCTCGGGGCCGGCCACCTTGTCGGCCAGCGCCAGGGCAATGAAGGAGTTGAAGCGGAAGCCCACCTGCGCGCTGGCGGCGTGCAGCCGGCGGTCCAGGTGGCGGCCCAACCCGGGCCAGTGCGGCAGCGAATAGGCCAGGGCGATGCCGCACAGCCCCAGCGTGAAACCGGCCGCCATCAGGGTCGATGTGGCCTGCAGGTCCAGCGGGTTGCGCACGATGCTGTGGAACAGCAGCACCGGGAACAGGAAGTAATAGACCAGGCTCTCGATCGGCTCCCAGACCTTGCGGTCCAGCGCGGTGTGGCGGCACAGCAGGTAGCCGATGAGGATGAGCGAAAAGTCGGGAAAGAGCAGCTGGGCGAAGTTCACCCCCGGAGGATAGCGGCGGACTGGCCCGGCCACCCGGGGTTTCCCCTTATGTGTTGTCCCCATGGTGCCTGGGCACCCGCCTGGCCTACAGTCGGGCTTGCAAAAGACCCTTTGCTATCGTTTTGAAGTCTCTCAACCCTTCAGGAGTGCGCGTCATGGTTTCACGTCGTCAATTGGTTGCCGGTGGTCTGGCTGGTGTTTTGGTGCTGGCCTCGGGCGGCGCATGGGCCCAGGCCTACCCGAACAAGGTGGTGCGCCTGCAAGTGCCGTTCGCGCCCGGGGGCACCACCGACATCATTGCCCGCGTCATGTCCGAACCGCTGGGCAAGGCCCTGGGCCAAAGCGTCGTGGTGGAGAACCGGGCCGGTGGAGGCGGTGTGGTGGGCGCGTCCGAGCTGGCCCGTGCGGCGGCCGACGGCTACATCCTGGGCATGGCCACGGTGTCGACCACGGCGGCCAACCCGGCCATCAACCCCAAGATTCCGTACAACACGCTCACCGACTTCACGCCCATCACCAACATCGCCGCCACGCCCAACGTGATCGCGGTGCACCCCAGCTTCCCGGCCAAGGACTACAAGGGCTTCGTGGCCGAGATCAAGAAGAACCCCGGCAAGTACAGCTACGCCAGCTCGGGCACCGGCGGCATCGGCCACCTGCAGACCGAGCTGTTCAAGAGCCTGACCAAGACCTTCATCACCCACATCCCCTACCGGGGAGCCGGCCCGGCGCTGAACGACACCGTGGGCGGCCAGGTGCCCATCATCTTCGACAACCTTCCTTCTGCCCTGCCGCACATCCGGGCCGGCCGGCTGGTGCCCATCGTGGTGGCCGCGCCGCAGCGCCTGACGGTGCTGCCCGATGTACCCACCTTCAAGGAGGTCGGCCTCGAGCCGGTCAACCGCATGGCCTACTACGGCTTCATAGGGCCCAAGGGGCTGCCCAAGGAGGTCGTGGACAAGGTCTACAACGCCACCCAGCAGGTGCTCAAGGACCCGGCTGTGCGCAAGCGCATCGAGGACACCGGTTCCCTGATCGTCGCCAACACGCCCGACCAGTTCAGTGAACAGATCAAGGCCGAGTTCGAGGTCTACAAGGACGTGGTGGCCCGGCAGAAACTCACGCTGGAGTGACGGACACCAGCGCGCTGGCGCGCAGCGATGCCATCGCGGGCGCTTTCATCGATGCGCTCTGGCTCGAAGAGGGCCTGTCGCGCAACACGCTGGACGCCTACCGGCGCGATCTCACCCTGTTCGGTCAGTGGCTGGCCGGGCAGGGGCGTTCGCTGGCGGAGGCGAACGAAGCCGACATCAGCGGCTACTTCGCCGAACGCCACGCCCAGACCCGCGCCACCACCGCCAACCGCCGGCTGACGGTGTTCAAGCGTTTCTTCCGCTGGGCGCTGCGCGAACGGCTCATCACCGCCGACCCCACGCTGCGTCTGACGGCCGCCCGCCAGCCGCTGCGGGTGCCCAGGACGCTGAGCGAAGCGCAGGTGGAAGCGCTGCTGAACGCGCCGGACAGCGGCACGCCGCTGGGCCAGCGCGACCGCGCCATGCTCGAACTGATGTACGCCAGCGGCCTGCGGGTGAGCGAACTGGTGTCGCTCAAGACTTTCCATGTCGGACTGAACGAACACGTGTTGCGCATCACCGGCAAAGGCAACAAGGAACGGCTGGTGCCGTTCGGCCAGGTGGCCGCCCAGGCGCTCCAGACCTGGCTGGCACACGGGCGGCGCGAACTGCTGGGCGGGCTGCAGAGCGACGACCTGTTCGTCACCGCCCGCGGTTCGCGCGCCGGGTCGGCCATGACGCGCACCATGTTCTGGCAGCTGGTCAAGAAGTACGCGCTGGCTGCCGACATCACCGCGCCGCTGTCGCCCCATACTTTGAGGCACGCGTTCGCCACCCACCTGCTCAACCACGGCGCCGACCTGCGCGCGGTGCAGATGCTGCTGGGCCACGCCGACATCTCCACCACCACCATCTACGCCCACGTAGCGCGCGAACGGCTCAAGGCCATCGTGGCGCAGCACCACCCGCGCGGCTGAAACGCCAGCGGGTATAACCCCGTCATGGATGCCTTGCTGCAAACCCCCGCCGCCCAGGCCGCGCTGCTGGCCGCTGCGGGCGCACTGGCTTTCTGGCTCAAAGACGTGCCGGGGCTGATCGTCTCCTGGCTCAAGCGATTCTTCATTTCCACCCTCACGGTGGACTCGCGCGACGAGTTCCTGTTCTCGGCGCTGGTGGAGTACATGGACGCGCACCCGTCGCTGCGGCAGGTCAACCAGTTCACCGCGCGCAGCGTGCGCCAGGGCACGGCCTACCAGAGCCTGGAGGAAGACCTGCGCGCTGGCCAGGCGCCGCGCGCCTACCTCTCGCCCGGTGAGGGCTTGCACATTCTCTGGATCGACGGGCGGCTGGTCTGGATCCGGCGTGAACTGCAGGTGACGCAGAGCGTGTTCGAACGCATCAGCCTGTCGCACTTCGGCCGCTCCGGCGTGTATCTGGCGACTTTTCTGCAGCGCGCCATCGACGCGCGAGCCAGCCGCGAAAGCGACACGCTCTCGGTCTACATCCCCAACCCCTTCCACGGCGGCGACTGGATGCGCGCCCGCCTGGGCTCGCGCCGGCCGCTGTCGTCGGTGGTGCTCAGGGCCGGGCAGGCCGAGGCGCTGCTGGGCGACCTGCAGCGCTTCTATGATGCGCGCGAGCGCTACGCCGAACTGGGCATTCCCTGGCGGCGCGGCTACCTGCTGTTCGGCCCGCCGGGCACGGGCAAGACCTCGCTGGTCACCGCGCTGGCGTCCGAGCTGCACCTGAACGTCTGCACGCTCAGCCTGGCCTCGCCGGTGGTGACCGACGAGAAGATCCACACCCTGCTGGCGGCGGTGCCGCAGCGCTCGCTGTTGCTCATCGAAGACGTGGACGCGTTCTTTCGCCAGCGCGATGCGGCGCATGCGCAGGTGAGGCTGTCCTTCTCGGGCTTCCTCAACGCGCTGGACGGTGTGGCCACGCAGGAAGGCAATGTGCTGTTCATGACCACCAACCACGCCGAACAGCTGGACGCGGCGCTGATCCGCGCCGGCCGCATCGACGATCGCGTGGAACTGGGTGCCTGCGACGCCGACCAGCTGCGCCGCCTGTTCCTGAAGTTCCGGCCCGACGAGGCTGCCGCCCGTGCCTACGCGACCGAGAACGCCGGCCAGGCCCTGTCGCCCGCGCAGGTGCAGGCCGATCTGATGCGCCGCTTCGGCACGGCGCGGCACGGATAATCCGGCGTCGCTCACCTTCCAGCCCCCACCGCCGCCATGCCCGAAATCGTCTTCAAAGGCAAAGAGTACGTTTACAACCACCACCTCACCGTACCGTACCGGCCCCTGGTGCCGCAGGCGGACAAGGGGGTGGGTGCGCCGGACCTGAGCGGCAACCTGGTGGTGCATGGCGACAACCTGCACGCGCTCAAAAGCCTGCTGCCGCGCTATGCCGGGCAGGTGGACCTGGTCTTCATCGACCCGCCCTACAACACCGGCAACGAAGGCTGGTGCTACAGCGACGGCGTGAACTCGCCCATCATGAAGGAGTGGCTGAGCACCAACCCGGTGGACGGCGAGGACATGCTGCGCCACGACAAGTGGCTGTGCATGATGTGGCCGCGCCTGGTGCTGCTGCGTGAGTTGTTGAGCGAGCGCGGCTCGATCTGGATCACGCTGGACGACAACGAGGTGCACCGGGCGCGGATGGTGTTGGATGAGATTTTTGGGGCGGACGCTTTTGTTGCCAATGTGATTTGGCAGAAAAATTATTCGCCGAAAAACACTGCTCAGTTTTTCAGTGAAGACCACGATCATTTGCTGGTGGTCGCAAAGAACAAGAACCTTTGGCGCCCGGGTTTGCTCGCCAGAACAGCGGAACAAGACGCTGCGTACAGCAACCCTGACAACGATGATCGGAAGGCGTGGAAGCCTAGCGATCTTTCGGCGCGCAACTTCTACAGCGAGGGCACGTACGCCATTCAGTGTCCTGGGGGCCGAGTGATTGAAGGGCCACCTCCCGGGCGGTACTGGACAGTAAAGAAATCCAAGCTGTTGGAGCTCGATGCCGACAAGCGGATTTGGTGGGGTGCCGACGGCAACAGCATGCCTTCGGTGAAGCGTTTCTTGAGTGAAGTCAAGCAGGGACGAGTTCCCCAAACCTTGTGGTTTTATGAAGAGGTCGGCCACACCCAGGACGCCAAAAAAACACTCATCGAAATGGGCATGCTCAGCGACGAGAAGACCAACACCATCACACCTAAGGCTACGCTGAACAAGTAGCCAAATCGAGTGACCCGGCGTGCCAAAGGG
>CAYRWN010000017.1:0-54467 GCA_964428045.1 uncultured Hydrogenophaga sp. | reverse complement strand
TTAAGGTCTGGTGGCGCAGTCTGAAGCCAGCGGCTGGATCGTGGTTTTTCCCAGCGGCTACAGCCGCCTGGGCGGCAAGCTGGCGACCTGGAACGCCGGGATCTGCTGCGGCGCCGCGCGCGACCGCAACAGCGACGACGTGGGCTTCCTGCTCGCCGTCGTGGCCGATGTCCGGCAGCGTCTGCGCATCGATCCGCAGCGGGTGTTCGCCACCGGCATGTCCAACGGCGGCATGATGAGCTACCGCCTGGCCTGCGAGGCGCCGAAGGTGTTCCGCGCCATCGCCGCGGTGGCGGGCACCGACGGCACCAGCGCCTGCCAGCCCGGCCGACCGGTGCCGGTCTTCCACATTCACGCCAAAGACGATGACCGGGTGTTGTTCAACGGGGGTTCGGGCAGCGCGTCGAACACCCACGCCGATTTCGCTTCGGTGCCGGCCACCGTGGACAAGTGGGCGCGCCTGAACGCCTGCAGCGGTCCGCCGCAGCGGGTGCTGGACAAGCCGGGTGTGGTGTGCGAGGTGCGAACCGGGTGCCAGGACGGGGTCGAGGTGCGCCTGTGCGTCACGGAAACGGGGGGTCATGCCTGGCCGGGTGGGCGCAAGGCGCTGGGGGGCAAGGGATCGGACGCGCTGGACGCCACCGCCGAGATCTGGTCTTTCTTCGGCCGCCAGTGAGCCTGAGCGCTCAGGCTTGCGCCTGCACGAGCGCGGCCAGCGCCGCCGTCTCGGCGCGCAGCACGCGCGGGCCCAGCGTGACCGGCACAAAACCGGCAGCGCGCGCGGCGGCGTCTTCGGCCGGCGACAGGCCGCCCTCGGGGCCGCTGAGAAACAGCACCGGCGCATCGGCAGCAGCGCCGCGCAGCACATCGGCCAGCGGCCGGGCGCCCTCGGCCAGCGAGAGCACGCAGCGCAGCGCGGCGATATCTGCACTGGCGCGCAGCCAGCCCGTGACGTCCGCCACCGGCAGCACGGCGGGCACGCGGTTGCCGCCGCACTGTTCGCAGGCGGCGACGGCCACCTGCTGCCAGTGGGTCTGCTTCTTGGTCGCGCGCTCGCCGGCGAGGCGCAGCACGCTGTGTGCGGTGTGCAGCGGCTGGATGCTGGCGACACCGAGTTCTGCGGCTTTTTCCACCAGCCAGTCCATGCGTTCGTTGGCCGGCATGCCCAGGGCCAGGTGCACGCGGCGCTGCGGCTCGCATTCCACCGCTTCAAACGTGTCCACGCGCACGGCCACGTCGCTGCGGCCCATGCGCAGCACGGTGGCCTGCCACTGACCGCCCTCGCCGTTGAACAGCGTGATGGCATCGCCCGGCTGGTGGCGCAGCACCTGCACATGGCGCACGGCGGCGACCGGCAGGTCCAGCTCGGCGCCGACGCTCAGGGGGACAGGGCAGTGAAAGCGCGGCATGGAGCGCCTTCAGACCCGGCCGAAGGCGTAGCCCGACGCGGCCTCCAGTCCCTCGACCTGGTCGATCAGTTGCAGCAGCGGGCCCAGTTCGCGGTAGCGGTGCGTGGTGCTGCGGATGTAGTGGATGAAGCGCGGCGTGTCGGCCAGGTATTTGGGCTTGCCGTCGCGCAGGGTCAGGCGCGCGAAGATGCCGGCGACCTTCAGGTGGCGCTGCAGGCCCATCCACTCGACCGCGCGGTAGAAGGCGCCGAAGTCGCTGTGCCAGTCCTCGAAGTCCATCAGCCCCGCCTTGCGGGCCTTTTCCCAGTAACGGATGGTGATGTCGATGACAAAGTCTTCTTCCCAGGTCAGGAAGGCGTCGCGCATCAGGCTGGCGATGTCGTAGGTGATGGGGCCGTGCACTGCGTCCTGGAAATCCAGCACACCCAGCTGCTGGGCGGGCGTCGCACCGGGCTGCGCCGGGATCATCAGGTTGCGGGGCATGAAGTCGCGGTGGACGTAAACCGAGGGCGCGGCCAGACAGCGCTTGACGATGCTGTCGAAGGCTTTGACCAGGGTCTCGGCGTCTTTGCCTTCCAGGGTGGTCTGGCGGTGCTGGGCCAGGTACCAGTCGGGGAAGAGCTGCAGCTCGCGGCGCAGCAGCGCCTCGTCATAGGCCGGCAGCGCGCCCGGCTTTGACGCGAGCTGCCAGGCCAGCAGCGCGTCCACCGCCTGCAGGTAGCGCGCGTGGTTGGCCTGCGGGTTCGTGGCGTCGATCTGCTCCATCATGGTCTGCGTGCCCAGGTCGGGCAGCAGCATGAAGCCCTGCGGCTCGTCCCAGGCCAGGATGTCGGGCACCAGCAGGCCGGCGGCCTTCATCAGGCCCGCCACGTGCACGAAAGGTCGGCAGTTCTCCTTGTCGGGCGGCGCGTCCATGACGATGCGGCTGGCGCCATCGGTGGTGTCCACCCGCAGGTAGCGGCGGAAGCTCGCGTCGGCCGAGGCCGGGCGCAGCGTTGCGGGCCGAAGGCCGTGGTGGGCGGCCAGGCCGTTCAGCCAGGCATGGAAGGCGGCCTCGCGCGCGGCGTCGGGCCAGGTGACGGCTGGGGTGTCGGTGGTCATGGAAGCGGGGGGCTCTGGCGGACTGTGCGGGCACGCCGGCCTGAGGAGCGTACAGGTGGTCGGCATAGGATAATGGCCGGCCATTCTAGAACCCGCGCCTGAGGCCGCTGGCCGGCGCATCTGCCCCGTCTGCGCCCGGGGCGGCGGACCGCTTCCATCTCCGTCCCACCTTGAACTGTCGCCCCCTCAGCCCGCTGTCCGCCGCCCGGCCCCTGTGCCCGCCTTCGCCCGTGGGGCGTGGCGTGAGCGCGCTGCTGACCCTGATGGCCTGCGGCCTGCCACCCATCGTTCAGGCGCAGACCGAAGCCCCGCTGGTTCTCAAACCCAGCCACGCGCTGCTGGAAACCCTGCCCGAAGCCGTGCAGGACGGCGTGCCCAGTTTCGTGATGGGCCAGCGCCTGCAGGGCCAGACCGACGGACCGGTGGTGATCGAAGGCGACGCCGAACTGCGTCGCCACGGCACGGTGATCAAGGCCGACCGGCTCCAGTTCGACCCGCAGAGCAACGAAGCCAGCGCCAGCGGCAACGTGCTCATCAACCGCAACGGCAACCGGTTTGAAGGATCTGAGCTGCAGTTCAACGTCGAGACCGGGCGCGGCCACTTCGAGCAACCGGCGTTCTCCTTGCTTGAAAGTGGAGGTCATGGGGAGGCGCGGCGCGTGACGTTTCTGGGCGAGGACCGGCTCGAAGCCACCGAAGCCCGCTATTCCACCTGCCCGCGCCCGTCCGGCGCGAAATGGATGCCCGACTGGCTGGTGCGTGCCGACCGCATCGAACTGGACAACGCGCAGGAGACCGGTACCGCCCACGGCGGGGTGCTCGAGTTCCAAGGGGTGCCCATCCTGGCGGTGCCCTACCTGAGCTTTCCGCTGTCGGACAAACGCAAGAGTGGCGTTCTGCCGCCCACCATCAACCTGGACAACGTCAGCGGGCTGGAACTGACGCTGCCGTATTACCTCAACCTCGCGCCCGAGTTCGACGCCACGCTCTACCCGACCCTCATGAGCAAGCGCGGTCTGGACCTGGGCGCTGAGTTCCGGTACCTGCAGCCGGACCACGCCGGCCGGTTGCGGGCGGCCTACATGCCCAACGACCGGTTGCGCAGCCGCGACCGCTGGGGCTATGCGCTGCAGCACCAGCTCAGCGTGTCCACCGGCGCCACGCTGGGCGTCATCGGTCTGGAGAGCCCGCTGGGCCTGCGCCTGAACCTCAACCGCGTGAGCGACGACAACTACTGGCGCGACTTTCCGCGCAGCAGCACGTCGCTGACCTCGCGCCTGTTGCCCAGCGAGGCCGTGCTCAGCTGGAACCAGGGTCCGTGGGCGTTCAGTGCGGGCGCCTACCGCTGGCAGACGCTGCAGGATGGGGAGGCTCCCATCGTCCCGCCGTACGACCGGCTGCCGTCCGTGGCGCTGCGGTTCGCCCAGGACCGACAGACCTGGGCCGGTCTTCGGGGTTGGGCGTGGTCGGTGCTCACCGAGCACACCCGCTTTCGCTCCGACCCCACGCTCACCCAGCAGTCCAACGGCAGCCGATCGCTGGTGGTCGGCAGCATCGCCCACCGGTGGGACCTGCCTGGCGCTTACCTGGCGCCGCGCCTGCAGCTGCACCATGCCAGCTACCGGTTTGACCAGCTTGTGGCGGGCCAGCGCGTCGCCAGCCGCACCGTACCGAAGTTCAGTGTGGACAGCGGACTGGTTCTGGAACGCGAAGCCAGCTACTTTGGCCGTCGCCTGAACCAGACTCTCGAACCGCGCGCCTTCTTCACCTGGACGCCTTACCGCGATCAGAGCGCCCTGCCGAACTACGACTCGGCCGCCATCGATTTCAATGTCGCTTCGCTGAACACCGAGAACGCGTTCGGCGGCCACGACCGGATCGCCGATCTGCGCGCCCTGACCCTGGGTGCCACCTCGCGCCTGCTCGATCCGGTCAGCGGTGCCGAGGTGGTGCGCCTGGGCCTGGCCCAGCGCTACCTGCTGCGCGATCAGACCGTGGTGCTGCCCGCCCGGAGTTGCAGCAGCACCGATGCGGCAGGGTGCACGCCGGTGACCAACCGCCTGAGCGATGTGCTGCTGGGTGCCAGCGTGCGGTGGAGCCCCCAGTGGGCGACCGATGCCAACGTGCAGTACAGCCCGCAAGAGCGCCAGTCGGTGCGGACCACGCTCAGCGGCCGTTACACGCCCGGCCCTTACCGCGTGCTCAGCGCCGCCTACCGCCTGCAGCGGGGCAGCAGCGAGCAGGTGGACATCGGCTGGCAGTGGCCCCTGTCGGATCTGTGGGCCGACAAGCCCGCCGCGCCCAGCGCCGGACGCGCCCTGGGACCCGGCCAGTGGTACAGCGTGGGGCGCATCAACTACAGCGTGCCCGATGCCAGGATCGTCGATCTGGTGGCAGGCTTTGAGTACGATGCCGGCTGCTGGATCGGTCGTCTGGTGCTGGAGCGGCTGACGACGGGCCGCAGCAGTGCGAACCAGCGGGTGCTGTTCCAGCTCGAATTCTCCGGCTTCTCGCGCCTGGGCTCCAACCCGCTGCAGACGCTCAAGGACAATGTGCCCCGCTACCAGTACCTGCGTGAAGACATCAACCCACCCAGCCGGTTCCAACAATATGACTGATCGCCGTTTCGATGCCTCCTGCCGCTGGTCGGCACTGGCACTGTGTGCCTGTATGGTGTTCACAGGCGCTTCGCAGGCGCAGTCCTTGCGTCTGTCCGACCAGCTCGGCCCGCTGCGCGTGGCTGCGGCTGCGCAGGGTCCGCGCACGGTGGACTACATCGTGGCGCTGGTCAATTCCGAACCCGTGACCAACAGCGAAGTGCGCACGCGCCTGCTGCGCGTGGAGCAGCAGGCGACCCAGCAGGGTGCTGCGCTGCCTGCGCGCCCCGAACTCGCCCGCCAGGTCATGGAGCAACTGATCGGCGAACGGGTGCAGTTGCAGCAAGCCGGCGAGCTGGGCCTGCGTGTGGACGAAAGCACGCTGGCCCGTGCCGAGCAGTCGATCGCTTCGCAAAACCAGCTCAGCGTGGAGGAATTCCGGCGCCGTGTGGTGGCAGAAGGCATGGATCTCAACGCCCTGCGCAACGAACTGCGCAACCAGATCCTGCTGCAGCAGCTGCACGAGCGGGAGGTCGAGCTTCGCGTGCGCGTGAGCGAGAGCGACATTGACGACTTCGTGCGGGAGCAGACGAACAGCAGCGATGTCGGCAATCTCGAACTCAACCTGTCGCACATCCTGGTGCGCGTGCCCGAAAACGCCACGCCGGAGCAGGTGACGGCCCTGCAGGCGCGCGCGCAGCGCGTCGCGGAACGTGCCCGTCAGAAAGAAGACTTCGCCGCGCTCGCGCGCGAGTTTTCCGAAGCGCCCGAGCGGGACAACGGGGGCCAGTTCGGCCTGCGGCCAGCCGACCGCTTGCCCGAGCTGTTCGTCACCGCCACGCGCGACCTGCGCGCGGGCGACATCGCCGGCCCCCTGCGCAGCCCGGCGGGTTTTCACGTCCTCAAGCTGGTGGAAAAGCGCCAGGCCAGCCTGCCCGACATGGAGGTCACCCAGACGCGGGCGCGCCACATCCTGCTGCGCCCCGGTCCGCAGCTGAGCCAGAACGAGGCCGTGGCGCGTCTGGCGCAGTACCGCGAACAGATCGCCGGTGGCAAGGCCACGTTCGAAGCACTGGCCCGTGAACACAGCCAGGACGGTTCGGCCAGTGCCGGCGGAGACCTGGGCTGGGCGAGCCCCGGGCAGTTCGTCCCCGAGTTCGAGCAGGTCATGAACGGGTTGCAACCGGGTGCGGTGTCGGCCCCGGTGGTGTCGCGTTTCGGCGTGCACCTGATCCGGGTGGACGAACGTCGCCAGACCCGGCTGAGCGACCGCGAGCAGCGCGAGATCGCCCGCGGACTGGTGCGCGAGCAAAAGGCCGCCGCGGTGCTCGAGACCTGGGCGCAGGACCTGCGTTCTCGCGCCTACGTCGAATACCGCGAAGCGCCGCAGCCGTGAAGGCCCGTCCCGTCTTTCGGTCGCGCGCATGAAGCACATCGCGCGCAAGCGCTTCGGCCAGCACTTCCTGAGCGACCACGGCGTCATCGATGCCATCGTGGCCGCCATCGCACCGCAACCGGGCGAACCCATGGTGGAGATCGGCCCGGGGCTGGCCGCGCTCACGCAACCGCTGGTCGAGCGCCTGGGCAGGCTCACCGTGATCGAACTCGACCGCGATCTCGCCCTGCGGCTGCGTGCCCACGGGCAGCTCGACGTCGTCGAGTCCGACGTGCTCAAGGTGGACCTCACCGCGCTGGCCGAGCGCCTGTGTGCCGACGTCCGCGAACCCGACATTGCCGCCGGGTCGCCCCAAGGCGATGTCAGCCCCCTTGGGGGGCAGCGACCCGCGCAGCGGCGGAGCGTGGGGGCCAAGATTCGGGTGGTCGGCAACCTCCCCTACAACATCTCCAGCCCGATCCTGTTTCACCTGCTCGACCATGTGGCCGTGGTGCAGGACCAGCACTTCATGCTGCAGAAGGAAGTGATCGACCGCATGGTGGCCACGCCCGGTTCGGGCGACTACAGCCGCCTGTCGGTGATGCTGCAATGGCGCTATGCGATGGAGAATGTGCTGTTCGTGCCGCCCGAGAGCTTCGACCCACCGCCCCGTGTGGACAGCGCCGTGGTGCGCATGCTGCCGCTGGCCGAGCCTCCCACGATCGACTTCAAGACCTACCACGACCTGGTGCAGACCGCCTTCAGCCAGCGCCGCAAGATCCTGCGCAACACGCTGGGCAAATGGCTGGAGGTGCGCAGCTTCGCGGGCGACTTCGACCTGCAGCGCCGCGCCGAAGAAGTGCCGGTGGCCGAATACGTGGCGCTCGCGCAAGCCGTTCAGCCGTAACCTGCCTACAGGCATGAAAAAAAGCCGCTGCGACGCAGCGGCTTTTTTCGTTCCAGGGCACAGCGGAACCGGCTTTGCCGGGCCGCCAGTGCCGCCCCCTTGAGGGGGTGACGCCGAAGGCGGCGCGGGGGTGAGCCAGTTCAAGCGGCCGTCAGCCAGTACCCGGCATTGAACGGGCTGCTCATGCGCAGCGCCATCGGGCTCACGTCCAGGATCTTGTCGGTGGGCATGGGCTCTTCGTTCTCCGCGTCCGCCGTCTCTTCGCCCTTGGGCGCACGGGCGACCGAGAACGAGTAGAAGCAGCGGAAAGGGATCTTTCGGTCGGACCAGTAGTCGGCCACATCCCGGAAGATGTCCAGCAGCTGCTCGCGCGCTTCCTTGTCGAACTTGCTGTTCGCCGGAATGTGTTCGAGCACGACAATGAAGCCGGTCTGCGGGCCCGACTTGTGCACCAGGTCGGTCATGCAGTCGTAGAGCGCATCGAAGTTCTTGCCGAAGTGGGCGGGCAGCGTGTACTGGGCGGCGATCAGGTCCAGCACGTCCTGCTTGCTCTGGGCCTTGGCCAGGTTGGCGTACAGGAAGTGGTGACCCAGCTGCTCGGCAGCGGCCTCGAGGTCTTTCACGCCGAAGGCGCGGATCGACTGAACGATGTTGGTACGTACGTTACGAAGTGGCGTGTCCATCTCCGCGTCTCTTTCGAAGGTCAAAGTTAAAAATCCGTCTCACTCACCCGATCACTGCACGATCAGCCTGAAGCTGCTGTAGTGATCCTCGGTGTAATAGCAGGCATCAGGCGCCTGGGGCTTCTGGCCACCACACACGATCCGTCGTGCGCCCCGGTGACTCAGTCCCGGGGTGGGTACCGTGTACTCGCGGTAGTAGCCCCGTTTCTGCCCCGGCAGCAGACGCTCCCGGTTGCCGAACACGGTGCCGTCCTTTTCGTAACGGAAAGGGCCACCTTGGCGGATCTGCTCCATCACCTCGCGGCCTTGCACAGGCAGCCCGGTGTAAGCCACCGAGGCAACCGCAGAGCCGGGCACTGGCGTGGGGGCGGGTGACCTGGCTTGCACCAGAATGGTGCAAGCTGTCGCCGCCAGGGCCACCAGCAGCGCCGCAGCACCCGACCGGTTCACACCCCATCGACCCACCCGGATCCGCTTCAGACCCATGAAAAATCCCTGCTCCTGATGCATCAACCCGCCTGCCAAACCTCCGGTTGCCCGGGGATTCAGAGGCGGGTTAACCCTGTCTTTCAATGGCGTTAGTGTGCCCGAGGCGTTGCAAAAAAGCAAGTGATTGCTGAATAAACAGGCAGTCGAAGTGGGGCAAACTGCGAGAAAAAGTTAGTGCTTGCTTTTTCCAAGGGGCTCAACGTTACACGTTGGCTTCGGCGACGGTGAGGGCTGTCATATTGACGATGCGGCGCACGGTGGTGCTGGCGGTCAGGATGTGCACCGGTTTGGCGGCGCCCAGCAGCACCGGGCCGATGGCGATGTTGCCGCCGGCCGCTGTCTTGAGCAGGTTGTAGGCGATGTTTGCGGCGTCGATGTTGGGCAGCACCAGCAGGTTGGCGCTGCCCTGCAGGGTGGAATGGGGCATCAGGGCCGCGCGGGCTTCGGCGTCCAGCGCCACATCGCCGTGCATTTCGCCGTCCACCTCCAGCCAGGGTGCCTGCTGGCGCAGCAGCTCCAGCGTGCGCCGCATCTTGACGGCCGAGGGCTGGTTGCTGGAGCCGAAGTTCGAGTGCGAGAGCAGCGCCACCTTGGGTTCCAGGCCGAAGCGCAGCATCTCTTCGGCCGCCATCACGGTGATCTCGCACAGCTCCTCGGCGCTGGGGTCGTGGTTGACATGGGTGTCCACCAGGAACACCTGGCGGCCCGGCAGCATCAAGCCGTTCATGCAGGCATACACTTGCACGTCCTGTCGGGTGCGAGGGCTTCCGCCGGCGCGTTGGCCGATCACCTGGTCGATGTACTCCAGGTGCCCCTGCGTGCTGCCCCAGGTGCCACAGATCATGCCGTCGGCCTCGCCCTTGTGCACCAGCATGGCGCCGATCAGGGTCAGGCGCCGGCGCATCTCGATCTTGGCGAGCTGTGCGGTCACGCCCTTTCGTTCGGTCATCTGGTGGTAGGTCTGCCAGAAGTCGCGGTAGCGGTGGTCCTGTTCGACGTTGACCACGTCGTAGTCCAGCCCTTCCTTCAGGCGCAGGCCGAACTTTTCGATGCGCTGGGCGATGATGGCCGGGCGGCCGATCAGCGTCGGGCGTGCCAGCCCTTCGTCGACCACGATCTGGCAAGCCCGCAGCACGCGCTCTTCCTCGCCTTCGGCGTACGCCACCCGCCTCTTGCTGGCCTGCTTGGCGGCCGCGTAGATGGGCTTCATGATGGTTCCGGAAGCCAGCACGAAGCTCTGCAGGCGCTGCTTGTAGGCCTCCATGTCGGTGATCGGGCGCAGCGCAACGCCGCTGTCGGCGGCGGCCTGGGCCACGGCCGGTGCGATTTTCGTCATCAGGCGCGGATCGAAGGGCTTGGGGATGAGGTAGTCCGGACCGAAGGCCAGCTTTTCGCCCGCATACGCTGCGGCCACCACTTCGTTCTGCTCCGCCTGTGCCAGTTCGGCGATGGCGTGCACCGCGGCGATCTCCATCTCGTCGGTGATGGTGGAGGCGCCCGCGTCCAGCGCGCCGCGGAAGATGTACGGGAAACACAGGACGTTGTTGACCTGGTTCGGGTAGTCGGTGCGGCCGGTGGCCATGATGGCGTCGTCGCGCACGGCCCTCACGTCTTCGGGGGCGATTTCGGGGTTGGGGTTGGCCAGCGCGAAGATCAGCGGCCTGGCCGCCATCCTGGCGACCATGTCTTTCTTGAGCACGCCGCCGGCCGAGAGGCCCAGGAACACGTCGGCGCCGGCGATCACCTCGGTCAGGGTGCGCTGGTCGGTCTTCTGGGCGAAGACGATCTTGTCCTCGTCCATCAGCTCGGTGCGGCCTTGGTAGACCACACCGGCCAGGTCGGTCACCCAGATGTTCTCGCGCGGCAGGCCCAGCTTGACCAGCAGGCCCAGGCAAGCCAGGGCGGCGGCACCGGCGCCCGAAGTCACCAGCTTGACCTGCTTGATGTCCTTGCCCACGACCTTCAGGCCGTTGAGCAGGGCGGCGCCCACCACGATGGCGGTGCCGTGCTGGTCGTCGTGGAAGACCGGGATCTTCATGCGCTCGCGCAGCTTGCGCTCCACATAGAAACAGTCGGGCGCCTTGATGTCTTCGAGGTTGATGCCGCCAAACGTCGGCTCCAGCGCCGCGATGATCTCGACCAGCTTGTCCGGGTCTTTCTCGTTGATCTCGATGTCGAACACATCGATGCCCGAGAACTTCTTGAACAGCACGCCCTTGCCTTCCATCACCGGCTTGGCCGCCAGCGGGCCGATGTCACCCAGGCCCAGCACGGCGGTGCCGTTGGTGATGACGGCCACCAGGTTGCCGCGGCTGGTGTACTTGAAGGCGTTGTTGGGGTCGGCGACGATTTCCTCGCAGGGCGCGGCGACACCGGGCGAGTAGGCCAGGGCCAGGTCGCGCTGGTTGGACAGCTGCTTGGTCGCGGCAATGGCCACTTTGCCGGGGGCGGGTTTCTCGTGGTACTCGAGTGCGGCGCGGCGCAGTTCGGCGCGCTTGTTCTCGGCGTTTTCGGTGCTCATGCGGGTGTCTCCTGTCGGGTCATTTTGCAATGCGAAAGACGTTTGCGCATTCTAAATCCGCATCCATCAAAACCCCGCAGGGTTTTGCTGAAGCTGGGTCTGTTCGCTTTTGACATTCTCGACAGGAATCCGTGGCTGACAAGCTCGAGTTTCCAAGGCGAAAAGCCGCCTCGCAGGGCGGCTTGGACTGCCGCGGTCGGCGTTCAGACCGGGGCTGGCACGCCGCCGGTCGGCTCGGCACCCTGCTTGCGCAACAGCGCCAGGGGTTGCGAGGGTCGGCACTGCACCCAGACCGCCCGGGCGCTGGATTCGCACTGGCCGCATTGTGTGGCCACCCCCATGTCGATCTGGATGTCGTCAAAGCTCGCGCCGCCGCGGGCGGCTTGGGCTATGGCTTTGTCGTTCACGCGGCGGCAGACACAGACGATCATGGGATGGAGCGGATGATGGTTTTATCAAATGATAATTGCTCGCATTCAAAAACACCAGTCACCCCTGTCCGGGCCAGGGTCATGTCCCGACGGGCGGCGCATGCCGCCCTGGGCCGTCGGGTCTCAGCCGGGCTCGCCCATCATGCTTTGCAGGTAATTGGGCAGGCCGACTTTCTCGATCAACTCCAGCTGGGTCTCCAGGAAGTCGATGTGCTCCTCGGTGTCGTCGAGGATCTTCATCAGCAGGTCGCGCGAAACGAAATCGCGCACCGCTTCGCAGTGGGCCACGCCGTCCTTGATGGTGGCCTGTGCCGCCCGCTCCAGCGCCAGGTCGCTGCCGAGCATCTCGGGCACGTCTTCACCGATGTTGAGCTTGCCCAGATCCTGCAGATTGGGCAGACCGTCGAGCGTGAAGATGCGGTCCATCAGCCAGTCGGCGTGCTTCATCTCGCCGATGGATTCCTCATATTCCTTCTTGGCCAGCTTGTCCAGACCCCAGTGCTTGAGCATGCGGTAGTGCACGAAGTACTGGTTGATCGCGGTCAGCTCGTTCTTGAGCTGGGCCTGCAGGTGGGCTATGGCTTGGGGGTCGCCTTTCATGGAGGGCTCCTGGTGGGGTGACAAAGGTGCCATTGTGCAAGCATCACCCGGATCCAGACAGCAGAGCTGCAGGCGCCTCTTCACAAATGAGAATCGTTCGCATATGATATGGTGCAAATCATTCTCAACCGCCAGCCAGCACCGCGCCAGTCGTGTGCACGCCAGCCACTCCTCAACGATCTGGACGGTCCTGGCATGCGATTGCACCCCTCTTCTTCCGCAGCAGCTCTTTGGCTGCCACGCCCTTCCCGACCCGGCCTGTTGGCCCTGGCCTGCCTGACAAGCCTGGGCGCACCGCTGGCCGTGGCGCAGACGGCGCCAGCGCCCACGGCTGAGCCTCAGCTGCGCGAGGTGGTCGTCAGCGGTTCGCGCAGTGAACGCCGGCTCGACGAGGTGCCGGCCACCGTCGATCTGCTGCAGGGCGATGACCTCGACCCCGCCGTCGCGCAGGACATCCGCGACCTCGCCCGGGATCTGCCCAACGTGAGCGTCCGGCGAGCGCCCCAGCGCTTCGGCGCGGTCATGGGTTCCACCGGGCGCGACGCCAACGCGGGCTTCAACATCCGCGGCCTGGAGGGCAACCGGGTACTGCTCACGGTGGACGGCGTGCGCATGCCGCGCGCGCTCAGCAGTGGGGTGTTTGGTTCGGCGGCCTTCGGACGAGACCACTACGACCTGGGGTTGATCTCGCGGGTGGAAATCCTGCGTGGGGCCAGCTCCGCCCTTCATGGGTCGGACGGTCTGGCCGGGATGGTGGCCATGTTCACCACCGAACCCAAAGACCTGCTGCGGGAAGGGCAGGCCTTTGGCGGCCGCGCCGGCCTGCGGTACGACAGCGAGAACCAGGGCCGTGGGGCGGGCGCGACCCTCGCGGGCCAGCCCCATCAGGGTCTGCAATGGCTGGCCAGCGTGCAGACGGGGTGGGCCCGGGCGCTGGACAACAGCGGAGAGAACGATGCCCCCAACAACACACGGACCACGCCCAACCCGCAGCGGGACCGCGAAACGTCCTGGCTGGGCAAGCTGGTGCTGACCCCCGGTGGCGGGCAGCGCCACACGCTGACACTGGAGCGGGTGGCAAAAGACAGCGCCGTGGAGGCCTTGTCCGGCCGCACCACCACCGCGACGGGCACCCTGGACCTTGATGGCACGACCGACATGACGCGCAACCGGATCAGCTGGGACGGTCGCTGGCAACTGGCCGCTCCGTGGGCCGACGAAATGCGGGCGGTGGTGGCCTGGCAGGGTGCTGACGGGCGCGAAGTCGCGACCGAGCGCCGCACGGCGTCACCGACCTTGCGCGAACGGGACGTCACCTACGAAGAGCGGCTGTGGCAGGCCATGCTGCAGGCCGAACGGTCGGGGCGTTTGGGTGATCGGGTGGCCACCCGGTGGATCTACGGGTTGGACGTCACCCGCACCGTGTTCGACAACCTGGTCACCGGCGTGGCGCCGCCAGCCTACGAGAGTTACCCGCTCAAGCGCTTCCCGCCCACCACCGAGACCACCGCTGCGCTGTTCACCCAGGCCGAGTTCGTCACCGAGCGCTGGTCGGTCATTCCGGCCCTGCGCTACGACCACTTCCGCCTGCGCCCGCGAACCGATGCGCTGTATCCCGCGCCGTCCACGTCGCTGTCCGATGGCGCCCTGTCGCCCAAGCTGGGGGTGATTGTCCGCCCGGCGGCGCACTGGAGCGTTTTCGGCAACCTCGCGGCGGGCTTCCGGGCGCCGGCGGCCAACCAGGTGAACCTCTACTTCGACAACCCGACCGGCTCCCAGCCCTACCGCGCCATACCCAACCCCGACCTCAGGCCCGAACGCAGCCGCACCGCCGAGATCGGTGCGCGCGGCCAGCGGGCGGGGGTGTCGTGGGAGGTGGTGGCCTTTGAGGGTCGCCACAAGGATTTCATCGAAGACCTGGTCCCCGTGGGGGGCAGCGGCACCGCCGCTTCGCCGACGCTGTTCCAGTCGGTCAACCGCTCGCGGGTCAGCCTCAGCGGGCTGGAGTTCAAGGGCCGGATGCCCCTGGCGGCCGCCACGCACCTGCGCTTTGCCTACGGCCAGACCCGGGGTCGTGACACCGCCTCCGGCCAGCCGCTGAACTCGGTCAACCCGGCGCAACTGGTGCTGGGGGTCGACCACCGCCTGGGGGCCTGGAAGCTGGGGGCCACCCTGAACCATGTGGCGAAGAAGTCGCCCGATGACATCAACACCGCGGCGGCCGCCGGTGGAACGGCTGGCCAGTTCGCCGCGCCGGCGCACACCACCCTCGATCTGACCGCCTCCTGGCACATCCGGCCCGACCTGCGGCTCAGCGGCGCGATCCGAAACCTGACCGACCGCAAGTACTGGGCATGGACCAACGTGCGTGGCGTGGTCGCCAGTTCGGCCGCGCTGGACGCCTTCACGGCGCCGGGGCGCAGCGTCTCGGTCGCGCTGGTCAAGGACTTCTGAACAGGACCACACCACCCGGGAGCACCCCATGAGCACCACCGTTGACCTGGCCGCCGTGCAGGCGGCCTGCCAGGCATTTCCGGCCCGCTTTCAAACCCTGCAACTGGGTACCGTCAGCCACGACGGCCTGCCAGAAGCCAGCTACGCCCCGTTCGTGGCCGACCAGGGACGCTACTTCGTCTACCTCAGCGATCTGGCCCGTCACACCGGGAACCTGCGCGCTGTCGGCCGTGCCAGCGTGCTGTTCATCGAGGGCGAGGCGCAGGCCAGGCACCTGTTCGCGCGCGAACGCCTGACCCTGGCCTGTGAGGTGGCCGAGTGTGGACGCGGTTCCGAGCGTTTCGAACAGGTGCTGGACCTGTTCGAGCAGAAGTTCGGCAAGTTCATGCAAGCCATCCGGCCCCTGCAGGATTTCCATCTGTTCGAACTGCGCCCCGTCGCGGGCTCGTATGTGGCGGGGTTTGCCCGCGCCTACACCCTGGCCGGGGCCGATCTGGCACAGCTGAACCACCGCCGTGAAGAGGGGCACCGCCCCCCCGACGCCGACGCTGAACAGCGGCTGAGCGAGCAACTGCCGGCCTGAGCGCAGTCGATACCGCGATCCACCACCCACCCGAGATACGCCATGCACAACGCCCCTTGTTTTGAAGACGAATACGTCATGCCCACGGTCGAAGCCCTGATGGCCGGCACCCTGGCCCTGCTGACGGGCTACGCCCAGTCCGCACCCGATTGCGCCCACCGACCGCTGATGGCCAAGAAAGTGGTGTCCAACTTGTTCTTCCTGTCCGGACACCCGCAGCTGTCGGCGCCCATGCAGACCATGCTGGCCAATCTGCGCACGCGCTGGCAGCTGGAGCTGGAGAGGGACAGACCTCTGCTGCAGCCAGGCGCGCCCAGCCACCTCTGGCACGGCGCACCGGAGGCGGTGCAATGAAGGCGGCCGACATTCGAGAAGGTTTTGCCCAGGCCCGAGAGCGGGGCCTGCGCGCACGTGAAGCGGCTCACGCCGTGGGGGTGAGCGAAGGCGCTGCCATGGCTGCCCACACCGGCGTGCACGCGCGCCCGCTGCGCGCCGTGCCGCTCAAGCCGGACTGGCTGGCCCTGCTGCAGGCGCTGCAGCCTTGCGGCGCGCTGATGGGCCTGACGCGCAACAACACCACGGTGCACGAGAAGACCGGCGTGTACCACAAGCTCTCGGCCAACGGCCACGTGGGCCTGGCATTGGGTGAAGACATCGACCTGCGTCTGTTCTTCGATCACTGGTACGCCGGTTATGCGGTCAGCGAAGCGCCCGAGGGACAGACCGATCCGATGCAGACCAGCCTGCAGTTCTACGACCGCGACGGCACGGCGGTGCACAAGATCTACCCGCGCTCGCGCACCGACCTGATCGCCTGGGCGCAGCACACCAACGCCTGGGTCGATCCGGCGCGCGAGGTGGTGTTCGATGCACCCGGGTCCAAGGCCGAGCCCGACACCAGCGTCGAAGTAGATGCGCGCGCCTTCCTGGCGGACTGGGCCGCCATGACCGACACGCACCAGTTCTTCGGCCTGCTGCGCCGCCACGGGCTGGACCGGCTGCGGGCCTTCGGGCTCGCCCAGGGCCGCTTCACCCACCGCGTGGCGCCGTCGGCGGTGCAGCAGATGCTGCAGGGCGCGGCGCTGGACGGCACGGCCATCATGGTGTTCGTCGGCAGCCCCGGCTGCATCCAGATCCACACCGGCCCGGTGCAGCGCGTCGAGCCCATGGACCTGCGCGGCATGCGCTGGCTCAACGTGCTCGACCCCGGCTTCAACCTGCACCTGCGCGAAGACCTGATCGCCTCGGCCTGGGTGGTTGAGAAACCCGGCGACCACGGCACCGTGACCTCGCTGGAGGCGTTCGACGCCGAAGGCGGTCTGATGGCCATGTTCTTCGGTGCGCGCAAACCCGGCCAGGCCGAGCAGCCCGCCTGGCGCGAGCTGCTGGCGCCGCTGCGCAGCGCGGGGCTTGACCTCCTTCCCGCATGACATCCACAACCGCCCATGTCCACACCCCGCCCCCCCCTCCCACCGCGCGCGAACGCCTGGCCCGCCAGCGTGCCGAGGCGGCAAGCCCTCGCGTACCTGGCTGGCTCGGCGCTGCTCGCCGCTGGCAGGCCTTCATGGAGCCAGACTGCCCCTGCTGCCAGCCACCGCCCGGGCGCGCCGGGCGCTGAGCGCGGGCGTGCACTTCGCCTGGTCACGGTGGGCGGCGGCATCACCGAGGTGGTCTACGCGCTGGGCGCCCAGGACCAGCTGGTGGGCACCGACACCACCAGCCTTTACCCCGAGGCCGCGCAGCAGACGCCCAAGGTCGGCTACATGCGCCAGCTCTCGGCCGAAGGCCTGCTGGCCCTGCGGCCCGACGCGCTGGTGGCCGGCACCGACGCGGGCCCGCCGGTCGTGCTGGACCAGATCCGCAGCGCCGGCGTGCGGGTCGAGTTGATCGCCTCCGACCACCGCTGGGACGAGGTGCGCCGCAAGGTCGCCGCCGTGGGCCGCGCCACCGGGCGCGAGTCCGATGCCCGCGCACTGCAGGAACAACTCGACGCTCGCTGGGCTGCGGTGCAGGCCCGGGTGCGCCAGACCCCAAAGTCCAGCCCGCCCAGGGTCCTGTTCGTGCTTTCGCACACCGGCAGCCCGCTGGTCTCGGGCGAGGCCACGGCGGCGGACGCGGTGATCCGATTCATGGGCGCACGCAACGCACTCTCGGGTTTCAAGGGCTACCGCCCCATGACGGCCGAGGCCATGGCCGCCGCGGCGCCCGACCTGATCCTCATGACCGCCCAGGGGCTCGTGGCGGTGGGCGGTGCCGACAAGTTCTGGCAGCGCCCGGAACTCGCGCTCACCCCCGCGTACCGCCGGCGGGCCGGCGGCCGCACCCTGCTGGCACCCGATGCCTTGGAGCTGCTGGGTTTCGGTCCGCGCCTGCCCGAGGTGGTGGACCGCCTGCACCAGCGGGTGGTGGCGGCATGACGGCGGCGCAGCGCACACCTTGCCGGGCCCGGGCCATGGCCGACGACAGCGATCTCGCCGCCAGCGCCTTCGTGACCGGTCGGCACCGCGTGGCGGGCGCCCGCATCCACGCGCTGCATGCCAGACCGCGCGCGGCCATGCGCCTGTCCGGCGCCGGGCCTCGATGCCAGCCCCGGGGTGGGTGGGCGTTCGCCCTGCGCGATGGCGAAGACCCCCGCGTCCAGTGCGTGGTCCGGGGCGCCCGGCGGTCCGATCCGGGTCGTCTCCCGGGCATGGACCTGCCGTGCCACGCGCTGGCAGATGACCAGGCGGAGAACCTCGCATGCGCCGCCGGGCCGCTTCCAAGGCGCTCAGCCCCGCAGTGCGCGGCACGGAGGGTCGTCCAGTGAGCGGTGCGGTGACTTTGCGCGGCGCCTCTCATGCCCCAGCGGTCCATGCTCGGCGCCTGGCGGGCCCCACGCTGCTGGCGGGGCTGTCGTTGTTGCTGGCGGTGGTGCTGCTCTGGTCGGCCGGTCGCGGGGCCTACGGCCTGCCGCTGGGCGAACTGCCGGGCGTGATCGCGCGCGCGGTCACGGGCACCACCGATGCCGCCACCGAAGGCACCGACCTGGTGTTCTTCAACATCCGCCTGCCGCGCCTGCTGCTGGGCCTGTGCGCGGGCGCCGCGCTGGGCATGGCCGGCGCGCTCATGCAGGGCCTGTTCCGCAACCCGCTGGCCGACCCCGGCCTGATCGGCGTGAGCAGCGGCGCGGCGCTGGCCGCGGGCATCACCATCGTGCTCGGCGCCGTCTGGTTTCCCGACCTGCCCCGCGCCCTGGGCAGCTGGACCCTGGTGCTCATGGCCTTCGGCGGCGGGCTGGCGGTGACGGCGCTGATCTATGCGCTCTCGCGCGGCGAAGGCGGCACCCGCGTCGGGCTCATGCTGCTGGCCGGCATCGCCATCAATGCGCTGGCCGGTGCGGGCCTGGGTCTGCTGAGTTTTCTGGCCAGCGACGAGCAGCTGCGCAGCCTGCAGTTCTGGCTGCTGGGCAGCCTGGGCGGCGCGCGCTGGAGCGCGGTGCAGCTGGTGGCTGCGCTGTGTGTGCTGGCCCTGGCGTTCGGTCTGCCGCTGGCGCGCACCCTCAACGCCCTGGCGCTGGGTGAGGCCCAGGCCGTGCTGCTGGGTGTAGCGGTCGAGCGCATCAAACGCCGCGTGATCGTGGTCACCGCGCTGGCGGTCGGCGCCGTCACGGCCACCACCGGGATCATCGGCTTCATCGGCCTGGTGGCGCCGCACATGGTGCGCCTGGTGGCCGGGCCAGACCACCGCTGGGTGCTGCCCGGCTCGGCCCTGCTGGGCGCCAGCCTGGTGCTGGTGGCCGACGCGGTGGCCCGCACCGTGGCCGCCCCGGCCGAACTGCCGCTGGGCGTGCTCACCGCGATGGTGGGCGTGCCCTTTTTCCTGTTGCTGCTGCGCGGTGCGCACGGGAGACGCCTGTGAACACTTTGTGCCCTGCCCCGGCTTGCACGCCGGATGCTCAAGCCACCCGCCACGGCCCCGACGCTGCCGCTGCGCTGCGCGCCCTGCAACAGCACATCGAGCGACAGGCCGAGGTGGCCGACGTGCTGCGCCGCCAGCGCCGCGACCTGCAGCAATGGCAGGACCAGCTGCTGCGCCAGAGCGCCCGCCTGCTGGTGCTGCGTGCGCGCATCGATTGGGGCTTTCTCCCGGGGCTGCCGGCACGACCGCTGGCCGACCCGGCCGAAGCGGCGCCCTGGGCCAGTCGCCTGTTCCCGCAGGCGCACCAGCTGATCTGCCGCACCGGCTGCGAGCAGGGTGCCGACCACTGGCGCGATGGCGTGCAGTGCCGCCGCACCGGTCAGACCTGTGACCGCGCCGGGGGCGAGGGGGCGGCATGAACGACCGCCTTCGCGACCCCGAATGGCGTGAGGTCTGGGCCCACACCGGCCCCGGCGGGCAGCCTCACTGGCTGGACGCCGAGGCGCAACCTGAGCACGAGCACGGCGCCCATCTCGCCGCGCCGCTGCGCCCGGCTGACGTCGCGCAGGCGCTGCGGGCCGAGCGAGCCGGGGTGTGCATCGGCAGCAGCCGCCTGCTCGATGCGGTGGATCTGGCCCTGCGGCCCGGCGAGTTCGGGGCCGTTCTGGGCCCCAACGGGGCGGGCAAGTCCACGTTGCTGTCGGTCTTGGCCGGACTGCGCGCGCCCGATGGTGGACAGGTGTGGCTGGGCGGGCGGCGGCTGTCGGACATCGGCGTCGATACCCTGGCGCTGGAGCGCGCCGTGCTCCCGCAGGACAGCGGCGTGGCCTTCGACTTCAGCGTGCAGGACGTGGTCGAACTGGGCCGCTACCCGCACCGGCTGAACCCCACAACGGATGAAGCCGGCATCGTGCGCGCGGCGATGGCGCTGGCCGACGTCGGACACCTGGCCCACCGCGCCATCAACAGCCTCAGCGGCGGCGAGCGGGCGCGGGCTCAGCTGGCGCGCACGCTGGCCCAGATCTGGCACCCCCTGCCCGATGGTCGGCCGCGCTGGCTCTTGCTGGACGAACCCACCGCCGCGTTGGACCTGCGGCATCAGCACGACACCCTGGCCACCGTGCGCCGCTGGGCGCGCGAACGGGGCGTGGGCGTGCTGGCGGTGCTGCACGACCTCAACCTCACGCTGCGCTACGCCGACCGCGTGTGGGTGCTGCACCACGGTCGCCTGCAGGCCAGCGGACCGCCGGCGCAGGTGCTCACGCCGGCGCTGCTGCGGCAGGTCTGGCAGGTGCAGGCCCGCGCCGTGCACGACGCCGATGCCTGTCCGCAGCTGCTGGTGGGCGGTCCGACGTCGGAACCTTGACCAAGGGGGCACACCATGTCCATTTCTCCATGGGCCCGCGCGGCCCAGCCTGCCCAGGAACTGGTGGCCGAACACGGCGTGCTCATGCGCCAGATCGGTGGTCTGCAGCGGCGCAGCAGCGAACTGCAGCAGGCGGCCGCCCGGCGCGAGACCGCCCTGCTGGCCGAGAACCTGCGCCTGCGGGCCGAGCTGGTGCTGTTGCGCACCAGCGTGTTCTGGGGCCTGGGGGCGGCCACGGTGATGCGACGCCCGGCCCCGGCGCGAGCGGCCACGCCTGCGGGCTGCGTCCAGGGCACGCCCGAGGCGCAGGCCGTGATCTGCCAGACCGGCTGCGTCGGTCATGCACACCCCTGGCTGGAGCCAAATGGCCAGTGCCGACGCAGCGGGCAGGCTTGCGAGCGACTGGAGGTGGGCGAGGCGCGATGACGGTGCGGGGGTGGCCGCGTGTTCAGGCCGACAGGGCCACCCAGTGGTTGTCGATCTGCAGCGACTGCGCGCGGCGGTGCAGCTCAATCCCCATCGACCCGAAAACCCGTCGGGTCGTCATGACCCTAGACGTCCACTTTTGATGGCCATGTCCACAGGGGGCAGGTCAACGACTCGCGGCCCCTTCGCTCGAAGCGGGCGCGGCGTTCTTCCTGCCCGTGAACCCCGAGTTGCCTCAAACCCACCCGACCAGCCAGCGCCTTGAAAAGGCCGAGTGTTCAGCGGCTCGCCTCACGCACCAGCGGGATCCACACCTTTCGCTCCTCGGCATAGAAGGCATCGACATCGGCGGGCTTCATGGGCGGCCTGAACTCCGAGCCGAAACCTTCCAGTCGCTGGCGGATTTCGGGCACCTGCAACACCTCGGCCACCACCTGATTGAAGCGATCCACCGCCGACTGGGGCAGGCTGCGCGGCGCGGCAAACGAGTTCCAGGTGTAGCCGGTGAAGTTGGGGTAGCCCAGTTCGGCCACGGTGGGGACGTCGGGCAGGGCCGACAGGCGCTGGCGGCCGGTGACCGCCAGGGGCTTGAGCGCCTGCGACTGGACCTGGGGAATGGCCGTCACGGCCACGTCGAACTGGTGCGACAGGCGCCCGGCCTGCAGATCTCGGAGGCCTTCGGAGCCGGCCCGGTAGGGCACATGGCGAAGTTCGGCGCCCACGGTGCGGGCCCAGAGCATGCCGGTGATGTGGGTGGTGGTGCCGGTCGGGCCCGATCCGTAGGCCAGCTGGCCGGGGCGCGCCTTGAGCGTGTCGACGTAGGCCTTCATGGTGTTGGCTGGATCGTCCTTGTTGACCAGGAGCACCAGCGGCACCTTGTTGATCATGGCCACGCCGCGCAACATGCCTTCGAGGTCGAAGGGCATGGGGTTGAACAGGGCCAGGTTGAAGACCAGCTGCGATGAAGTGCCGACCAGCAGCGTGTGCCCGTCGGTGGCCTTGGCCACCGCTTCGGTGCCCTGCATGCCCGACGAGCCTGGCAGGTTCTCCACCACCACCTTCTGGCCCAGGCGCTTTTCGATCTCGGGGGCCAGCAGGCGCGTGACCACATCGGCGTTGCCACCGGCGGCCGAGGCCACGACCAGTCGGACCGGCTGGGTCGGCCAGGCGTTGGCCAGCGCGTGCAAAGGGACGGTCAGGGCGATGGCACCGGTGGCCGCGAGCTTGAGCACGTGGCGGCGATGGCAGGACGGAATGCTGTTCATGGGGTACTCCGGTGAGGGTGGGATGGGCCGGTGGCGGCGCTGGGCACGAACCCAGCCCAAAGGCGGGAGGAACAACGTCGCCCATCAGGATGGCAAATTATATGATAATCATTCGTATTCATAATGAAGCCCACGATGCTCCGAGGTGTACAACAACCTGTCCCGACTCCGAACTTGAGCTGGACAAGCGGCTCGCGGGCTGTGGGCGTGTTGCTGGTGGCCTTGGCGGCAGGGGCGGCATGGCTGGCGCGTGACCTGCCGTTCGTTCACCGCGCAACGGTGGGCCCGGGGGCTTTTCCCTTGCTGTTGGCAGCGGGGCTGGGCGTCATCGGCCTGGTGCTCGCGCTGCGCCGGGCGGCGCCGCAGAAGCCCATGCCGGGCCTGTCCAGCGCCTGGGCGCTGCTGGGGGGCATGTTGCTGTTCCCGCTGACCTTCCCTTGGCTGGGAACACTCCCGGCGTTGGCCCTTTGTGGCACGGTGATCGCACGCACCACTTCGCGCAGCTGGGCACGCGCCTGCCTCATCGGCCCGGGCGTGGCGGCTTTGCTGCATGGGGTGTTGATATGGGGTCTGGGCACCCCATTGCCGTGGTGGTTGCCGTGACCGAGTTCCTGATGACGCTGCTGATGCCGGCGGCGCTGGGCGCACTGCTGGGCACGCTGGTCGGCCTGCTGCCGGGCATCGGGCCAGCAGCCACCATGGCGCTGCTGTTGCCCGTGACCTTTGCCTGGCCTGCCGAGTCGGCCCTGATCGTGCTCTGCGCGATCTACTTCGGTGCCCAGTACGGGTCGTCGACCACGGCGATCCTGCTGAACCTGCCCGGCGAGGCCTCGGGCGTGGTGACGGCCGAGCAAGGCCACCGCATGGCGCTGGACGGGCGGGGCGGTGTGGCCCTGGTCGTGGCCGCAACGGCCTCTCTGCTGGCGGGCCTGCTCACCGCCGCGCTGATCGCCTGGACCACGCCGGTGCTGGCGCGCGCTTCTCTGGCGCTGGGGCCGCTGCACATCGGCCTGCTCATCCTGCTGGCAGCCGTGGCGGTGGTTGCGGTGGGTCAGGGCGGGGCCCTGCGCAACACCGCCGTGCTGCTGCTGGGGGCCTTGGTCGGCCTGATCGGTGCGGACTTTGGGGGCGGCATGCCGCGCATGACCATGGGCGTTGCCGAACTGCGCGACGGCGTGGGCATGGTGCCTCTGATCGTGGGGTTGTTCGGGGTGGGCGAGGTGCTGGCTTCGTGGACCGGGCGTCACGGCTCCAGCACCCTGGCCCCGGTGGGGCGTTTCTGGCCCGACCGGTCGGAATGGCGTGGCAGCGCACCGGCAGCCCTGCGCGGTTCGGTGGTGGGCGCCGCGGTCGGCATGCTGCCCGGGGGCAGTACCTTGCTGGCGGCACTCGGGAGCCAGTCCATTGAGCGCCGTTTGCTGCGCGGCCATTCGGCATGGGATGGTGGTCATGTGGCGGGCGTTGCGGGACCGGAGGCGGCCAACAACGCGTCGGCGCAGACCGGTCTGATCCCGCTGATCGGTCTGGGCATCCCGCCCAATCCGGCCATGGCCATCTTGCTCGGCGCCTTGCTGCTGCATGGTGTACCGCCCGGCATGGCCATGTTTCAACAGCACGCGGCGCTGTTTGCCCATCTGGTCTGGGGCATTGTGATGGCCAACCTGATGCTGTTCGTGCTGAACGTGCCGCTGGTCGGGCTGTGGCTGAACATCCTGCGGGTGCCGATGCAGGTGCTGATGCCGCTGATTCTGATGCTCAGCCTGATCGGGGTGTACGCCCACCAGCGGTCCCTGTTCGATGTGTGGCTGATGATCGCCTTCGGCGTGTTGGGCCTGGTGCTCAGGCGCGGCGGCTTCAGCCTGGCACCGGTGGTCTTCGGGGCTGTGCTGGCGCCCTTGTTTGAAGACCATTTCAGGCGCTTTCTGATGCTGTTGTGAGCCCCCTGGCCCGTTGCACCCATGACGCAGGCGCGGTGCAAACACCTCTGGTGGCTTGATGCGCGTCACGTCATCGGGTGATTTGTTCTTGCCGGAAGTTGGCATTTGAATAAGAGTGATTCTTGTTGAATATCTGGCGGGCAGATGGTCCCGTGTCTTCAGGGGTTGGGTCATGTCACTTTTTCACGTGGGTCCGGGCATGGATGGTGTGTTTGTTCCACTGCCAGGCCTTCCGCTCTGGACCCGGGCCATGGCATTGGCCGAGCAGAAGCAAAGCGCCGGTGATCCAGCCGCAGCGGAGGCGTGTTACGGACAAGCCTTGGCGGTGGTGGCCCAGACCCTGCAGCGGTAGAACCCCGGCCAAGCCAGCGCATGTGTGCAGGCGCTGGTGAGCAGCAGCACCTGTCTGGCGATGCTTCAGAGCGATCAGGCTTGGCCCAAGCGCGCCGCCATCACCCTGGCGCGGGCGCATGAAGCCTTGCTGGACCTGATGTTGCAGTATCCCAAGTCGGACGCCTGGCACCAGGCGGCGGCTTGGTACAGCCGCGAAACGCACGGCTGCCTGGTTCGCCACTGGCAGGCGCACGGACCCGATCCTGTCGTCAAGCAAGCCTGGCGCAAAGCCTGCGTGACGGTTCGGGCGATCCCGGGCAGCGTGCACTGAGGGCCAGCAGCATGTGCTTGAACAGCCGCCCCTTCGGAGGCACCGACGCCCTGAGCACGATCGGTGCCAATTACCTGGGCCGTAACGGCCTCGGGGATGACCAGCCCCAGTGGCCACAAGCCGGTGCTCGCGCGGCTCCGCGCGCCGAAAACTCTGGGACCTGTCCGCGGCCGCGGGGTGTCCGGTCACCGGCGTGTGCTTGCGTTGTGACGACCTCAAGCGCCTGACCCGTCAGGCCGGACTGGAGGACACCGGATCGTCCGAGTACGAGCAGCACGTGGCGGTGGTGGCCGCCTGCCGCAAGCGCACCTCGCTGGCCGAGCGGGTGCAAAAGGAACTCGATCAGCGCTACAACCTGTACGTGAGCGCATCGTTGAAACTCAAGAGCGATGAAGCCCTGGCTCAGTGGTGGGACCGGTGTTGCATGGTGACCGACTGGGCCGGCGTGTTCTGGGCGGTGCTCACGCACCCGCGTTGCGGTCCCGAGCTGGAACTTGTGGTGCTGGGTCAGGTGCACATGCTGCAGCACCAGGTGGGCATGGCGGCGCGGGTGGGCCAGACGCGTTTGAGCGTCTTGCAGGCCGAGGACCGGCGCATGGCGCAAGCGCTGGAGACTGCACAGCAACGCCTTCAGGCGCTCACACAAGCCCATGCGCAGGAACTGGGCCGTCGCGACGCGGAACGCACCGCCTTGCAAGAGGCCTGCACACGACTGGGCGTGGAGCACGACCAGTCGGTGCGCAAACTGCAAGACCTCCAGCGCCAGCAACCAGCACTGGAGCAGCTGCAGAGTCTGGCGCAAGAGCGAGACCACATGCTGGAGGACAACCGTCAACTGCGCCGGGCCCTGCTGCGCAGCTACACCACGCGCGACCCCCTGCCAACCGAAGGACGCGAGCCCCATGGCATCGTCAGCCAGGGCAGCCTGCGGACGGTGGCCGACCCCGGTCCCGAGGTGGACCTGTGCGTGCGTAACCGAGCCGTGTGGTGTGTGGGCGGATTGGCGCGTGTGGTCCCGATCTACCGTGAGGTGGTGGAAAGCGAAGGCGCCCGCTTCATGCACCACGACGGTGGTACCGAAGATAAGGTGAGCCAGCTCGGCGGTTTGCTGCAGGCGGCCGAGCTGGTGGTGTGCCAGGTGGGGTGCGTGAGCCACAACGCCTACTGGCGGGTGAAGGCGCACTGCAAGCGAAACAACAAGCCCTGTCTGTTCATCGAAACGCCCAGCCGCGCAGCGATCAAGCGCGCTTTGCGCGGTCAGGCCGGTCGCCTCAACGGCCGTACATTGGGCGAAGCCATGGCGGATCAGGCCACAGCCCGCACCTGTACCCGTGCCTGCAAGCGGCGCACGTCCTCGGGTTTGCACAGCGCGGTGCCGACGCTCAGCAGCGTGGCCGTGCCTCCGGCGATGCCCCAGGCAAAGGCCTGGTCCAGTGGCTGGCCTTGTTGCAGGCCCCAGACCAGTGCGCCCACAAAGCTGTCGCCCGCGCCCACCGCGCTGGACACCACCACGTCCAGGGGCGGGGCGCTCCACATGGCCTCGCGCGTCGCCAGCAAAGCGCCCAGGTGCCCCAGGGTCAGCGCCACGACCTCGGCCTTGCCCTCCGTGATGACTTGCCGGGCTGCGGCCTGCCAGTGTTCGGGGGTTTCCAGCGGTCGTCCGGCCAGTTCGGTCAGTTCCTTGAGGTTGGGCTTGAACAGGTACACGCCTTCGGCCAGCGCCGCAGCCAGCGCCGGGCCCGAGGTGTCGAGCACCATGCGCGCCCCTTGGGTGCGGCACAGGCGCGCCAGACGGGCATAGAAGTCGGCCGGCACGCCCGGCGGCAGGCTGCCGCTGGCCACCACGATGGCCGGAAACGGTTGCAGCCGGTCCAGGTACTGCAAGACGCCTTGCCATTCCGCATCGGTCAGCCGCGGGCCGGGCATGACAAAGCGGAACTCGGCGCCGGTGCTGTGTTCGTGCACCGTGAAGCTGACCCGCGTCTCGTCCGCGATCGGCAGGAACACACTGTCCAGACCTTCGTCGCGCATGCGCCTTTCCAGCCATTGGCCCGATGGGCCGCCGGTGGGGCAGACGCACAGGCACTGGCCGCCCAGCCGCGTGAGCACGCGCGCCACATTCACGCCGCCACCCCCGGCGTCGTGCAAGGTGCTGCCGCAGCGCAGTTTGTGGGTGGGGACCACCCGCTCGGTTTCGGTGGCCAGGTCCACCGCCGGGTTCATGGTCAGGCAGAGCAGGTTGGGTGGCGAACGATCAGAGGTCGGATTCATGACCCGGTTGTACCGCATTGCCGTGACTCCCTGCCCGAGAAGGCTCAACGCAGGTGCTTGAGTCGCTTGGCCCCGAAGGCCTCGCTCACGCGCAACCCCCGCGAGCCGGGAACCAGCCGGAAACCCTGGCCGGCTTGCACCGACCCGCCCTGCACCACGGCCAGGTACCAGCCGCAACACAGCTGTTCCATCATCCGGCGGCTCGCGCCCCGCAGGTCCATCACGGCGTCGAACTTGAAACAGGGTTCACGCGGCGCCGTCACGCGCAGCACGCAGCCGGGCAGGTGCAGTTCGTCGCCGATCCACACCTCGTGCTCCAGCAGGCCTTCGATGCTCAGGTTCTCGCCCACGAAGCCGTGGGGCAGCGCCTCGTCGAACAGGCCGCTGCCGTGCAGGCGGCGCTGCCGTTGCCACCACGGCAAGTGTTCGGACGGATACATGTACACGGCCTTGGCCAAGCCCCCGTGCACCGTGGGGTCGGCCTGCTCGTCGCCTTCCAGGCCCAGCAGGCCCACCCCCACCGGCCCAGAAACCGGCTGCTTGCCGATGGCCGACAGGATGCGCCGGCCCTGGATGGCCAGTGGCTGGACGCGCCCGGTGTTGACGCTCACGACCCGCATCGGGGTCAGGCGCGCATCAGGGCTTCGATCTCGTCGGCCTTGACCGGCACGCCGCGCGTGATGAGCTCACAGCCGGTGGCGGTGACCACCGCGTCGTCCTCGATGCGGATGCCGGTGTTCCAGAAATGTTTGGGCACGTCTTCGGCCGGGCTGACGTACAGACCGGGTTCGATGGTCAGCGCCATGCCCGGGCGCAGGATGCGGCTGGGGCGGTCCTTGATGAGTTCGCCGCTGAGCGGGTCGCGCCGCTCGTTCAGCTGCCCGCGCTCGGACGGTTCCACGTAGCTGCCGCAGTCGTGCACGTCCAGCCCCAGCCAGTGGCCGGTGCGGTGCATGTAATGGCGAAAGTAATGGCGCTTCTCGATCACGTCGTCGAGGTGACCCACACCATTCTTGTCGAGCAGGCCCAGGTCGAGCATGCCTTGCGCCAGCACGCGCACCGTGGCGTCGTGCGGGTCCACAAACCGCGCACCGGGGCGGGTGGCCGCCACGGCGGCGTCCTGACTGGCCAGCACCAGGTCGTAGAGGTCGCGCTGCGGGCCGCTGAAGCGTCCGTTGGCCGGAAAGGTGCGGGTGATGTCGCTGGCGTAGCCGTCGAGCTCGCAGCCGGCGTCGATCAGCACCAGCTCGCCGTCAGAGACTTTCGCGTTGTCGGCGCGGTAGTGCAGCACGCAGGCGTTGGCACCGGCGGCCACGATGCTGCCGTAAGCCGGGTACTGCGAACCGTGCTGACGGAACTCGTGCAGCAGCTCGGCGTCCAGGTGGTACTCGCGCACGTCCTCGCCGGCGCGGATCATGCGGGCGCAGCGTTGCATGGCGCGCACGTGGGCGCGGGCGCTGATCTGCGCCGCACGCCGCATCACGTCAATCTCATGCGCGTCCTTCACCAATCGCATCTCGTCCAGGATGCCGCACAGGTCGCGCTGCGCGTCGGGGCACAGCGCGCCATGGCGCACGCGGGCGCGCACCTTCTGCAGCCAGCCGTCCACCCGGCCTTCCAGCCCCGGGTGGATGGCAAACGGGAACCAGACCGTGCTGCGGTTCTCCAGCAGACCGGGCAGGCGGGCATCCAGTTCGTCGACCGAATGCCCCTCGCTCACGCCCAGCGCGTCGGGCGCAGCGGACGGCCCCAGCCGGATGCCGTCCCAGATCTCCCGCTCCAGATCCTTGGGCTGACAGAACAGCGTGGTGTGACCTTCGGCGGTGATCACCAGCCAGGCGCGCGGTTCGGTGAAGCCGGTCAGGTAGTAGAAATAGCTGTCGAAGCGGAACAGGTACTCGCTGTCGCGGTTGCGCGTGCGCTCGGGCGCGGTGGGCACGATGGCGATGCCACCGGGCCCCAGCTGGGCGGCCACACGGGCACGGCGTTCGGCGTAAAGGGCGAAAGAGGTTTGGGCGTCCATGCGGGGCATTGTGCGGCGTTTGCGTTTGGCCGTGCGAGGTTCAGGGTTGCGGACGATCCGGCGCCGGGTCGCCCCGAGCCGGATCAGCCCCCTCGGGAGGCAGCGACCCGCGCAGCGGCGGAGCGTGGGGGGCATTGAGTTCCGCAAGGCGTTCGGGCGTGCCCACATCGGTCCAGGGGCCGGTGTAGAGCTCGGCGGTCACGCGACCGGCGTCCATGGCCTTGCGCAGCAGGGGCGCCAGCGGCGCGGCCGTGCCCTGCGGGTTGCCCGGCAGGATGTCGCACCAGGGCATTTCGAACAGTGCGCGCCGGTACAGGCCGATGGTGCCGTAGGTGTAGCGCTCGCCATCGGGGGTGTTGAGCGCGTGGCCGTCGGAAGAGAGGCCGAAGTCACCTTTCGGGTTGTGCGGCGGGTTGGGCACCAGCCACAGGTGGGCCAGCGCCGGGCTGTCGGTGAACCGGTCCATGGCCGCGCGCGTGAAGGTGAAGCCGGGCATGTACACATCGCCAGCCAGCACCCAGAACACGTCGTTGAGCAGCGGCAGCGCCCGCACGATGCCGCCTGCGGTCTCGAGCGCATAGCCGAAGTCCACCCCTTCGTGCGAGTAGCTGATGTGGCAACCCGGGTGCCGGGCCGACCAGTCGGCGAACTGGGCCGGAATCAGCTCGCCCAGCCACGCGGTGTTGACCGCCACGTGCACGAAGCCCCCCGCGTGCAGCGCTTCCAGGTGCCATTGCATCAGCGGCCGACCCCGCACCGGCAGCAGCGGTTTGGGGGTATGGTCGGTCAGCGGCCGCATGCGCGTGCCACGGCCAGCGGCCAGAAGAAGGGCAGATGCGCTCATGCGCCGAGTTTACGGCGCACGGCCTCCGCGCAGGACCCGCCGCAGACCCGCGAACGCCGGCCCGATAAAATCCGGGATTCCCCCGATCCGGCTCAGCGCTCCCTCCGCCTTCCCTTTGCACCCATCCCCATGTCCGACGCCACCCTCAGCACCACCCCCGCCACCGCCACCGCCACCTCCGTGAGCGCCCAGACCCAGGCCAACGCCATCCGCGCGCTCGCCATGGACGCGGTGCAGGCCGCCAACTCCGGCCACCCCGGGGCGCCCATGGGCATGGCCGACATGGCCGTCGCGCTGTGGGGCCGCCACCTGCGCCACAACCCGACCAACCCGGCCTGGGCCAACCGCGACCGCTTCGTGCTGTCCAACGGCCACGGCTCCATGCTGATCTACGCGCTGCTGCACCTGACCGGGTACAAGCTGCCCATGCAGGAGCTGAAGAACTTCCGCCAGCTCGGCAGCAAGACCGCCGGCCACCCCGAAGTCGGTCACACGCCCGGCGTGGAAACCACCACCGGTCCGCTGGGCCAGGGCATCACCAACGCGGTGGGCATGGCGCTGGCCGAGAAGCTGCTGGCGGCCGAGTTCAACCGCGAAGGCCATGCCATCGTCGACCACCACACCTACGTGTTCCTGGGCGACGGTTGCCTGATGGAAGGCATCAGCCACGAGGCCGTGGCCCTGGCCGGCGCCTGGAAGCTCAACAAGCTGGTCGCCCTGTACGACGACAACGGCATCTCCATCGACGGCCAGGTCGCACCCTGGTTCATCGACGACACGCCCCAGCGTTTTGAAGCCTGCGGCTGGAACGTGATCCGCGCCGTCGACGGCCACGACGCCGACGCCGTGAGCGCCGCCATCGCCGCCGCCAAGAACAGCGCCGACAAGCCCACCCTGATCTGCTGCAAGACCGCCATCGGCAAGGGCAGCCCGAACCGCGCCAACACCGCCAAGGCCCACGGCGAGCCGCTGGGCGCCGAAGAAATCAAGCTCACCCGCGAAGCCCTGGGCTGGCCCCACGCCCCGTTCGTGATCCCCAAGGACGTGTACGCCGCCTGGGACGCCAAGGACGCCGGCAAGGCCCATGAGGCCGCGTGGAACGCGCAGTTCGCCGCCTACAAGGCCGCCTTCCCCGAACTGGCCAAGGAATTCACCCGCCGCATGAAGGGCGAACTGCCCAAGGCCTTCCACCAGGTCGCCGTCAACGCCGCCGTCCAAGCCCACACCAAGACCGAGACCGTGGCCAGCCGCAAGGCCAGCCAGATCGCGCTGGAGCACTTCACGGCGGCCCTGCCCGAGCTGCTGGGCGGCTCGGCCGACCTGACCGGCTCCAACCTGACCAACACCAAGTCCACGCCCAACCTGCGCTTTGACCTCGCGGGCGATGTCGTGAAGAACGAAGCGGGCCAAGGCGGCCGTCACATCAACTACGGCGTGCGCGAATTCGGCATGGCTGCGATCATGAACGGCGTCGCCCTGCACGGTGGTTTCATCCCCTACGGCGGCACCTTCCTGACCTTCAGCGACTACAGCCGCAACGCCATCCGCATGGCCGCGCTGATGAAGCAGCGCGTGATCCACGTGTTCACGCACGACTCCATCGGCCTGGGCGAGGACGGCCCGACCCACCAGTCCATCGAGCACGTCGCCAGCCTGCGCCTGATCCCGGGCCTGGACGTCTGGCGCCCGGCCGACACGGCCGAAACCGCCGTGGCCTGGGCCGTGGCCCTGCAGACCGCCCACCGCCCCAGCGCCCTGTGCCTGTCGCGCCAGAACCTGCCCTACGCGCCCAAGGCCGACCTGTCGGACATCAGCAAGGGCGGCTATGTGCTGTCCGAGCCGGCCGACGTGGGCCTGAAGAAGAAAGCCCAGGCGGTGATCATCGCCACCGGCTCCGAGGTGCAGCTGGCCCTGAAGGCCCAGGAAGCCCTGGCCAAGGAACACAAGATCGCCGTGCGCGTGGTGTCCATGCCCAGCACCACCGTGTTCGACCGCCAGGATGCCGCTTATAAGGCCGCCGTGCTGCCCAAGGGTCTGCCGCGCATCGCCGTCGAGATGGGCTCGACCGACGGCTGGTGGAAGTACGGCGTGTCGGCCGTGGTCGGCATCGACACCTACGGCGAATCGGCCCCGGCGCCGGTGCTGTTCCAGCACTTCGGCTTCACGCCGGCCAACGTGGTGGACACCGTCCGCACCGTGCTGGCCAAGTAATCACTCCGGTTTCTTTTTTTCATTCATCCACAAGGAGCAGAGGACATGGCAATCAAAGTCGGTATCAACGGATTCGGCCGCATCGGCCGCAACGTGCTGCGCAGCGCGATCCAGAATTTCCCGGACATCGAGATCGTGGCCATCAACGACCTGCTCGAACCCGACTACCTGGCCTACATGCTTCAGTACGACAGCGTGCACGGCCGCTTCAAGGGCACCGTCAGCGTCGAGGGCAACACCCTGGTCGTCAACGGCAAGAAGATCCGCCTGACCGCCGAGAAGGACCCGTCCGCCCTGAAGTGGAACGAAGTCGGCGCCGACGTGGTGATCGAGTCCACCGGCATCTTCCTGGACAAGGCCGGCGGCGAGAAGCACCTGGCTGCGGGCGCGAAGAAGGTCATCTTCTCCGCCCCGTCCAAGGACGACACGCCCATGTTCGTCTACGGCGTCAACGACAAGACCTACGCCGGCCAGGCCATCATCTCCAACGCCTCCTGCACCACCAACTGCCTGGCCCCCGTGGCCAAGGTGCTGCACGACAAGTGGGGCATCAAGCGCGGCCTGATGACCACCGTGCACGCGGCGACCGCCACCCAGAAGACCGTGGACGGCCCGTCCAACAAGGACTGGCGCGGTGGCCGCGGCATCCTGGAGAACATCATCCCGTCCTCCACCGGCGCCGCCAAGGCGGTGGGCGTGGTGATCCCCGAGCTGAACAAGAAGCTGACCGGCATGTCGTTCCGCGTGCCGACCTCCGACGTGTCGGTGGTGGACCTGACGGTGGAGCTCAACAGCGAAGCCAGCTACGAAGAGATCAAGGCCGAGATGAAGGCGCAGAGCCAGGGCGCGCTCAAGGGCGTGCTGGGCTACACCGAAGACAAGGTGGTGGCCACCGACTTCCGCGGCGAGACCTGCACCAGCGTGTTCGACGCCGACGCCGGCATCGCGCTGGACAAGACCTTCGTCAAGGTCGTGGCCTGGTACGACAACGAGTGGGGCTACTCCAACAAGTGCCTGGAGATGGCACGCGTGGTGGCCGGGTAAGCCAGGGCTGAGACCCCTGCAAATGCAGCGCCTTCGGGCGCTTTTTTCTTGGCCCCGAGGCGCATCGGTGACAGCCGTGGTCCTGGGCAGGACCGGCGGGTCTGTAGAGTCGCGCGGATGAATGCATCGCCCGTCCCTTCGCCTGGCCGACCGGAGCGCCTGGTGCTGACCGCTGCCGACGGATACCGGCTGGTCGCGCTGCGTTACCGCAGTCCGGTGCCGACCCGCGCGCACCTGGTGGTCGGTGGCGCCACCGCCGTGCCGCAAGGCTTCTACAAGCGCTTTGCCGCACACGCGGCCCGTCGCGGGTTCGAGGTACTGACGCTGGACTACCGGGGCATCGGCCAGTCGGCCCCGCCCAGCCTCAAAGGTTTTCGCATGGACTACCTCGACTGGGGACGGCTCGATCTGGCCGCCGGCATCGAGGCGATGCGGACACCCGGCGTGCCCCTGTACGTGGTGGGCCATTCCTACGGCGGGCATGCGCTGGGCCTGCTGCCGAACCCGGACTGGGTGGACGGGGCCTACACCTTTGCCACCGGCGCCGGCTGGCACGGCTGGATGCCGCCGCTGGAGCGCCTGCGTGTCTTGTTCATGTGGCGCGTGCTGGGGCCGGTGTGGACGCGCATGGCGGGCTATCTGCCCTGGAGCCGGCTGGGCATGGGCGAGGACCTGCCGCTGGACGTGTACCGCCAATGGCGCCAGTGGTGCCGCTACCCGCGCTACTTTTTCGACGACCCGCAGCTGCAGCCGGTCACGCAGCGGTTCGCCGACGTGCGCTTCCCCATCGTGGCGGCCAACGCGGTGGACGACGCCTGGGCGCCCCCGGCTTCCCGCGATGCCTTCATGGCCGGCTACCGCAACAGCGCCGTGCGCACCGTCACCATCGACCCCCGCCAGCGCCGCCTGGGGCCGATCGGGCACATGGGCTATTTCCGATCGGCCGCCCAGCCGCTGTGGGACGAGGCGCTGGACTGGTTTGACATTCTTGCGACCCGTCGCCATGCGCAGCCGACGCTGGCGGCCCGGTGAAGTCCGGCCCGTGAGGGTCACCGCATCGGGCGCGTGATCGCAGGGCCTGGGGCCGATGCGGTCGGCTCAGTCGCAGCGTTGCAGCCGTTTGCCGGCCAGTGGCACACCCAGGCCGGTGACGGTTCTGCGTTGGGCCTCGGTGATCTCGGGCAGGCGCAGGTTCCAGGCATTGGTGGTGTCGCGTTCCTGGGCGACGCGCGCGGTACGCACACCTTTCTTGGCCACGTCTTGGAGCCCTTGCTCCGCCAAGGCTTCGCTGGGATAGGTACCCAGGGCCAGCCCCGGGCTCAGCGGGCCCGAGACCTCGCGAAAGGCGATGCCCATTTCGCGCAACTCGGTCTTCTTGCGTTCGAGCTGTTCGGCGTTGTAGCGGCCCATGTAGACCACCCAGCGACCACCCAGCTGAACCTCGGCCAGTTGCCAGCTGCCCCGGGGCAGCCCGCTGGCACCCAGGGCGGCGCGCAGGCCATCGGCCTGGGCCTCGGTGAAGCCGTAGGCCGCCCAGCACGCGGTGGGGAGGGGCGGCGCTGTCGCGGCCGCCGTTGGGGTGGCTCCGGTTGTGGAGGGGCCACCGCTGGCGACCGGGTCTGGCGCAGCAGGTGGCGGCGGTGCGGGTGTGGGCGCAGGCTCGGTCGGCGCACCGCCTTTGGGCGTGTTGAGCAGGCGCAGCGCCTCTGGCCGGACCTGGCTCTGCAAGCGCTGGGGCTCGGACTGTTCCACCGGCGCCAGCCCCAGCGGCGCCAGATAGCCCTGGGTCCAGGCGAAGTAAGCCGCATTGGCCAGCAACAGGACCCAGATCACCACCCTCAGCATGGACGCACGCTCACTTCCGCGCTCGTCACCGACCGGGTGCCCTGGGGCGTGCGCAGCAGCAGGGCGCCTTGCGCGTCCACCCCGCTGGCTGTGCCTTCCGTTCCATCGGAAAGCCGTACCGGAAGACCCCGCAGGGCGTCCCGCTGGGCGAACCGGCTGGCAAAGGCCGAGAACCCGTGAACCTCGAAGGTCAGCACATCGCGCACCAGCGCGGGCGCCACACGGGCCAGGGTCTCACCGGCGGTGATGCCCATGTGCACTTCGGCCAGGCCGGCGGGTGCCATGGCCGTGGCCGCACCCGTCTTGGCCAGCGCCGCCACCGCGGCGGAGTCGGGCCGTGCGATGTTGATGCCCACACCGATGACCACGGTGCGCCGCAGCTGTCCGTCGCCATGGCTGGCGGTTTCCACCAGGATGCCACCGAGCTTGCGCTGCTCCAGCCACAGGTCGTTGGGCCACTTGAGCCGCACCTGCGGGGGCAGGCTCTCAGCCAGGCTCACCCCCACCGCCAGCGACAGGCCGGACCAGTCGGTCGGCGCCAGTGGCAGCGCCAGCGAGAACGTCAGCGACTGGCCCGCCTTGCTGTGCCATCCCCTGCCCAGCCGACCGCGGCCCGCGGTTTGCTGCTCGGCCACCAGCAGCACCGGTTCGGCCAGACCCGCGCGCGCGCGCCGCATCAGCTCGGAGTTGGTGGAATCGATCTCGGGCAGCACCTCCACGGTGAAGCCCGGCAGCTGCGGCACCAACGCCTGCCAGATGCCTTCGACGTGGGCGAGCAGGTCAGACATGGCGTGCGGATGGCTGGGGCGAGCACGCGGGCACGCCAGAGCACGTGATTCCGTGCGGGACACCCGTGGAACCGGCTATGCCGGGCCACTGGGTGCGTCCCCCCTGCAGGGGGGACGACGCGAAGCGGCGCAGGGGGGTCATCCCAATTTCGTGGCACGGCCGCCGCGCTTGGGGGCCAGCAGGGTGCCGCGGCACTTCTTCGAACCACACCAGCAGGGGTACTGGGCCTTGAGCGTGGGCGTGTAGGGCTCGTCGATCACCAGGCCGTAGTCGTAGAACAGTTCCTCACCGGCGGCGATGTGGCGCAGCGCGCGGATGAACACGCGCCCGTCGTCCACTTCCGCTTCGCAGTTGGGGTCGCAGCTGTGGTTGATCCAGCGCGAGGAGTTGCCGCCGTATTTGGCGTCGATGACGTGGTCCTCGTCGATGTGGAAGTAGAACGTGTGGTTGGGGTCCTTGGGGTCGTGCGGATGGCGGCGCAGCGCCTCGTCCCAGGTGATCACCTCGCCCACGTACTCGATCAGGGTCTCGCCTTCGGCCAGATCGGTGACGGCGTACACCCCCTTGCCGTGAACGCCCGAGCGGCGGGTCTGGATGCGGCGTGCGGGGGCGGCTTTCTTCACCATCTGGAATTTTGGTAAGGTTGTTTCATGCAGGTGCGCGCGCGTATGCGTGTGCGCCCCCGAGCGCGTGTACACGCGCGTGAAGCCCAAATTGTAGAGATGAACAAGACCCTGGTCATTGCCGAGAAGCCTTCCGTGGCCCAAGACATCGTGCGCGCGCTCACCCCGGTGGCGGGCAAGTTCGAGAAGCACGATGACCATTTCGAGAACGAACAGTACGTGGTGACGTCCGCCGTGGGCCACCTGGTGGAGATCGCCGCGCCCGAGCAGTTCGACGTCAAGCGCGGCAAGTGGAGCTTTGCCCACCTGCCGGTGCTGCCGCCCTACTTTGAGCTCAAGCCGATCGACAAGACCAAGTCGCGCCTGTCCGCCGTGGTCAAGCTGGCCAAGCGCAAGGACGTGGGCCGCCTGATCAACGCCTGTGACGCGGGCCGTGAGGGCGAGCTGATCTTCCGCCTGATCGAGCAGTACGCCGGTGGCCTCAAAGGCGGGCAGTACCAGGGCCTGGGCAAGCCGGTGCAGCGCCTGTGGCTGCAGTCCATGACGCCGGCCGCCATCCGCGACGGCTTCGAGCACCTGCGCACCGACCAGCAGATGCAGGGCCTGGCCGACGCGGCGCGCAGCCGCTCCGAGGCCGACTGGCTGGTGGGCATCAACGGCACGCGCGCCATGACGGCCTTCAACTCGCGCGACGGCGGCTTCTTCCTGACCACCGTGGGCCGGGTGCAGACGCCCACGCTGTCCATCGTGGTCGAGCGCGAGGAGCAGATCCGCGCCCACCGCAGCCGCGATTACTGGGAAATCCACGCGTCCTTCCTGGCCGAGGCCGGCGAGTACCCGGGCAAATGGTTCGATCCGGCCTTCAAGAAGCCCACGGGTGATGATGCCGATGCGGACCAGCGTGCCGACCGCCTGTGGGACCACCGCGAGGCCCTGGCCATCGTCGAGGCCGTGCGCGGCAAGGCAGCCAGCGTCACCGAAGAAAGCAAGCCCACCACGCAGGCCAGCGGTCTGCTGTACGACCTGACCAGCCTGCAGCGCGAGGCCAACGGCCGCTTCGGCTTCTCGGCCAAGACCACGCTGCAACTGGCGCAGAGCCTGTACGAGCGCCACAAGGCCCTGACCTACCCCCGTACCGACTCGCGCCACCTGCCCGAGGACTACCTGGGCACGGTCAAGCAGACCTTCGAGATGCTGGCCGACAGCGGCATGAAGCACCTGGCGCCGCACGCCCTGACGGCGCTCAACGGCAACTACATCAAGCCCAGCAAACGCATCTTCGACAACAGCAAGGTCTCGGACCACTTCGCCATCATCCCCACGCTGCAGGCGCCCAGCGGCCTGAGCGAAGCCGAGCAGAAGCTCTACGACCTGGTGGTGCGCCGCTTCCTGGCGGTGTTCTTCCCCAGCGCCGAGTTCATGGTGACCACGCGGATTTCCAAAGTCCTCAACCATCACTTCAAGACCGAAGGCAAGGTGCTGGTCAGGCCGGGCTGGATGGCGGTCTACGGCAAGGAAGCTGCCGAGGACGTCGAAGGCGCGAAAGAGGGCGACAAGGGCCAGAACCTGGTGCCGGTGCGCGAGGGCGAGACGGTGCGCACCGAATCGGTGGAGGCCAAGGGCCTGAAGACCAAGCCGCCGGCGCGCTACAGCGAAGCCACGCTGCTGGGCGCGATGGAAGGCGCGGGCAAGTTCATCGAGGACGACGAGCTGCGCGAAGCCATGCAGGAAAAAGGCCTGGGCACCCCGGCCACGCGCGCGGCCATCATCGAAGGCCTGTTGAACGAAAAGTACATGCTGCGCGAGGGTCGGGAAATGATCCCGACCGCCAAGGCCTTCCAGCTCATGACCCTGCTGCGCGGTCTGGAGGTGGAGGAACTCTCCAAACCCGAGCTGACCGGCGAATGGGAATACAAGCTGGCGCAGATGGAGCACGGCAAGCTGTCCCGCGCGGCCTTCATGGCCGAGATCGCGGCCATGACCGAGCGCATGGTGAAGAAGGCCAAGGAGTACGACCGCGACACCGTGCCAGGCAACTACGCCACGCTGGCGTCCCCCTGCCCCAACTGCGGCGGCGTGGTGAAGGAAAACTACCGCCGCTACGCCTGCACCGGTGCGGACGGCAACAGCGAGGGCTGCGGCTTCTCGTTCACCAAATCACCGGCCGGTCGCACCTTCGAGGTGGTTGAGGCCGAAGCCTTCGTGCGCGACAAGCACATCGGCCCGCTCGAAGGTTTCCGCTCCAAGGCGGGCTGGCCCTTCGTGGCCGAGATGGCGCTCAAGTACAGCGAAGAAGACCGCAACTGGAAGCTGGAATTCGACTTCGGGGACGACAAGAACGCCGAAGAAACCGGCGAGCTGGTCGACTTCGCGGAGCAGGCGAGTCTGGGTGCCTGCCCGGTCTGCGGTGCGCCGGTGTACGAGCACGGGGCCAACTACGTCTGCAGCAAAGCCGTGCCCACGGCGGCCCAGCCCACGCCCAGCTGCACCTTCAAGAGCGGCAAGGTCATCCTGCAGCAGCCGGTGGCGCGCGAGCAGATGGCCAAGCTGCTGGCGACCGGCAAGACCGACCTGCTGGACAAGTTCGTGTCCATGCGCACGCGCCGCAGCTTCAAGGCCTTCCTGGCCTGGGACAAGGAAGCGGGCAAGGTGAACTTCGAGTTCGAGCAGCGCGACAGCAAGTACCCGCCGCGCAAGACCGCCGGGGCTGCGGCGCGACCGGCCGCCAAGGCCGCGCCCGCGAAGAAGGCCGCTGCGGCCAAGAAGGCGCCGGCCGCGAAGAAGGCCGCCGCCCCGAAAGCCCCGCGCAAGACCACGGCCGCTTCCACGACCAACAAGGGCAAGCGGCCCAGCGCCGCGCTGGCCGCCGTGATCGGCGAAGGCGCGGTGTCGCGCCCCGAAGTGGTCAAGAAGCTGTGGGACTACATCAAGGCCCACGGCCTGCAGGACGCGGCCGACAAGCGCAAGGTCAACGCCGACGCCAAGCTGCGCCCGGTGTTCGGCAAGGACCAGGTCACCATGTTCGAGATCGCCGGCATCGTCGGCCAGCACTTGGCCGACTGAGCGTTCAGACCATTTCTCAACACAACAGGAGACATCCATGAGCCTCAAACTGTTCTACGCCCCCGGCGCCTGTTCCTTTGTTCCGCACGCCATGCTGGAGTTGGCCGGTGCCACGTTCGAACCCTCGACCGTCAAGCTCCACAAGGGTGAGCAGCGCAGCGCCGAGTACCTCGCGCTCAACCCGCGCGGCCAGGTGCCGGTGCTGGTCGACGACGGTGAGGTGATCACGCAGATCGTCGCCATCCTGCTGCACCTGGATGCCAAATTCCCGCAGGCCGGCATCCTGCCCGCTTCGGGGCTGGCGCGCACCCGGGCGCTGTCCGCGCTGGTCTGGATGAACAACACGGTGCATCCGACCTTCACCCACGTGTTCATGCCCCAGAAGTTCACCGACGACGAGGCGGCGCAGAAGGCCATCCGCGCCTACGCGGTGCAGACCTACCGCGGCCTGCTCGGCGAGATTGAAGCCATGGCGGTCCTGGCCTCGCCCTGGCTGTCGGGCGAACAGCCGTCGGCACTGGACGCCTACGCGCTGACCTTGCTGCGCTGGGGGGGCTACGCGGGCATCGACCCGACCACGCTGCCCGCCACCTGGGCGCTGGCCCAGCGCTTCGCCGCCCTGCCGGCGGTCGCACGGGTGATCGAGCGCGAACGCCTGCAGCTCAACGTCTACCAGCCCGCCAGCTGAGCATCCGCGCAGCGGCGCAGCATCGGGGCAACGGGCCAGCCGCCGGGCCGCCCCCAGGCAAGCCCAGCCCCTGTGGGGGGCAGCGACCGGCGCAGCGGCGGAGCGTGGGGGCGCAAGACGGGCCAGCCGCCGGGCCGCCCCCAGGCTGGCCCAGCCCCTGTGGGGGGCAGCGACCCGCGCAGCGGCGGAGCGTGGGGGCGCCAGTTCACTCGTCGGCCGGTTTGCGCGGGGTGAAGCGGACCGCGACGCGCAAACCGCGCCGGGGTGCGTCGGGGTGGGCGTCTTCCATGTTCACCGTGGCGTTGTGTTGCTGCGCGATCTCGTGGACGATGGCCAGCCCAAGCCCCGAACCGTCCACGTTGGTGCCCAGCGCGCGGTAGAAGGGCTGCAGCACCAGCTCGCGTTCGTTTTCGGGAATGCCGGGGCCGTTGTCTTCCACCTGCAGGATGAGCACGCCGCTGAACCGGTCGAACAGCACCCGGGCGGTGACCACGCCCTCCGTCCCGGAATAGTTGATGGCGTTGTCCACCAGGTTGCGAGTCATCTCCTGCAGCAGGGTGGGGTTGCCCTGCATGTGGCAGTTCTCCGGCAGGTCGTGCGGTCCTTCATAACCCAGGTCGATGCCGTGTTCCAGCGCGCGCGGCACCGAGTCGCGCACCACCCCCATGACCAGTCGCGCGAGGTCGATGTCCGCGCTGGGCAGGGCGCGGCCGGTGGTTTCGGCCCGGGCCAGCGCCAGCAGCTGGTTGACGGTGTGGGTGGCGCGCTTGCTGGCATGCGCGATCTGCTGCAGCGAGCTGCGGATGTCCTGCGGGTTGCTCTCGCGCTGGGCCAGTTCGGCCTGCATGCGCAGCCCGGCCAGCGGCGTCTTGAGCTGGTGCGCGGCATCGGCCAGAAAGCGCTTCTGCGTCGTCAGCGAGGTCTTCAGCCGCGTCAGCAGGTCGTTGATGGAGGAGACCAGCGGCGCCACTTCCTGCGGGATGTGGGACTCCTCGATCGGGCTCAGGTCGTCGGGCTTGCGGGCGCGGATCTTCTGCTCCAGATCGGAGAGCGGGCGGATGCCGCGCACCAGCGCCATCCACACCAGCAGCACCGCCAGCGGCAGGATGACGAACTGCGGCACCATCACGCCCTTGATGATCTCGGTCGCCAGCGTCGAGCGCTTGCCGGTGGTCTCGGCCACCTGCATCAGCACCAGGCGCCTGGGTTCAGTGTCGCGCTCCAGCCAGACGTAGGCCACGCGAACGTCGTCGCCGCGCAGCACGTCGTCGCGCAGCATCACGCGGCCGGGCTCGGGCGACTCCGCGTCGCGCGGCAGCGGAAAATCGCCTTCCCCGCTGACGAGCTCGCCGCGCGTGCCCAGCACCTGGTAGTAGACGAGGTCGCTGTCGTCGGCACGCAGCAGGTCGCGCGCCTGGGGCGTGAGGTTGAAGCTCACCCGCTTGTCCTTGGCCACCACGAACTGGGTCAGCGCCTGCAGGTTGAACTCGAGTGCGCGGTCGAACGGTTTGGTGGCGATGCCCTGCGCCACGAACCAGGTCAGCGCCAGCGACAGCGGCCACAGCAGCAGCAGCGGCGTGAGCATCCAGTCCAGGATTTCGCCGAACAGGCTGCGCTGCTCGCGCTGGAACAGGCCGAAGGTGATGCGCTCGTGGTCGTGCTTGTGTTCGTCGGCCATGACGGAGCGCGGCGCGGATCAGATCTTTTCGAGGCAGTAGCCCAGGCCGCGCACCGTGGCGATGCGGATCGGGCCCTTTTCGATTTTCTTGCGCAGGCGGTGGATGTAGACCTCGATGGCGTTGTTGCTGACCTCTTCGCCCCACTCGCACAGGCGCTCGACCAGCTGGTCCTTGCTGACCAGGCGACCGGCGCGCTGCAGCAGCACTTCGAGCAGGCCCAGTTCGCGGGCCGAGAGTTCGACCATCTTGCCGTCGATGGTGGCCACGCGGCCGGCCTGGTCGTACACCAGCGGTCCGTGCTTGATGGTCGGGCTGGCGCCCCCCATGCCGCGGCGCGCCAGGGCGCGCACGCGCGCTTCAAGCTCCTGCAGGCTGAAAGGTTTGGCCATGTAATCGTCGGCGCCGTGGTCCAGCCCCTTGACGCGCTCTTCCACACTGTCTGCGGCGGTCAGGATCAGCACCGGCAGCGCCGAGCCGCGCGCGCGCAGGCGCTTGAGCACTTCCAGCCCGTGCATCCGGGGCAGGCCCAGGTCGAGGATCAGCAGGTCGAACTCGTTGTTGGTCATCAGCGCGGCGTCGGCCTCGCTGCCGCTGGCGACGTGGTCGACCGCAGCACCGGCGGCGCGCAGGCTGCGCAGCAGGCCGTCGGCCAGCACTTGGTCATCTTCGGCGATCAGGATGCGCATGGAAGTCTCCGCTGCGGCCGGTCGGGCCTGTGTTCTGGGGGCAGGGTTCCGTTGGCATGGGGCACACGGGATGCCGCGCCCGTCGGGGATTTTAGGGCGCCTGTCCACGCCGGCGGGGCGTTTTGGGCAGGGGGAAACCCCGCCTGCCTCAGCCACCGTAGGCCTCCAGCCCCAGCGCCACCACGGTGGCCACGTCGGTACCTATCTGGGCACGGAATTCGGCCTCGGCCTGCGCCACCGCCAGGCGGAAGGCTTCGAGCCACAGCAGGCCGGTGGCGGTGAAGACGATGCGACGCGCCCGCGCGTCCAGCGGGTCGGCTTCGCGCTGCACCAGCCCCCAGGCCTCGCACTGCGTCACCAGGTCACCCATGGCCTGCTTGCTCATGCCCGCCCGGGCCGCCAGGTCGGTCAGGCGCGAGCCTTGCAGCGACAGGTGGCGCGTGATGTGGATGTGTGCCGCGCCGACCTGGTCGCGTGCCGCCAGGTTGGACAGCGCCAGGGGCACATCGGGGTCGTGCGCCATCAGGTGCAGCACCCGTTCGTCGAAGCGCCGCAGGGCCAGCCCCATCAGCCGGCCCAGATGGGTGGCGCGCCAGCGATCATCGGGCCAGGTTTCGTTCACAGCGTTCTTGGGGTTGGCCGGTATCGGGTGTCTGCCACTTCCAGAGCCCCAGAACCCAGTGGAACCGGCTCTGGCAGACCACATGGGCCGCCCCTGTTGGCAGGTGCATGAAGCGGATCCATATGGTAAGGCAAACTGACCAAAAATTTGATTGCGAAGAACGTATCTCCCGATAGACTCCTGTTCAAGCATCCAGCCTGTACACAAACCCACAGTCTGAAAGCCAGCCCCCACTCTCACCTCCAGGAGCCATCAGCATGGAAACCGGTCTCAAAAGCGCCCCCCTCAACAGTGAAAAAGCCAAGGCCTTGCAAGCCGCCCTGGCGCAGATCGAAAAGCAGTTCGGCAAAGGCACCATCATGCGTCTGGGCGAGGGCGAGGCCATCGAGGACATCCAGGTCGTCTCCACCGGCTCGCTGGGCCTGGACATCGCCCTGGGCGTCGGCGGCCTGCCGCGCGGCCGCGTCATCGAAATCTACGGCCCGGAATCCTCGGGCAAGACCACGCTGACCCTGCAGGTGATTGCCGAAATGCAGAAGCTGGGCGGCACCTGCGCCTTCGTCGACGCCGAACACGCGCTGGACATCCAGTACGCGCAGAAGCTGGGCGTGCATGTTCCCGACCTGCTGATCAGCCAGCCCGACACCGGTGAGCAGGCGCTGGAGATCGTGGATTCGCTGGTGCGCTCCGGCGCGGTCGATCTGGTCGTCGTCGATTCGGTGGCGGCGCTCACGCCCAAGGCCGAGATCGAGGGCGAAATGGGCGACAGCCTGCCCGGCCTGCAGGCCCGCCTGATGAGCCAGGCCCTGCGCAAGCTCACCGCCACCATCAAGAAGACCAACTGCACCGTCGTCTTCATCAACCAGATCCGCATGAAGATCGGCGTGATGTTCGGCAGCCCGGAAACCACCACCGGCGGCAACGCGCTCAAGTTCTACGCCTCGGTGCGCCTGGACATCCGCCGCACCGGCACCATCAAGAAGGGCGAGGACGCGATCGGCAACGAGACCAAGGTCAAGGTGGTCAAGAACAAGGTCTCTCCGCCGTTCAAGACGGCCGAGTTCGACATCCTGTTCGGCGAGGGCATCAGCCGCGAGGGCGAAATCCTCGACCTGGGCGTGCTCAACCGCGTGATCGAGAAGTCCGGCGCCTGGTACGCCTACAACGGCGAGAAGATCGGCCAGGGCCGCGACAACGCCCGCGAATTCCTGCGCGAGAACCCCGACTTGCGCGTGGAGATCGAAAACAAGGTGCGCACCGAACTCGGGGTCCCCTTGCTGCCGGTGGATGCGGGTGCCGAAGGCGCCACGCCGGTGGCCAAGGGCAAGAAGGCCAAGGCGGCCGACGCCGACGCGGTCAACGAATAAGCGCGGTGGGCTTCGGGCAGATCTCGCTCAAGGGCCGCGCGTTGCGGCTGCTGGCCGGGCGGGAACACTCGCGCGCCGAGCTGGAGAAAAAGCTCGCGACCCACGCCGCCGAGCCCGGCGAACTGCAGCGTGCCCTGGACGAGCTGCAGGCCAAGGGCTTCATCAACGAGCAGCGGGTGGTCGATTCGGTGCTGCACCGGCGCGCCGCCCGCCTGGGCGCCGGGCGGGTGAAACAGGAACTGCAGGCCAAGGGCGTCAGCCCCGAAGCCGTGGCCGAAGCGGTGGATGGCCTGCGCAGCACCGAGCTGGAACGGGCGCGCGAGGTCTGGCGCAAGAAGTTCGGCGAGCCCGCAGCCGACCCGGCGGGGCGGGCGAAGCAGATGCGCTTCCTGGCGTCACGCGGCTTTGGCGCCGAAGCCATCCGCCGCGTGGTGCAAGGCGGCGAAGACGACTGACATCGCTGGCCGTTCAGGGCTTGGAACGTGGTCGGGGTGCGTGCCCCCATCCAGCAAACGCCGTGGAACCGGCTTGGCCGGGCCACAGGCGTTGTCCGCCCTTTGGGGGGAAGCGGCGTCAGCCGCGCAGGGGGGTGTTCAGCATGATTTCCAGGTTCTGCACTGCGGCGCCACTGGCACCTTTGCCCAGGTTGTCCAGGCGTGCGATCAGCACCGCATGGCGGTGCGCCTCGTTGGCGAACACGCGCAGTTCCAGCCGGTTGGTGTCGTTGAGCGCGGTGGCGTCCAGCTTGCCGTCGGCGGTCGCCGGCAGCACGCTGACCCAGCCGCCGGCAGCGACACTGGCGGCGTAGTGCGCCACCAGCGCGTCGTGCAGGTCGCTGGCCTTGGGCTGGCCGGGCAGCTCGTCCAGGTGCAGCGGCAACTGCACCAGCATGCCCTGGCGGAAGTTGCCCACGGCCGGCATGAAAATGGGGCGGCGGCTCAGGCCGGTGTGGCGCAGGATTTCGGGAATGTGTTTGTGCGCCAGGCCCAGCGCGTAGGCCTCGTGCAGCGGTGCGGTGCCGGCCTCGTAGGCTTCGATCATGGTGCGACCGCCGCCCGAATAACCGCTCACCGAAGGCAGTGCCACCGGGAAGTCTGTGGGCAGCAGACCCGCGTCCACCAGCGGACGCAGCAGGGCGATGGCGCCCGTGGCATAGCAGCCCGGGTTGGCCACGCGGTCGGCCTGTTGCACGGCCTCGCGCTGCCCGGCACTCAGTTCGGGAAAGCCGTAGACCCAGGCGTCGTGGCAGCGATGGGCGGTGGACGCGTCGATGATGCGCGGCTTGTGGCCGGGCAGGCCGTCGATCATGGCCACCGATTCGATGGCCGCGTCGTCGTGCAGGCACAGGACGACCAGGTCGGCCTCGGCCATCAGGGCCTTCTTGGCTTCGGGGTCCTTGCGGCGTTCCGGTGCGATGCTCAACAGTTCGATGGCGGGCATCTGTTGCAGACGCTTGCGGATCTGCAGGCCGGTGGTGCCGGCTTCGCCGTCGATGAAAACCTTGGCCATGGTGTGCCTCTTTTTGTCAGTTGGGGTTCAGCGACCGCCTCCTATAATTATGCATTACGTAAGCGGCTGCTTATATGGTGAAATGGTGCGTCGCACCATGATACAGTCGTCGGTTGCCGTGTCCACCACCCGTGCACCGGCCGTGCCTTCCGGCCGGATCGAACAACCCCCCAGTCGAGAGAGACCTCATGAAAATTCACGAGTACCAAGGCAAGGAAATCTTGCGTCAGTTTGGTGTGCCGGTGCCCCGCGGCATTCCCGCGTTCACGGTCCAGGAAGCCGTGGAAGCTGCGCAGAAACTCGGTGGCCCGGTCTGGGTGGTCAAGGCGCAGATCCACGCCGGTGGTCGCGGCAAGGGCGGCGGTGTGAAGGTGGCCAAGTCGATCGACGACGTGAAGGCCCGCGCCAGCGACATCCTGGGCATGCAGCTGGTCACGCACCAGACCGGCCCGGAAGGCCAGAAGGTTCGCCGCCTCTATATCGAGGATGGCGCCGACATCAGGAACGAACTGTATGTGTCGCTGGTCACCGACCGCGCCACGCAGAAGGTCGCGCTGATCGCCTCCAGCGAAGGCGGCATGGACATCGAGGAAGTGGCCCATTCCACGCCCGAGAAGATCATCACCGAGATGATCGACCCGCTGACCGGCATCACCGAAGCGCAGTCGCGCAAGGTCGCCACGGCCATCGGCCTGACCGGCGCTTCCGTGGACCAAGCGGTGGACATCTTCGCCAAAATTTACAAGTGCTACATGGACACCGACGCGTCCCTGGTGGAAATCAACCCGCTGAACTGCGACTCCAAGGGCAAGCTGATGGCCCTGGACGCGAAGTTCAACTTCGATTCGAACGCCCTGTTCCGCCACCCCGAGATCGTGGCCTTCCGTGACCTGGACGAGGAAGACCCGGCCGAAATCGAGGCCTCCAAGTTCGACCTGGCCTACATCAGCCTGGACGGCAACATCGGCTGCCTGGTCAACGGCGCCGGCCTGGCCATGGCCACCATGGACACCATCAAGCTGTTCGGCGGCGAGCCGGCCAACTTCCTGGACGTGGGCGGTGGTGCCACTCCCGAGAAGGTGACCGAAGCCTTCAAGATCATGCTCAAGAACCCCAAGGTCAAGGGCATCCTGGTCAACATCTTCGGCGGCATCATGAAGTGCGACACCATCGCCACCGGCGTCATCACCGCCTGCAAGGCCGTGAACCTGTCCGTGCCGCTGGTGGTGCGCATGAAGGGCACCAACGAAGAGCTGGGCAAGAAGATGCTGGCCGAATCCGGCCTGCCCATCATCGCCGCCGACACCATGGCCGAAGCCGCGACCAAGATCGTCGCTGCCGTCAAGTAATGACCCACCCCCGATGCGCCTGCGGCGCCTCCCCCTCAAGGGGGCGCCACCAGCAGCCCGGCAAAGCCGGTTCTGCGGTGGCCGCTGGATAGGCAAGGCGAGCGCACCCTTCTGCATCTGGACAAGGAATCATCATGAGCATCTACATCAACAAAGACACCAAGGTCATCACCCAGGGCATCACGGGCAAGACCGGTCAGTTCCACACCGAGAAGTGCCAGGAATACGCGAACGGCAAGAACTGTTTCGTGGCCGGCGTGAACCCCAAGAAAGCCGGTGAGTCGATCTTCAACATCCCGATCTACGCCTCCGTCAAGGAAGCGGCCCAGCAGACCGGCGCCACCGTCTCGGTGATCTACGTGCCGCCTGCGGGCGCTGCCGACGCCATCTGGGAGGCCGTCGAGGCCGATCTGGACCTGGCGATCTGCATCACCGAAGGCATCCCGGTCAAGGACATGCTGATGGTGCGCAACAAGATGAAAGCCAAGGAAGCCGCCGGTGGCAAGAAGACCCTGCTGCTGGGCCCCAACTGCCCCGGCCTGATCACGCCCGAGGAGATCAAGATCGGCATCATGCCCGGCCACATCCACCGCAAGGGCCGCATCGGCGTGGTGTCCCGCTCGGGCACGCTGACCTATGAAGCCGTGGCCATGCTGACCGAAGTCGGCCTGGGCCAGTCCAGCGCCGTCGGCATCGGTGGCGACCCGATCAACGGCCTGAAGCACATCGACGTCATGAAGGCCTTCAACGACGACCCCGACACCGACGCCGTGATCATGATCGGCGAGATCGGTGGTCCGGACGAGGCCGAGGCCGCCCAGTGGTGCAAGGCCAACATGAAGAAACCGGTGGTCGGTTTCATCGCCGGCGTGACGGCCCCTCCCGGCAAGCGCATGGGCCACGCCGGCGCGCTGATCTCCGGCGGTGCCGACACGGCCGATGCCAAGCTCGCCATCATGGAAGAGTGCGGTTTCGTCATCACGCGCAACCCGTCCGAACTGGGCAAGCTGCTCAAGGCACAGCTCTGATCCAACCGGCACCGACCGTGACGAAGGCAACGCTTGCGTTGCCTTTTTTTCTTTTCGACGCATCCGCAAGCACGCGCACGGCTTCCGCCGCTGGGCATCGCCGCCGATAATTGCAACAAAATGCATCATTCCAGTCGGGCGCGCGGCGGCCGATAACGAATCCGTCCGTTTAGTAGACAGACGCGCGCACACGCGCGTGACGCCGACCGAATCCCATGCCTTTGCGCAAACCGTCTCCGAAGCTTGACGAATCCCAGCCCATGCCCGGGCGTGCTCCGCACCGGCGGCGCAGCCGCGCCAATGCCTGGCTGGTGTTGGCGGTGGCGTTGGCGGTGCTGGTCTTGCACGCGGCCACCGACCTGTTCGACGGGCTGGAGCGCCGCCTGTACGACGCCGCCCTGCGGCACAGCGAGCGCGCGCCCAGCGAGCGCATCGCGGTGATCGCCATCGACGACCGCAGCATCGCCAACATCGGCCGCTGGCCCTGGCCGCGCGAGGTGCACGCCGAACTGATCGATCGCCTCAAGGCCGGCGGGGCCAAAACCGTCGCGCACACCGCGCTGTTCTTCGAGCCCCAGACCGCGCGCGGCCTGGAGAGCCTGCGGTCGCTGCGCGAGCAGATCGAGGGTGGCACGCTGCCCGACCTGGGGCCGCAGGCGCGCGACTCGCTGGTGCGCAGCATCGACCAGGCCGAACAACGCCTGGACGCCGATGGCCGGCTGGTGGAAAGCATGGCGGCCGCGGGCAACGTGATCGTGCCCTCGGTGTTCGAGCTCGGCCGGCCTGTCGGGCCTCCGGACCAGCCCCTGCCCGCGTTCGCGCAGAAGAACGCGCCCGCCGACCCCAGCGGTTTTGGTGAAGCGGCGGTGCGCACACAGCAGCCCATCGCCCCCATCGGCGAAGCGGCTGCGGCGGTGGCTCACCTCAACCAGTTGCAGGACCAGGACGGTGCGATCCGCCAGGAAGCCCTGCTGGTGGCGTTCGACGGTCGGGCCGTGCCTTCGATGGCGCTGGCCATCGCCGCGCACAGCCTGAACCTCACGCCCTCGGACCTGCAATTGCTGCCGGGCGAAGGTTTGCAGCTCGGGCGGCTGCGCATCGACACCGACGCCCAGGCCCGCGTGCGGCCGCAGTTCTACCCGCCACGGGGTGACCGGCCCGCCATCGCCCAGGACGCCTTCTACGACGTCTACACCGGCCAGATTCCCGCCAGCAAATACGCGGGGCAGATCGTCATCATCGGCGCCACCGCCGCCGGTGTCGGCACCCCGTTTGGCACCCCGCTGGCCGAGCCGCTGGCGCCGGTGCAGATCGTGGCCCACACCACGTCCAGCCTGCTGCAGAACCACTTCATCGCGCAGCCGGTCTGGAGCGGCCTGGCCGTGGTGGCGGCACTGCTGCTGGTGCTGACGCACCTGCTCCTGGTGCTGCCGCGCCTGTCGGCCCAGCAAGGCGCGTGGGCATCCGGCGGACTTTTCCTGCTCCTGCTCGGGATCGACTACGCCTTGCTGGTCACATCAGCGCTGTGGTTGCCGCTGGTGCTGCCGGCGGCCCTGCTGCTGCTGGGCCACCTGGCGCTGGTCACGCGCCGTTTTGGCGTGACGGAAGCCCGCAAGCGCGACAGCGACGCCGAATCGGCCGAAACCAACCGGCAGATGGGCCTGGCCTTGCTGGGCCAGGGCCAGCTGGATCTGGCGTTCGACCGGCTGCGCCGCGTCCCCCACGGCAGCGCGCTCATGGACAACCTGCAGCAACTGGCGCTGGACTTCGAACGCAAGCGCCAGTTCCACAAGGCGCAGTCGGTCTACGAGCACATGGCCCGGCTGGATGCCACGCACCCCGAGGTCCAGCAGCGCCTGCAACGTGCCCAGCAGCTGTCCGAAACGGTGGTGCTCGGCGGTGGTGGCGCGCACCCGGGCGGCACGCTGGTGCTCGGTGGCGCCGGTATCGAAAAACCCATGCTGGGCCGTTACCAGGTGGAAAAAGAACTGGGCAAAGGAGCGATGGGCGTGGTCTACCAAGGGCGCGACCCGAAGATCGGCCGCGTGGTGGCGATCAAGACCCTGGCCTTGAGCGCCGAGTTCGAGGGACACGAACTGCAGGACGCGCGCGAGCGTTTCTTCCGCGAAGCCGAGACCGCCGGGCGCCTGCAGCACCCGCACATCGTCACCATCTTTGACGCCGGCGAAGAGCACGACCTGGCCTTCATCGCCATGGAGTTCCTGCAGGGCCGTGACCTGCTGGAACACACCCGGCCCGGCCACCTGCTGCCCGTGGCCACGGTGCTGTCGATCGGTGAGCGGGTCGCGCGCGCACTGGACTACGCGCACCGCCAGAACGTGGTGCACCGCGACATCAAGCCCGCCAACATCATGGTCGACCTGGTGGCCGACAGCGTCAAGGTCACCGACTTCGGCATCGCCCGCATCACCGACGCCAGCCGCACCAAGACCGGCACGGTGCTGGGCACGCCCAGCTTCATGTCGCCCGAGCAGCTGGCGGGCCAGCACATCGACGGCCGCTCCGACCTGTATGCGCTGGGGGTGACGCTGTTCCAGCTGCTGACCGGCCAGCTGCCGTTGCGCGGCGACTCCATGGCCGCCCTGATGTACCGGATCGCCAACCAGCCGGCGCCCGATGTGCGCGACCTGCGCCCCGAACTGCCCGTGGCGCTGGCCGATATACTGGCCAGAACGCTGGCCAAAGCGCCCCACGAGCGGTATGCCAGCGGGGCCGATCTGGCGCAGGACTTGCAACGGGTGCTCTCGGGCTGGTCAGCGGCGCAGACGCCGGCACCGGTACCGCCAGCGCACCAGACCGCCGGGTCCGGTGCCGCTTTCGCAGAGACTCAGGCCTTGACCCGCGCGCCAGCGGCCGACGCCGAAGCCACCACCGTGGTGTTCGTGCGCGACAGCCGCGATGACGGATCGCCGAACACGAACAACGCTAGCGCGTCATGATTTTTGAGTATTTCGCCCAGACCGACCCCGGCCTCGTCCGCGAGAACAACGAGGATGCGGTCGCGCTCGACCCGCAGAACCAGGTGGTGGTGCTGGCCGACGGCATGGGGGGCTACAACGCGGGCGAAGTGGCCGCCGCCATGGCCACCACCTTCATCAAGGCCGAACTCGGACGCTGGCTGGCCGAAGGGGGGTGCGAGGCCAGCGGGCGCGAGCTCAAACGGGCCATGGAGATCTGCATCGACAACGCGAACCGGTCCATCTTCAACGCGGCCAATTCGAACGCGCAGTACACCGGCATGGGCACCACGCTGGTCATGGGCGTGTTCCAGGGGTTGCGGTGCCTGATCGGCCACGTGGGCGATTCGCGCTGCTACCGGCTGCGCGGCGACAGCTTCCAGCAGATCACGCGCGACCATTCGCTGCTGCAGGAACAGATCGACGCCGGGCTGATTTCACCCGAGCAGGCGCAGTACGCGACGCACAAGAACCTGGTCACCCGTGCCCTGGGGGTGGAAGACACGGTGTTGCTGGAAGTCAACGAGCTCCGTGTCGAAGACGGCGATCTCTACCTGTTTTGCTCCGACGGCCTGAGCGACATGCTGCCCGACAACCGCATCGCCGCCATGCTGGTGGGCGCCGGCACGCTGGAGGAAAAGGCCAACGCCCTCGTGGACGGGGCCAACAGCAGCGGGGGGCGTGACAATATATCGGTGATACTTGCGCAGGCTCGGGCCAAGCCGCTGCGCAGGGGGCTGCTGTCGCGCATGCTGGGTCAGTAGCGAAGTCTTTAGAATCGTGCAACAGGTTCCACAGGAGTCGGCCATGCCGAAAATGATCGTTTCCATCGATGGCGTCGTCATCAAGGAAGTGCAACTGACCAAAGACCGCACCACGCTGGGTCGCCGTCCCTACAACGACATCGTGATCGACAACCTCGCCGTCAGTGGCGAGCACGCCGTCATGCAGATGTCGGGCAACGACGTGTTCCTGGAAGACCTCAACAGCACCAACGGCACCTACGTCAACGGCAAGGCGATCAAGAAGCAGCAGCTGCAGAACGGTGACACGGTCGAGATCGGCAAGTACAAGATCAGGTTCGTGCACGACGGCGCCACCGACAGCTACGAAAAGACCATGGTGATCAATTCGGGCGCCGTGGTCACGCCCGCCGCCGCACCCGAGCCGGCCCCCGCGGTGCTCAACGCGGCCATCAAGGTCATGTCGGGGGCGGCCGCCGGCCGCGAAGTGCCCCTGGTCAAGGTGGTCACCACCATCGGCAAGCCCGGTGTGGCGGTGGCCGCCATCACGCGCCGGCCCCACGGTTACGTCGTGGCCCTGGTCGAGGGTGCCACCAAGCCCACCATCAACGGCAGCCCCATCGGCACCGAAGCGATCAACCTGCACCACGGCGACCTGCTGGAGCTGGCCGGCACGCAGATGCAGTTCGTCCAGCAGTGAACCCCGCGGCCGGTCGGCGCCACCTGGCGTCGCCAACCGGGCATGGTCGCAGCCTGCTCCACCTGCGTCGCCCATGCAGGCCCTGAGCCGCCGCGGCACGCGGATCGCCGTCACCCTGCTGCCGCTGATTCTTGCCGCCCTGCACGCCATGGGCGTGCTGCAGCTGGGGGTGCTGCAGCGTCTGGACGACATCTTCTACGACGCCCGCCTGCGCGCCACCCTGCCCGCCACGCGCGACGAGCGGGTGGTCATCGTCGACATCGACGAAAAGAGCCTGGCTGCCGTGGGGCGCTGGCCCTGGTCGCGCGACCACATGGCCGAGCTGGTGGACCAGCTGTTCGACCAGCAGCGCATCGCCCTGCTGGGCTTCGACACCGTGTTCGCCGAGGCCGACGACAGCGCCGGTCTGCGCCAGCTGCAGCAGCTCGCGCAGGGGGATATGGCCGACCAGCCGGGGTTTGCCCAGCGCCTGGAAGCCTTGCGCCCGCAGCTGGACCACGACGCCCGCTTTGCCCGCGCGCTGCAGGGCCGCCCGGTGGTGCTGGGCTACTACTTCACCAGCGACCGGGGTGGCCAGACCAGCGGCGTGCTGCCCGAACCGGTGCTGCCTGCCGCTGCGCTGCAGGGCCGCACGCTGCGCGCCACGCAATGGAACGGCTACGGCGGCAACATCGCGCCCCTGGCCGCCGCCGCACCCACCGCAGGCTTCTTCAACGCCCTGCCCGACCGCGACGGCGCCGTGCGCTCCCTGCCGCTGCTGGCCGAACACGGGGGGCAGTACTACGAATCGCTGGCCCTGGCCATGTTCCGCATGCTGACGGGCTCGCCCCGCATCGAACCCGGCTTTGCCAACGAGCGCTGGGTCGCACCGGACCGGCAGGCGCTGCAGAGCGTGCGGCTCGTGCAGGGCACCAGCACCCTGGCGATTGCGGTGGACGAACGGCTCGGCGTGCTGGTGCCGTACCGCGGCCCGGGCGGTCCGCAGGGTGGGTCCTTCACCTACGTGTCGGCCAGTGACGTGCTGGCCGGACGGCTCGCCCCCGGCCAGCTGCAAGGCAAGATCGTGCTGGTGGGCACCACCGCGCCGGGCCTGCTGGACCTGCGCTTGACCCCGGTGGGCGAGGCCTACCCCGGGGTCGAAACCCACGCCAACCTCATCAGCGGCCTGCTTGACGGCCAGTCCCTCGTGCGGCCCGACTACGCCCCGGGCTACGAACTGGTGATGCTGCTGCTCTCGGGCCTGGTGCTGGCCATCGGTCTGCCCCTGCTCAGTGCCGGGCGCGCCGTGCTGCTCAGCCTGGGGGTGGCCGGCGCCCTGATCGGGCTGAATTTCTGGCTCTACCTGGGCCACGGCCTGGTGCTGCCCCTGGCCAGCAGCCTGGTGACCGCGGGCGTGGCCTTTGCGCTCAACATGAGCTACGGCTACCTGGTGGAAAGCCGCGCCAAACGCGAACTGGCCCAGCTCTTTGGCACCTACGTACCGCCCGAGCTGGTCGACGAAATGCTCAAAGACCCCGACAGCTACGGCATGACCGCCGCCACGCGGGAGCTGACCGTGATGTTCTGCGACATGCGGGGCTTCACCCAGCTGTCCGAAGACATGGAGCCGACCCAGGTGCAGGCCCTGCTCAACACCGTGTTCAGCCGCCTAAGGCTACGCTGAACAAGTCCAGAAGTGACGCGAGGCATGCATGATCGAG
>CAYRWN010000016.1:0-57514 GCA_964428045.1 uncultured Hydrogenophaga sp. | reverse complement strand
CTATACGAAACGAGGGCAAGGTCAAACGGTACGGATGGCGTGGAATTCCGCTTCATGGCCGATCGCAACGGCACGGTGGCCACGGCGTTGATGAACACCGACCGGGCAGCGGCCGACTACCACAGTGCCAACTTCTTCATGGCCGCGCTCATGAACGACGGCTCGGTGCGCGCCTGGGGCCGTGCACTCGCCGGGCAGCAAGGCACCGGCAGCACGGGCGATATCAGCCGAACCTTCCCGGCGCGGGTGGCGTTCCCCCCGGGCACGCCGCGCATCGCATCCATCACCTGCATGTGGGACGAGACCTTCTTCATCGATGCCGGCGGCGGCCTGTGGCATGCAGGGGCCAACAGCGACGGGGGCTCGCCCACGGCCACCGCCAATCCGGTGCCCCGGCGGGTCAATGGCGTCGGTCAGTTGCCCGCCAACTCGGTCGTCAAACGCGTCTTCACGGGCCACGACTGGTACGGCTATCGCATGTTCGCGTGCCTGGACGATGCCGGTCGCGTCTATGTCTGGGGCAACAATCGCTACGGCAGTCTGGGACTGGGGCACAGCACCAACGTCGCCACACCCACCCTCGTGCCCTTCACGGCCGACACCCCGATCCGGGAGGTGTTTCTGTCCGGGGGCTTTCATGCCGCCAGTTACCTGGTGGACACTCAGGGCAAGCTGTGGGTGGCCGGCGAAGCCAATGCCTGTGGCTTTGGCAGCGACCAATCCACCCACCGCCTGCTCATGCCCTGGGGCACGGAGAAGCGTGTCAAAAAAGTCTTCTGCTCCGAGTCCGACGGCCATTGGGTGGCCGGCGCCCAGTACTACCGCGCCTACGGTGTGGTGCTCGAAGACGGATCGCTCTACCGCTGGGGACATGACAGCGGCCAGGTCGGCGGCAGCTGGGGCACGGGGTTCACGGGCGACATCTATACCGGGCACGCGTTGTTCCCTTACAAGGTGCTCGATGGGGTGGTCGACGCGTATGCCATCTCTGGTGGTTACGGCAGGACGCTGGCGCTCATGCAGGACGGCACCGTGCGCCACACCGGATACAACGGCTACAGCATCGGTGGTGGCAGCGATCGCACCACCTGGGCCACCATCGGCGGCGAGTTCCTCTCCCAGGTCACCAAGCTGCGCGTGTACGGCAGCAGCTACGGGTCATCGGCCATGGCGCTGCGATCCGACGGCAAGGCGGTGGGCTGGGGCATGGGGGCGGCCGGGCAGTGCGGAAACGGCTACGCGGACACCGCCAATACCCCGTCGCGCTTTGTGCTGATCGACCGGCCCATCGTGGATTTCTCGCGCTCCGGGACCATGGGCTGCGGCGAAGGTGGTGAGTACCACAACGGCGCTTACCACTTCCTCACGGTCGATGGCCAGGTCATGAGTACCGGCAACGGCACCTATGCGCAGACGGGTGATGACGATCACGACCACCGCTACGCCCCGTCGCCCATCCTGTTCTGAAACCTTCCAAATTCCACTCTTCAAGGACTGTTCATGGGAACCGTTACTCTGGGCAAGATTGCCTTTACCTGGCGCGGCGCCTATGACGCCAGCGCCACCTACGCCCGCCAGGACGTGGTGGGGCACCACGGCGACAGCTTTGTCTGCCTGACAGATGCCACATCGGGCGTGGCGCCGCATGCGAATTCCCCAGCCTGGGACCTATTCGCGCAAGGCACGCAAGGGGTGTCGAGCCTACCCGGCGAAGTCATCTACTTCGATGGCAATCAGCTGGTTGCCTTGCCCGTGGGCCAAGCCGGGCAGGTGCTGACCATCGGCGCGCAGGGCGTGCCGGTTTGGGCCAGCCCGGATGTGCGCTCGGGCACGAAAGCGCTCAAGTTGCCCGAGAACGCGAGCAACACGCAGCCCAACAGCTACCGCCAGTTCGGTCTCATCATGACCGACGGCAGCATCCGGGCCTGGGGCCGCAACGTCAACTTCAAACTGGGCGATGGCTCCACCTTCGCCCGTTCCTACCCGGCACGCACCGCGTTTCCGCCGGGCTTTCCTGGGGCGGACAAGCTCTATTACAGCCACGACACGAACGGCTACTGCATCGACAAAAATGGCCAGCTCTGGGGTTGGGGTTTCAACGGCTACGGACAGCTCGGCACTGGTAACACCACCAACCAGCCCGTGCCCTACAACATGAGCGCCAACGCCAGCAATTCCATTGCTGGCAAAGCCGTGGTCCAGGTGGCACAGAACTGTGGTGTCGAGGGGTTCAACAGCACCCTGGTGCTGTGCAGCGACGGCACGGTGCACGCCTGCGGCTACAACGCCCACGGCCAATTGGGTCTGGGCGACGTCACTCAGCGCAACAACTTCGTGCAGTTGCCCGTGCTCGCCGGTATCACGCAAATTGCCGCCGGCCGCGAGCGCTACACCGCCTGTTACGCGGTCAAGAACGACGGCACCCTCTACTCGTGGGGCTACAACGGCAACGGGCAACTGGGCGACGGCACCGCCAACCAGGCCAACGTCGCCATGCCACGCGCCGGTGGCAGCCTCGCCGGCAAAAACCTCGTCAAGGTCTTCGGTGGCTACGTGCACGCCTTCGCGCTGGACAGCACCGGTGCGCTGCATGCCTGGGGCACCAACGACTACGGCCAACTGGGCAACGGGAATCTGGCCAACCAGTTCACCCCGGTGCAGGTGGCGACCAACGTGGTCGATGTCTACGCTGGCAGCTACGACTACCCGCTCACTTACCTCAAAAAAACCGACAAAACCCTGTGGGCCTGTGGCGCCGGTGCCTATTGGGGCAATGCCAGCGGCAGCAACAGTGGCAACTTCGTGCAAGTGCCAATCGGCAACACCGTGGTCAAGGCCGTGCATGGTGGTACCGGCTCCTACAACTACGGCGCCGCCTTACTGGAAAACGGCACCGTCTATGCCTGGGGCTACAACGGCAACGGCGCACTCGGACTGGGCGACGCCACCAACCGCAGCAGCGTCGAACTGGTGCGCATTGCGCAACGCCGCGTGGTCGATATCTCGTCTTACGGGTCGAGCTCCGAGCAGGGCCTGGTGTTTCTGCTGGACGACGGTCAGGTGCTGGCCAGTGGCTACGCCGGTGAAGCGCAGTTGCCCGAGGACGACAGCGAAACCAGCTACGTCCCGTACCCCGTCATTCTGTAGGGGGCGCCATGCCGAATACTGCCTTGTCTGAAGCGATCAAGGAGGCGTACGCCAGCGCGCCCTCGGAGCAGATCATCCTGCACACGTTGGAATTGCGCCATCCGGCCTTCGTCGATGACGGGGGTCAGCCGGTCGCCATACGCGTCGTGCGCGACACGGGCGATCTCTGGGCACGGCTGGAATCGCAAGCGCCCCTGCAAGCCGGCGAGCGCGTGCAGTTCGTGGCCATGGGGTTTGAACTGGATCTTCCGCCGGTCGACACCATGCCGGTGCCGGAAATCACGGTCACGCTGGACAACGTCTCGCGCGAAATCGTGCGTCATCTGGATGCAGCGGCCGAGTCGCAATCGGTGATCGAGGTGACTTATCGGCCGTATCTGTCCACCGATCTGGAAGGCCCGCAGATGGATCCGCCCATCCACCTGGTGCTGACCGAGGTGGAAGCCGATATCTTCCGGGTGACAGGGCGTGCCCGCATGCTCGATGTGGGTAACAAGGCCTTCCCTGGTATCAGCTACAGCGCCAAGACCTTCCCGGGCCTGACCCGATGAACGCCACCCTGCACTGGGCGACCGAGCTCATTGGTCGGCCCTGGCACGCTGGTGCACGTGGCCCGGATGCGTTTGACTGCTGGGGCCTGTTCCTGGCCATCCAGCGCACTCACTTCGGCCGCGATTTGCCGGAAATCCCGGTGGACGCCAACGACCTGCGCACCGTGATGACCACTTTTCGAGATCACCCAGAGCGGCAACGCTGGGCGGTGGTGGCGCAACCCGCCGAGGGCGATGCCGTGATGCTGCGTCAATCCCGCCACCCGGTGCATGTCGGCGTTTGGCTGGCCGTCGATGGCGGTGGCGTGCTGCACGCGGTCAAGGACGCGGGCGTGGTCTTCCAGAAACTGCCCGAACTCCTGCTGCACGGCTGGCGGGTGGAGGGCTATTACCGATTTGTGGAGTCGTTGTGATCGAGGGCAATCCAAGCGCAGTGATCATGCTGCGCAATCCGTTCCAACCCAGCCAGCGCGAGGTGATGGTAGCCCACCCGAGCCAGACCATCCGCCAGTGGCTCGGCACCCGAGGCATTGCCGAGTTCGATCAGCCGACTGTCTGCATCAAGAACGGCACGCCGGTAATGCGTGCCGATTGGGCGGTCACGCCCATCAATGGCGTCGTGCTCTTCATCGCCTTGCCGCAGGGTGGCGGTGGAGGTGGGGGTGGTGGCAAGAATCCCTTGCGCACGGTTCTGATGATCGCCGTGATGGTGGTGGCCACGGTCTATGGCGGCCCGTTGGGTGCCAGTCTCGGATTCAGTGGCAATCTGGCCACAGCTGTCGGCTCGGCCATCATCATGACAGCGGGTTCCGCCTTGGTCAGTGCCCTGGTGCCGTTGCCCACGCCCAACATGCCGTCCTTCGCCGCCGGTGGGGGCAATCTGGCGCAGCCGTCTCCCACCTACAGCCTGCAAGGCCAGGGCAACTATGCGCGGCTTGCCCAACCCATCCCGGTCATCTATGGCCGCCATTTGGTCTATCCGGACCTGGCCGCCACACCCTATGGCGAATACCAGGGCAATGAACAATTCCTGCACCAACTTCACTGCATCGGCCTGGGCGAATACGACATCGAGCAGCTGCGCATCGAAGACACGCCCATCGCCTCGTTCGAGGAAGTGACCTACCAGATCGTCCCGCCGGGCAGTGCGGTGACCCTGTTCAACCCGGATGTGGTGACCGCACCAGAAGTCGCCGGGCAGGAGCTGCTGGCTGGCACCTGGACCGGGGGCTTTGCCATCAACCCGGCCGACAGCAATGTCACGCAGATTGGCATCGACATTCTTCTGCCACGGGGGCTCTATTACGCCAACGATGCGGGTGGACTGGACAGCCGCAGTGCCAGCTGGCGAGTCGAAGCCCGGGCGATTGACGCGGAGGGTGATCCGCTGAATGACTGGTTCATGCTGGGCAGTGAAAGCCTGACGGCCGCGACCACCACGCCGCAGCGCCTGTCTTACAAATACCCGGTTGCCGCAGGTCGCTACGAGGTGCGTGCCACGCGGCTGGATGGGAAGGACAGCAGTTCGCGTGCCGGACACGAAGTGCGCTGGGGCGAGGCGCGCGGCTATCTGGCCGGTGGCATCACCTTTCCTGACAACGTCACGCTGCTGGCGATCCGCATGCGCGCCACCGACAATCTGTCGCAGCGCTCGAGCCGCCTGATCAACTGCATCGTCACGCGCAAGCTGCCGGTCTGGTCATCCGAATCGGGCTGGTCAACGCCGGTACCCACCCGCTCGATCGCCTGGGCCTTTGCCGACATCCTGCGCGCCAGCTATGGTGCGAAGCTGCCGGATGCCCGGATCGACCTGGCTGCCTTGGCGCAACTCGATCAGGTCTGGAGCAGTCGGGGCGATCGGTTCGATGGCGTGTTTGACCAGCAGGTCACCGTCTGGGAAGCACTGACTCGCGTCGCACGTTGTGGCCGGGCCGTGCCTTTCCTGCAAGGCGGCATCGTGCGCCTGGTGCGCGATGAAGCCCGGAACTTACCGGTGGCGCTCTTCAGCCCCCGCAACATCGTCAAGAACAGCCTCAAGATCCAGTATGTGATGCCGGGCGAGGAAACGGCGGACGCGGTGACGGTGGAATTCTTCAGCAGCCGCACCTGGAAGCCAGATGAAGTCACGGTGAGCCTCCCGGGCTCCAGCAGCGCCAATCCGGCCAAGCTGCGCCTCTTCGGCTGCACTACCGAGGCCCATGCGGTGCGTGAAGGGCTGTATCTGGCGGCAGCCAACCGTTACCGCCGCCGCATCATTACCTTGCGCACCGAGCTGGAAGGCCTGATTCCCACCTGCGGCGATCTGATCGCGATTGCGCACGACATGCCCAGTTGGGGCGCGGGCGGTGAAATCGTCGCCTGGGATGCGACAAGCCTTACCGCCACGCTTTCCGAGCCGATCCATTTCACAGAGGGTCAGCCGCACGTGATGGCCTTGCGCCGGCGCGATGGCGGGGTCAGCGGTCCGCATGCCGTGACACCGGCCAGCGACGCTCAGCAGGTGGTCTTTGCCGCTCTTCCGGAGATCCCGATGGAGACCGGCCTGTCGGCCGAGCGCACCCATTTCGCTTTCGGCGTTGCCGAGCAATCGAGTCTGCTGGCCCGGGTGATCGCGGTGCGCCCGCGTGGTGAGCAAGTGGAAATTACCTGCGTGGCCGAGCACCCCGCCGTGCACAGCGCCGATCAAATCTGAAAGGAAAGAACATGAACGAACCCCATCTGATGGATGGCATGGTGGTCATGCCCCATGACGAATTCGAGTCCCTGCTGGAACGTGCCGCCGAGCGGGGCGCTCGCCACGCCTTGTCCGATGTGGGCCTCGACGGGCCGGACGCTGCGCGCGACATCCGCGAGCTGCGCAGCCTGCTCGATGCCTTCAACGAGGCCAAGAAAACCGCTGGCCTCACGCTCGTCAAGATGCTGGTCACCGGCCTGGTACTGGCTCTCTTGGCTGGCACCATTGTCAAAATCAAACTGTTCGGAGGCCCGCAATGAGCCCGATCTTCACCACCCTGGCGCCCGGCCTCTTCGAAGCCGGGGCCAAACTCATCGACCGCTTGATCCCCGATCCGGCGCAGCGTGAGCAGGCCAAGCTCGCCTTGTTCCAGGCCGAAGGTCAGCAGGCCTTGCAGGAAATGCAGGTCAGCCTCTCGGCCATTCTGGCGGAAGCCAACTCGGCCGATCCGTGGACCAGTCGGGCACGTCCGACCTTTCTGTATGTAATCTACGGCGTGATCCTGCTGTCGGTGATTGGTAGCATCATCGGCATCTGGTGGCCCGCCGAGGTCTTTCAGGTCGCCGAGAATCTGTCCAAGCTGCTCAACGCCGTGCCGGAAAGCCTCTGGTGGCTCTTCGGTGCCGGCTACCTCGGCTACACCGGTGCGCGCAGTTTCGACAAGTGGCGCGGCGTGCCGCGATAAAAATCTCCTCCTTGCCATTGATTGCTGCGATTCATCGTCAGCTATTGCAGTAGCAATCCATAGACCCCGTCTTCATCGGCTTCCCATCTTGGGCAGCGGGTGAAGGCGGGGTCTTTTGTCGTTTGTGCGAACAGGTCAGCCCTTACCAGTAAACGTTGTCGGTAAGCAATGGGGAAGGTATACTTGTCATAATAATTTGAAGCAACGGCAGGGTGTTTGCGGTCTTTTAGGGAGGCTGCGATGTACCCCCCCCCCCCCCGAATTCGGGCGCGTCAGATGACTGTCTGGGCGTTGCGAGCGGGGGTTTTCACAGGTGGAGGTGGGTTGATGAATCAACTCAAAAAGGTTTTGCTTGACTTAGAAATAAATGGCCTGCCAGATGGCAATCCTGCGTCGGAAACGAATGCGCAGGCTGCGGTAGCCACGCCTACATTCGACGAAAATAATACAAATGCCATTGCAATAGTCGGGATTGCATTCCGTTTCCCTGGGGATCTTGCAGATAATTCCAGCCTATGGAAGGCGCTGAAGCAAAAGAAAGATCTGGTCACTCAAGTGCCCGACGATCGTTGGGCTAACAGCGAACTTAGGCACCCCAAAAGGTCGGAATCGGGTCGCAGTATTACCTTCTCGGCGGGCGTTCTCTCGCGCATAGACGAATTCGACGCGGGATTTTTCGGTATTTCACCGCGCGAGGCAGCTTGGCTTGATCCACAGCAACGACTGCTCCTAGAACTTTCCTGGGAGGCCATGGAGAATGCGGGGGTGCCACCCTCTACGCTTTCCGGTACGGATTGCGCCGTGTATGTGGGTATTTCCAGCCTCGACTATGGCACGCGTGGGCTCGACGATCTTGCCTCCATGTCATCGCATTCGATGACCGGTAACACGCTTAGCATTGCCGCCAACCGTCTTTCCTACGTTTTCGATCTGCATGGCCCGTCGCTCGCGGTCGATACTGCCTGCTCGTCCTCCTTGGTTGCCTTGCACCACGCCTGCCGGGCGTTGCAAACCGGCGAGGCGAGCACCGCGCTTGTTGGTGGCGTCAATCTGTTGTTGCACCCTTATCCCTTTGTCGGTTTCACCAAGGCCTCGATGTTGTCCGCCGATGGGCGCTGCAAGGCCTTCGATGCTTCTGGCAACGGTTATGTGCGTGCCGAAGGTGGAGCGGTGCTACTGCTCAAGCCTCTTGCACAGGCGTTGAACGATGGCGACGATGTTCAGGCAGTAATCCTTGCGACGGGCGTTAATGCTGACGGTGCACGCAAGACGGGTATCACCATTCCCAGCCGTGACGGCCAGGCCGAGCTGATGAGAAACGTCCTGGCGAAAACCGATCTATCGGCACAGGACATCGATTTTGTCGAGGCGCACGGTACAGGCACCATGGTGGGCGACCCCATCGAAACCGCCGCCATCGGGGCGGTGTATGGCCAAGCGCGCGAAAATCCTTTGCCCATCGGCTCGGTCAAGGCCAATCTGGGGCATATGGAGGCCGCCTCCGGCATGGCAGGTCTGGTGAAAGCCATCCTGGCGCTACAACACCGTGCACTGCCACCGCAGCTCCACCTCGAAACACCCAATCCGAACATCGATTTCGTCGGGCTCAATCTGCGGCCAGTCACCGAAGATCTGCCGCTGGAAAAAGAAACCTCTCTGGTAGCTGGCGTCAACTCTTTCGGCTTTGGCGGCGCTAACGCGCACGTCCTGCTGCAGGAATACCGTCGAGTGGCTGTTGAATCGGCGCCGCAGCCCCTCGAAGCGTTGCCGCCCCTTTTCCTCTCCGCACGTTCTGATGCCGCGCTTCATGAATTGGCCGCTCGCTACTCGGCACGGTTGAAGAACAGCCTGCCGTCGGATTATTACGACATCGCCCATACCGCAGCCCATCGGCGCGATCGCCTGGAGAAACGCCTGGCGCTGCACGCCAACACACCAGACGAGGCGGCCGAAAAACTGGCTGCTTATGCCCAAGGCGGCACACCGGATGGCCTGGTACTCGAAGAACAGTTGCACCAATCAGGCGGTATTGCCTTTGTCTATTCCGGCAACGGCGCCCAGTGGGTCGGCATGGGCCTGCGCCTTATGGCTGAATCGCCTGAATTTGCTGATATTCTGGCCGAACTCGACGCCAGCATGCAGCCCGTCGCCGGCTTTTCGCTGTTGGCCGAGTTACAGGCCACTGGGGAAATATCCCGCCTCGACGATACGGTTGTCGCCCAGCCATTGTTGTTTGCCATTCAAGTTGCCATCACGCGCTTGTTGAAAGCGCAGGGCATCGAGCCGCTGGCAGTGTCTGGCCACAGTGTGGGAGAAGTGGCGGCAGCCTGGGCCTGTGGTGCGCTCGATCTCGACGCCGCCATCCAGGTGATCGTTGCCCGCAGCCGTGCCCAAGGCGAGACACGCGGCACGGGTCGCATGGCCGCTGTCGGGCTCTCAGTGGAAGCCATGCAAGCTGTCATGGCGGAACTGGGAGAGGTACTCGATATCACGATTGCCGGCATCAATAGCCCGAAGAACCTGACCCTGTCAGGCAGCTTGGCCGATCTGGAACGTGTTCAGTCTCATCTTGCGCCCAAGGGTGCCTTCTTCCGCCTGCTCGACCTCGATTATGCCTTCCACAGCCGCCAGATGGATCCGATCCGAGTGCCGCTGCTAAACAGTCTCGCCGGCTTGGAATCCAGCACTACGGCAGGAACGGTTTTCGTCTCGACAGTCACCGGCAACGTACTCGACGGCACTCAGTTGGGGGCGGAATACTGGTGGCGCAACGTGCGCGAACCGGTGCTGTTCTCGGAGGCCATCGCCACGCTCAATGATCTTGGCTGTCGCAGCTTCATCGAAATCGGCCCCCATGCCATCTTGCAACGCTATATCGGTGAATGCCTTGGGTCCCTTGGCACTAAAGGGCGGGTGCTGCCCACCCTGCGCAAGGAGGCCGATGGCTCGAATCCTATTGTCGAGGCCGCCTTGCGGGCCCACCTGCTGGCCGAACAACCGAATCTAGGCGTCTATTTCCCGCAGCCCGGGCGTCGCGTCCAGTTGCCTAACTACCCCTGGCAACGCGAACGACATTGGCACCCGCGCACCAGCGAAAGCCTTTTGTCCATCGAACGGCGGCGCGTACATCCGCTGTTGGGTTGGCGGATTCCCGAAGCGGCACACGCTTGGGAAAACACCCTCGATCCGGCTGTCCTGCCCTGGCTTGCCGACCATCAGGTTGGGGGCGCTATCGTCTTTCCCGGAGCTGCCTATGCCGAGATGGCCCTTGCAGCCGCGCGCGAATGGCTGGGGGGCGAACGGCTGGCGTTCGAAGAGATGGACATCGTTTCCCCCATGGTCTTCGATGGCGAGCACGCACGCACGCTGCGTTTCGATCTCAACGATCGGGATGGCAGTTTCCATATCAAGAGTCGGCAGCGATTGAGCAATGACGAATGGACGCTCCATGCCGCCGGGCGGATTTTGCAGCCGGCTGCCGGTTCCCGGAATGCGCGGACTCCCCCTCTGTCGGCGAACACTGGCAGGATAGACCGGGAAACCCATTACCGCCTGGCAGCAGCGCTGGGGCTCGATTACGGCCCGACCTTTCAGGGCTTGCGCGAGGCCGTCGTCGCGGACAATTGTCTGCAAGCCGAACTGGAGTATCACGCCGGGCTGGCGGGAGACGACTACCTCATCCACCCGGCCTTGCTCGATGTCTGCTACCAGTCGCTGGTCGATTTCTTCCGCGCCGACATCGATGCCGGACTGGGCGTGGCCTTGTTGCCCGTCAAGACCGGGCGGCTCGAATACCATCGTTCAGGCGCGCCTGGCCGATTCCGTGCACGCATCACACGCCGGAGCGCACGCTCCGTTTTGGCGGACTTCGAACTGTTCGATGCAGAAGATACCCTTCTGGCCAGCCTGAGCGGCTGCCGGTTCCGCGCCGCGCCGCTGGGGCACAAGGCGCAGGAGAAAGTCTCACGCTGGCGCGTCGAACCTTGGTTGCGCCCGCATCCTCTAGATGGCCTCATTACCGAACTGCCTTCTACGCAGGTGCTTGTCGAAATCCTCCGGCCGGTCATGGCCGAACAGGCGGGGCCCCGCGGCCGTTGGTTCAAGGAGGCCTTGCCCCTGTTCGAGGCGCTCGTTGTTTCCTTCGCATTCGAGGCCTACTGGACGATTGCCCGAAAGGACGACGATGCCCTGCAAGCGCTGTTGACCGCCTCGGATTCCTACACCCGCTTGCTAAGCAGTCTGTTGCGGCAGGAAGGACTGCTCTTTGAGCAGGCCGGGCGCTGGCAATTGGCAGATGGCAACGACTTGCCGGCCGCCGAGGAAATTTGGCGCACCCTGGAGCGCGAGCATGCCGCCGCATTGCCGCACCTCGTTCTGCTGGGCCGGGTCGGGCGTCACCTGCCGCATCTGCTTCTGAATCCGTCGGAGCGAAATAACTTCGTCGAGGCACTTCGCCGTTCACCCGTCGCCGAAACGCTTTATCAGGACGATCCGGCCTATGCCGGCATGCGGCAGGCTGTCGGGCACCTCCTGCGCTTCCTGGCAAACGACTTGCCCGCACATCATCGCTTGCGCGTCCTGGAAATTGCCGACGGCCCGAGCGAAGTCCCGCGTGAATTGTTGGCGGCACTGCCCGAAGACCGCCTCGACTATGTGCTTGCCTTGCCCGAAACCACGGCCGAACGTCAGCAGGCGGAATACGCTCAACACCCGAACCTCGTCATTGCGACGCTGGATGTAGCGAACTGGCAATTGACTGCCGAACGGCCGCTGCCAGAGAAGTTCGATGTCGTCATTCTTCGTCATGCACTGCACCGGGCCGCGAGCCCGAAAATCGCGCTCAACCAGGTGCGGCGCTGGCTTGCCGCCAATGCCAGCCTGATCGTTGCCGAACGTCACCCGGATTGGAGTGCAGACTTCCTGGCTGGCCTGGATACCCATTGGTGGCATCAGGCTGCGGGGGAAGAAACGCCGTATTCCTCGCTGGTGCCGGCGGCCGCCTGGGCAGAACTCTTGCGGGCCGAAGGTTTCGAGGACGTGCTGGATTTTTACGAACCCGCGGCTGATGGTCTTTACGAAGGCGCCTTCCTCCTCTTGGCACGCTCTCCGGCACAGGGGGCGGCAGCCTTGCCTGCGCCCGAACCGGCTTCATGGCTATTCCTTGCGGATGCCGCCTCCTTGGAACTGGCTGAACATCTTTCCGTCCGGCTCGAATCTCAGGGGCAGCAGGTCGAAACGGTGCAACATTTACCGCAAAATCTTGCCGGTATTCACCATGTCGTGCATCTGCGGGGCTGGAACGGCACGCTGGAAACCGCCACGGCCTTGCTCTCTGAAACGCTTGGTAACGTTCAAGCCATTGCTGCGCATTCCGCAAAATCGCCGCGCCTATGGTTTGTTACCCGCGGTCGTGCGCTGACCTCGAACTTGTCAGTTACTGCACCCCCTCCCAATCCGCAGCAAGCCGCGCTCTGGGGGTTCGCTCGCGTCGTCATGAACGAATACCCCGCCCTCGAGTGCACGCTGATCGATCTGGCGTGTGAAGACAAGCTCGACAGACTGGAAAACGAGCTGCTTCGCCCCGACGGCGCTTCCGAGATTCTGCTGACGGACAATGGCCGATACACCCTGGTCATGCAGGAAGTCTCAGAGCTTCAGACCCGGCGCGCAGCACAAGGGGAGCGCTTCCGTCTCGACTTCCATCTGCCCGGCCAGCTCCGCAACCTCGTCTGGTTGCCGCAGGAAGAGGCGGCTTTGACCGATGAAGCCATTGAAGTCAAGGTGCAGGCTACAGGCCTCAACTTCCGAGACGTCATGTATCTCATGGGCCTGTTGCCGGACGAAGCGGTGGAGAAGGGTTTCGCTGGCGCAAGCCTGGGGTTGGAATTCGCCGGCGTCGTCAGCCGCGTCGGGCCGCGTGTGCGCGATTTCAGGCCGGGAGACAAAGTCATGGGCTTTGGTTCTGCCTGCTTCGCAAGCCATGTCGTCACGCGTGCCGATGCCGTAGCCCCGATGCCGGAGACCTGGTCGTTCGAATCCGCAGCGACAGTGCCCACCGTGTTCTTTACGGTTTATTACGCGCTGAAGCATCTGGCCGACCTGCAGCCCAATGAGCGTGTGCTTATCCATGGTGGTGCCGGTGGCGTAGGCATTGCCGCCATCCAGCTCGCCAAATATCTGGGAGCGGAAGTCTTTGCCACCGCCGGTGGCGAAGAAAAACGCGATTTCGTACGTCTCTTGGGCGCTGATCACGTCTTCGACTCGCGCTCGCTTGCCTTTGCTGACGACATTCTGGCCGTCACGAACGGTGAAGGCGTGGATGTCGTTCTCAATTCTCTCGCGGGCGAAGCCATCCGTCGCAATCTTTCCGTACTCAAACCCTTTGGCCGTTTCCTCGAGCTGGGCAAGCGCGATTTCTTCGAAAACACGCCCGTTGGGCTTCGCCCCTTCAAGGACAACATCAGCTACTTTGGCATTGACGCCGACCAACTGCTGACCGGTCGGCCGCAACTGGCGGCACGCATGTTCCGCGAGGTCATGTCCCTGTTCCGCGAAGAGGCGCTCACCCCCTTGCCTTGCCGCGTGTTCCCGGCAGAGCGGGTGATCGATGCTTTCCGTGTCATGCAGCAAGCCCGGCACATCGGCAAGGTGGTTGTCTCGATCTCTGATCACCGACCGATGATCGAACAGCCTGTGGCGCCTCGAGCACCGCTGCGGCTAGCCAAGGATTCCACCTGGATCGTGACGGGTGGCCTGTCCGGCTTTGGCCTGGAGTCAGCGCGCTGGCTGGCCGCGCATGGCGTGGGGAATCTCGTCCTGGTCGGGCGTCGCGGCCTGAATACTCCGGGTGCCAGGGAAGCGGTCGACGATTTCACCGCCAAGGGCATCCACGTGCAGGCGCTGGCTTGCGACATCACGGATGCAGAAGCGGTGGTGCAAATGATCGAGCAAACGCGCAAGACCTGCCCGCCCATCAAGGGGGTATTGCACGCTGCAGCCGTCTTTGACGATGCCTTGTTGCAAAACCTCGATGCCCAACGCATGGAAGCGGTCGTCGCCCCCAAGCTGCTGGGCGCTTGGAACCTGCATCGGGCCACGCTGGACACGCCGCTCGAACACTTCGTGCTCTATTCTTCGATCACCACTGCCATCGGCAATCCGGGCCAGGCCAACTATGTCGCTGCCAATGCCGGATTGGAAGGTCTGGCCGAAATGCGTCGGAACATGGGTCTGCCCGCCGTCTGCGTCGGCTGGGGGCCCATTGGCGATGCCGGTTATCTCACCCGCAACGAAGCGGTGCGCGACAGCTTGGGCCAGCGCCTTGGCAAGCCGCCGTTGAGCACCCGACAGGCGCTGGACCAACTCGAACACATACTGTCCCAAGGCAGCTCGCTGGCGGTTGCCAATTTCGACTGGAACACGCTGGCACGTCTGCTGCCCTCCGCCACGCGTGGCCGTTTTGCAATTCTCAACCGCAGCCTTAAAAACGTTGGGCTATCGGAAAACGAGGCGGATATCCAAACGCTTATTGCTGGCAAATCGCCTGAAGAAGTCACCGTCATCGTCCAGCAATGGGTCGTGACCGAAGTTGCAGAAATTCTTGCCATCGGTGCCGACCGTATCGATCCCACACGCAGCCTGCACGACCTGGGGCTTGACTCGCTCATGGCGGTCGAGCTGGCGCTGGGCCTGGAACAACGCTTTGGTATCCAGCTGCCGGTAATGATGCTCAACGAATCGCCCACGGCGGAAAAGGTCACTCAGCGTATCGTCGAAAGACTGCTTGGCGGCAGCGACCAGGCGGATGCAACTGCCCATCCGGTAGATGCCATGGTTCAGGGCATAACCCAACAGCACGGTGAAACGCTTGCAGCAGAAGACATCCAGCAGATCGTTGTGGATGCGCGTGCGCTGCAGAAACATGGCACGAGGCTCACCGCATGACCAAGTCATCACTTGGCCTGAAGGCCAAACAGCAGCTCATCGAGCGTTTCCTGGCCAAGAAAGTTGGCGCCGGCGGCACGGTAGCCGCCCAGCCGGTGTCCCGCCCGATGCATCGATCGAACGTGCCGGAGGCTTTCACCCGTTTCGACCGCCACCCGGGTTACGAAAAAATGCTCGTGCCCAAGGCGGCGGCGGATCGATTGGGGCTGCGCAACCCCTTCTTCATCGCCCACGACGGTGTGGCGGGCGCGGTCACGCGCATCGAAGGTCGGGAGTACCTCAATTTCTCCAGCTACAACTACCTTGGATTGTCAGGGCATCCTGCCATCAACAAGGCCGCGAAAGAAGCCATCGATCGTTATGGCACCTCCGCTTCTGCCAGTCGTCTGGTGGCCGGCGAACGCCCAATCCAGCGCGAACTTGAAGAAGCCCTGGCCGATCTCTACGAGGTTGAAGACTGTGTCGTTTTCGTGAGCGGTCACGCCACCAATGTTTCTACCATCGGCTATCTGTTTGGGCCCAAGGATCTCGTCATCCACGACGCGCTCATCCATAACAGCGTGCTCGAAGGTGTCAAGCTCTCGGGAAGCACGCGGCGTAGCTTTCCGCACAACGATACCCGGGCGCTCGATGCGATCCTCGCCGAAATCCGAGGCCAGTTCGAGCGCGTACTCATCGTCGTCGAAGGCCACTACAGCATGGATGGCGATATCCCCGATCTTCCCGCGCTCATCGACATCAAGCGCCGCTATGGTTGTTTTTTGATGGTGGACGAGGCACATGCCCTGGGGGTGCTGGGTGCAACGGGCAAGGGCAGTCACGAGCATTTCGATGTGGCTGGCAAGGATGTGGACATCTGGATGGGCACACTTTCCAAGACGCTGGCCGGTTGCGGCGGCTACATCGCCGGCGAACGGGCGCTGGTCGAGCATCTCAAATACGCCGCGCCGGGTTTCGTCTACAGCGTTGGTATCGCCCCGCCTCTGGCGGCTGCATCGATCGCCGCGCTCAAGATCATGCTGAGGGAACCCGAGCGCGTTGCACGCTTGCAGCAAAATGGCCGCCTGTTTCTCAAGCTGGCGAAAGAGAACTACCTCGATACCGGCACATCCCAGGGCTTCGCCATCGTGCCGGCGATCACCGGCAGTTCGCTCAAAGCGGCCAAACTCTCGAATCGGCTTTTCGAGCGAGGCATCAACGTCCAACCCATCGTCTATCCGGCGGTGGAAGAAAAGGCGGCACGGCTGCGGTTCTTCCTGAGCAACCTGCATACCGAAGCGCAAATCGGCAAGACTGTCGAAATGGTCAAGGAGCTAGTGTAATGCGCCACAATCCCCTCATTCCCGTCATCTTGTGCGGCGGCGCGGGCTCTAGGCTCTGGCCCGTATCCCGCGAGCTGCACCCCAAGCCCTTCATCCGTTTGAGCGACGGGCAAAGCCTCTTGCAGAAAGCCTTCTTGCGTGGGGCGCAGCTGCCGGATGTGACGGAAATACTCACGGTGACCAACCGGGAGCTTTTCTTTAAGACCGAAGACGAGTACCGCGAAGTCAACGCCAATCGCCTGCCGACTTCCTTTCTGCTCGAACCCTTCGGGCGCAACACGGCGGCGGCCATCGCGGCAGCGGTGCTGCACGTCATGGAAAAACAGCCCGATGCCGTTCTGCTCGTGCTGGCTGCCGACCATTTGATTGCCGATCAGCCGGCCTTTGCCAGGGCGGTTGACGAGGCGCGGCAACTGGCGGAGCAGGGTAGTCTCGTTACCTTCGGCATAAAACCTGATGCGCCCGAAACTGGTTACGGCTATATCGAGGCCGAAGGCAACCGCGTATTGCGTTTCGTCGAAAAGCCGGATGCCACCGCCGCCGCCGCTTACCTCGAAACCAACCGGTTCTTCTGGAACTCGGGCATGTTTTGCTTCAAGGCTTCAACCATGCTCGAAGAAATGCGTCAGCACTGCCCTTCGATTCTCGATGCCGTGCGCGCCTGTCTTGCCCAGTCTCGCTGTTCGGAAGGAAAAGACTTCTCGCAATGCGAACTCGCGGCAGAATCTTTCGAGAAGGTGCCCGAAGACTCCATCGACTACGCGGTCATGGAAAAATCCAGTCGCGTGGCGGTCGTGCCCTGCGATATCGGCTGGAGCGACATCGGCTCCTGGTCGGCGCTGGGCGATCTGTCCGCGCCCGATGTGAATGGCAATCGGGTGCAAGGTGAGGCCTTGCTGCATGATGTCGAGAACTGCTTCATCCGAAGCGACGAACGCCTGGTGGGTGCAGTCGGCGTACGCGAACTCATCATCGTCGATACGCCCGACGCCCTACTGGTCGCGGACAAGGCGCGTGCGCAAGACGTCAAACATCTTTACAACGAACTGAAGGCGAGCGGCCACGAAGTCCACAAGCTGCATCGCACTGTGCACCGCCCATGGGGCGACTACACCGTGCTCGAAGAAGGCGACCGCTACAAGATCAAGCGAATCATTGTCAAACCCGGGGCTAGCCTCAGCCTGCAGATGCACCACCACCGCAGCGAACACTGGATCGTTGTGCAAGGCATGGCCAAAGTCGTCAATGGCGAAAAAGAAGTATTTGTCGCCGCCAACGAATCCACTTACATTCCCGCCGGCCACCGTCACCGCGTCGCCAACCCGGGCGTACTGCCGCTGGTAATGATTGAAGTTCAAAGCGGAGATTATGTGGGTGAAGACGATATCGTGCGTTTCGAGGATATTTATGGCCGCATCCAATCGCAACTCGCCGCCTCGGATAACTCAAGCCCGACCCGAAGCGATTTACCATGAATATGACGTCTCCGCCTGAAGGACTTATGCATTCATTAAGATTTCGCCAATACTGGCAGAAACACAGGCTTCTTTGGCTTTCCGTTGCATTGCCGACACTGGCAGCCATCGTCTATTTCGGCTTCATTGCCGCTGATATTTACATCAGCGAATCACGCTTTGTTGTACGCGGCCCGGAGCGGCAGACAGCGTCTCCGCTGGGCATGCTGCTCAAGGGCACAGGATTCTCGCGCTCTCAAGACGATAGCTTCACTGTGCGAGACTTCATGCTCTCGCGCGATGCTTTGCGTACGCTTAATGAGAATCTTAAACTGCATGAAGCGTTTAACAAAGGGGATGTGTTCAGCCGTTTCCCTGGCCTCGATTGGGACGATAGCTTCGAAAACATGCACCGCTATTATCAGAAAATGGTTGGCGTGCAACTGGATCCTGTTTCCTCTATCGCCACGGTGACAGTGCGCGCATTTAGCGCCGAGGAAGCGCAGCAAATCAACAAACGCCTGCTCGAAATGAGTGAAGCCTTGGTCAATCAACTCAACGAACGTGGTCGCCAGGACATGATCCGTTTCGCAGCCAACGAAGTATCCATAGCTGAAAACAAGGCCAAACTCGCAGCACTAGCGCTCGCTCGCTACCGCAACGAAAAAGGGGTGATCGACCCGGAAAAGCAATCGGCTATCCCTCTGCAGCAGATCGCTAAGCTTCAAGAAGAGATGATCGCCACCAAATCGCAGATGGCCCAAGTGCAACTACTGGCTAAGGAAAACCCGCAAATCCCAGTGCTCAAACAACGCATCCAGATGCTACAAACGGAAATCGATCTCGAATCCGCTCGTGTAGCCGGTGGTAGTAGATCCCTCGCCAGTAAGGCGGCCGAATTTCAGCGCTTGGCCCTGGAAAAAGAGTTTGCCGACAAGCAACTCGCCAGCGCGCTCGTTTCGTTGGAGCAGGCGCGCAACGAGGCCCAGCGCCAGCAGCTTTACCTCGAACGGATTGCCCAGCCCAGCCTACCGGATGCTGCAATGGAGCCGCGCCGACTGCGCACCATATTCGCCGTCTTTGTTTTGGGCCTGATTGTTTGGGGTGTACTTTCCATGCTCATCGCCGGCATCAAGGAGCATCAGGATTGAGCGCAGTGGTAGAGACCCCACTCGTCCGCTCGCTTGCCATCCAGCTACGCGTCGTCCACGCCCTGCTTTTGCGCGAGATTATTACGCGCTATGGCCGGCGCGGCTTGGGCGTGCTCTGGCTCATGCTCGAACCCATGCTCTTCACCTTGGGTGTGGCAGCGCTCTGGTATACGCTCAAATTTCATACGGTGTCCAACATTCCAATTTTGGCTTTTGCCATCACCGGTTATTCATCGGTGTTGATGTGGCGCAATACAACTTCGCGTTGTGCAATGGCTATTGGCGCCAATCGCCCGCTTTTGTATCACCGTAATGTGCGACCGTTCGCTGTTTATATTTCTCGCATTGTTCTTGAATGGGTTGGGGCGACGGCATCGCTGGTGCTGCTGACCATTTTCTTTGTCGGCATTGAGGCGATTCATATGCCAAGAGATATCCTTCTGGTGATCGGCGGCTGGTTATTGCTGGCGTGGTTTTCCATGGGACTGGCGTTGATTATTGGTGTGCTTTCAGAGATATCCGAAACGATCGAACGCACCTGGCCCATCATTACTTACATCATGTTTCCGCTTTCCGGCGCGATATTCATGGTTCATTGGCTTCCCAAGGCGGCGCAAGACGCCGTCTTGTGGCTGCCCATGGTACATGGCGTTGAAATGATCCGTCACGGTTATTTCGGCGATCTGGTGCCCACTTACGAATCGCCCATGTACTTTGCCACCTGCAATCTGGTGATGACGCTGATCGGTCTCTGGATGGTGCGAAAAATCAGTGACAGGCGGAGTTGAGCATGCTTGAACTGGATGGCATTCACAAGCGTTACCGTACGCGCCGGGGCTGGCACACCGTACTGGATGGCGTAAGCATGACCGTGCACAAGGGCGAGAGAGTGGGCATCCTCGGCTGCAACGGGGCAGGCAAGTCAACCCTGATACGGATCATCAGCGGCGCAGAGTCGCCAACGGACGGGGTGATTCGACGCAGCATGAGCGTCTCATGGCCCTTGGCGTTTACCGGAGCATTTCAGCTTCACCTTACCGGGCTCGACAATCTCAAGTTCGTCTGCCGGGTTTATGGTGTCGACCACGCGCCGTTGATACCGTATATCCAGGAATTCACCGAACTGGGCGAGTATTTGAACGAACCGGTTCTCTCCTATTCGAATGGAATGATGACGCGACTGGCGTTTGCGCTATCGATGGCCATCGAGTTTGACTGTTTCCTGATCGACGAAGCTATGGTGGTCGGGGACGTCCGTTTTCATGAAAGGAGCCATTACGAATTGCTCCACAAGCGGAAGGAGCGGGGCTTCATCCTGGTCAGTCACGATCCGAACGTGATCAAACTCTACTGCACATCTGCCTACGTGCTGAACGGGGGCAAGTTGCATCCATTTCCCTCGGTCGATCAGGCCTACGAGTATTACAACGCGATCATGCAGAACTGAAATGGATGCCTTGAAAATTCTTCTCGAAATGCGCCCGGCGCTGGATGGCCATGCCGGTATACCGCAGGAGACGCGGCTATTGTTCAGCAGCCTTCGTTCGCTGCCCGATTTTGAAGTCGATGGCCTCATTCAAAGCAGTACTCATGTGCTGGCGAAGGGCTTACCGGACAATTTGGAGCCAAAAAATGTCCCGCGCCACAAGCAGATCAACAGGTTGTCGCGGATCGTGGTGTCTTTGGAACAGACGCAATTCAACCCTTACGTTGCGGCATTCTGGATGGCGGTACGTCGAATTTTTGGCCTCAAGGAGCGACTAACCCGATTCTCAGCAACTCAGTTTTGCGATTTCCTGTGGCGGCGATTATTTGCGAAAACCCTGCCCATCGATGCATTCGACTCCGTCACAAGCGCGGACTTCCGGGTAGCACGCGTACCGTGGACTGCGATGCACAAGTGCGCCTTGATCACCAATCAACTGGGTTACGCCCTTTATCCGCGTCTCGATACCTCGGCATTCAAGGTCATGATTGTCGAAACACCCTACCCGGGTATCGTTTCGCCCCAAACCCGACTTCTTGTGCGCTACCACGATGCCATCCCTTTGCTCATGCCGCACACGATTTCGGATCGGGCATTCCATCGGGCGTCGCACTACCATGCGTTGCGTAACAACGTGCAGCATGGGGCATATTTCGCCTGTGTCTCCGATGCAACGAGGCAGGACCTGATATCGATCTTTCCAGAAGTCGAGGAGCGTGCCGTCACCATCCACAACATGATTTCGCCGCACTACTTTCCAGAGGAATCCTCGTCCTTGCGTGTGCCCGAGATCATCTTTACCCGTCGCAATACAAATGTTCAGGGAGGGGAAAAGATACTTAAGGCTGATAGGAGTGGGATTGGCGGCGATGCGATTGATTACCTGCTGATGGTCTCCACCATTGAGCCTAGAAAAAACCATCTCACTTTGTTGGCTGCATGGGAGAAGCTACGAACTGAGCATTTCACTAACCTGAATTTGGTCGTGGTCGGCATGCTGGGTTGGGATAACGAGCCGATCGTCGGGAAGTTCGCACCCTGGATTAAGCGGCAGCAACTCTTCGTTCTTACGGACGTGCCTGCGCCAGAATTGCGGCTGCTCTACAAACATGCGCGTGCCACGGTTTGCCCCAGCTTCGGGGAGGGTTTTGATTTTTCCGGTGTCGAGGCTATGCGCTGCGGGGGCGCTGTCGTCGCATCTGATATCGCCGTTCACCGCGAAATCTATGATGACGCCGCGGAGTATTTCAGCCCCTATTCAATCGAGGATTGCGCTCAGGCCATTGCCTCGGTCATTGATCCCGAAAACAGCGCAAGGCGTGACGATTTGATCAGCAAGGGGGCTGCCGTGTCAGCCCGATACCTGCCGGATCGTGTTATGCCTCAGTGGCAGGCATTTCTTCAAAAGATAGCGAGCGAATAGTTATGACAGAGATGATGAGCACCGATCTTGCCTGGGAAGAATGGGGACGTCGCGATCCCTATTTCGGCGTGATTACCAACCCAAAGTTCAGGCGCGCCAAGCTTGACGATCAGGCGCTGACGGAGTTCTTCGAATCAGGTCGCCAACATGTCGACTACGTGATGAAGATGATCCACACCTACATCGCCCCCGGCTTCCGACCAAATTCGGTCGTCGATTTCGGGTGTGGAGCGGGGCGTCTGGTCGTTCCGTTCGCGCAGATCGCGCAGCAAGTCGTCGGGCTCGACGTTTCCCGCAGCATGCTGGACGAGGCGGCCAGGAATTGCACCGCCCGCGGGCTGGGTAATGTCCGGCTGCTGATGTCCGATGATGAACTTTCCGGACTGACCGGGGAATACGACCTCGTGCATTCGTTTATCGTGTTCCAGCATATTCCGCCCGAGCGGGGGCGCGTGATATTTCGCCGGCTGCTCGATTTGATTGCACCCGCGGGAGTGGGGGCGATCCATATTTTGTATGGCAAGCAAATTCATGCAGAGACCTATGGCATGCCCCCGCCGCCGGCGATTGAAAAACAGCCCTTGCCTGCGCAAACGTCATTGCCCCCTGGGGCTGATCCGGAAATGCAGATGAATCCGTATGTTTTGAATGATATTCTGTTTCTGGTGCAAAGCGCGGGCGTTCGTCGACTCCATATCGAATTCACTGACCATGGTGGCGAACTTGGGGTTTTTATCTTCTTTCGCAAGCAGTAACCAAGTGGCGCTTATGAAAGACCTGCGGAAAAATGAAAAATAAATTTCTATTTTCGTCCCGAAGATTACGGGGTGTCCGAGAGGCTGCGAGTCAATTACTGCCATCGCGACTGAAACTAATTGGCTTTGGAGTTAAAAAAATGTCAAAACATCAAAATGACCGTTCGGAGATCCTGTCGAGCATCGAGCCGTTTCTCGACCACGATCTTGCATCTTTGCGACAAAAACTCGTTGACGACCTCATCGTTGGGCGATATCGGGATGAGTTGTCTCAGAAGGTTTCCAATCTGGAGACCAAAGAGCAGCTCGATTTTCTACTCGGCGTGCTGTCGGAAATGAAAGCCGAAATGTACTACCTGAAAGCCGCTTACGTCGAGAAAGTGCGTTATCGCGATCCAAATTTTAATATTGCCACCCCAGAGCCTGTTCAGGTGGTCCGGCCGGATGTCCTTGATATTGACATGCGAGGTGATATCACCGGGACAAACTGGTGGCACACGGAGCCGACAGGCCGCTGGGCCGGCCCTGAAAATCAATCCAGCATTCAAGTTCCCGCATTGGGGCATGGGAAATACCAGCTTGAAATTTCGGTGGTCAGTGAAATCGATGGCGGAATCATTGATGGTATGCGCACCAGCTTTAACGGCTCAGCATTACAACTGCAACGAAACGGGCAGGGCCTGCCTTGTGAACTCGTTGCAGAAGTCGATGTGCCAGTGACTTATCGGTTGCCTTTCTGGTCGATGAAATTTGAATTCAGCAAGTTGAAGACGCCACGCGAAAACGGGCTCCCGGATGATCGAAGATTGGCCATCATGCTTGACCACATCCGATTGACGAGGCTCCCAGGTTAATCCATGAACATCCTCTGGATATCACCCACGCCCTCTCACCCGCAAAATGCGGGGAATCGGGCGCACATTCATGCGCTGGGCAGTCGGATACTGTCTGCAGGACACTCGGTTACTTTTTTTCTTTACGACCAAGAATGGCGCGGTTCAAGTCCCGACGCTATTGATGCCATGCGCGGCTTTTGGTCAGAAGTCGTTGTCATCCCTCACAAGGCGCACAATAGAAAAAAGACTCAAGGCGACTGCTGGGGCATCGATGATTGGTTTAACGAAGATATCGCCTCTGCTGTAAGATATCTGGCTTCGCAAAAGAATTACGATGCCGTCATTTGCGAGTACGTATTTCTCAGCAAGGCTTTGACTCTATTTGATGGGCGGGTGCTGAAAATTCTCAACTGCCATGATCGCATGAGTGACCGTGCGGATCTCTTGCGGCGTAACGATCTGCTCCCCGACTTTTTTTACACGACGCCTGGGCAAGAAAAAATTGCGCTTGACCGGGCCGATCTTATCCTGGCCATCCAGGAGGATGAAAAGTCTTTCTTTCAGTCAATCACGTCGAAATGCGTCATGGAGTTGGGGCATCCCGTTGAAATCAACCTGCTGCCACATGGCAGGCGGAAGGCGGGTTTGTTACGCGTTGGCTATCTCGGCTCGGTCAATTCGCTCAACAGAAAATCTCTGGAAGTCTTTTTCGCGGCATTCCGCAACCGCACCGCGCTGGCCCAAAAGGTGAAACTGGTTTTGGCGGGCAATATCTGCAACATCGTCGAGGACCCCGATATCGAATGTTGGGGCTTCGTTGAAAATGAGCGTGATTTTTTCAACGAGATCGATCTTTTTATTAACCCGATGATCGATGGAACTGGCCTCAAAATCAAAACGCTTTCGGCCTTGCGGCATGGTGTTCCATTTCTTGCGACGGCACCGGCCAGCGTTGGGCTGCCAACCTCCATTCCCGAGCACACCTGCGACAGTATCGAAAGCCTGATCGACCATCTTGAGGAGATTGCTAGTGACCCTCAGAAGCGTTTGCCTGAACTCAGGGATGCGACCCTTGACTGTCTGAATGCCTACCAGCAGCGCATTGATCAACAGTTTGATGGTCTGCTTCATGCGCTATCGACTCGCAGCATCACCCACTTGCGCCGCAAGCGGGTGTTGTTGGTGACGGACATTCCGTTTTGGGAGCCCGGGGTCGGCAACCATTCCCGTATTCTGTCGCTTTGCCGGGCGTTGCGGGCAGAGTTTGACTGTCAGGTTTTCTTTTTCGGTTCGATTTGGCCGGATCGCGGAAAAGCGATTGCGGCAGCCGGTCTGGATGGCGTCATTGTCAGCTACAAAGGCTATGAAGCCACAGCCAAAGATGTACCGTTTAAGACCAGCATACCTGCCCACGCGGGATTGAAACGGGCACGCCACGACATCTTTGGAAAGTCGCTCGCCCTGTTTTTGAGAAAACAGCCTCGGTACGACACAGTCATCTTTGAGTATCTATGGCTGGCGTACTTGCGCGATGCCATGCCTTACCAGGCCACAAGCATTCTCGATACGCACGACCTGATGGCGCCCAGGGAGTATCGCTTTGCAACGCAAGGCTTAAAGACGGGGGTCTCGATCACATTGAAGGATGAAATGGCGATCTTGGCAAAATTTGACGCACTTATGGCCATTCAGAATGAAGAAGCCAGGTGGATGGCGCGTCTTCTGCCGAACAAGATCGTCTTGTGCTGTCCGCATGGGGTGGAAAGCGTTAGCGACACCTTGACCGCGAGGTTGAAGGCGCGCAGAAGCGGTAACCTGCGCCTGGGTTTTGTGGGTGGCGGCAGCAATGAAAATGCGGAGGCCATGGGATGGTTTTTGCATGAAGTCTGGCCGGTGGTCAGTCAGTTTGCCATCGAAATGCATGTCTATGGCAATGTGTGCGAAAAACTGCGCGATCAACCCCTTGATGCTGGCGTAACCTTGCACGGCCTCGTGCCCGCATTGGATGCGGCCTACGCCCATTGCGATGTGATGGTCAACCCCATCATGCATGGTGGTGGGCTCAAGATCAAATCTGTCGAGGCCCTCGCCCACGGCAAGCCGCTGATCGCCTCGCCAGAAGGCGCGGTGGGCATCGACGATCCGGAGAATAGTGGTGTGATCCTCGCCCGCAGTCGCAGCGAGTTTATCGATGCCGTGTTGCGACTGGCACACAACCCGGAGGGGCGTGAATCACTGGCGCGCCAAGCCCTGGCAGCCGCGCAGGAACAGTTTAGCCCTGGGGCCAGTTTTGCCCCGCTGATGGCATTGGTGCGGAGCCTCTGATGAACAGAGTGAATCGAATTGTAGTTACAGGTGATATTTTTAGGGTTGGTGATGATAAAAACATTGACCCGCAGAGGCTAAATATCGAATGGTTATTCCAGCTGATACGCCCCCCTCTGCAAATGATCATTGATCTGCCAATGCAGCCGCTTTATTACACAGGCGGTCAAAATTGTCTGGCCACCCAAGTTTATAAGGCCAATGGTCTTGATCGATCGTTCGAGAGCTGGATTTCGTTTTATCAACAGAGCCCTTCAGCCCGTGACATGGCAATGTTTGACGCCGAATTTGGCGGCGCGCTGGTCATCGGGTTCGAGCTGCCTGAGTTCACCCGGCAAGCCTTGGATACGCTTGATGTACCTTATGTCGATTTCACCATCCATCCCGTGCGCTTCATGGATGACCTGATTTTTGGCGTTCGCTCCAATGTCGGCGGACTTGCCGAGGCGTTGCAGGAATGGGTGGTCAGGGAAGATGAAATCCGCCTTCATGCGGGCCTGGCGCGTGCGACCCTGGTGCGTTTGCCGCCCGTGCCGCAATGCAATGGGGTAGAAGATGCGGCCCTGTTCTGCGGTCAAACCACCGATGACAAAGTGCTGATTCGCAACGGCCGGCTGATGCAGGCCGAAGACTTCCTGCCGCAGCTTACCGAGATGTGTAGCCGGCACGAGCGTGTTTTTGTGAAACCCCACCCCTTCTCGCCCAATAACCCGGTTATCCTGACCTTGACGCGCTTGTTTCCGAACACGGAAGTGGTGGATGCCAATTTCTACCATTTACTGGCTCGTGACGGTATAACGCACGTTTACAGCATTACGTCCAGCACGTCGATCGAGGCCGCCTATTTCGACAAGCAGGGGCGACATTTCGCACGCTACCCTTACGTGTTTACGGACTTTACTGCTGGCGGGGGAGCATACCTGACGATCGATTCGGAGATTTACAGCCATAAGTTCTGGGCTCAAATCGTTCGCTTGCTTAATATCCCGTGTTCTCGATCCCCTATGATCGAAGTGAAGAAGGTGCCCAGCCGGATGCGCCGCAGTCTTCGGTCGTTCTGGGGCGCGGACATCTTCGAAAGGATCTGAGAATGGCAGTGCCATATGCCAACCCTGGTGATGCCCTACAGCTGTATTTGCGCGCGGAAAAGATTCCAGGATTTTTCAATTATGACGATGCGCAGCATTTTCAATTGGTGCTCAGGATGCAAGCGCTGATGGGAATCACGGGCGACTTGCTTGAAATTGGTTCTTGGAAAGGTCGGTCGGCTTCATTCATGTCATTCTTTGTTCAGCCGGGAGAAAGGCTGATTGTTTCTGATGTTTTCTCCCTGCCGGCAAATGATGTTTACCCTGAGTATCCGAGTGTTGAAGAAGTTAAAAAAATATCCTAAAAATAAACCCGGACATTGCCTCATCTCAGTTGATGTTCCTGGAGGGCAATAGTGCGAGTATGCAATTGCCCTCCGATGTGAATTTGCGGTTCGCGCACGTTGATGGAGGGCACGCTTTTCAAGAGTGCTACCAGGATTTGATTACCATTACCCCGCGAATGATGCTCAATGGAGTCGTTGTCGTTGACGATTATGGCCATCCAGATTGGCCTGAGGTTAAACCGGCGACAGATACGTGGTTGAAGGAGTATCGGCAATTTCGCATCCTCGGCGAATTAAATCGAAATGTCGCGAAAGGCAAAAAGATTTATTTAATCAACACGGCTTCGGATAACCACAATGAACCTCGATAGACTGCCCTCATTTGGTCGTATGGTAGGCATGACTTTAGCTGCCTTATTGACTGGCTGTTCCACATTCCCCTCTTGGCTCCCCTCATCCGGCCCCAGCGTGGCGCAGGTGGTCGAACAGGAAAAAATCGATTCGCCGATTCCCGTTGTCGAGGTCAGCGATGCGGTTGCCCGTCGTGTGCTCGCCGCGCAGCGAGCGGATTCTTTCGCCGAAGTGCTCTCGGTCAAGGCACCGCCGGGTTATGTGGTCGGCGCCGGTGACGTACTGGAGGTTTCGGTGTGGGAGGCACCGCCGGCTGCCCTGTTCGGGGTGGCGGTAGTTGATCCGCGCGCCGGTCTGACTTCGACTCGCCAGACGACTTTCCCTGAGCAGATCGTGAATACCGACGGTGTGATCAATGTGCCCTTCGCCGGTACGGTGCCGGTGGCAGGTAAAACGCCACAGCAGATCGAGAGTGATCTGGTAATGCGCTTGAAGGGCAAGGCTAACCAGCCCCAAGTGCTGGTGCGTGTGATCCGCAATGCGACGCAGAACGTCACCGTGGTGGGCGAGGTGGCGGCCAGCACGCGCATGCCGCTCACGGCCAAAGGCGAGCGGCTGCTGGATGCGGTTGCTGCTGCGGGCGGTGTTCGTCAGCCGGTGGGCAAAATTACGCTTCAGTTGAGCCGTGGCGGCAAAGTGATGGCAATGCCACTCGATAGCGTGATTCAGGACCCGAAGCAAAACGTTTATCTCCAGCCGGGCGATGTGGTGACGGCCTTGTTCCAACCGTTGAGCTTTACGGCCTTGGGTGCAACGGGCAAAAATGAAGAAGTGAATTTCGAGGCGCAGGGCATTACGCTGGCGCAGGCGCTGGGCCGAATGGCCGGCGTGCGCGATGCCCAGGCCGATGCGCGCGGGGTATTCATCTTCCGCTTTGAAGAGCCGGGGGTAATAAAGGCCGAAGGCCAGCCCCTGCCGCAAACGCCGGAGGGCAAGGTGCCGGTGGTGTACCGGGTGGATCTAAAAGACCCGCGCGCTTTCCTGGTGGCGCAGAACTTCCCGATGAAGAACAAGGACGTGGTGTATGTGGCCAATGCGCCGGCGGCGGAGTTGCAGAAGTTCCTCAATATCCTAACGTCGTCAATTTTCTCGGTGAGTGGTTTGGTGAATTTGGGGCGGTGACGATCTAGGCAATGTGCCCTGAATCAGAACAAACTACTGGACTGAATTCGTATGCTGATCGACGTTACACGTTTGCTGGATCGCGCTATGCGGGCACGGTCGCCTACCGGTATCGATCGGGTCGGGTTGGCTTATGTATCGTATTTCAGAGGTCGAGCCCTGGCTTTGGTGCGGTTTTCTGGACGCTGGTTGGTGTTGAGTTATGCAGACTCCACGCGTTTGTTCGATAGTTTACTTTCGCATGATGCAAGTATTCGGCAATTGATAGTTTGGCTGATTGGCAAGTCAACAGTACTGAATTGGCAACGGCCATCTGGTGGCGACATACTAATCAATACTGGGCATTGTGGGATCGAGAGCGAAGATTATGGGAGACAAGTTCGTCGTTATGGGTTGCAACCCATATATTTTCTGCATGATCTGATTCCCTTAACCTTTCCTGAGTATTGTCGGCCGGGTGAGTTGGAAAGACATCATCGCAGGCTTCGAACGATACTTGAAACAGGCCGGGGGGTCGTTGTGAATTCAGTTACTACTGGGAAGGAGTTCGCATCTTATGCAGATTCTTTGGGTTTGGCTGTTCCACAAATGATCGCCGCACATCTTGCGCCACCTAGTTTTTTGGTAACCGGTAACGGATGCCCCTTGAGAGAGCCTTATTTTGTGATAGTTGCGACTATCGAGCCTCGCAAGAATCATCTATTACTGCTTAATCTGTGGCGGAGATTGGTCAATATTTATGGGGGCGATTCTCCACGCTTGGTTGTCATTGGTCAGCGCGGCTGGGAGTGTGAACAGGTAGTAGATATGCTCGAGCGTTGCGAGGTATTAAGGGGATATGTCATTGAAATTTCAGGTTGTGATGACAAAGTATTGGGAAATTGGGTGGCCAATGCTTTAGCTTTATTATTTCCCTCCTTCGCTGAAGGCTATGGCATTCCCTTGGTAGAGGCTTTGTCATCAGGCACCCCAGTTATCGCCAGTGATCTACCGGTTTTTCGCGAGCTGGCGGGAGATGTTCCTGACTATCTTGATCCTATAGACGGGGAGGGCTGGTACCAAGCAGTGCTTAATTATGCTGAAAATAATAGCCCGCGTCGTGCTGCGCAAAAGGCTAGGCTGGCTGGCTGGCTGGCCCCAACATGGGAGCGCCATTTCGAGAAGATCGAAGATTTCTTGACGCAATCCCTCGGGGTGCAGTGGAAGTAACTTGAGGCGGTCATTTCTCTTTCTGCAGGGGCCGTGCACACCTTTTTTCGCCCACTTGTCATATCGGCTGACGAATGAGGGCCATTCGGTGCATCGCGTCAACTTCTGTGCAGGTGACGCGTTGTACTGGCGGGGCAATAATGACTATTGGTTCCGTGGCCACCTAGAGGACTTGCCGGATTATTTTGGGGCGCTATATCGTAGCTATGGCATTACCGACCAAGTGCTCTTTGGCGACCGGCGGCCGGTGCATCGGCCCGCCATCGCGCATAGTGAGGCTTACGGGGTGCGCACCCATGTGTTTGAGGAGGGGTATTTCCGGCCCTGGTGGGTGACCTTGGAGCGCGATGGCGTGAATGGACATTCGCTGCTACCGCGTGATCCTGATTGGTTCAGTGAGGTTGGACGGTGGCTACCCGAGCCGTCTCAGCCGGTGGCTTTTCATTCACCGTTTTACAAGCGCGCGCTTCATGACGTGGCGTATCACCTCGCGGGTTTGGCAAATCCACTAGGGTTTCCTCATTATCGAACGCATGCTGGCGTGACGGCTCCAATGGAGTACGCGAGTTATGTTCGACGCTTCGCTCGGCTAAGTTTGATCCGACGGCAAGAATTGCGGCGTGCGCTGGATATCGCCGCCGCTGGCATCCCCTACTACCTGTTGCCGCTTCAGCTGAATACGGATGCCCAGATTCGCGACCATTCGCGCTTCGAGCACATGGGCGAGGTGATCGAGTATGTGCTGGAGTCCTTCTCTCGCCATTCACCACCAGACGCGAAAATCATTATCAAGAATCATCCGCTCGATTCGGGGTTGATGAATTTTGAGTCCATTATTCGCAACTGCGAGCGGCGCTTCGCGGTACGTGGTCGGGTGGAGTATCTCGAAGAAGGCGATTTGATGGCGCTCGTGGCGAATGCCCGTGGCGTGGTGACGGTGAATAGCACAGTCGGCATGATCGCTCTAGAACAGGGCACGCCGACCCATACTTTGGGTGACCCAATCTATAACTTGCCTGGACTCACCTGCCAGTTGCCGCTAGACGCGTTTTGGCGGAGCAGTGTTCCGCCAGATGGTGACTTCTTTGGGCGATTTAGGCGTTGCGTGATGCATGCAACCCAGATCAACGGCGGGTTCTATTGTTCGACCGGAGTGGCGCTTGCCGTAGAGAACAGTGCTCGTGTGCTAATTGCCGACCGTTCGCCCCTGGAAAGCTTGCTATGACCGGTCCGGCCCGCATACTCATTACCGGTGCAACCAGCGCGATCGGTGGGGCGTTGGCTGAAGTCTATGCCCGGCCGGGCATAACGCTTTACTTGCACGGTCGAAACGAAGCGCGCTTGTTGGAGGTCGCTGCCACCTGTAGCGCAAAGGGAGCCAAGGTGTACACGCAGTTTCTCGACATGCGCGACTTCGCCGAGCTGAGAGGTTGGTTGGTGGGTCTGGGTCCGCTTGACCTCGTGGTCATCAATGCCGGTATGAACACCCATATCGGTCCGGCGGGCGAGCCAGAACCGTGGGCTGAGGTCGAAGCGTTATTGGATGTCAATTTGAAGGCGGCGATGGCGATTGTTCAGGCGGTATTGCCGGCCATGAGAGCGCGAGGCAGTGGCCAAATTGCATTGGTCAGTTCTCTGGCTGCCTATTTTGGTCTGCCTGTGACTCCCTCCTATTGCGCGACCAAGGCCGGACTTAAGGCGTACGGTGAATCGCTGCGCGGCTGGCTGGCACCGGAAGGGATCAAGGTCAACGTGATCATGCCGGGCTATGTGAAGTCACCGATGTGCGACGATATGCCCGGGCCGAAGCCATTTTTATGCACACCAGAACGGGCAGCGAAGGCAATCCGGCACGGCTTGGAGCGCGACAAAGCCCGTATCAGCTTTCCCTTCCCATTGAATTGGGGGACTTGGTGGTTGGCGGTATTGCCCGCGGCTGTCTCAACCCTCATCGTGCGCTGGCTGGGGTATGGCGGACATGGTGATTGAGGCGCCGTTCCTTTCGGTGCTTGCTGCATCGGTGGCGGGGCTGGCGTTGTCTGTCGTGATCGAGCGGCTGATGATGCCGCGCCCGTCGTTGGTGCGGCCCTGGGCCGCGTGGGCCTTGCATGGCCGATTGTGGTTGTCCGCCCATGCCGCCTTGACCCTGGTGCTGGGGCGCCCCTGGTTCGCCGCCGCCGCCGTGTCGGCCTTTATGCTGATGCTGGTGCTGGTGAACAATGCCAAGTTCAAGGCCTTGCGCGAGCCCTTCGTTTTCCAGGACTACGAGTACTTCACCGATGCGATCCGGCATCCACGCCTTTACATTCCGTTTCTGGGTTGGTGGAAGTTCCTCGGCGCGGTAGCAGGCTTTGTTTTGGCCGTGGGCATCGGACTCTGGGGCGAGGTGGCGCCTGAACAACGGTTTGACTGGTCTGGCCAGCTGGGCGGCATTGCGGTCGTCGCCGGTGTTGGCTTGGTACTCCTGTTTGTCGCGACTCGTGGCCCGCTGCCTGTCAGTTTCGATCCCGACAAGGATGTAAGAACACTCGGTTTCCTGGCATTACTCTGGCGATATGCCGAAGAGGAAAATACACCCTTGGCGGTCGCATCCCCTTTCGATTTTCTTCTTGCGGAGTCTATCCAGGGCGACTTGCCACATCTGGTTGCGGTACAAAGCGAATCGTTCTTCGACCCCAGATCACTTTATCCAGGCATTCGTAACGATGTGCTGGCTGAGTTCGATCGCCTGCGGGACGATGCTGTGGCCCACGGCAAGTTGAAGGTGCCTGCCTGGGGCGCCAATACGGTTCGTACCGAGTTCGCTTTTCTCACTGGGATAGCCGAGGATAGGCTGGGCGTGCATCGCTTCAATCCGTATCGGGCGGTTGCGGGTGGCTGGGGGCTGCCATCGTTGGCTACGTATTTGAAACGCTTGGGCTACCGCACCATTTGCATACATCCTTACCCGGCGAGCTTTTATCAGCGCGACCGCGTATACCCACGGCTAGGCTTCGACGAGTTTCTGGATATTCGCGCATTCGACGACACGATGCGCTTCGGCCCTTACATCGGCGATGCAGCCGTGGCCGACAAGGTTGCCGCACTCTTGCGTGAGTCCAGGGATCCGGTATTTGTCTTCGTCATCACGATGGAGAACCATGGGCCGCTGCACCTCGAGCGGGTGGCACCTGGCGATATCGATGCGCTCTACACCACAGCGCCTCCAGATGGCTGCGACGATCTGACCGTTTACCTTCGCCACTTGCGCAATGCAGATCAGATGATCGCGAAACTACGTCAGACGCTTGATCGATGCGAACGACCGGCCAGCCTATGCTGGTTTGGAGACCATGTGCCGATCATGCCGACTGTGTATGAGACCTTTGGTGCGCCAAATGGGATGGTCGAGTATGTTTTCTGGAGGAACAAAATCCCTGGGCCGACTCGTACTACAGATTTGAAAGCGAATGAGTTGCCGATGGAGTGGCTGCGGGGTGTTGGCTTGGTAGAGATGCGCTAACACGACATGTGGGTAGGCCGCCTGACTCCGCGTGCTTGCGCAGCAGCCCGCAGGCGTTATTGAGGAAAGTTTGACGGAGTGTTAAACTCCTCCACCAAATCCAGGAACGCCCAGCACCCGCTGGGCGTTCTGCTTTGTGCCGGTACAAACGCCCGTGAGATCGCCCATCCACATCGTTGACGTCGATCGCACCGAGACCTGGACGCGTTACCGCGCCGGGATGTGCGATAGCTGCCAGGCCAACTGCTGCACCATGCCGCTGGAAGTGCGGCTGCCCGATCTGGTGCGGCTGGGTGTCGTCGATGCGTTCGAGGCCGAACACGAGGCGGCCAGGCAGATCGCCAGGCGGCTGGAGAAGGCCGGGCTGATCGAGCGCTACAACACCAAGCGCGAAGTCTTCACCGTCGCACGACGCGCCAGCGGCGACTGCCTCTGGCTGGACGCGCGCACGCGCCGCTGCACGGTGTACGCCCAGCGGCCCGACACCTGCCGCCTGCACCCGCAGGTGGGACCGCGGCCGAACCACTGCGCTTACGGGGCCAAGCGCTGAAACGGCGCAGTGACCCATCCGGAGCGATCGGCCGCGGTCAGCGCAGGTAGTCCAGGGTCAGGCGCTGCTGCAGCGTCCTGATGGAGCGCAGGCTGGCCTGCAGCACGCGCTGGTCCACCGCGTTGAGGCCGCGCAGGTCGATGCGGTTCGGGTGTTCCGGGTTCGCCTGCGCACCGCTCTGCAGGGCCATGCGGTGCATCTGCAGGAAGTCGAAGGCACTGATCCAGCCTTCGTACTCGGCCAACGGTGCACCCATCACCCGTCCGGCTTCCAGCAACCGCTCGCGGGTGTTGGTGGCGGCCACGCCATGGGCCAGCGCCACGATCCGTGCGCCTTCCACCAGCAGGGCGGAACCCTGCAGCTTGAGGTCGAACCACCGGTGGGCGCCCTCTTTGCGGCCATCGATCCCGCCGTGCCAGTTCAGCGGCACCGGGTGCTCCAGGTGGCTCTGGGTCATCTGCCGGATCAACCGCGGTGAGGCCTGGGTCCGGGTCAGGATGCGCGCGCGCAAGGCCTCCACCCAGTCGGCAGGTCCGCTCAGCGCCCGGAGGTCGAAGAAGATGGCGGCGTGCAGCAGTTCCTGCGGGCCGCCGGCATCGATCCAGCGGTCAAAGCGCTGCTCCCATTCCCGCCGGTCCAGGCAGCAGGCCGGGTTGCCAGCCATCACGCCCCCCTGGCACAACGGAAAGCCGCAGCGGTCCAGGGCCTGGTTAACCTGCTGCGCGAACGCCAGCCAGCGTGGGCGATCGGCTTCGGGGTCGGTGCTGTCGAAGATCAGCGCGTTGTCCTGGTCGGTCGCCAGGGTCTGTTCGTTGCGCCCTTCGGAACCCAGCGCGACCCAGCAGAACGCCTCGGCGGGCAGACCGGCCTGTTGCCGGTGCACCTCGATCAGGCGTTGCGTCAGGCGGTCGTTCAGGTGCGAGACCATGGCGGTGAGCTGGCGCGCCTGCAGGCCCTGGGCCATGAGCTGTCGCGTGTAGCTGCGGATGTCGGCCGCGACCTGCTGGAAATCGGACAGCACGTGACAGCGCTCCATCGCGGCGGACAGGTGCCTGACCGAAAAGCGCTGCAGCGCGAAAAGGTCGCGTTCCGAGACGATGCTCACGGCGTGCCCATTGTCCAGCACCGGTACGTGGCGAATGCCCCGCTGCAGCATCAGGAAGGCGGCATCGTGTCCCGAGTTCTGCACATCCAGCCCGTGCACCGGCCGGCTCATGACGTCGGCGACCGGCTGTTCCAGTCCCACCCCTGCCAGGGTGATGCGGTCCAGCACGTCGTGGCGGGTCAGGATGCCGGCCAGCGCGCCCGACGGCGCGTGCAGCAGCACCGAGCCGATGTGGCGTGCCTGCATGGTCTGCAGCGCTTCGCGCACCGTGGCGGTGGTCGGCAGGCTGACCGGCGGGCGCCGGGGCAGCTCGCCCAGCGGGCGGTCCAGCGCATGCCCGGCCTGCTCACGGGCCGCCAGTTCCGCCTGCAGCCGCCGCTGGGCCCTGCGCAAATAGGCTTGTGCGCGTTGCTGCAGGTGGTCGGCCCATACCACGCTCGCTTGCTGCGCGGCTTGCACCACGGCCGTCGGCAGGTGCAGCAGCCGCAGCTCGCCCAGCGCTTCGTAGCGGGCGGTCACGGGGCGCTGCGCCGTCCAGGCCGCCACCGGAAAGAGGTCGCCCGGCTGCAGCTCGAAGACCTCGTCTTCGCTGCCGACGTGCGGGCGGCGCGCGCGCACCTGGCCTTCCAGCACCAGCCACAGTCCCGCAGGCGGGCCCTGTTCGGGGGACTGCACGTCGCTCCCTGGCGCGAAGCGCTGCTCGGATGCGCAGCCGAGCAACGCCGGCAGGTGGTCGGCGGCCATCCGATCAAAAGGCGGGTGCTGCCGGATTTCCTGCAGCAGGGGGGCAATGTCGTGTTCCATGGGGTTCTTTGGCCGGGGTTGCGCGCCGCTATGTTCCGTTTCCCCCATGCAGAGGACGTCAGGGCTTACCCGGGGAGGGTGCATTCTGTAAGCAAACGGTAAGCGTCGCGGCGGGATCATCGCGCCCAGCGGTAAGCGGCGGTACCCGATCGACGCCCCGACACCCTACCACCGAGCATGCTTCTCTTCCTCAACATCGCGCAACTGGTGCTGTACATCGCCTTGCTGGCCCTGGCCGGGCAAGGCCTGCTCTACGTGCTGGCCGGCGCCAAGCGCGAGAGCAACCTGGTCTACCAGCTGTTCGTGGTGCTCAACAAGCCCTGGACGCGTGCGGCGTCGTGGATTTCGCCCCACAAGGTGGCCGAACGGCACCACCCGGTGGTCGCTTTCTGTGTGCTGGCGGTGCTCTACATCGTGGTCACCATGACCAAGATCGAGCACTGCATCGGTGTGGGTGTGGAGAACTGCCGGTGACCGCGCCCGACCGCCGCATCAACTGGGTGCTGTGGCGCGCGCGCTGGCACATCTGGCTGGGCCGCGAGGCACGCGCGCTGGCGGTGATCGAGGAAGCCCTGGTCCAGCAGCCCGACGACGCCGCCATGCTCGCTTTCCAGGCGCATCTGCTGGCCCAGCTCAAGCAGCCCCGCAAAGCCTTGCAGGTGCTTGACCGGCTGGTCGAGGTGGCGCCCGGGCAGGCGGCCCACTGGTTCAACCGCGGCTTCCTGCAGGAGAGCCTGGACCAGCTGGAAGCGGCCGAAGCCAGTTTTCGCCGCGCCGTGGCGCTGGACGACAAGCTCGATCGCGCCTGGTACGGCCTGGGCCTCGTGCTCATCCGCTCCGACCGGCTGGAAGACGCCCTGGTCGCGCTGCGGCGCAACACCGAATTGCAGCCCATGAGTCCTTACGCCTGGTACCAGATGGCGCGGATTCATGTCAACCGAGCGGAGCCCGAAGAAGCGGCGAAGATCATTCGCCACCTCAACGGGTTCGAACCCAAGGTCGCGGCTCAGCTCGAGCGCGAGACCGGGATCCGGGCCGCCGGCTGAGACCCAGGCACGTCCGGCTGCAAGGGCTGCGGGGTGACCCGCAGCGGTGTCCGTCGGGGAAGGTCAGCCATGCCCTTCCTCCATTCAAAAGTACGAGGAGATGACTCTCATGAAGTTAACGCAGTCGCAGGAGCTTTATTGGCAGAAGAACCTACGCATCACAGCCGTGCTGATGGCGATCTGGTTCGTGGCGACGTTCGTCGTGGGCTACTTCGCCCGCGACCTGAGCTTCACCTTCTTCGGGTGGCCCTTCAGTTTCTGGGTGGGTGCACAGGGTTCGCTGGTGGTTTACGTCGCCATCATCGGGTTCTACGCCTGGTACATGAACCGTTTGGACGTTGAACACGGCGTTGCCGAAGTCGAGGAGGACTGAACATGGCCGGACTATCACCTGAATCCTCTGGCGGCGTCTTCAGCGCGGGCAGCAACTCGGCGTTCAAGAGCCAGCTCAACAAGGTCTACGCCTGGTACACCGGGGGCTTCTTTGCCTTCGTGATCGTGTTGGCCGTGCTGGAGCAGATGGGCCTGCCCAAGGCCTGGATCGGCTACATCTTCCTGTTGTCCACCATCCTGCTGTACGCCGGCATTGGCGTGATGAGCCGCACCAACGACGCGGCCGAATACTACGTGGCAGGTCGGCGGGTGCCTGCCATCTACAACGGCATGGCCACCGGCGCCGACTGGATGTCGGCCGCTTCGTTCATCGGCATGGCCGGCACGCTCTACCTCACCGGTTACGGCGGCCTGGCCTTTATCATGGGCTGGACCGGCGGTTACTGCCTGGTGGCGCTGTTCCTGGCACCCTACCTGCGCAAGTTCGGCCAGTTCACCATCCCAGACTTCCTCGGGGCCCGCTACGAAGGCAATACCGCGCGACTGGTCGGCATCATCATCGCGATCTTCGTGTCTTTCGTCTACGTGGTGGCGCAGATCTACGGCGTGGGCCTGATCACCACCCGACTGACCGGCGTGGAGTTCGGCATCGGCGTGTTCCTGGGCCTGGCCGGCATTCTGGTCTGCTCGTTCCTGGGCGGCATGCGCGCTGTGACCTGGACGCAGGTGGCCCAGTACATCATCCTGATCATTGCCTACATGATCCCGGTGGTGTGGCTGTCGGTGAAGCAGACCAGCGTGCCGGTGCCGCAAGTGGTCTACGGCTACCAGCTGCAGAAGGTGACCGAGCGCGAGCAGCAACTGATCAACGACCCGAAGGAGAAAGAGGTCATCGCGGTTTTCCAGGCCCGCGCCGATGCCCTGGGTGAGAAGCTCAAGGACATTCCGGCCGCCCTCGCTGCCGACCGCGCAGCGGCCGACAAGAAGGTGCTTGAGCTGAAGGCTTCGGGGGCTGCGGCCGACCAGATCGCCGCGGCCGAGAAGGAACTGGCCGCCGTGCCCAAGGATGAAGAAGCGGCCAAGAAAGCCTGGACGGCCGCCAAGACCGCTGCCGAAGCCCGGGCCAAACCGCTGGCGGGCATGCCACGACACGCCCAGCAGTTTGCGGGCAACCCGGACGGTGACGAAAAGGCCAAGAAGGCGTTCGACACCTCGCGCGCGAACTTCCTGGCGCTGGTGTTCTGCCTGATGCTCGGCACTGCGGCGCTGCCCCACATCCTGATGCGCTACTACACCACGCCATCGGTGAAGCAGGCCCGTCAGTCGGTGACCTGGTCGCTGTTCTTCATCTTCCTGCTGTACTTCACGGCGCCCGCCCTGGCGGTGCTGGTCAAGTACGAGGTCTTCAACGTGCTGGTGGGCACGCCCTTCAACCAGTTGCCGGAATGGATTGGCAACTGGGCCAAGGTCGACCCGGCGCTGCTGTCGATTGCCGACGCCAACAAGGACGGCATCTTCCAGCTGGGCGAGATGCGCATCGGTGGCGACATCATCGTGCTGGCCACGCCGGAAATCGCCGGTCTGCCGTACGTGGTCTCGGGCATGGTGGCGGCCGGTGGTCTGGCCGCCGCGCTGTCCACCGCCGACGGCCTGCTGCTGACGATCGCCAACGCGCTGTCGCACGACCTGTACTACAAGATGATGGACCCCAACGCCCCGACCTCGCGCCGCGTCATGATCTCCAAGATCCTGCTGCTGCTGGTGGCCCTGGCGGCGGCCTACGTGGCGGCGCAGAAACCGGCGGACATCCTGTTCCTGGTCTCGGCGGCGTTCTCGCTGGCTGCGGCGGGCTTCTTCCCGGCGCTCACCCTGGGCATCTTCTGGAAGCGTGCCAACAAGTGGGGCGCGGTGCTGGGCATGATCGCCGGCTTCAGCATCACCTTCTACTACATGGTCATGAACCAGGTCTGGCTGCGTGGCGTCTTCGGCGTCACTTCGCCCGTCGAGCTCTGGGGCGGCATCCAGCCGATCTCGGCCGGTGTGTTCGGTGTGCCCGTGGGCTTTGCGGTGATCATCATCGTCAGCCTGCTGACGCCGTCGCCCAAGCGCGACATCCAGGAACTGGTGGAACACGTTCGTTACCCGAATCTGGCCAAGGCCTGACGCTCCTGCGTGTCTGACGCGAAAGCCCACCGGGAAACCGGTGGGCTTTTTTCATGTGCGCCTGAGCTCGGGGTGAGTGGTCGACGCGGCTGGGCTGTGTACCGCCCGCAATCGATTGGGCACTGATTTGCACTTCATGCTGCCTTCTGGACGGCATAAGACTGCCGGGCTTCAAGGGGTGACATGAAGCCCAGTTTTTCGAGACGCCAGTGACGGTTGTAGCGATCCCTGAACTGGGTGACAGCCTGCCTGTACCGCCCGCGATTGAGCCGACCCCCAAGGGTCGGCAGGCTCTCACACCGCAGCCTTTCGGGTGCGGGTGTCAGTTGAAGGGCCGCGGCGGCGGGGTCTTGTCGCTCGAGGGCGGCAGGATCGGCAACGCAAGCTGAGGCTGCTGGCCGGTCAGGGTCTTGAGGAAGGCCACGATCTTGGCGTTCTCGTCTTTGGTGAACTCGCGACCCAGCTGCAGGCGGCCCATCAGATCGACCGCCACCGTCAGGGTGGGCGCCTCGCCATCGTGGAAGTAGGGATAGGACAGCTCCACATTGCGCAGGGTCGGCACCTTGAAGTTCAGGCGGTCAGCGTCCTTGCCGGTGACCTCGATGCGGCCCTGGGCGGTGCTGGCGGTCTTGTAGGCGGTGACCACACCCATCTTCTGGAACGAAGTGCCGCCCAGGTTGGGGCCGTTGTGGCAGGCCACGCAGCCGCTTTCCTTGAACAGCTTGTAGCCGTCGAGCTCGTTCTTGCTCAGGGCGCGATCATCGCCGTCGAGCCAGCGGTCGAACCGCGAGTTGGGTGTCACCAGGGTTTCTTCAAACGCCGCAATGGCGCTGGTCACCTCGTCGATGGTCAGCTGGTCGTGCTTGAACACCTGCCTGAACTCGGCCACATAGCCCGGGATGGATTTGAGCACGTCGACGGCCAGTTCGTGGGTGAAGGCCATTTCACCGGGGTTGGCGATCGGGCCGCCGGCCTGTTCCTTGAGTGTGGCCGCACGTCCGTCCCAGAATTGCGCCATGTTGAGGCTGGAGTTGAGCACGGTGGGCGAGTTGATCGGGCCCTGCTGCCAGTTGTGACCGATGGAGGTCTTGAGGTTGTCGCTGCCGCCCCTGCTCAGGTTGTGGCAGCTGTTGCAGGAAATGAAACCGGACTTGGACAGGCGCGGATCGAAGAACAGCTTTTTACCCAGCTCTACTTTGGCCGGGTCGATGTTGCGCACGGCCGGGATGGTCTTGACCGGCTCGTCGGTACGCTTGGGCAGTCCCGGTGGCCATCACGGCAGCGGCCACGGCGCACAGGGTCAGAGCGAACTTGCTTTTCATGGGGTTCTCACTTTCTTGAAAACAATGGACACGTTGGGTGTCGTGGCGGGTGGCGGTGTGCGTGTCCGCAGACCCTGCTGACGAAAAGGCCAATGCATGAGGGTAAATCCTCTATGTGCTTGACCCGGATCAATCTCGGAACAGTGATCAATGGTTTTCGACTGTTGTCAGAATGGGGTCAAGGCCATTGCCGGGCGTCCGGATTCTCACGATGCCGACCTGCTCGACCCGTCCGTACCACAAGACTGGGCCGACTCCAAAACCGCAACAAACCTCTCAGCGCCAGCCGGGGCGTTTGAACAGGTGGAAATGCTGCGGTGGTTCGGTGGTCGGCTGGTTTTCGGCGACGCGGCGGGCGCCCCGGAGGGAGCGACCGCAGTCGTGCACCTGGCCTACCCAGAGGGCGCTCATCGTCACACCATCGGCGGACTCGTCGAGGTTGAAAACACCGTCGGTCACATCGCCCGACACCTGGGCGCTGAGTTGGTGCCCCGGCAGCGTGCGCAGCAGCTCGCCGCGCACGCTGCCGGGGTATTGCGGGCGGTACTTGATCGGGACCAAGCGTCTTGTCGCCCGGCTGCGGCCGTTTGTCGGGCTGCCGGGGTGTTGCGCATGTTCTCACCTTTGTCCCGGGTCGACACGCCGCTACGATGAGCGGACCCTTGAGAACGGAGCGAGTTGATGAAGCAAAAACCGACCCGACAGCGCCCAGGCCTGCGGTGGCTGGCGCTGCCTTTGCTGGTGGGTGTCACTGGTGCAGCGTTGGCGCAGGCCCCCGGGGCGCTGCGTGACCCCAAGGCTTTTCAGGTGCAGATCTGGGCCACCAGCTGCATGGCCTGCCACGGCCCGGAGGGCCGCGCCGAGGGCACGGGTCTGACCATTGGCGGCCGACCCGCCCAGGATATGCTGGCCAAGCTGCTGGGCTACAAGACCGGTCGCCTGTCGGCCACCGTCATGCACCACCATGTCAAGGGATACAGCGACGAGGAGCTGGCCCAGATCGCCGATTACTTCTCCACGCTGAAATGAGGCTGCTATGACGACACCACGTCGCACCTTTCTCAAGGCCGGTCTGGCGGCCTCCGCAGCCCTGGCGGTTCCGCACCTGGCCGCACAGACCGGCGAACGGGTGGTGATCATCGGCGGCGGCTTCGGCGGGGCCGCCGCCGCGCGCTACCTGCGCCGCTTCAATCCTGCCATCCAGGTGACGCTGGTCGAGCCCGCCAGCGATTTCATCATGTATCCGATGAGCAACCGGGTGATCCACGGCGGCCTGCAGCTGCGCGACATCACCCGGCCGTATTCGCGCTTCGTGACGGCCAACAACCTGCGCTGGGTGCAGGCGCACGCCGACAGCATCGATATGACGCGCCGGGAGGTCAGCGCCGCAGGCAACCGGCTGCCCTACGACCGGCTGATCGTGGCGCCGGGGGTGGACTACGACTACACGGGCATCGCCGGGCTGCAGACGCCCGCGCAGCAGGCCCGGGCCCCGCACGCCTGGAAGGCTGGCGAGCAGACCCAGCGGCTGCGCGCCATGCTGCAGTCCCTGCCCGACAACGGGGTGGTTGTGATGACGGTGCCCAAGGTGCCCTACCGGTGCCCGCCCGGACCCTACGAACGCGCCAGTCTGATTGCCTACTTCCTGCAGACGCGCAAACCCAAGGCCAAATTGCTGGTGTTCGATGCCAACCCGGAGATCCAGGCCAAGAAGGGCCTGTTCGAGTCGGTCTGGAAGAACCGGTACGGAAACCTGATCGAATACGTGCCCAACGCCGATCTCAAGTCGGTGGATACCGCCGCCGGCGTGCTTGAATTCGAGGTGCAGGGTCCGGTCAAGGCAGGTGTCATGAACGTGATTCCGCCCCAGCGGGCCGGCACCATTGCGCGCACCAGCGGCCTCGCCAATGTGGGCAACCGCTGGTGCGGTGTGGACTTCCTGACCTACGAATCCACTGTGGCGCAAGGGGTGTACGTGCTGGGCGATTCGATCGCTGCGGCGCCGGGCATGCCCAAATCGGGCCACATGGCCAATCAGCAGGCCAAGGTCTGCGCTGGCGCCATCGCCGCCCAGACGCTGGGCATGGCGGTGCCCTCGCAGCCGATCATTGCCAACACCTGCTACAGCTTCGTGTCGCAGAACGAGGTGATCCATGTGGCGTCGGTCTACCGCTACGACGCCGAGAAAAAGACCATGGTGCCGGCTCAGGGGGCCGGTGGGGTGTCCCCGGCCCCGAACGTGACTGAGGGCCTGTACGCCATGGCCTGGGCCAGCAACATCATGAACGACACCTTGGGCTGACAAAGGAAGTCAAACAGCCCAAAAACAAGAAACCCCATGACCTGGAAGGCCTGGGGTTTCAGTGACACGGGCCGGCCCTGGTCGGGCCGGCTGATCAGGACGGGCGCAGGGCTCAGTAGCCGCCGCCGAAGCCGCCTTCACGACGGCCGCCGCCACCGGAGCGGGGGGCGTGGCTCCATCGGACGGACTTCGTTGACCACCAGGCAGCGGCCGCCCATGGACTGGCCGTTCATGCCTTCGATGGCGGACTGCGCTTCCGCGTCGCTGCCCATTTCCACAAAGCCGAAGCCTTTGGAACGGCCGGTGTCGCGCTCCATCATGACTTTGGCGCTGTTGACCGAGCCATAGGCGCTGAAAGCCTGCTGCAGGCCTTCGTCGCGCACGGTATAGGGCATATTGCCCACGCAGAGTTTGTTGCCCATGCTATTGATCCGGCCCTATAAACGGGGTATTGCGGGTGTCGTTCGAAGTGCAGGGTGCCGTGGGAGGCGGGCCGGTTCTCGTCGCCGCCCTCGGGCCAGAAACGGACCTCCCACAGACCGTAGAGGTGCAGCGGCTCGATGGTTTCGGGCGACGGACAGGCCGATGACGCTGGCATCGGCCGACCCCAGACCGTGGCGGCGCCCACGCACAGCAGCAGGGCAGTGACGGCCCGCCGGGCCGTACCCAGGCCGGTGGGGCTCACGGGACTGCCCTCCGTGCTGCGCACTGCGGGGCTGAGCGCCTTGGGGGCGGCCCGGCGGCGCTCACGGGGTGTCGGCCCTGGTCGCGCTGGCACGCTGCGCGAACTCGGCCCGCAGCGCGCGCAGCTTCTCGCGCGGGTCTTCTTTCACCGTCGCCTGGTCCAGCGCCATTTCCTGGATGAAACGGCTGGGTGTTCCGGGCACGCTTTCGCGGCCCTTCTTGCGGCGTTTGAGCCAGCTCACCGCCAGCGTGCGCTGCGCGCGGGTGATGCCCACGTACATCAGCCGCCGCTCCTCCTGCACGCGCAGGGCCAGCAGCTCGGCGCTCAGGTCGCTGTCGGCGTCGTCGGTCTTGAAGGGCAGCAGGCCTTCGTTCACGCCCACCAGCACCACGTGCGGCCATTCCAGGCCTTTGGAGGCGTGCAGGGTCGAGAGCGTGACCACGTTCTGGTCTTTCTCGCGCTCGCTCAGGGTGGAGATGAGGGCGATGGTCTGCACCACTTCCAGCAGCGTCTTGCGTTCGGTCTCCACCTGCACACCGGCCTCGTCCTCGACCTGTCCGCCACAGCGCCCGGCCACCCAGTCGCAGAACTCCATCACGTTGGTCCAGCGCGCGGCGGCCACCTTTTCGTTGTCTTCGTTGTCGACCAGGTGCTGCTCATAGGCAATGTCCTTGAGCCAGTCGTTCAGGAACGTGCGCGCCGCCTCAAAGCCCACGGTGTGGCGGGCGCGGTGTTCGAGGTCGTTCACCGCGCGGCCGAACTCGTGCAGCGTGTGGATGGTCCGGCTGCTGACCACGCTGGGCAGCGAATGCGAAAACAGGGCTTCGAACAGGCTGAGCTTGTACTGCGTGGCAAACGTGCCCAGCTGCTGCAGCGTGGTGTGGCCGATGCCGCGCTTGGGGACGGTGGCCGCGCGCAGGAAGGCCGGATCGTCGTCGTTGTTGACCAGCAGGCGCAGCCAGGCGCACAAATCGCGGATCTCGGCCTTGTCGAAGAAGCTCTGTCCGCCCGAGACCTTGTAGGGGATCTGCGCGCGGCGCAGCGCCTGCTCGAACGAGCGCGCCATGTGGTTGGCGCGGTAGAGGATGGCGAAGTCGCGCCATTCCTTGTGCGGTGACGTTGCGCGCAGGCTCTGGATGCGCGCCACCGCGCGCTCGGCCTCGTGCTCCTCGTTGTCGGCGTCCACCACGCGCACCGGTTCGCCCTCGCCCAGGTCGCTCCACAGCGTCTTGGGAAACAGCTTGGGGTTGGGGCCGATCACGGCGTTGGCCGCGCGCAGGATGGCGCTGGTCGAGCGGTAGTTCTGCTCCAGCTTGATCACCCGCAGCTGCGGAAAATCCACCGGCAGCTTCTTGAGGTTGTCCAGCGTGGCGCCGCGCCAGCCGTAGATGGACTGGTCGTCGTCGCCCACCGCGGTGAAGCGCGCGCGTTCGCCCACCAGCAGCTTGAGCAGCTCGTACTGCGTGGCGTTGGTGTCCTGGTACTCGTCCACCAGCACGTGGCCCATCTTCTGCTGCCACTTGGCGCGCACGTCCTCGTGCTGGCCCAGCAGCTTCAGCGGCAGGCTGATCAGGTCGTCGAAGTCCACGCTCTGGTAGGCGTTCAGCCGTTCTTCGTAGCGCGCCATGATGGTGGCGGCCACGCGTTCGTTCTCGTCCCTGGCTTGCTTGAGCGCCTCGGCCGCCGACAGCCCCGCGCTCTTCCAGCCGCTGATGGTCCACTGCCAGGCGCGCGCGGTATTGGCGTCGGTGGTGCCGCCGCAGTCCTTGAGCAGGCTGGTGATGTCGTCGGTGTCCAGGATGCTGAAGTTCTTCTTCAGACCCAGCACCTGCCCGTCCTCGCGCAGCAGGCGCACGCCCAGCGCGTGGAAGGTGCAGATCAGCACCTTCTTCGCATCGCGCCCCACCAGGTGGCCGGCGCGCTCGCGCATTTCGGCGGCGGCCTTGTTGGTGAAGGTGATGGCCGCGATGCGGTCCGCCGCCAGCCCGGCCTGGATCAGCCGGCCGATCTTGTGCGTGATCACCCGCGTCTTGCCCGAGCCGGCGCCGGCCAGCACCAGGCAGGGGCCGCCCAGGTGGTGGGCCGCATCGAGCTGGGCCTGGTTCAGACCGGGGCCGGTGGGTGATGGCATGGGCAGGGCAGCGGATGCGGCGGTGCGCCACGGCGCGCCGGAGGGGGAGAATCAGAGCGCCGATGATACCGGGACGCGCACCACCGACCGAGGTGCTCAGGCCTTGGAAAGCAAAGCCGTGAGCGCAAAGCCCGCGTTGTACAGCGCGTGCATTCCCACGGCCGGCCACACGCTGTCAAAGCGCTCGCGCAGGTGCCCGAAAACCAGCGACGGCACGGCAATGGCCAATGCCCAGAACAAGGGCTGGGTGGTCAGGTGCAAGGCGACGAAGGCTAGGGTGCACAGGCCGTTGGCCCAGGTGACCGGCCCTGCGCGGCGGGGCTGACCGTTCAACGCAGTCGCCCGCAGCAGCTGGCCCTGCAGCAGGCCACGGAACACCAGTTCCTCCAGCAGCGGCATCAACAACGTGAACGACAGCAGCGCCCCCCACCCGGCCGGTGCACGCACCGCATGTGCACCCCAGAGGCCCAATGCCAGCCACACCGGCACGGCCGCGAGCACGGCCAAGACCAGGTGAGGGTCGCGCGACAGGCGCTCCGCCGGACTCACAGGCGCGCGCCAGGCCAGCGCGTCGCGCCAGGGGTTCTCGGTCTGGGTGGGGTGATTCATCGCAGGCGGCATCTTCCCACGGCGGACGCTGTTCCCCGTTGGGCATGGGGCGCGCCTGGAAGGGGTCAACCAGGCGCTCTGCACAACTGCGAGAATCGACCGGGTGTTCCAGATCCTGCTCGTCACCTTCCCGTTCTTTGCACTCGTGCTCGCCGGCTACCTGGCGGCGCACCGGCGCATGCTGCCGCTGGAAGCGATCCCCGGGCTCAACGGCTTCGTGCTGTTCTTCGCGCTGCCGTGCATGCTCTACCGCTTCGGCTCCACCACGCCGATCGCGCAGTTGCTGGACGCTTCGGTGGCCGGGGTCTACCTGCTGTGTGCGCTGGTCATGGTGGCGTTCGCCATCGTCATGACCTTGAACAGCCGCATCCGCTGGAACGACGCGGCGCTCGGCGCGCTGGTGGCGGCCTTTCCCAACACCGGCTTCATGGGCGTGCCGCTGCTGGCCGCGCTGCTGGGGCCGCAGAGCGTGGGGCCGGTGATCGTGCTGATCGTGGTGGACATGGTCATCACCAGTTCGCTGTGCATTGCCCTGTCGCGCCTGGACGAAGGCGAGGGCCACGGCGGCACGGCCATGCTGGACGCCGCCAGGAAAGCGCTCAAGGGCGTGGCCACCAACCCCATGCCCTGGGCCATCATCGCCGGTGCGGTGGCGTCGGCGGTGCAGTTCCAGCTGCCCGGCCCGGTGGAGCGCACGGTCTGGCTGCTGGCCGACGCGGCCTCGCCGGTGGCGCTGTTCACCATCGGCGCGGTGCTGGCGCGTTCGCAGATTCAGGCCCGCCACCCCATGCCACTGTCGGACTACCTGCCGGTGGCGCTCATGAAACTGGTGCTGCACCCGCTGCTGGTGCTGGCGGTGGGCACGGCGGCCATCCAGCTGGGCGTGCCGCTGCAGCCGTTTGCGCTGACGGTCATGGTGCTGATCGCCGCGCTGCCCAGTGCCAGCAACGTGTCGCTGCTGGCCGAACGTCTGGGCGCCGACAACGGGCGCATCGCCCGCATCATCCTGGTGACGACGGCGGCGGCCTTTCTCACCTTCTCGGGCGCGGTGGCCCTGCTCACCTGAGCACGGCGCCGGGGGGCGGCCGTGCATGGAGGATGGCTGGCGCCGGTGGAACGTCACCGTTCTGAAATATAAGAAAACAATCATGCTGCAAGGCAGCATTGATGTTTCCTATTGCCCGCATGCCCACAATCAAATTCCCTTGGGTGCCGTCGCGGCCTACAGTGGCACCTCGTTCACCGACCGGAGTACCGCCATGAGCTTCGAAAATCTGCTGGTCAACTGCCTGGAACATCTGGCGGCTCTGGCCCTGGCCCACTGAGCCCGGCCCCCGAACGAAACCCGCCCGACCCGAGATTCACCCAAGGAGATTCCATGAGCGACATCACCGCAAACCGCACCGCAGCGCCCCAGACCGATCTGGCCAAGTGCCCCTTCCACGCCGGCGGCGGCGCGCGCGCCACGCACGGCGCCCAGTCCAACGCCGACTGGTGGCCCAACCAGCTGAACCTGTCCATCCTGCACCAGCACCAGCCGGTGTCGAACCCGATGGACCCGGACTTCGATTACGCCGAAGCCTTCAAGAAGCTCGACTACCAGGCGCTCAAGAAAGACCTGGCCGCGCTGATGACCGACAGCCAGGACTGGTGGCCGGCCGACTACGGCCACTACGGCGGCCTGTTCATCCGCCTGGCCTGGCACGCGGCCGGCACCTACCGCACGGCCGACGGCCGCGGCGGCGCCAACACCGGCAACCAGCGTTTTGCCCCGCTCAACAGCTGGCCCGACAACGGCAACCTCGACAAGGGCCGCCGCCTGCTGTGGCCGATCAAGCAGAAGTACGGCAACGCCATTTCCTGGGCCGACCTGTTCATCCTCTGCGGCAACGTGGCCATGGAGACCATGGGCTTCAAGACCTTCGGCTTCGCCGGCGGCCGGCCCGACATCTGGGCACCCGAGGAAGACGTCTACTGGGGCTCTGAAAAAGAATGGCTGGCCACCAGCGACAAGGCCAACAGCCGCTACAGCGGCGTGCGCGAGCTGGAGAACCCGCTGGCTGCCGTGCAGATGGGCCTGATCTACGTGAACCCGCAGGGTCCGGACGGCAAGCCCGACCCGGTGGCGTCCGGCAAGGACGTGCGCGAGACCTTCGCCCGCATGGCCATGAACGACTACGAGACCGTGGCCCTGGTGGCCGGCGGCCACACTTTCGGCAAGATGCACGGCGCGGGCCCCGCACCCCTGGTGGGCCCCGAACCCGAAGGCGCGCCCATGGAAGAAATGGGCTTTGGCTGGATCAACCAGCACGGCAGCGGCAAGGGCGCCGACACCACCACCAGCGGCTTCGAGGGCGCCTGGAAACCCAACCCCACGAAGTGGGACATGGGCTACTTCAAGGTGCTGTTCAAGTACGAGTGGAAGCAGATGACCACGGCGGCCGGCGCCATCCAGTGGGAAGCGCAGAACGTGGACCCCGAGGACATGATCCCCGACGCTCACATCCCGGGCAAGAAGCACGCGCCGCACATGACCACGGCCGACCTCTCGCTGCGCTTTGATCCGGCCTACGAGAAGATCTCGCGCCACTTCGCCGCCAACCCGGACGAGTTCGCCGACGCCTACGCCCGCGCCTGGTTCAAGCTGACCCACCGCGACATGGGTCCCAAGAGCCGCTACCTGGGCCCCGAAGTGCCGGCCGAAGACCTGATCTGGCAGGACCCGGTGCCGCCGGTGAATCACCCGCTGATCGACGCCGCCGACGCCAAAGAGCTCAAGGCCCGTGTGCTGGCCAGCGGCCTGAGCGTGAGCGAGCTGGTGTCCACCGCCTGGGCCTCGGCGTCCACCTACCGCGGCTCCGACATGCGCGGCGGCACCAACGGCGCCCGCGTCTGTCTGGCTCCGCAGAAGGACTGGGAAGTCAACCAGCCCGCCCAGCTGGCCAAGGTGCTCAAGGTGCTGGAAGAAATCCAGCGCGGCTTCAACGCCGGCGCGGCGGGTGGCAAGAAAGTGTCCATGGCCGACCTGATCGTGCTGGCCGGCAACGCCGGTGTGGAAGCCGCCGCCCAGGCCGCCGGCCAAACGGTGGACGTGCCTTTCACCCCCGGTCGCACCGACGCCAGCCAGGCGCAGACCGATGTGGATTCCTTCGGCGTGCTCGAACCGCAGGCCGACGGTTTCCGCAACTACAGCAAGAAGGCTTACCGCGTTTCGCCGGAAGAGATGCTCATCGACAAGGCGCAGCTCATGACGCTCAGCGCCCCGCAGATGACGGTGCTGCTCGGCGGTCTGCGCGTGCTCGGTGCCAACCACGGTGGTTCAAAGCACGGCGTGTTCACCCAGCGTGCCGGCCAGCTGACGAACGATTTCTTCGTCAACCTGGTGGACATGGGCACCGTCTGGAGCCGTTCGGGTGAAAACGCCTTCGAAGGCCGCGACCGCAAGACCGGCGCCGCCCGGTGGACCGCCACCCGTGTCGACCTGGCCTTCGGCTCCAACTCGCAGCTGCGCGCCATCGCCGAGGCCTACGCCCAGAGCGACAACGGCGGCAAGTTCGTGCGCGACTTCGTGGCCGCCTGGACCAAGGTGATGAACCTGGGCCGCTTCTGAGTTGCGCAGAACCGCGTTGATCAGGCAGGTGTTCCTGCCCACTGCCCCCGCGTGCCACCGGCGCCGGGGGCTTTTTTTTCGGCAGGTGCGAAGATCGTGCCCTCACCCGCTCGCGCGCCCACCCATGCCCCTGACCCTGCTGCTGGCCCGCCACGGCCAGACCGACCTCAACACCGAAGACCGCTGGCAAGGGCGCATCGACGCGCCGCTGAACCTTGCCGGCCTTGCCCAGGCGCAGCAACTGGCGCGGGACCTGCCCGAGCGCATCGACGCCATCGTCGCTTCGCCGACGCTGCGCGCCCGCCAGACCGCCGCACCGGCGGCGCAGCGGCTGGGGTTGTCGGTCGCGTTCGACGACGACTTCCGCGAGCGCGACTTCGGCGTGTTCGACGGCCTGACCGAAGCCGAGGCTGCGGCGCAGTTTCCCGAGCTGGCCGCGCGCTACGCCGCCTACTGCTGGGACCTGGAGCCGCCCGGCGCCGAGTCCATCCGTGCCGTGGTCGACCGCGTGGCACGCGGCCTGCAGCACCTGCGCGAGCAGCACCAGGGCCGTACCGTGCTGCTGGTTTCGCACGGTTTCGTGGTGCGCTGCCTGCGCCACCTCATCGACGGTGTGCCCGAGGCGGATTTCTTTGCTGCCGCGCGCATTCCGAACGGCAGCTTCCTGCGCCGTGAACTGCCCTGAAAATGGATCGGCCACCGCGAAGGTGGCCGGAAGGTGCCGTCCGTTCTGTGTCGGACATCGAGCACGACATGGAGTCTGCGGGTCCCGTGTGAAACTGCCATGACGGTGCACATGGCGGTCAGATGGACAAAGGGTCCACATCCACCGCCCAGCGCACCAGCCCCCGCGCCTCGGGCGCTGCGCGCGCCGCGTGCAGCACCGGCTGCCAGGCGCCCAGAAAGCGCTGCAGCGCCGTGCGCGAATGCGTTTCCACCAGCAGCTGGGCGCGCTCCACATTGGCCACGCGCTGGATGGTCAGCGGCACCGCCGGGTAGAGCGTCACGTCCTCGCGGTGCGGCAGGCCGGCGGCCTGTTCGGCGGCGATGTTCAGAAACGCCTGCGCTGCGGCCTGCGTGCGGGCATCGGCCCGCAGCAGCGCCTGGAAGCCGAACGGCGGCATGCCCGCCACCTCGCGCTCGGCCAGCTGCTCGGCCGCAAAGGCCGGAAAGTCGTAGCGCTTGAGCGCCGCAAACAGCGGGTGCGTCGGGTGCCAGGTCTGCACCCACATCTCGCTCGCGCCGGCGTGCAACGCGTCGCGCCCGGCGCGGCCGGCGGCCTGCATCAGCAGCGCAAACAGGCGCTCGGGCGCGCGGTGGTCGCTGGCGAACAGCGCGGCGTCGGCGTTGAGGCTGGCCACCAGCGTGATGCGCCGGAAGTCGTGACCCTTGGCCACCATCTGCGTGCCCACCAGCACGTCCACCGCGCCGCTGTGCAGGGCGGCCAGCTGCGCCTCCAGGCTGCCCTTGGCCTTGGTGGTGTCGGCGTCCATGCGGGCCACGCGCACCGGGGCGCCGTCGGGGCGCTGCACGTCGGCCAGCAGGGCGGCCAGCTGTTCTTCCACCTGCTCGGTGCCGCGGCCGATGGGCGCGATGTCGAGGTTGCCGCAGTCCGGGCAGGCGCGCGGCACCCGCTGGCTGAAGCCGCAGTGGTGGCAGCGCAGCGTGCGGTCGAGTTTGTGGAACACGCGGAACGCGCTGCAGTGCGGGCAGCCGCTCTTCCAGCCGCAGGCGTCGCACGAGAGCACCGGCGCATACCCCCGGCGGTTGAGCAGCACCAGGCACTGCTCGCCGCGGGCGATGCGGTCCTCCATCGCCGCCAGCAGCGGCGGCGCGATGGCCGCGCCCTTGGGCTGGTGGTTCATGTCCACCAGGCGCAGCCGGGGCAGGGCGCCGCCGCCGATGCGCCCGGGCATGTCCAGTCGCCGGTAGCGACCTTGTTGGGCCGCGTGCCAGCTCTCCAGCGAGGGCGTGGCCGAGCCCAGCACCACCTGGCAGCGCGCGGCTTGTCCGGCGGCGGCCAGCGCCTCGCTGGCCAGGGCTTCCGTTTCCACCTTGGCGCGGTACACCGCCAGGTCGCGGGCCGAGTAGCGCGCCCCTTCCTGGCTCTTGTAGCTGGGGTCGTGCTCCTCGTCGACCACGATCAGCCGCAGCCCCGGCAGGCTGGCGAAGATCGCCATGCGCGTGCCCAGTACGATGCGCGCCGCCCCGGTGTGCGCCGCCAGCCAGCTGGCCAGCCGCTGCGCCGGCGTCATGCCGCTGTGCAGGCTGACCACGCTGCCGGCGCCAAAGGCGGGCTCGAAGCGTTCGCGAAAGCGCGCCTCCAGCTGCGGGGTCAGGTTGATCTCCGGCACCATCACCAGCACCTGGGTGGGCGGCTCACCGGCGGGCACCGCGGTTTCCAGCACGGTCTGGGTGGCGCGCAGATACACCTCGGTCTTGCCGCTGCCGGTGGCACCGTACAGCAGCACCGGCTCCGTGGCCCCGGCCAGGGCTTGCAGGGCGTGGGTCTGCTCGGCACTGAGGTCGTGGCCGGTCACAGGCGGCGGCGCCGTGGCCTCGGTGGCCTGGGCTTTCTGGCTCCGGCGTTTCAGGCGCCGTGCCAGTTGCACCGCATCCAGCTCGCGCAACTGCGGGGGCAGGGCGGCCAGCGCCACTTCGCCCAGGCTGCGCTGGTAATACTGGGCCGCGAACTTCACCAGCTGGCGCCAGCGTGCGTTGAGCGGCGGCAGGCCCTCCAGCACGCCGGCCACCGGTTTGGTCTGGGCTTCGGTCAGCCCCTCGGGCGGATGGGCCGGGCAGTCCCACACCACGCCCAGCACCTCGCGCGCGCCCAGCGGTACCCGCACCAATGCCCCCGGCGTGAGCGGCGACTCACTCCGGTAGCTCAGGATGCCGCCCACCGCGCTGTGGGCAGGGGTGGCGACCACCACACCGGGCCAGAAACTCATCTTGGGGGTGCTTTTTCAGCCGAACTCTCGGTTTGTGACGTAAGTCATTGATTTGACACGGCTTCGCGAACTGTCTACAACTTCTGTGGATAACTTTGTTGATAGACGCATTTCCGGGCGCCGGAAGCCTTGTAAATCAAGGCTTTTCTTAAATTGCCTAGAAAAAAAGCAGAATTCAAAAATCAATCAAATCAAGGACTTACGGCAATGGTGATGCCTGTAAGCAGTTGTGAGCCGATCACTTCGGTCTTGCCGCGCCGCAACACGGAAAATGTGCATAAGTGGAGCGTGTCAAGCAAGGGTTTTTACCGATTCTGTGCTAGGGGCCCACGGTGCCAATGCTTTTGGTGTACTGCGTCAGCCCTGCGCGCGGATGCGCCGCGAATGTGCGTGCACCGCGTCCACCAGCACCTTCACGTGCTCGGGCGGGGTGAACTGGCTGATGCCGTGACCCAGGTTGAAGATGTGCGTCGGGCCGGTGCCCGCGCCCTGGTGCGGCCGGCCGAAGCTGTCGATCACGGCCACCACTTCGCGCTCGATGGCTTCGGGCGGCGCGAACAGCACGTTGGGGTCGATGTTGCCCTGCAGGGCTTTCGAATCGCCCACGGCCGCGCGCGCCTGGGCCAGGTTCACCGTCCAGTCCAGGCCCAGGGCCTCGCAGTCCAGGCCCTTCATATCCTGGAGCCACAGGCCGCCGCCCTTGGTGAAGACGATGCGCGGAATGACCGCGCCGCTGGCGTCCGTGCGCTTGAGCTGCGCCAGCACGCGCCGGGTGTAGGCCAGGCTGAAGTCCTGGAACTTGCCGTCGGCCAGCACGCCGCCCCAGCTGTCAAAAATCATCACCGCCTGTGCGCCGGCGTCGATCTGCGCGTTCAGGTAGGCCGCCACCGCATCGGCGTTGATCGCCAGCATGCGGTGCATCAGGTCCGGGCGGCTGTACATCAGGCTCTTGACCGCGCGGTAATCGTCGCTGCCGCCGCCTTCGACCATGTAGCAGGCCAGCGTCCAGGGGCTGCCCGAAAAGCCGATCAGCGGCACCCGGCCGTTCAGTGCCTTGCGGATGCTGGTCACCGCGTCGAACACGTAGCGCAGCTTGTCCATGTCGGGCACGGCCAGCGTGGCCACGTCGGCCTCGGTGCGGATGTTGCGCGCAAACTTCGGGCCTTCGCCCTGCTGGAAGCTCAGGCCCAGGCCCATCGCGTCCGGCACCGTCAGGATGTCGCTGAACAGGATGGCCGCGTCCAGCGCATAACGCTCCAGCGGCTGCAGCGTCACCTCGGTCGCGCAGTCCACGTTGGTGGCCAGTCCCATGAACGAACCCGCCTTCGCGCGCGTGGCGCAGTACTCGGGCAAATAGCGCCCGGCCTGGCGCATCAGCCACACCGGCGTGTGGTCTGTCGATTGGCGCAGGCAGGCGCGCAGGAAAGTGTCGTTCTGCAGAGGGGCAAAGCTCATGGGGGTGTCCGGTGCGGGGTGTGGTGAATCCCGGAATTATCCCGTGTGGGCCGTGGTGTCATGCAGCCTGCACCGGGCTGCCACACAATGGGCAGCGCTTCACCCACCCTGCCGAGGACATTCCCCATGCGCCTGCAACCCCGCCTGCTCACCGCCCTGGCCGTGCTCGCCCTCTTGCACACCCCCGTGCGGGCCGAAGACACGCCCTCCAACATGGGGCCCGCCGACAGCGGCAGCACCCAACCCGCCGCCGACCCCCTGGGCCCCGCGCGCAAGGCCATCGCCGCCCAGCAATGGCCCCGGGCGCTGGACCTGCTCAAGGCCCAGCTGCCCCGGCTCAACCGCAACGCCGACCTGCACAACCTGCTGGGCTTTGCCTACCGCAAGCAGGCCAGGCCCGACCTGCCCAAAGCCTTTGAACACTACAGGCTCGCGCTGAGCATCGACCCCAAACACCGCGGCGCCCACGAATACATCGGCGAGGCCTACCTCATGAACAGGCAGCCCGCCAAAGCCCGCGAACACCTGGACACCCTCAAGACCCTGTGCGGCGGCACCGCCTGCGAGGAGTACCAGGACCTGGCCAAGGCCCTGGCCGCCTACCGCGACTGAGCGTCGCCACCCTCAGGGCTGGGCTGGCACCAGCGCATCCAGCGGACTGACCGTGCCACCCGCCGCCACCTTCAGCACATGCGTGTAGATCATGGTGGTCGACACGTCCGAATGCCCCAGCAGTTCCTGCACGGTGCGGATGTCGGTACCCGCCTGCAGCAAGTGGGTGGCGAAGGAATGGCGCAGGGTGTGCACGGACACCGGCTTGGCGATCCCGGCTTGCAGCACCGCCTTTTTGACGGCGCGCTGCAAGCGCTCTTCGAACAGGTGGTGCCGTCGCTCCACGCCCGAGCGCGGGTCCACCGACAGCGTCGGTGAAGGAAACAGCCAGAACCAGGCCCAGGTGCTGCCCACCTTCGGGTACTTCCTTTCCAGGGCATGCGGCGTTTCCACGCCACCGCGACCGGCCTTTGCGTCTGCATCCCACATCTGGCGAGCCTGCAGCAACTGCGCCTTGAGCGCCGGCGCCAGCGACTGCGGCAGCATCACCACCCGGTCCTTGCCACCCTTGCCATCGCGCACCACGATCACCCGGCGATCAAAATCCACATCTTTGATGCGCAGGCGAAGACCCTCCAACAGCCGCATGCCTGTGCCGTACAGCAGCTTGGCCAGCAGAGCCCTCTCGCCGTCAAGGAAGTGGAACAGCGTGGCCACTTCATCGCGCGTCAGCACGCTCGGAATGCGCTTCTTCTGCGCCGGGCGATTCAATCCGTTCAACCATGGCAAATCCACAGCCAGCACTTCGCGGTACAGAAACAGGATGGCACTGAGCGCCTGGTTGTGGGTGGACGAGGAAACCTGCCGCTCATTGGCCAGCATGTTGAGAAACGCCTCGACCTACGCCGAGCCCATTTCGCGAGGGTGCCGCATTCCCCCGGCACGACCATGCCAGCGGATGAAAAACCGCACCCAGTACAGGTAGGCCTTCTCCGTCTGGAGGCTATAGTGCAGGTACCGGATGCGCTCCCGAAGCTGGTCCAAGAGCCGCGTGGATGTGAAAGAGGGCGTGCCGGGTTTCATGGTGGCTTTATACTTGTATGAATAAACAGGTTCAAGCGCGCAAATCCATGATCTATCAACGTTTTTGGGAGGAAGACGTGACCAGAATATCCCGCACCGTCCAGGTTATCCCGCAAGTTCTGCGGGATACATTACGTTAGGCGTCACAAAACCGAGGGACCCACGATGACCGCTGTTGTTTCGATCTACTCGCTGTACAGCCTGTTCGTCTTCTACCAGCAGTTGCAGGTCAAAAACTTTCGGGGCGCAAGTCAACAAATGCACTTCGTGCTCAGTGCTTTCGCCTTGTTGGGCATGCTTTTCGGCATTGGCTTCCTCGCGTACTACGGGTATCGCGTTTCTTGGCTGGGTGCAGGGGTTCTCTTCCTGGCCGCCTTTGCTGTCAAGATCGTATGGTTCTTCTTCGAGGCCAAGCTCGGCATCCGCGGTCTTGCTGCATACATTAGCCTCGCGGGCTTCGTCGCCATTCCCGTATTGGGGTACCTCCTTTGGGCCAGCATTCCAGCGTAGCGCTTGAGCTGCGCGCCTACCGCCCTGGCGCCCCGGTGACGCCTAACCAGTCGCTCGAGCCGACGGCCACCGGCGTAGCACTTGGGCCGCTCCGTGGCCGCCTCAATCATCCACTCCGCGGCCCAAACGCTACGCCGCTGTCCGCGGCTCAGCTCCAACGTTAGGCCTCACCAAAACCGCTGTTTGCGCGCCACCCGCCAGAACAGCCATGAACGCAATCCCAACCGTTGTAGGGGTCCCGTGTTTTCCCCTAAGGGTTGCTCCCGGCGCGGAAGCCAGATCTTTGACTTTCCTGCTTCCGACTCGTGGACCTAACGCCCATGATTCCGTACCATCAGGTCACGTCAGCTTTGTAACGCTGTCGCCGAAAACACGTTAGGCATCGCATACACGCATCGCAGTTCTCGCATGGCCTCTGAAACAGCCCAATACAACGCAGCACAGTCGCCGGAGGACCGGAGAACGTGCGAGCTACTCGCCAAAGAGATTGCAGCCGCACTTCCCGAGGCCGAGAACAAGGTTTGGCATGCCCACCCAGTTTGGTTTCTGGATGGGAACCCCATCGTTGGGTACAGCAAGCTCAAGAGCTGCGTTCGTCTGCTGTTCTGGAGCGGCCAGTCCTTTTCCGCTCCAGGCCTCGCGCCCGAAGGCAAGTTCAAGGCAGCTGAGGCCCGGTTCACATCCGCTGTACAAGTCGATCTACAACTCCTCAGAGCTTGGTTGTCCGAGAGTCGTACAGTCCAGTGGGACTACAAGAACATTGTCAAACGCAAGGGCGTACTGGAACGCCTCAAGTAACCTCGCAGTGCCGGCGATGCCTAAGGCTACGCTGAACAAGTCCAGAAGTGACGCGAGGCATGCATGATCGAGG
>CAYRWN010000015.1:0-59360 GCA_964428045.1 uncultured Hydrogenophaga sp. | reverse complement strand
GTGTCTTCGGGGTTCGCGCCGAACTGCTGCAGCTGCAGCCGGTTGTTGCCCACGAACAGCGTCAGCGTCTGCACGTCGCGGACGGTGTTCCCCATCTCGATGTGCAGGCGCAGCTTGCGTTGCGCACGCAGCAGGGTGGCACAGGCGGCCACGAACGCAACCCAGCGGCTGCGGCCAAAGCGCGCCTTGTAAGTTTCGCGGTCCTGCAGAAGTTCCGGGTAGATGCCCAGGCTGGCATTGACCAGGAACACCCGGTCGTTGATGGCCGCCACCTGCACCGGCAGCGGCCGTGCGTCCAGCAGCGACTGCACTGCCGCTGCCGGATCGGTGGGAATGCTGTGGGTGCGGGCAAAGTAGTTGAAGGTGCCGTAGGGGATGATGCCCATGGGGCAACCGGCAGCGTGCGCGGCCTGGGCCACCGCGTTCAGGCTGCCGTCGCCGCCCACCGCCACCACCGCCGTCTGGTGGGCCACGGCCTTTGCAGCGGCCTGGGCGGCCATCCGAGCCAGTTCGGCGGGCCGGCAGACCAGCAGCTCGCCCCGGCGGCCCCGCGCCGCAAGGGCCGACTCGATCACCGCGCGCTTGGCATCGATGTCCTGGGCCCCCGACGAGGCGTTGATGACGAACAGCAGGGCCGCTGCGGTGTCCAGGGGCGGCGCGCTCTCGCCGGGCGCAGGTGTGACGTTGGACGCCATCAGTCGTGTCGCAGCAGATCGCCAAAGACGGTGTGTTCGCCGTCGCGACGGTCGGCACCCGGCGCGACGTACAGCACCAGCCAGCGCGGCTTGCTGCCGGTCATGGCCTGCGGCAAATCGCAGATGGCTTCCGCGCGGTTGGTGCCGCGCCCGTGGGGCAGCGAAACCGACTCGGTCAGATCGGTTTCGAAGCGCACCGGTTCTCGGTTGGCGTTCATCACGGTGCGCGCGAACGGCCACTTGAAGACCCGGATCTCGCCGTTGAGCACCATGGTCGGCCCGGCCAGGATGTAGAGATCGTCGCCATAGAAGTGCAGGTCGCGAACGCCCAGCCCATCGAGCTGCAGGAAGTGTTTGCGCACCAGCGTGCCCTTGTCGTCCAGCGGCGCCAGGCGCAGATCGTCGGGGCGAACTTCGATCTGGATCTCGAGCAGCGCCGACCACCCACGAAGCACCGGCCCGCGCAGGCCGAGCAGCAGCCGGGACCCGTCGACCGCCAGGCCTTCCACGTCGAAGCCGTTGTCCTTGCCCGGAATCGCCATGTAGGGACCGAAGTGGGGGTCGTCGGCCAGCGCGCGGGTGAGCAGATTCGCCTGGGCATCGCCCTTGAGGCGCAGCGCTTTTCGGCCGTCGGTGGCTTGCCGCACCAGACAGGGCGCACCCTGGGCGTCGGCTTCGATCGGCAGACAGGCCAGCAGGCGCCGGTTGCCATCGAGCGCCACCTTGGCCAGCCGCTTGGCGTTGTCGGCGTGGGAGCGGTCGGGCTTGATGTTCTTGCGCTTGAGACCGTGAGAGCCGATCACCCACAGATAGCCATCGACCACGGCCATGCCCTCCAGGTCGGCCTCTTCGTCGGCCGCTCCCGGCAGATCCAGCAGATCGGCGAGCGGAAAGTCGCGCACCTCGCCGAAGCGCAAGGTTTCGCTGCCGACGGGGTCGAGTCGGCGCAGGCGGTCCAGGCCGCAGGCTTCGTCGCCGGCCACCCAGAGCCAGTCGCCAGTGAAGGCCGCGCCCGACAGGTTGGTCTGGACCAGAGAGCCGGGGGCAAACTCCAGCCGAACGGCGTTGGCGCTGCGTGTGTTGGGCATGTCGGGACTGTTCTCTATGAAGTGGGTGGAGGGCTGCAGGAGGTTGATGGCAGTCTCAGCGCGAGAGTTTGTGTTCAAAACCCGGCGGGTGTTCAGTCTTTTTCGATGTCGGCGTTCGCCGCAGGGCTCTTTTTCAAACCGTCCATCCGGTTACAGTGGTGGCCGATTTTGATCTCACCGGCAACGCCCGTTTGCAGGACACCGTGCCCAACACAAGCCTTCCACCCCAGCGCCCACCCGGGCTGCCCCAAGACCGACGGCGCGCGGCCGTCGAGCGGATGGCCGTGGGCCACCTGGCGTCCATGGGTGGCACGTTCGCTGACACCGTGGGCACCCACCACCGGCAACGGCTGATGTGGTTGTCGCTGTTGGCCATGCCGCTGCTGTTCCCCGTGGCCTTGCCCGGCATGGCCACGGCCGTGGGTGCGTTCGGACTGATGGTTGCCTGTGGTCTTGGCTTGGGCCGGTCGGTGCCCTTGCCCGACTGGCTGGGTCGGCGCGAGCTTCATGGCCGCGTCCAGGCGCTGCTTGTCCGGGTGGTCGGCCGCATCGTGCTTGTCATCGCCCAGGTCGGGCGGCCCCGCCTGCTGCCGCTGTCGCGTCCGTCGGTCCGGGTCTTCAACGGCTTCATGCTGTCAGCGGCTGGGCTGTCCATGATGGTGCCCGTGCCGATCATCAGCTTTGACAACGTATTGCCCGCGCTCGCCATCGTCCTGATCGCCTGGGGGCTGCGTTTGCGCGATGGTCTGATGCTGATGGCCGGTCATCTGGTGACCCTGGTGGCCATGGCTTCGGTAGCGCTGCTCTGGTGGGGTGGCGCCCAGGTGATCACCGAGCTGCTCGCTTTTTCGGGCGTGGCCGCCAGTCACTGACCGCATCCGCGTGCACGGCGGGTTCAGGATGGACCAGGGCCAAAGGCAAGGCGCGCCAGAGCCTTCGCCGTGTTCATGGGGCACATCTACATGGGTACCCTGGGCATGCGGGGTGTCTACAGCGCGATGAAGACCGGCTATGTCGACGAGACCTGGGCCAGAGAGCACCACGAGCTGTGGTACGACGACATCAAGGCCGGCAAGATCCCGGCCCAGCACAGCAAGACCGATCCCGCCGTGCCCTTGGCGACGGCCGAGGCCTGAGGCGTTCACCGATGAAAAAACTGTTTCTGATCCTGGGTCTGGTGGTCGTTTCGACCGGTGCCGCGGCCAAGTTGCCGGTGCCCGTGCTCGACGACGCTGCCAAGGCCAAGGCCGAAGAGGCCAAGGGCAAGACCGCCCACACGGGCAAGGTGGACGCCTACAAGCTGTGCCTGTCGATGGAGCGGGCGGCCTCCAACCACTTCAAGACAGTGGCCGCGGCCGGCAAGACCGCCAAGCCGCCGCAAGCATCGCCCGCCTGCACCGATCCGGGAGCGTTCGTGTGGCCCGCACCCGCGACGGCCGCAGCGCCCGCTGCCGCGCCGGCCGCTCCTGCAGTGCCCGCCAAGAAGTCCTGATGCGTCCCGCCGGTTGCCCGCTGGGCGTATGCTTGCGCGCATGAACCTGGCCGAACCGCCGATCCACGCTGCGTCCGCGGCGTCCGAGCCGCTTCGCCTGCCTCGGTTGACCCAGGCCAAGGCCAGCCTCACGCGCGAGGTGTCTGTGGTGGACGAGTCGGGGCGGTCCAGGGCGATCCGCATTCCGGCCGAGCGCGATCTCACCGTCTATGTGGACAAGCGCGAGCTGGTGACACTCATGACCCTGGGCTCGCAGCCGGAGTGGCTGGTGCTGGGTTTCCTGCTCAACCAGCGCCTCGTGGCCAGCGTCCACGACATCGAGTCCGTCACCGTGGACTGGGAGGTGGGTGCGGCGGCGGTGGTGACGCGATCGGGCATCGAGCGCATCGAAGAGCGCACCGCACGCCGGGTGGTCACCACCGGTTGCGGGCAGGGCAGCGTGTTCGGCGGGCTCATGGACGACGTCGACCGCATCGTGCTGCCTCCCCAGGCCCGGCTGCGCCAGTCGCAGCTGTACGACATCGTCAACACCATCCGCCTGCACGACAGCACTTACAAGACCGCCGGTTCGGTGCACGCCTGCGCACTGTTCGTCGACGACCAGCTGCTGCTGTTCGTGGAGGACGTGGGCCGTCACAACGCCGTGGACACCATTGCCGGCTGGATGGCCTTGCAACCGGCCCTGCCCGCAGGCGAAAAGGTGTTCTACACCACCGGTCGGCTGACCAGTGAAATGGTGATCAAGTCGGCCCAGATGGGGGTGCCGGTGGTGATCTCGCGCAGCGGCATCACCGAAATGGGCCTGCTCGTGGCCCAGCGGGTAGGGCTGTGTGCCGTGGGTCGCGCCACACACCGGCGATTCTCCTGCTTCTCGCACCCGCATCGCATCGTGTTCGATGCCGTGCCGGCCGAGGCGGGCACGCCCTGAACCGCTCCGCCGTCACGGGCATACACTCCCCGGTCAGACGGTGACGGGCGCGCCAGACGTGCCCCTGCCTTGCCATGTGAAGTCCCCCCATTCCCAGAAAGCCCCGACCGCCATGAGCCGCGAAGTCCACGTCGTCAACCACCCCCTGGTCCAGCACAAACTCACCCTGATGCGCCGCAAGGACACCAGCACCAAGAGTTTCCGCGAGCTGGTGCACGAACTCTCGGCCCTGCTGGCCTATGAGCTCACCCGCGACATGCCGATGCATCCCATCGAGATCGAGACACCGCTCGAGAAGATGATGTCGCCGGTGATCGACGGCAAGAAGATCGTGCTGGCTTCCATCCTGCGCGCCGGCAATGGCTTTCTCGACGGCATGCTGCAGGTGCTGCCCGGTGCGCGCGTGGGTCACATCGGCCTGTACCGCGACCCGGCCACGCTCAAGGCCGTGGAGTACTACTTCAAGATGCCCGGCGGCATGGAAGAGCGCGACGTGATCGTGCTGGACCCGATGCTGGCCACCGGCAACTCGGCCGTGGCCGCGGTGGACCGCCTCAAGGCGACGAAGCCGCGCTCCATCCGCTTCGTCTGCCTGGTCACCTGTCCGCAGGGCATCAAGACCTTCCACGACGCCCACCCCGACGTGCCCATCTACACCCCGGCGGTGGACCGCGAGCTCAACGAGCACGGCTACATCGTGCCGGGCCTGGGCGACGCGGGTGACCGGATCTTCGGCACGAAATAAGGCCCCCACGCTCCGCCGCTGCGCGGGTCGCTGCCCCTTCAGGGGGCTGTTCCGGCTCGGGGCGGCCCAGCGCCGGCTCGTTTGACCCCCCCATCGCCGGCTCACTGCGTGTAGCCGGCTCCGCCCCTCATGGGGCAACGCGTGCGTCCTGGCGGAGCCAGTTCCGCCGCGTTCTCGAACCGGACACGTGCTCTGGCCTCGCTGAGGTTGGTTCAAATCTCGATGTTCTGCGCGGTTGATGCGCTTGCGGTAAGGTTGCCGGATGGCTGCAGCTCCCGTTTCGCTTTCTGTCTCGTTCTGGTCCCTGGGTTGGCGCTCGCTCTGGCGCGACTGGCGAGCGGGTGAACTGCGCCTGCTGCTGGTTGCGGTGACGCTGGCGGTGGCGGCCTTGACCTCAGTGGGATTCTTTGCCGACCGGCTGCAAAGCGGGCTTCAGCGCGATGCGCGTTCGCTCATCGGAGGCGACGCCGTGATCAGCAGCGACAACCTGCCGCCGCCGGCTTTTGCCGGGCAGGCCAGGGCGCTGGGCCTGCAAACGGTACAGACCCTGGGTTTTCCCACCATGGGCCGTGCGACGGACGAAGACGGCGGCGCCGCCAAACTGGTGGCGCTCAAGGCGGTGGCACCGGGCTACCCGCTGCGCGGCAGCCTTCGCGTGGCGCCGGCCCCTGGCGAACCCGACGTCGCCACCCGGGAGATCCCCCCGCCCGGCTCCGCCTGGGTGGACGCCGCCTTGCTCGTCCAGTTGAACCTGCGCATGGGGCAGCCCTTGCTGCTGGGCGACGCGGCATTGCGCATCGATAAAGTGCTCGTGGTCGAACCCGACCGGGGTGCCGGCTTCATGAGTTTTGCCCCCCGGGTGATGATCCACGAAGCCGACCTGCCCGCCACCGGCCTGGTGCAGCCGGCCAGCCGGCTCACCTACCGGCTGGCGGTGGCTGGTGCGGATGCCCCGGTGAAGCGCTTTGCCGACTGGGCACAGGCGCAGATCGACCAGCCCGGGGTGCGGGGTGTGCGGCTGGAATCGCTGCAAGGGGGCCGCCCTGAAATGCAGCAAACCCTGGCGCGGGCCGAAAAGTTTCTCAACCTCGTGGCCCTGCTGGCCGCGCTGCTGTCGGCCGTGGCCGTGGCCATTGCCGCGCGGGGATTCGCCCAGCGTCACCTGGACGACTGCGCCATGCTGCGTGTGCTGGGACTTTCCCAGGGCACCATGGCGCGGGCCTACGCCTTCGAATTCCTGCTGATCGGCCTGGCGGCCAGCGCGCTGGGCGTGGCACTGGGCTGGGCCGTGCACCATGTGTTCGTGTTGCTGCTGGCGGGGCTGGTGGAGTCGGCGCTGCCCGCCGTGAGTGCCTGGCCCGCGCTGCTGGGCGTGGGCATGGGCCTCACGCTCATGGTGGCCTTCGGTCTGCCGCCCGTGCTCCAGCTGGCGCGGGTGCCACCGTTGCGGGTGATCCGGCGCGATGTGGGCCAGCTCAAGCCCGCCACGCTGGCGGTGCTGGGGTTGGGTGTGGCCGGGTTTGCCGCGCTGCTGCTGGCGGCCAGCCGGGATCTGGTCCTGGGCGGCATTGCGGTGGGTGGTTTCGCGGCCGCGGTCGCCGTGTTTGCCCTCATCAGTTACGGCGCCGTGCGTCTGCTGCGCGCCAGCGTCAACGAAAGCACCGCCCCGCGCGCCCTGGTGCTGGCCACCCGCCAGATGTCGGCCCGACCGGCCTATGCGGTGGTACAGATCAGCGCCATGGCGGTGGGCCTGCTGGCGCTGGTGTTGCTGGTGCTCCTGCGCACCGACCTGATCGCCAGTTGGCGCAACGCCACGCCGCCGGACGCGCCCGACCGTTTCGTCATCAACGTCCAGCCCGAACAGGCCGAGACCTTTCAGCAGACCATCCAGGCGGCCGGCGTCCAGCGGTACGACTGGTTCCCCATGATCCGGGGCCGCCTGGTGACCGTGAACGGAACCACGGTGCAGCCCGAACAGTTCGCCACCGACCGCGCCCAGCGCCTGGTCGAACGCGAGTTCAACCTGTCGCACAGTGCCGAACCACCCGCCCACAATGGGGTGGTGGCGGGCGCCTGGGTGCCCGACGAAGCCGACGGCCTGAGCGTGGAAGAAGGGCTCGCCGAAGAATTGGGCCTCCAGCTGGGTGACCGCCTGGGTTTCGACATCGCCGGCCAGGTGGTCGAGCGCCGCATCACCAGCCTGCGCAAGGTGGACTGGGGTTCGATGCGCGTGAACTTCTTCGTCATCTTCCCGGTGCGGCAGATGGCGGAAGTCCCCGTCACCTACATCAGCGCCTTCCGGGCGCCATCAGGGAACGCACAGTTCGACAACAACCTGGTTCGCCAGTTTCCCAACATCACCAACGTCGATATGAGCCAGACCATTGCCCAGGTCCAGCGCGTGCTGGGCCAGGTCATCCGTGCGGTGGAGTTCCTGTTCGGCTTCGCCCTGGCCGCCGGGCTGGTGGTGCTGCTGGCCACCATCACCGCCACCCGCGGCGAGCGCGAACGCGAATTCGCGGTGCTGCGCGCCGTGGGGGCCGGGTCCAGGCTGCTGCGTGATGTGCAGCGGATCGAGCTGGCCGGGGTCGGCTTGCTGGCCGGTTTTGTCGCATCGCTGGTGGCTGTGGCCGTCGGCTGGGCACTGGCGAAGTACGCTTTCGAATTCAGCTGGCAGCCACCCTTGCTGGTGCCTGTGCTGGGCAGTCTGGCCGGCGGCGCTCTGGCGCTGGCCGCAGGCTGGTGGGGTTTGCGCAGCGTGCTCAAGACCCCGGTGGTCGAAACCCTGCGCCGTGCCGCTGTCTGACGGTCTGCCGCGATGTCGAACGAAAACCATCCCCATCCCGCTGCACCGGCCAGCCCCTTCGAGTGGATCGGTGGCGAGCCGCGCGTTCGCGCGCTGGTGGATCGCTTCTACGACCTGATGGACATCGAGCCCGCCTACCAGGCGCTGCGCGCCAGCCACGGCCATGCCCTGGACGAGGCCCGCCAGAAGCTTTTCTGGTTCCTGTGTGGCTGGCTGGGCGGTCCGCCCCATTACGAACGGCGGTTTGGCCACCCGCGTCTGCGCATGCGACACATGCCCTTCAGGATCGGCGTGCTCGAACGCGACCAGTGGCTCGCCTGCATGGACCAGGCCATGGGCGAGACCGGTGTTCCCGAGGACTTGCGCGCACGTCTGCGCACGAGTTTCTTCCAGACGGCGGACTGGATGCGCAACACGCCCTGACCGGTCTGCCCGGCGGCGACTTCACCCAGAGCGCTCGGCGAAACGACTTGCGGGCATCGCATCAACGATAATTCCATGTTTGCCGAACGGCGCTGGACGCGCTGCTGACCCTGGACCATGACCTACCTCTTGCCCGCCATTGTGGCCATGGGCGCCATCGTGCTGGCGTCCAACATCCTTGTGCAGTTCCTGTTCGGCCAATGGCTGACCTGGGGCGCCTTCACCTTCCCGCTCGCCTTCCTCGTCACCGATCTGGTCAACCTCTTGCACGGACCGCGCGCGGCCCGCAAGGTGGTGCTGTTCGGCTTTGTGGTCGGACTGCTGTGTTCGCTGGTGGGCAGCCAGATCGTGGGCGAGGCCGGTCCTCTGGTGACCCTGCGCGTGGCGCTGGCATCGGGCCTGGCTTTCCTGCTGGCCCAGCTGCTGGACGTGACCTTGTTCGATCGCCTGCGCCAGGGCCCCTGGTGGCGCGCACCGCTGGCCTCGTCGCTGGTGGGTTCGACCCTGGACACCATGCTCTTCTTCTTTGTCGCCTTTGCTTCGGCCCTGGTCTGGATCGAGCCGGGCAACGATGTGGGTTGGGCCAACGAGGTCCTGCCACTGTTGGGGGTGGGGCCTGAGCTGCCGTTGTGGGTGTCGCTGGCCACCGCCGACTGGCTGGTCAAGCTGCTGCTGGCCGCCCTGGCGCTGCTGCCGTTCCGCTTCTTCGTGCGGCGCCTGCTGGGCCGCGTGCGCTCAACTTAAGCTTCCGGCGTTCTGGGCGCGGCCTGGGCTTGCCGCAGCAAGACCAGCAAGGCACCGGCGCCGCCATGGGCCGGTCTGGCTTGAGCGAAGGCCAGCACTTCGTGCTTCTGGATCAGCCAGCGTGGCACCCGGTCCTTGAGCACCGGTGTGCGGCCCGGTGAGCCCAGCCCCTTGCCGTGCACCACGCGCACGCAGCGCAACCCTTGCTGGTGGCATTCGCGCAGGAATCGGCCCAGCGCGTCGCGCGCCTCGTCGGTGCGCAGTCCATGCAGGTCGATCTGGCGCTGGATGCTCCAGCGCCCCTCACGCAGTTTGCGCAGCACGTCCGGACCGAGGCCGGGCCGGCTGAAGCTCAGCCGCTCGTCGGTGTGCAGCAGGGTTTCCACATCGAATTCGTCGGACAGGGCCTCGCGCATCACGGCCTGCTCGTCCAGCTGGCGCTGCCGCGGCGTCGGCTCGACCGACGCGGGTGGCAGGTGCGCACGATGGACCGCCGTCAGCGGCCGAACCGGGCCCACGGCCAACTCGAAGAGCCGCCGTTCCCTGTCCAGCTGCGCCAGTCGCACCCGTTCGGCCTCGCGGGCGGCGGCATCGGCCGCTGCGCGCACGGTGATCGCCTGCCGCAGGGTCTTGAGTTCGGCCAGCGAACGGAATTTCATGGTGGCGCGATTTTCGCGCAGGACCCATGCCCCTCAGACCAGTCCCAGCTCTGCCATCGACGTGGCGGCGTCGCGGGTGACGATGAAATGGTCCAGCACGCGCACGTCCACCAGCGCCAGCGCGGCCTTGAGCGACTGGGTGAGCGCTTCGTCTGCACGAGAAGGGCGGGCCTCCCCGCTGGGGTGGTTGTGCGCCAGCACCACCGCGGCGGCGTGGTGGTGCAGGGCGTGCAGCACCACCTCGCGCGGGTAGACGCTGGTCTGCGTCAGCGTGCCGCGGAACAGTTCTTCGATGGCCAGCAGGCGGTTCTGGCTGTCCAGGAAGAGCACACAGAACACCTCGTGGGTGCGTGCACCCAGCTGCAGCTGCAGGTAGTGGCGCACCGCCTGCGGGCTGTCGAACAGCGGGCGTTGCTGCAGCTCCTGCGCCAATGCGCGGCGGGCCAGTTCCAGCACGGCCACCACCTCGGCCCGCTTGGCCGGGCCCAGGCCCTTGATGACCTTGAGCGCGTCCGCCCCGGTGTGCAGCAGGCCACCGACGCCGCCGAAGCGGTCCAGCAGTTCCTGCGCCAGCTGCAGCACGTGTTTGCCCGCCATGCCGGTGCGCAGCAGCAGGGCCAGCAGTTCGGCGTCGCTCAGGGCCGAGGGGCCGCGCGCGAGCAGCTTCTCGCGTGGGCGGGCGTCGCTGGGCAGGCTCTTCAGGCCGGTGGCTGGCGCCATCACGGGCGCAGCGTTCGGGGTGGTGGCGGGGCCATCCATGGTGTTGTCCTCCCTGTGTCCGTCCGCTTTTTACAATAGCGGCTTCGCCCCGCAGCGCCGATTTCGGTGCCTGCGCTCCCCGGCAGCGTCGCCGGGCTGCACTTCATCCCCATTCCGTCCATGCCGCACGTCCAGGAAGGCTCCTTTCTCACCCTGCATTACCGCCTGTCCGGGCCGCAGGGCCAGGTCATCATCGACACCTTCGCGGCCGGCCAGCCCGCCACGCTGAGTTTGGGCAGCGGCGAACTTTCGCCCGCACTGGAGCAGCGTCTGGTGGGCCTGGAAGAGGGCAGCACCACCGTGATCGAACTGGCCGCAGGCGAGGCGTTTGGGGATCGCCAGCCCGAGATGCTGCAGTGGGTGGCGCGCAAGCTGCTCAACCAGCTGGGCGATCCGCACGAGCAGTACGCCGTGGGCGACGTGGTGCAGTTCCCCACGCCCGACGGGCTGGGCAGCTACGCCGGTTCGGCCGTCGAGGTGCGCGACGACGGTGCGGTGCTGTTCGATTTCAACCACCCGCTGGCGGGCCAGCCGGTGACGTTCGAAGTCCAGCTGATCGGGGTGCTGGATTGACCCCCCCGCGCCGCTTCGCGTCACCCCCCTGGGGGCAGCATCTGCGGCCCGGCAAAGCCGGTTCCGCGATGCTCTGGGTTGTTGTGCTTCACGCCGAGGACTTTTCTGTATGAGCGAGATTCTTCTTGCCGAGCCGCGCGGTTTTTGTGCCGGTGTGGACCGCGCCATTGAAATCGTCGAACGCGCGCTGGCCAAGTTCGGCCGCCCGATCTACGTGCGCCACGATATCGTGCACAACACCTATGTGGTCAACGACCTCAAGGAGAAAGGCGCCATCTTCATCGAGGACCTGGACGAAGTACCACCCGGCGCCACGCTGGTGTTCTCGGCCCACGGTGTGAGCCGGGCGGTGCAGCAGGAGGCCGAGCGCCGGGGCTTCCGCATCTTCGACGCCACCTGTCCGCTGGTGACCAAGGTCCATGTGGAAGTGGCCAAGCTGTTCAAGGAAGGTTACGAGTTCCTCATGATCGGCCACAAGGGGCATCCCGAGGTGGAAGGTACCATGGGGCAGCTCAGCGAAGGCATCCACCTGGTCGAGGACATCGGCGACGTGGCGAGGGTGCAGCCGAAGCAAACCGAGCTGCTGGCCGTGGTGACCCAGACCACGCTGAGCGTGGACGACACGGCCGGCATCCTGGCCGCGGTCAAGGCGCGGTTTTCGAAGGTGCGCGAACCCAAACACCAGGACATCTGCTACGCCACGCAGAACCGGCAGGACGCCGTCAAGCTGCTGAGTCCGCAGGTGGACATCGTGATCGTGGTCGGCAGTCCCACCAGCAGCAACAGCAACCGCCTGCGCGAAGTGGCGCACCGTTTGGGCACCGAGGCCTACATGGTGGACAACGCGGGCGAGCTGAAAGCCGAATGGTTCGAGGGCAAGCAGCGCGTGGGTCTGACCGCCGGCGCCTCGGCGCCGGACATCCTGGTGCAACAGGTGATCGAGCGGCTGCGTGAGCTCGGCGCCATCGCGGTGCGCAAGGTCGACGGCATCACCGAGACGATCAAGTTCCCGTTGCCCAAAGGCCTGAGGATCGAGGGCGACGGCGGCGTCGACCATCTCCACTGAAATCCGCTACCTACAATCGCCGAATGTTAGACATCCTCCAACTCCGCAAAGACCTGGACGCCGTCGTCGCGCGCCTGGAAACCCGCAAGACCCCCCAGCCCTACCTGGACGTGGCCGCCTACCAGGCGCTGGAACACGAGCGCAAGGCCCTGCAGACCCGCACCGAAGCGCTGCAGGCGCAGCGCAACAGTCTGAGCAAGCAGATCGGCATGCTCAAGGGCAAGGGGCAGCACGCCGAGGCTGATGCCGCGATGGCGCAGGTGAGCGAGATGAAGGCCGAGCTGGAAGCCTCGGCCGCGCGGCTGGACGTGTTGCAAAGCGAACTGCAGAGCCTGCTGCTGGCCGTGCCCAACCTGCCGCACGAGAGCGTGCCGGTGGGCACAGGCGAAGAGGGCAACGTGGTGGTGCGCAGCTGGGGCACGCCGCGAACGTTCGACTTCGACGTCCGCGACCACGTGGACATCGGCGAGAAGCTGGGTCTGGACTTCGACACCGGCACCAAGCTGGCCGGTTCGCGCTTCACCTTCATGCGCGGCCCGATTGCCCGCCTGCACCGTGCGCTCGCGCAGTTCATGCTCGACGTGCAGACGCAGGAACATGGCTACACCGAGTGCTACACGCCCTACATCGTCAATGCCGACACCCTGCGTGGAACCGGCCAGCTGCCCAAGTTCGAGGCCGATCTCTTCGCCGCCAACAAGGGCGGCCAGGAGGGCGCGGACGAGAACCAGGCGCTGTACCTGATCCCGACCTCGGAAGTCACGCTGACCAACGTGGTGCGCGACACCGTGCTCGCGGAGTCCGATCTGCCCATCAAGATGACGGCCCATACGCCGTGCTTCCGCTCCGAAGCCGGCAGCGCCGGGCGCGACACGCGCGGCATGATCCGCCAGCACCAGTTCGACAAGGTCGAGATGGTGCAGATCGTGCACCCCGAGAAGAGCTACGAGGCGCTGGAAGCAATGACCGGCCACGCCGAGGCCATCCTGCAGAAGCTGGGCCTGCCGTACCGCGTGATGAGCCTGTGCACGGGTGACATGGGCTTTGGCGCCAGCAAGACCTACGACCTCGAAGTCTGGGTGCCGGCGCAAGGCACCTTCCGCGAGATCAGCTCGGTCTCCAATTGCGAAGCCTTCCAGGCCCGCCGCCTGCAGGCGCGCTTCAAGAACGCCCAGGGCAAGAACGAGCTGGTGCACACCCTCAACGGTTCGGGTCTGGCCGTGGGCCGCGCGCTGGTGGCGGTGCTGGAGAACTTCCAGAACGCCGACGGCAGTGTGACGGTGCCCGAAGTGCTGCGCCCCTACCTGGGTGGTCTGGAGCGCCTGAGCGCCTGAGCGCAACCGGTCCAGACGCTATAAGAACCAGGTCCGCTGCCCGGCGGGACACCCAAAAGAAAACCCGGCAAGCCGGGTTTTCTTGTATCCGGGGCGAGGGAGGTCTCGAATCACACGATACGAAAGGCGCCTGAATCCCCGATGCTCTGGCGGTCGGCAACAGGCATCGGTTCACTTGCTGCTGACGTACTCCGCCACCGCCGCCATCTCCAGTTCCGTCATCTTCTCCGCCACCACATGCATCACCGCGTTGTCGTTGGTGCGGTCGCGCTTGTTGAACTGCTTGAGCTGGGTGTGGGTGTAGCCCGAGAACTGGCCCGCCAGACGCGGCAGGCTGGCCGCACCTTCGGCGGTGGTCCCATGGCAAGCCACGCAGGCTGGCACGCCACTGAACTTGTTGCCGTTGTGGTAGATGTAGCGACCCATGGCGGCTAGCTGCGGCTCTTTGGGTTCTTCGCGCGGGATCTGCATCTTCTGGTAGTACCGCCCCAGCGCCAGCATCTCATCGGGGGTCAGTTTGGCCACCATGTCGGCCATGGCCGTGCTTTTTCGTTTGCCGCTTTTGTAGGCTTCGAGTTGTTTGGCCAGGTATTCGGCGTTCTGTCCGGCCAGACGCGGAAACACCTCACTGGTGGATTCGCCGTTCATGCCGTGGCACAGGAAGCAGGATCCACCTGCGATCCTCTTGGCGCGTGCTTCGTCGGCCTGCGCCCAGGCGCCTGAGCTTGCGAGCGCGGCAGCGGCGGCGATGCCGGACAGGAAGAGGGAACGGCTGACTTTCATTGCATAACCTCAGACTGATATTTGAAAGCGAAAAAAGCGCCCCGGTCGGATACCGGGGCGCTTCTGAAGTTCATCAAGCCAGCGTGTCGGCCCAGATGTTGCGTGCCCAAGCATGGGCGTAGCGGCCTTCCAGCTCGCTGGCCGCTACCGACACCCCCCCCGAGCCGGGGACGGTCACCATGGTCTTCCTCTCGGCGTCGTAGCGGTGCACGCTGGCCACGTGGACCACGTCTTCGTCGGTCACGAAGCTGTAGCAGGTGTTGGCGTAGATCGGCAGCTGCGGCGGCGCCTTGCCCTGCAGCAGGTTGACCACGGCGGCGGCGCAGGTCTTGCCGTGCTGATTGGCCATGTGGCCCGACTTGGGCATGCCCGGGGCGATCTGGATCGAATCGCCCAGCACGTGGATGTTCTTCGCGGCCTTGGATTCGAAGGTCAGGAAGTCCACCTCGCACCAGCGGTTGTTGGCCGTGGCCAAGCCGGTTTTCACCGCGATGTCACCAGCGCGCATGGCGGGCACCACGTTGGCCACGCCAGCCTTGAAGTCTTCGTTGAACTCGAACTTCAGGGTGTTGGTGGCGGCGTCCACGTCGGTCACGCGGTGTTTGGGCCGGTATTCGATGATGCCCTTGTAGTGCTCGTCCCAGGCCTTCAGGAACAGGCCCTTCTTGGACTGGATGTCGTCGTTGGCGTCGAAGATCACGACCTTGCTCTTGGGCTTGGCTTTCTTGAAGTAGTTGGCCACCATGCAGGCGCGTTCGTACGGGCCGGGCGGGCAGCGGTACGGCACCAGCGGGATGGACAGTGCGTAGACGCCGCCATCGGGCATGGCTTCGAGCTGCTTGCGCAGGGCCACGGTCTGGGCGCCGGCCTTCCAGGCGTGCAGCACCTTGTCCTTGGCGGCCTGGCTGGCCATGCCGGGCAGGGACTCCCACATGAAGTCGATGCCGGGCGAGAGGATCAGGCGGTCGTAGGGCAGTTCGCCACCGCTGGCGAGCTTGACCAGGCGCTTCTCGGCGTCGATGCTGGCCACCATGTCCTTGACCACCTTCACGCCGTGGCGCCTGCTCAGGTTGTCGTACGGCGTGGTAACGTCGGCGATGGTCTTGCTGCCATGGATCACCAGGTTGGAGATCGGGCATGAAATGAAGCTGGGGTTGGGTTCGACCAGCGTCACTTGGATGCCGTAGTCCGAGAACATGCGCACATACTTGGCGGCCGTGGCGCCGCCGTAGCCGCCACCCACCACCACCACCTTGGCACCGCTGCCACCGGCGGCGCAGCCGCCCAGCAAACCCAGACCGGCCACGGCGGAACCGGCGCCCAGCGTTTGAACGAATTGACGACGTTGCATCATGGTGCGGTCTCCTTATTTCTTGAGGCTGGCAAAGTGGGCGGCCAGCTGCTGCAGCTGTTCGTCGGTGTAGCCCTTGGCGAGCTGGTGCATGATCGTGGCCGGCTTCTTGCCGGTCTTGAAGTCCAGCATCTTCTGCAGCAGATCGTTCCTGTCTTTGCCAGCAAGGGACTCCATGCCAGGCTGGGCACGTCCATCGGTGCCGTGGCAGTTGGCGCAAGCCGCTGCCCACACGCGAACGTCGTTGACCTGGGCTTGCGCACCCAAGGCCACGGCGCAAAGGGCGCCAGCCGTCAGCCACTTCATTTTTCGGACCATCGTTGTCTCCGTAGAGGGTTGGGGGAATTCGGCAAAATCCTAGCAGACCGTGAACGGTCAAAACATCAGTGCTTTCGCATATTTATATGTCCAGTGATGCTAGCACCGGTGAAAAAGCCATCTGAACGGGGGAAACCCTAGCAGGGTTTTTGCGCGCGATGTCCGAGGATCTGCGGGGGTCTTCGTCGGTGCGTGGACGGTCGTCGAGCGAAGAAAGGGGCAGCCCTGCGGTTGCTGCCGCTCATCGGTCGTTCAAAAGGCTTCGGGTTTACACTGATCTATATATAGGCAATCAATCATATAGTAGAGTCACCGTCATCAAATGCAGGTGGAGACAAATCCGGTGGATGCCTTGAGCGAGGTCTTTGAGTCCGTGGCGCGCCGCTTCAGCGTGCTGGGCGAACCCACGCGCCTGCGCATCTTGCACGCCCTTTGTCAAGAGGAGCGCTGTGTGACCGAGATCATCCACCTCTCGGGCGTGGCGCAGGCCAATGCCTCGCGCCACCTGGGCCTGATGTACCAGTCGGGCCTGTTGTCGCGTCGGCGCGAGGGCACGCAGGTGTTCTACAAAGTGGTCGATCCGACCTGCCTCGATCTGTGTCGCGCGGTATCGATCCAGATGGGGGGCTGTGCCGAAGGTCCCTCCCTCTCCCGTACCGGTTCTGGCCCTTTGCCACTGAGCCCGAATCCCCAGGATGGCGACGTCACGCCCCGTGACATGCGCCTTTTTCCCGTCAACCAGAAGGAAGCAACAAGTGTCTAAAGACCTGAGCGATGTGATTGGGCGCGTGACTCCCGCGCCAGAGAATTTCCTGAGTGCCGAGCAGCTGGAGCAGGCGCGCAAGGCCCGCCGGCGTTTCATGGGTACGGCCTTGGCCATGGGCGCGGGCGCGGTGGCGACCGGCAGGGCCGTGGCGGCCGAGGGGGAGGATGCCATCCTCAAGCTGCCCGAGCACAGCACCGGCCTGGGCATGCCCGTGGCGATGGATCCCGGTTACGGTCAGCCCAGCAAGTGGGAAAGCAATCTGCGCCGCCGCCAGAGCCCGGGTCTGACGCGCGTCGATGCCGCCTCGGTGAGCTTCACGCCGCTGCAGGGCCTGTTCGGCATCATCACCCCCAGCGGCCTGCATTTCGAGCGCCACCACCAGGGCTGGTGGGACATCGATCCCTCCAAGCACCGCCTGATGGTCAACGGCCTGGTCAAGCGCCAGCGTGTCTTCACCATGGACGACCTGATGCGACTGCCCAGCGTCTCGCGCATCCACTTCATCGAGTGCGGTGCCAACTCGGCCACCGAGTGGGGCAACGTGGCCGTGCCCACCGTGCAGTACACGCACGGCATGGTCAGCTGCTCCGAATTCACCGGCGTGCTGCTGTCCACGCTGCTGGAGATGTGCGGTTACGACAAGAAGATGGGCAAGTACATCCTGGCCGAAGGCGCGGACGGTTCGTCCATGACCCGCACCATCTCGATCGAGCAGGCCATGGACGACTGCATCGTGGCGTGGGCCATGAACGGGGAGATGCTGCGCCCGGAGAACGGCTACCCGCTGCGCCTGGTGGTGCCGGGCGTGCAGGGCGTGAGCTGGGTCAAGTACCTGCGCCGCATCGAAGTGGGTGACCAGAAGTACGCCACCAAGGACGAGGCGGTGCACTACATCGACCACATGCCCGACGGCACGCACCGCCAGTACAGCGGCGTGCAGGAGTGCAAGTCGGTGATCACCACGCCGTCGGGGGGGCAGACCCTGCTGGACAAGGGTTACTACAACGTGACCGGCCTGGCCTGGTCGGGTCGCGGCACCATCAGGCGCGTGGACGTGAGCGTGGACGGTGGCCGCAACTGGCGCACCGCCCGCCTGGAAGGCCCGGTCCTGCCCAAGGCGCTGACGCGTTTCAACATCGACTGGGTCTGGGATGGCAAGCCCGCCATCCTGCAGGCCCGTGCGATCGACAGCACAGGCTATGTGCAGCCCAAGATCAACCAGCTGCGTGCCGTGCGCGGTAGCCGCTCGGTGTACCACCAGAACGCCATCCAGAGCTGGCTGGTGTCCGAAAACGGTGAAGTCTCCAACGTGCAGGTGTACTGATGAAATCCCTCTTCAAGCTCTCCCATCGGGCTGCCATCGCGGTGGCCGTGCTTTCCTCCCTGACCTTCGCTACGGCTCACGCCCAGAGCAGGCCCTGGACCGATCTGGGTCGCGATGCCACGCCGGCCGAAGTCAAGGCCTGGGACATCGACGTGCGGCCCGACTTCAAGGGACTGCCCAAGGGCGCAGGCTCGGTGAGCCTGGGCGAGACGGTCTGGATGGCCAAGTGCGCGTCCTGCCACGGTGACTTCGGCGAGTCCAACGAGGTGTTTACCCCGATCGTCGGCGGCACCACCAAGAAGGACATCGAGACCGGTCGTGTCGCCGGGCTGGTCGAAGGGGCGCCTGCCGCCGCGCCGCAGAAGACCACGATGATGAAGGTGCCCACCGTCTCGACGCTGTGGGACTACATCAACCGCGCCATGCCCTGGAACAATCCCAAGACGCTGACGGCCGATGAGGTCTTCGGTGTGACGGCGTACATCCTGAGCCTGGCCGACGTGGTTCCGTCCGACTTCGTGCTCAGCGACAAGAACATCGCCGAGGTGCAAAAGCGCATGCCCAACCGCAACGGCATGGTGTTCTACGAGCCGATGTGGAAGACCGACGGCAAGGGCGACGTGAAGAACGTGGCCTGCATGAAGAACTGCGCCGTCGATCCCAAGGTGCATTCGTTCCTGCCCGACTTCGCCCGCGATGCCCACGGCAACATCCAGCAGCAGAACCGCGTGATCGGTCCTGTGCGCGGTGCCGACACCACCAAGCCGCCGCCCAAGGCGCTGATCAGCTCGGCAGCTGCCGCCACCGTGGTGCCAGCCCAGCCGGCCGCGACATCCAAAGGCCCGAACATCAACAACCTGCTGGCGGCCAACGCCTGCATCGCCTGCCACGGTGTCAAGAACAAGATCGTCGGTCCCTCCTACGTCGAAATTGCCGCCAAGCACAAGGGCAGGGCCGACGCCGAGGCCTATCTGGCGGGCAAGATCAAGGCGGGTGGTTCGGGTGTCTTCGGTGCCATGCCCATGCCGCCCCAGCCCCAGCTCAGCGACGCCGATGCCAAGGCCATCGCGGCCTGGATCGTGGCCGGACCCAAGTAAGTCACCGTTGCAGGGGGGCTGCACGGGACCGGCATTCCGTGCAAACCTCCGCATATGCGCAATTGCTCGTAAACCCTGTTCATTTTTTCGATAGGAGACCCTACGCTATGACCATGAACTTCAAACACATTGCACTGGCCGCCTCGGCCCTGCTGGCCGCAACGGGCGCGCACGCCATGGACGCTGCGGCGGCCAAGGCGCTGGCCGCCAAGAGCGCCTGCATGGCCTGCCACGCAACCGACAAGAAGCTGGTTGGCCCGTCCTACAAGGATGTGGCGGCCAAACACAAGGGCCAGGCCGATGCCGTGGCCAAAGTCTCCGCCCGCATCAAGTCGGGTGGTTCGGGCATGTACGGGCCGGTGCCCATGCCCGCCCAGCCCAACCTCAAGGACGAAGACGCCAAACTGCTGGCTGCCTGGATCCTCGCCGGTGCCCCGGACAAGTAAACTGCCCGCCGTATTCATCTCATCTGGAGAATTGCCATGACATCCACCCGCCGCGACGCGATCAAGACCACGGGCGCCTTTGCCACCCTGGTCTCTCTCGGCATCATCACCCAGGCCCAGGCCAACGCCGCCGTGTCGCGCGACAGCTTCGCCGCCAAGTCGATCGAGGAAGCCCTCAAGGCCATTGGCGGTACCGCCGCCGCCAACGACCAGGTCAGCGTCGTGTCCCCGGATATCGCCGAAAACGGTGCCGTGGTGCCCGTGGGCGCCACCAGCAAGCTGCCCAACACCACCGAGATCTACCTGATCGTCGAGAAGAACCCGACGCCGCTGGCGGCCGGCTTCATGATCCCGGCGGGCACCGTGGCCGATGTGCAGACCCGTCTGAAGATGGGCCAGAGCACCAACGTGATCGCCGTGGTCAAGGCCGACGGCAAGCTGTATTCGGCCACCAAAGAGACCAAAGTGACGCTGGGTGGCTGCGGCGGCTGATCGCCCCGTTTCTTCCCCGCGAGCTGCCCCCCCATTTTTTTGATTCGATAGGAGTCCGTCATGTCCGATCCGATGCGCATCCGCGCCGCCCTTGCTGGCGACGAAACCACCGTCCGCGTGCTCATGTCCCACCCCATGGAGCCCGGCACCCGCCGTGACGCCGGCGGTGCCCTCGTTGCGGCCCACTTCATCCAGGACGTGGTCGCCACCGCCAACGGCAAGACCGTGCTCAGCGCCATGTTCAGCGGCGCCGTGTCGCAGAACCCCTTCCTGTCCTTCAAGTTCAAGGGCGCGGCCAAGGGCGACAAGGTGGTGGTGAAGTGGACCGACAACAAGGGCGCTTCCCGCACCGACGAAGCCGCCATCGTCTGATCGGGCGCACGCGCAGCACGGCCAGCCACGCGAGTCGCTGGCCGTTTGATTTTCTTCACCACAACAAGGAGACTTCCCGATGAGACAGCCTGTGCCCTTTGGTCGCTTCGCCGCGGCCGCCGCTTTGATCGCCATGGGCAGTGCCCATGCGCAAGGTTCGACCGCCGAAGGTATCGCCAAGTACCGGGAGATGCTGCAGGACGGCAATCCGGCCGAACTGTTCGAGATGAAGGGCGAGGAGCTCTGGAAGCAAAAGCGGGGGCCCAAGGCGGCATCGCTGGAGAAGTGCGACCTGGGCAAGGGGCCGGGCGTCATGGCGGGGGCGTTCACCGAACTGCCCCGCTTCTTCCCCGACACCGGCAAGGTCATGGACCTGGAAACGCGCCTGATCCACTGCATGGTGACCCTGCAGGGTTTCGACGAGGCCGAGCTCTACAAGGCCGCGCCCAGCATCGGTCGGGGCGAAGGCGCCAACCTGGTCGCGATCACCACCTACGTGGTGACCCAGTCCAAGGGCATGCGGTTCAACCTGCCGCAGACGCATGAGAAGGAAAAGCTGATGTACGAAGTGGGCAAACGTGCCTTCTTCCAGCGCGCCGGCACCCACGACTTTTCCTGTGCGTCCTGCCACGGCATGGAGCAGGGCCGCATCCGCCTGCAGGACCTGCCCAACCTGACCAGGAACCCCGGCGATGGTGTGGGTTACGCCGCCTGGCCCGCCTACCGCGTCTCGAACTCGCAGATGTGGACCATGCAGAAGCGCCTGAACGACTGCTACCGCCAGCAACGCTTTCCCGAACCCAAGTTCGGCAGCGACGTCACCATCGCCCTGAGCGTGTACATGGGCGTGAACGCCAAGGGTGCGCAGTCGGCCGCTCCCACCATCAAGCGCTGAACCCGGAGTCCCACACATGAAAAAGACACTGATGTACGCCTTTGTTCCCGCCGCGGTGCTGACCCTGAGCGCCTGCTCCACCGGACTGGGGGGTGGCCCGGACTACGACAAGGCCTTCAACGATGTGGTGACCGCCTCGTTCCAGCCCAATGGCATTGCGACGCTCGAGTACCTCAAGCCGGACGCGGCCAACGACGCTTGCGCCGCTGCCGATTTGGTCGGCAAGCCGCTGGACGAGAAGTTGGTCAAGGCCATCGAAGCGGCCGAGATGAAGACCATCAAGTGGCCCACCGACGGCAAGTTCCTCGGTGACTGGAAGAAAGGCGAAACCATCGCCCAAAGCGGGCGTGGCCTGACCTGGACCGACACCGCGGCCACCGTCAACGGCGGCAACTGCTACAACTGCCATCAGATCGACAAGAAGGAGATTTCCTTCGGCAACCTGGGTCCGAGTCTGTACAACTACGGCAAGCTGCGTGGCGTCACCGACCCCGACAGCGCGGCGGCCAAACCCATCGTCGAGTACACCTGGGGCAAGCTGTACAACGCACGCGCCTACAGCGCCTGTTCGCAAATGCCCCGCGCTGGACATAAAGGCATCCTGACCCAGGCCCAGTTGCAGGACCTCATGGCCTTGCTGCTGGACCCGAAGTCGCCGGTCAACCAGTGATCTCCCTCCAGGCCTGCGCTGGCGCGAGCCGGTGCGGGCCGAAGGGCCAAAAAATTTGGCCTGAATATCAGTATGCAATTGATAAGGAATGTTTATGAGCTTCAGTCGTCGTGAGTTCATGCAGGTGCTGGCCGTCGCTAGTGCGGGTGGCATGGCCTTGAACCACCAGGATGTGCTGGCCGGCAAGCCCGGCGCCGCCATGAAGATGTACGACCTGCCCAAGTTCGGCAATGTCAGCTTCCTGCACTTCACCGACTGCCACGCGCAGCTGATGCCCATCTACTTCCGCGAGCCGAACGTGAACCTGGGCGTGGCCGAGGCGATGGGTCGCCCGCCGCACATCGTGGGTGAGCAGTTGCTCAAGCACTTCAAGATCCGCCCGAACACGCGCGAAGCGCACGCCTTCACCTACCTGAACTTCGAGAAGGCCGCCAGGACCTACGGCAAGGTCGGGGGCTTCGCCCACCTGGCCACGCTGGTCAAGCTGCTCAAGGCCAGCCGCCCGCACGCCATGCTGCTCGATGGCGGTGACACTTGGCAGGGCAGCGCCACCGCGCTGTGGACCAACGGTCAGGACATGGTCGATGCCTGCAAGCTGCTGGGCGTCAACGCCATGTGCCCCCACTGGGAGTTCACCCTGGGCGAGAAGCGCGTGCAGGAAATCGTCGAAAAGGACTTCGCCGGCAAGCTCGACTTCCTGGCCCAGAACGTCAAGACCAACGACTTCGGCGACCCGGTGTTCAAGCCCTATGTCATCAGGGAAATGAACGGCGTGCCGGTGGCCGTGATCGGCCAGGCCTTCCCCTACACCCCGATCGCCAATCCGCGCTACATGGTGTCCAACTGGGCCTTTGGCATCCAGGACGAGAACATGCAGAAGATGGTCGACGAAGCGAGGGGCAAGGGCGCGCAGGCCGTGGTCGTGATCTCGCACAACGGCATGGACGTGGACATCAAGATGGCCTCCCGCGTGACCGGCATCGACGCCATCCTGGGCGGCCACACGCACGACGGCATGCCGGCCCCGGTCGTGGTCAAGAACGCCAGGGGGCAGACGCTGGTGACCAACGCCGGCTCCAACAGCAAGTTCCTGGGTGTGCTGGACTTCGATGTGCGCGGCGGCAAGGTGCAGGACTTCCGCTACAAGCTGCTGCCCGTGTTCGCCAACCTGCTGCCAGCCGACAAAGAGATGCAGGCCTACATCGACAAGGTGCGCGCGCCCTACAAGGCCAAGCTGGACGAGAAGCTGGCCGTGTCCGAAGGCCTGCTGTACCGCCGCGGCAACTTCAACGGCTCTTGGGACCAGCTCATCGTGGACGCGCTGATGGAAGTCAAGGGCGCGGATATGGCCTTCTCGCCCGGTTTCCGATGGGGCACGACCATCCTGCCGGGCCAGGCCATCACGCGCGAACTGATGATGGACCAGGTGGCGATCACCTACCCTACGAGCACGCTGACCGAAATGTCCGGCGAGACCATCAAGACCGTGCTGGAAGACGTCTGCGACAACCTGTTCAACCCCGACCCGTATTACCAGCAGGGTGGCGACATGGTGCGCGTGGGCGGCCTGGCGTACACCTGCGACCCGAACGCCGGGTCGGGCAAGCGCATCAGCAACATGATGCTCAAGGGCAAGCCCATCGAGGCGAACAAGACCTACAAGGTGGCCGGCTGGGCCCCGGTGGCCGAGGACGCCAAGGGGGAGCCGATCTGGGACGTGATGGAGGCCTATTTCAAGAACCACAAGACCATCGCCCCGCGCAAGATCAACACCCCCAAACTGGTGGGCATGCAGGGCAACCCCGGCATGGTGGTCTGACGCGCATTGCCGCGCGCCGGCGGGACAGGCGCCCGCCGGTCGTCCATGAAAAAACCCCGCTTCGAGTGATCGGAGCGGGGTTTCCTGTCTGGTGCCGGAGAGATGAATCGAACACCCGACCTTCTCATTACGAATGAGCTGCTCTACCGACTGAGCTACACCGGCTTGAAGCCCGGAATTATACCGCGCTGTGGTAGCCGGTGACCCGTTCCACCTCGTTGCGGGAACCCAGGATCACGCTGACGCGTTCGTGCAGTTTGGTCGGCTGGATATCGAGGATGCGCTGACGGCCGTTGGTGGCGGCGCCCCCGGCCTGCTCGATCAGCCAGCTCATGGGGTTGGCTTCGTACATCAGGCGCAGCTTGCCGGCCTTCTCGGGTTCCCGTTTGTCCCAGGGGTACAGGAACACGCCGCCGCGGGTGAGGATGCGGTGCACGTCGGCCACCATGGAAGCCACCCATCGCATGTTGAAGTCCTTGCCGCGCGGACCTTCCTTGCCGGCCAGGCACTCGTCCACATAGCGTTTCACCGGTTCGGCCCAGTGGCGCATGTTGCTCATGTTGATGGCGAATTCCTTGGTGTCGGCGGGGATCTGCACGTGCTCTTTCGTGAGGACGAACGAGCCTTGTTCCCGGTCCAGCGTGAACATGGCCACGCCGTCGCCGACCGTGAGCACGAGTGTGGTCTGCGGTCCGTACACGCAGTAGCCGGCGGCCACCTGCTGGCTGCCCGGCTGCAGGAAGTCGGCCTCGCAAACGCCCGGACTGCCTTCTGGCTTTCTGAGCACACTGAAGATGGTGCCGATGCTCACGTTGACGTCGATGTTGGACGAACCGTCGAGCGGGTCGAACATCAGCAGGAACTCGCCCTGCGGGTAGCGGTTAGGCACCACGTAGATGCTGTCCATTTCCTCGCTGGCCATGGCCGCGAGGTGACCGCCCCATTCGTTGGCTTCGATCAGCACCTCGTTGGCGATGATATCCAGCTTCTTCTGGACTTCGCCCTGGACGTTCTCCGTGTCGGCCGTGCCCATGACTTCGCCCAGGTCGCCCTTGTTGACGGCCTGGCTGATGCGCTTGCAGGCGCGGGCCACCACTTCCAGCAACAGGCGCAGGTCACCGGGAATGTGGCCGTCGACACGCTGCTGCTCGACGAGGTAGCGGGTCAGGGAAATGCGTTTCATGGGTACTCCAGGAGGGGTTCTAGTAAGTCGATGGCCGCAGCGCAGGGCCGCCCCCAGCAAGGCCAGCCCCTCGGGGGCAGCGACCCGCGAAGCGGCGGAGCGTGGGGCTGAAGGTCATTCGGCGAGCGCGCGGGCAACGACCTCGCGCACGTCGTTGCTCAGGTCGTTCTTGGCGGCCACGCGTGCGATGGCTTCGCGCGCTGCGCTGCGGTAGGGCTCGGCCAGCTTCTTCCAGCGGTCCAGCGCGCGAGCGAGGCGGGCCGCCACCTGGGGGTTGAAGGCGTCGAGCTCGACCACACGCTCGCTCCAGAACACGTAGCCGGCGGCGTCCTGGCGGTGGAATGCGCCAGGGTTGGCGTTGCAGTAGCTGAAGATCACGCTGCGGGCGCGGTTCGGGTTCTTGAGGTTGAAGTCCGGATGGGCCAGCAGCTGGCGCACCAGCGGCAGCACCTGTCCGCCGCGGTCGGGCTGACCGGCCTGCAGGGCGAACCATTTGTCGAGCACCAGCGCTTCCGCCTGGAACAGGCTGTGGAAGCGGCGCAGCGCGTCCTGTGCCAGCGGGTGACCGCTGGCCACCAGCGCCGACAGCGCATTGAAGCGGTCGGTCATGTTGCCCGCATCCTTGAAGCGCTGCAGCGTCTTGCCCGGCCAGACCGGATTGCCGTTCTCGCGCGCGGCCAGGCACAGCATGTGCAGTGCCAGACCGGCCAGGGCGCGGCGGCCGCTGCTGCGCGGGTCGGGGCGGTAGGCGCCGTTGTCCTGGTGCTGCTCGTAGGCGCGGATCCAGTCGTCGTGCAGGGCATGGGCCAGCTGCTCGCGCATGGCTTCGCGCACCGCGTGGATGCGTTGCGGGTCGACGGTGGCCAGCTGCTCGGCGATGTAGGTTTCGCTGGGCAGGGTGAGCACCAGTTCCTTGAACGCGGCGTCCAGCGTCGGGTGGTGCAGCACGGCGCGCAGGGCCTGGATGACCGGCGCGTCCAGCGGTGCGTGCACGGCAGGGCCATCGGTCTGCACGGCCTGCAGGGCGCGGCGCAGCACCAGGCGCTGACCGGCTTCCCAGCGGTTGAACGGGTCGCTGTCGTGCGCCAGCAGGTGCAGCAGCTGGTCATCGGTGTAATTAACGTCCAGCACCACCGGGGCCGAGAAGCCGCGCAGGATGGAGGGCACCGGTTCGGCGTCGATATTGACGAAGGTGAAGCTTTCGGTCTCTTGCGTGAGCACAAAGCTGCGGGTGCCCGCTTTGGCCTGCTGCCAGTGCGGCAGCTGCAGCGGCAGGTCGTTGCCCGCCGCATCCAGCAGGCCGATGGCCACCGGGATCACGAACGGCTCCTTGGCCGACTGGCCGGGCGTCGGTGCACAGGACTGGGTGAAGGTGAGGGTGTAGCTGCGCGCTGCGGCGTCGTACACGCCGCGCGCCTTCACCAGCGGGGTGCCGGCCTGGCTGTACCAGCGCTTGAACTGGGGCAGCAGGCGGGCCAGGTCGCTGCCCGGGTTGGCGTCGGCCATGGCCTGGGCGAAGTCGTCGCAGGTCACGGCGCTGCCGTCGTGGCGTTCGAAGTACAGCTTCATGCCGCGAGCAAATCCGTCGCGACCCAACGGATCCGACAGACCTCCGGTCAGGGTCTGCATCATGCGCACGACCTCGGCACCTTTTTCGTAGATGGTGACGGTATAGAAGTTGTTGATCTCGACGTAGCTGTCGGGCCGCACCGGGTGGGCCATGGGGCCGGCGTCTTCGGGGAACTGGGCGGTGCGCAGCACGCGCACGTCCTCGATGCGCTTGACCGCGCGCGCCGACGGGTCGGCGCACAGGTCCATGCTGAACTCCTGGTCGCGGAAAACGGTCAGGCCTTCCTTGAGCGAGAGCTGGAACCAGTCGCGGCAGGTGATGCGGTTGCCGGTCCAGTTGTGGAAGTACTCGTGGCCGACCACCGACTCGATGTTGGCGAAGTCGGTGTCGGTCGCGGTGGCGCTGTTGGCCAGCACGTACTTGGTGTTGAAGATGTTCAGACCCTTGTTCTCCATCGCGCCCATGTTGAAGTCGCTGGTGGCGACGATCATGAAGCGTTCCAGATCGAGCGGCAGACCGAAACGGGCTTCGTCCCAGATCACGCTGTGGATCAGGGCGTTCATCGCGTGTTCGGTCTTGTCCATGTCACCGGGGCGCACGTAGACCTGCAGCAGGTGCTCGCGACCGTTGCGGGCCACGATGCGCTGCTCGCGCGCCACCAGCTGGCCTGCCACCAGCGCGAACAGGTAGCAGGGCTTCTTGTGCGGGTCGACCCACTTGGCGAAGTGGCGGCCGTCGGGCAAGTCGCCTTGATCCACCAGGTTGCCGTTGGACAGCAGCACCGGGTAGCGGGCCTTGTCGGCGCGCAGTGTGACGGTGTAGCTGGCCATCACGTCCGGCCGGTCCAGGAAGTAGGTGATGCGGCGGAAGCCCTCGGCTTCGCATTGCGTGAATAAGGTGCCCTGGCTCACGTACAAGCCCATGAGCTGGGTGTTCTTCTCGGGCGCGCAGGTGGTGAAGATCTCCAGGTCAAAGGGTTCCGGACCTTCGGGCAGGTTCTCCAGCACCAGGGTCTGGCCGTCCAGCTTGAACGAGCAGCCGCCGCCGTTGACCAGCACGCGCGCCAGGTTCAGGTCCTCGCCGTCCAGCCGCAGGGCCTGCGGTGCCACATCGGGGTTGCGGCGCAGACGCATGCGGTTGAGCACCCGCGTCTTGACCGGGTCCAGGTCGAAACCCAGGTCGACGGTGTCGATCCAGTAGGCCGGGGCTGCGTAGTCTTCCCGGCGAACCACGGTGGCCGGGCCTTCCCGCAATGCAAGCATGATCAGACTCCTTGCTTCAATGAAGCTTCGATGAACGGGTCGAGGTCGCCGTCGAGCACTTTCTGGGTCGCCGAAATCTCGACGTTGGTGCGCAGATCCTTGATGCGGCTGTTGTCCAGCACGTAGCTGCGGATCTGGTGACCCCAGCCCACGTCGGTCTTGGTGTCTTCCAGCTTCTGCTGCTCTTCCATGCGTTTGCGCATCTCGTGGTCGTACAGGCGCGAGCGCAGGCGTTGCCAAGCCACATCGCGGTTGCTGTGCTGGCTGCGGCCGTCCTGGCACTGCACCACGATGCCGGTCGGGATGTGCGTCAGGCGCACGGCAGAGTCGGTCTTGTTGATGTGCTGGCCACCGGCGCCGGAGGCGCGGAAGGTGTCCACGCGGACGTCGGCCGGGTTGATGTTGATCTCGATCGAGTCGTCGATCTCGGGATAGACGAACAGCGAGGCGAACGACGTGTGGCGACCCCCCGAACTGTCGAACGGGCTCTTGCGCACCAGGCGGTGCACCCCGGTTTCGGTGCGCAGCAGACCGAAGGCGTACTCGCCCTCGATCTTGATGGTGGCGCTCTTGATGCCCGCGGTGTCGCCCGGCGTTTCGTCTTCCACCGTGGCCTTGAAGCCCTTGCGTTCGGCGTAGCGCAGGTACTGGCGCAGCAGCATGCTGGCCCAGTCGCAGGCTTCGGTGCCGCCAGCGCCGGCCTGGATGTCGACAAAGCAGTTCAGCGGATCGGCCGGGTTGTTGAACATGCGCCGGAACTCGAGTTTCTCGACTTCGGCCTGCACGTTCTGCGCCTCGCCCTCGATGGTCTCCAGCCCGGCGTCGTCGTCCTCGGCCTCGGACATCTCGAACAGCTCGCCGTTGTCGGCCAGCTCGCTGGAGAGGCGGTCGAGCACGACCACCACGTCTTCGAGCGACTTCTTTTCCTTGCCCAGTTCCTGGGCGCGCTTGGGGTTGTCCCAGACGGTGGGGTCTTCCAGCGCGCTGGTGACCTCCGACAGCTTCAATGCCTTGGCATCGTAGTCAAAGATACCTCCGGAGCTCGACCACGCGCGCGCTGAGGTCGGCCAGTTGATTGCGGATGGCGTTGATGCGTTCGGCTTCCATGGGGTTCTCTCGAAAAGGCGTCGGGCGCTGGATGGCCCGAAAACCCGCGATTTTCTCATGCCGCTGCGCCGCGCGGGCAGCACGGACTCAGTCGGCGAGGAAGCCTTCGATCAGGGCCGCCAGCCGTTCGGGCTGGTCGTGCTGCAGCATGTGGCCCGCATCGCCGATTTCGGCTTCCGTCAGCGCGGGTACATGCCGCAAACGCTCGCGGTATTCGGCCAGGGTGAACCGGCCCTTCCACCATTGGCTCAGGCTGTCGTCGCTGGCCGTGACCGACAGCACCGGCGCCGTGATGCGCGCGTAGATGGCCAGCGCTTCGTCCACCCGGTACAGCTGCGGGTTGACCACCTTGTGGGCCGCTTCGCCCAGCACGGCCCAGCGGCCCTGCGCGTCGGGCGCAGCCCAGTGCTGCGCCAGCCAGGCCGCCTTGTCGGCCCCCAGGCGCGGGTTGGTCTTCATGAGTCGCCTTGCTACGCCTTCGACGCTGTCGTAGGTTTTCAGGTCCATGTCGCCGCGGCGCAGGGCCTTGATCTCGTCCAGCCATTCGGCCAGCCGGCCTGGCGCCTGGGCCGGCCGGGTGGCGGGCAGGCCGAAGCCTTCGAGGTTGACCAGGCGGCGGATGCGCTGCGGCCGCACTCCGGCGTACATCATGGCCACGTTGCCGCCCATGCTGTGACCGACCAGATCCACCGGCTGTTCGGGCGAGATCGTGTCCAGCAGGGCGTCCAAGTCGCCCAGGTAGTCCGGGAACCAGTAGGCGTCGGGCCGGTGCCCGGCTCCGGTGGTCAGTCCGTAGCCGCGCCAGTCGGGCGCGACGATCCAGCGCTCCTGCGCCAGCGCGTCCACCATGAACTGCCAGGACGCGCCCACGTCCATCCAGCCGTGCACCAGCACCAGCGGGGGAAGGCCGGCCACCGGTTCCCCCCATTCGCGCAGGTGGTAGCGCCAGTCGCGCAGGTTCACGAATCGGCTGCGGGCGGGGCGTTTGGCTTGGTACATTCGATTCATCATATGAATCTGCAGGAGACATCGCATGGCACGCCGTCCAGGCCGCGACACCCCTACTGGCCCCGCAACCGACCACTACCCGGCCCTGCACACCGGTTTTCGCTGGCAGGTGCCGGCGCACTTCAACATGGCGCAGGTGTGCGCGCGCCGCTGGGCCGAGGATCCCCGTCACGCCGGACGGACCGCCGTCATCGCCACCGCCCCCGATCAGCCCGACACGGTCCACAGCTACGCGCAGCTGCAGGAGCAGGCCAACCGCCTGTCGAACGCGCTGGTCGCGCTGGGCGTGCGGCGCGGCGACCGCGTGGCCATCGTCATGCCACAGCGCTTTGAAACCGCGGTGGCCTACATGGCCGTGCTGCAGATGGGCGCGGTGGGCATGCCGCTGTCGCAGCTGTTCGGCCCGGACGCACTGGCCTTCCGCCTGCACGACTCAGAGGCCGTTGTCGCCCTGTGCGATGCCAGCACGGTGGCGGCGGTGCAGGGGGTCAGCGCTGACTGTCCGGCCCTGCGCGGCATCGTCGCCGTGGGCGGCGGCGCGGGCGCGCTGGACTGGTCGGCCGTGCTGGCGCAGGAACCCGGTCACTTCCGGCCGGTGGACACCCTGGCCGACGAGGCGGCCGTGCTCATCTACACCAGCGGCACCACGGGCAACCCCAAGGGCGCCCTCATTCCGCACCGGGCGCTGATCGGCAACCTCACCGGCTTCGTCTGCAGCCAGAACTGGTTCGGCTTCGACCCCTGGGACGCGGCGGTTCAGAGCGAGGCGGTGTTCTGGTCCCCCGCCGACTGGGCCTGGACCGGCGGGCTGATGGACGCTTTGCTGCCCACGCTTTATTTCGGTCGGCCCATCGTGGCGCACAGTGGCCGTTTCACGCCACAGATCGCTTTCTAGCTGATGCAGCGCCATGGCGTGACGCACACCTTTCTGTTCCCCACCGCGCTCAAGGCCATGATGAAGGCCTTCCCGAAGCCGAAACAGCGGTTCGAACTGAAGCTGCAGGCCATCATGAGCGCGGGCGAGGCGGTGGGCGACGCGGTGTTTGCCTACTGCCGCGACGAACTGGGCGTGACCGTCAACGAGATGTTCGGTCAGACCGAGATCAACTACATCGTCGGCAACTGCTCGCGGTTGTGGCCCGCGAAACCGGGGTCGATGGGCAAAGGCTATCCGGGGCACCGTGTCGCGGTCATCGACGACGACGGGAACGAATGCCCGGTGGGCGTACCGGGCGATGTGGCGGTGCACCGGCTGGACGTGCACGGCGAGCCGGACCCGATCTTCTTCCTGGGCTACTGGAAGAACGTCGCTGCTACGCGCGCCAAGTTCACCGGCGATCCGGCGCGCCCGCCGGGCCGCCCCCAGGGCGCGCATTCCCCTCGGGGGACGGGCGGCGAACTCGACGCCCAAGGGGTCGAACGGAACAGCTGGTGCCGCACCGGCGACCTGGCGGTGCGCGACGCCGACGGCTATCTGTGGTACCAGGGGCGCAGCGACGACGTGTTCAAGGCTGCGGGCTACCGCATCGGGCCCAGCGAGATCGAGAACTGCCTGGTCAAGCACCCGGCCGTGGCGAACGCCGCCGTGGTCCCCAAGCCCGACGCCGAGCGCGGCGCCGTGGTCAAGGCCTATGTGGTGCTGACCTCCGGGGTGCTGGGGAATGATGCGCTGGTCGCCGATCTGCAAGCGCACGTCAAAGGCCAGCTGGCGCCTTACGAGTACCCCAAAGAGATCGAGTTCATCGACGCCTTGCCCATGACCACCACGGGCAAGGTGCAGCGGCGCGTGCTGCGCCTGCAGGAAGAGGCGCGCTGGAAAGCGAAAACGGAACGGGTCTGAATCTTTGGGGGGATGAACGATCCGGCGCCGGGCCGCCCCAAGCCGGATCAGCCCCCTTGGGGGGCAGCGACCCGCGCCAGCGGCGGAGCGTGGGGGCGATTGGCCTGCCGCCGGGCCGCCCCCAGGCAGGTCAGCCCCTTCGGGGGGCAGCGACCCGCGTCAGCGGCGGAGCGTGGGGGCTTCATTTCTGCGCGGTCGTGGCTGGTTCGGCCACGTAGATTTCCACACGCCGGTTCTTCGCGCGACCCTCGGCTGTGCCGTTGTCGGCGATCGGCTCGCGCGATCCACGCCCTTCCGTGTTGAAGCGGGTGGCGGCCACGCCGCGAGCGATCAGGTAGTCGCGCGCGCTGTTGGCGCGGTCGACCGACAACGGGTTGTTGATCGCGTCGCTGCCCTGGCTGTCGGTGTGACCGACGATGGAGACCACCGTGGCGGGGTTGGCGTTCAGGCTGGTCGCGAACTGGTTGAGCACGCCGCCGAAGTCGGGTTTGATGGCCGAACGGCCGACGTCAAAGGAGATGTCGCTGGGAATGTCCAGCTTGAGCCGGTTGTCGGGTGTCTGAGTGACGGCCACACCCGTGCCCGCGGTGGCTTTTTCCATCGCGGCCTTCTGCTCCTGCATCTTCTTGGACCAGACGTAGCCGCCCAGGGCGCCGGCGCCGGCACCCAGCACGGCTCCTTTGGTGGCGCTCTTGCCGCCGCCGGTCACGGCGCCGAGCACCGCACCTGCCGCCGCGCCGATCGCGGCGCCTTTGGCGGTGTCCTGCTGGGTCTGGGTCATGTTGGCGCAACCGCTCAGCGCCAGGGCGGTGGCCAGCGCCAGCGTGGAAAGACGGGGAAGGGTGTTCAAGGTAAGCCTCCTGGGATGGAATGGGGTTGTGAAAGGTTGCACGACCCTTGGGGTTGACCCGCTGGCAACCTCCAGGTTCAACGCGGGCCCTAAACTTACCGCTCTTGCGCTGCAAAAACCAGCCTCCGGTTCCGACCACCCACCGCCGTTACAAGTTCTTTCATGAAAACCGTTGAATTGGGCGCGAGCCCGTTGCGCGTATCTGCCATCTGCCTGGGCACCATGACCTTCGGGGAGCAGGTGAACGAAGCCGTGGCCCACGCCATCCTGGACCGTTCGCTCGAACGCGGCGTGAACTTCATCGACACGGCCGAGATGTACGCCGTGCCGGCCAAGGCCGAGACCTGCGGCGCCACCGAAACCATCATCGGCAACTGGTTCGCCAGCAACCCCGGTGTGCGCGAAAAGCTGGTCGTGGCCACGAAAGTGGCCGGTCCGGCGCGCGGCATGCCCTGGCTGCGTGGCGAGGTCAGCAAGGCCGGCATCATCGAAGCCTGCGAGGGCAGCCTGCGCCGCCTGCAGACCGACGTGATCGACCTCTACCAGATCCATTGGCCGGCGCGCAACGTGCCGGCCTTCGGTGCGCTGTATTTCGACCCTGCCAAGGACCGCGCGGCGCCGTCGGTCGAGGTGCAATTGGAAGCCATGGCCGAGCTGGTCCAGGCGGGCAAGGTGCGTGCCTTCGGCCTGTCCAACGAATCCCCGTTCGGCGTGCACGAGTTCGCGCGCATCGCCGAGCAGATGGGGCTGCCGCGCGTGGTCACGGTGCAGAACCCGTACTGCCTGATCAACCGCAGCTACGAAAACGGCCTGGACGAAACCTGCCACCGGCTGGGTGTGGATCTGCTGGCCTATTCGCCGCTGGGCTTTGGCCTGCTGACCGGCAAGTACGACGACACCGGTCTGGTCGGCACGCACGGCCGCATGGCCCTGTTCGACAGCATGAAGGCCCAGCGCTGGGGCCGCCCCGAGGCGCTGGCCGCCGCGCGCCGCTACAACGCGCTGGCGCGCGAACACGGCCTGACGCCCACGCAGCTGGCGCTGGCCTTCTGCTACCGCAACCCCAAGGTGGCCAGCACCATCATCGGCGTGACCTCGCTCGCGCAGCTGGACCAGTGCCTGGATGCCTGGGATGTGCAGCTGTCGCCCGAACTGCTGAAACAGATCGACGTCATCCGATGGGAACATCGCGATCCGGCGCAATAGACGGCCCACCCCCGCCGCGCTGCGCGCAACCCCCTCCAGGGGGCGATGCGAGTGGCCCGGCGGAGCCGGTTCCACCGCATCCTGGCCAAGGCACTGCTCCTGCCGCATCGTTTCATGTCCAAGAAAAACCATGTCTCGGAAACACCCGCTACTGCCTGGTTGAAAGCGCAGGGTGTGGCGTTCACCGAGCACCCCTACGAATACGTGGAGCACGGGGGCGCCCAGCACAGCGCGGCGGTGCTGGGCTTCGACCCTTTCGCGGTGGTCAAGACCCTGATCATGCAGGACGAGGCGGCCAGGCCGCTGGCCATCCTCATGCACGGCAACCGCACCGTGTCCACCAAGAACCTGGCGCGGCAGATCGGCGCCAAGTCGGTCGAGCCCTGCAAGCCCGAGGTGGCCAACCGGCACAGCGGCTACCTGGTGGGCGGCACCTCGCCATTCGGCCTGAAACGGGACATGCCGGTGTACGTCGAATCCACGGTGCTGGAACTGCCGAAGATCTGGATCAACGGCGGCCGGCGCGGCTTCCTCGTGGGCATCGATCCGGCCGTGCTGGCAGGCCCGCTGGGTGCAAAGCCGGTGCAGTGCGCGCTGGCAGAATAGCCGGCTGATCCCGCCGCACCTGCGCGGCATCTGAAGGACCTGCATCTTGGAAGCCCTGTACCCCGCCATCGCCACCGTGTTGGCCTATCTCATCGGCTCGCTCTCGTTCGCCGTGGTCGTCAGCCGCGCCATGGGCCTGTCGGACCCGCGCACCTACGGCAGCAAGAACCCCGGTGCCACCAATGTGCTGCGCTCGGGCAGCAAGAAGGCGGCCATCCTCACGCTGCTGCTGGACGCGCTCAAGGGCTGGCTGCCGGTGTTCGTGGTCAAGGGCTGGGGCGAAGCCTTCGGCCTCGGCGACGGCACGGTGGCCCTGGTCGGCCTGGCCGCGTTCCTGGGCCACCTGTGGCCGGTGTTCTTCAAGTTTGAGGGGGGCAAGGGCGTGGCCACGGCGGCCGGCGTCATCATCGGCTTCGAGCCCTGGCTGGGCCTGGCGTCCCTGCTAACCTGGGCCATCGTGGCCTACGCGTTTCGTTACTCCTCGCTGGCTTCCATCGTCACGGCCATCTTCGCGCCGGCGTTTTACCTGTTCGGCCACCACGTGGCCTGGAATGCGCCCAACGAAATGATCCTCGGCCTGGCGGTCATGGGCCTGCTGCTGGTCTGGCGCCATGCCGAGAACATCAACCGCCTGATCGCGGGCAAGGAAAGCAAGCTGGGAGCGAAGAAGTCATGAGCCGCGACATCCAACGCATCGGCATGGCTGCGCGCTACAGCGAAGCCGCCGTGTTCAACGGCGTGGTCTATCTGGCGGGCATGGTGCCCGAGTGCGAGGCCACCGACATCCGCAGCCAGACCGCCGACGTGCTGGCGCAGATCGAGCAGCGCCTGAAGGAAGCCGGCAGTGACAAGTCGCGCATCCTGCGCACCCAGATCTACCTGAGCGACATCCGCGAGATCGGTGCGATGAACGAGGTCTGGGACGCCTGGGTGGTGCCCGGCACCGCGCCGCCGCGGGCCACGGTGCAGGCCGCGCTGGCCGATCCGGCCTGGAAGATCGAGGTGGTCGTGACGGCCGCCCAGGCCTGAAGGCCACTCAGAACCGTTTTTCCAGGGTGAGCTGGTCGTTCTGCCGCTGCATCTGGAAGCGGTTGAGGAAGCTGTTGCCCAGCAGCACGTAAGGCATGGACTGCTGCGTGACCAGGGCTTCCACGCCGTGCACGGTCACGTCGCCGATGCGCACCGAATCCAGCCGCACCCGGTGCGCGACCGTCGCCCCGTTGGCGGTGCTGACCATCACGCGCTGACCCGTTTCGAACCGGAGGTTGATGCGCCGGGCATCCGACTCGCTCATGGCCACGCTGGTTGCGCCGGTGTCCACCATGAACTGCACCGCCTTGCCGTTGATCTGGCCCGCCGGCAGAAAGTGACCGCGCGCATCGGCCGTGAGCACGATGCGCTGACCACCACCGCCGCCCGCCGGCGCGCCACGGCCCACGCTCACCGGCGCATCGCCTACGCGCAGCGTCTGGCGCTGTCCACCCACCTCGACCGTCGCCGCCTCGCCCTGCAGGCTCAGCAGCTTCACGCCCTGGTGCGTCTGACCGGCCGACAGGAAGCGCGGCGCCGCCCCGTCAATCACCACCAGCGCCTTGCTGCCCGAGACGCCGGTGAGGGCGACGGACTGGGCTGAGGCAGCCCATGGCAGCAGGCCAAAAACGGCGGCCAGCAGCAGATGCGTTGGCGAGAAGTGCATGTGTCGAGGTCGTCGCGGAACCGCTCTTCGACTGGCTCAGGACGGGCCACCAACGCCGCCCCCTGGGGGGTGGCGCGCGCAGCGCAGCGCGGCGGTGGGCCACCCCCCGCCGCCGGGCCGCCCCAAAGCGGGTGCGCCCCCTTGGGGGGCAGCGACCCGCGAAGCGGCGGAGCGTGGAGGCACAGTCAATCCCTGAAGTTGTCGAAGGTCAGCGGCAGGTCCTTCATCTCGCTGCGGATCAGCGCGATGGCGGCCTGCAGGTCGTCGCGCTTGGCGCCGCTCACGCGCACCGCGTCGCCCTGGATGGCGGCCTGCACCTTCATCTTGCTGGCCTTGATGGCCTGCTGGATCTTCTTGCCGTCTTCGCTGCTGACGCCGTTCTTTACCTTGATGACCTGCTTGACCTTGTCGCCACCGACCTTCTCGACCTTGCCGACGTCCAGGAAGCGCACATCGACGCCGCGCTTGGTCAGCTTGTTGCGCAGGATGTCTTCGACCTGCTGGAGCTGGAAATCGGCATCGCCCAGCAAGGTGATTTCCTTGTCCTTGAGCTCGATGCCGGCGCTGGTGCCCTTGAAGTCAAAGCGCGTGCCGATCTCCTTGGCCGTGTTCTCCACAGCGTTTTTCACTTCCACAAAATCGGCTTCAAGTTTGGTGTCGAAAGAAGGCATGGCGGGCGGGTTCTTCAGAGGGTGAATGAGACAATCCGGGCATGTTAGTCGAGAAACAGGTCCCCCTCCAGCCCTACAACAGCTTCGGCATCGCCGCCCGCGCGCAGCAGCTCGCGCGCATCTGCGGCGAGGCCGACGTGCACGCCCTCATGGCCGCGCCCGATTGGGCCATCACCCCGCGTTTCGTGCTGGGCGGCGGCAGCAACCTGGTCATCACCAGCGACATCAAGGCCCTGGTGCTCAAGGTCGAGATCGCTGGCAAGCGTCTGGTCGATGAAACCGACAAGGGCTGGCTGATCGAGGCCGGTGGTGGCGAGAACTGGCACAGCTTCGTGGCCTGGACGCTGGACCAGGGCTGGCCCGGCCTGGAGAACCTGGCCCTGATCCCCGGCACCGTGGGCGCCTCGCCGGTGCAGAACATCGGTGCCTACGGCGTGGAGCTGCAGGACCGCTTCCATTCGCTGGACGCCATCGACCTGCAGACCGGCGAGCGCTTCACGCTGGACGCGGCGCAGTGCGGCTTCGGCTACCGCGACTCGGTGTTCAAGCATGTGGCCGCCGACAACCAGAGCTTTGGCCTGGCCGGCCGCGCGCTCATCACCCGCGTGCGCTTCTGGCTGCCCAAGCCCTGGAAGCCGGTGCTGGGCTACCTGGACCTGGAGCGCAAGATGGAGGAGACCGGCATTCGAACACCCGATGCGCGCCAGATCTTCGACTGGGTGGTCGCCATCCGCCGCGCCAAGTTGCCCGACCCGGCCGTCATCGGCAACGCCGGCAGCTTCTTCAAGAACCCCACCGTCACGCCCGAGCAGTGCGCCGACATCATCGCGCGCGACCCGAAGGTGGTGCATTACCCCATGGACGACGGCAGCATCAAGCTGGCGGCCGGCTGGCTGATCGACGCCTGCGGCTGGAAAGGCAAGACCATGGGCCACGCCGGCGTGTACGAGAAGCAGGCGCTGGTGCTGGTCAACAAGGGCGACGCCGAACACCCCTGCACCGGCGGCGAGGTCATGACCCTGGCCAAGGCCATCCAGACCAGTGTGTACGAACGCTTCGGCATCCGGCTGGAGCCGGAGCCGGTGGTGATCTGACATCCGTCCATTGGTACGAACATCATGCTCAAGCGATATGGATTCTTGATATTGGTCGCAGTGGGTCTTCTTGTTGAGGGTGTGAGATCGGCTTGGAGGCTCATTGCCGAAAACTGGGGTTTGTTTGTCGGACTGGGTGCTTGTGTGCTCTTGATTTACGGGTTTGTTCGGATGGCTGCACGACAAGTCGTCCGAGCTGGCAAAGAGTTCAGACGGGATACCTCAAGGAGCGAATAAAAAACGGCCCGTGAAGGGCCGTTTTGTTTGGGGGGCCGAAGCGCTTACTTGCCGCCTTCGAGCTTGAAGATCTCCGCCGTGCCGTCGCCCATGGACAGCAGCCCGGTGTGGGCGTAGATGCCCAGCTTGGCGCGGGTGTCGGTGATGTCCAGGTTGCGCATGGTCAGCTGGCCGATGCGGTCCAGCGGGCTGAACGGCGCGTCTTCCACCTTTTCCATCGACAGGCGCTCGGGCGCGTAGGTCAGGTTGGGGCTCTCGGTGTTGAGGATCGAGTAGTCGTTGCCGCGGCGCAGTTCCAGCGTCACCTCGCCGGTCACGGCGCGGGCCACCCAGCGCTGGGCGGTTTCGCGCAGCATGATGGCCTGCGGATCGAACCAGCGGCCCTGGTAGAGCAGGCGGCCGAGCTTGAGGCCGTTGATGCGGTACTGCTCGATCGTGTCTTCGTTGTGGATGCCGGTGACCAGGCGCTCGTAGGCGATGTGCAGCAGCGCCATGCCGGGGGCTTCGTAAATGCCGCGGCTCTTGGCTTCGATGATGCGGTTCTCGATCTGGTCGCTCATGCCCAGGCCATGGCGGCCGCCGATCTCGTTGGCCTTGAGGAACAGCTCGACAGGCGAGTCGAAGGTCTGGCCGTTCAGCGCGACCGGTTGGCCTTCCTCGAAGCGGATGGTGACTTCTTCGGCCTTGACCTCGACCTCGGGCTTCCAGAACGGCACACCCATGATGGGGTTGACGATGCGGATGCCGCTGTTGAGGTGCTCCAGGTCCTTGGCTTCGTGCGTGGCGCCGAGCATGTTGCTGTCGGTGCTGTAGGCCTTTTCGACCGACATCTTGTAGTCGAAGCCGTTGGCGATCAGGAACTCGCTCATTTCCTTGCGGCCACCCAGCTCGTCGATGAAGCGCTGGTCCAGCCAGGGCTTGTAGATCTTGAGGCTGGGGTTGGTCAGCAGGCCGTAGCGGTAGAAGCGCTCGATGTCGTTGCCCTTGAAGGTGCTGCCGTCGCCCCAGATGTGGACGTCGTCTTCCTTCATCGCGGCCACCAGCATGGTGCCGGTGACGGCGCGGCCCAGCGGGGTGGTGTTGAAGTAGGTGATGCCGCCGGTGCTGATGTGGAAGGCACCGCACTGGATGGCGGCAATGCCTTCGTGCGCCAGCTGCAGGCGGCAGTCCACCAGGCGGGCTTTCTCGGCGCCGTAGGCCATGGCCTTGCGCGGGATCTCTTCGTAGTCGCTCTCGTCGGGCTGGCCGAGGTTGGCGGTGTAGGCGTAGGGCAGGGCGCCCTTCTTCTTCATCCACAGCAGGGCTGCGGAAGTGTCGAGGCCGCCCGAGAAGGCGATGCCGACTTTCTGCTGGGCGGGCAGGTTCTGGAGGATGGTGGCCATGGGATTTCCAGTGATGTGTTGGAAGCGTGGCGAGGCGTCGTCAGGCGAGGCGCGGGTGCCCGAAGAAAACCGGAGCGCACGGGAGGTGCGTGAGGATTGTCTTGGGGCTGCAACGAAGCATCACGGCGCCGCGGTCGCTTCAGCCAAAGTGGCAGATGTAGTGGTAGGCCTCCGTCACGCGGATCTCGAAGCTGCTGTTGCCGGGCACGGCAAACTTGTCGCCGGGGCCGGACTTGAGCCAGGCGTCGGTGCCGGCCAGCTTGTATTCGCAGCCGCCGGCCACGCATTCCATGATCTCGGGCGCGCCGGTGTTGAAGGTCAGGGTGGCCGGCAGAACCACGCCGACCGATTTCTTGGTGCCGTCGGCCAAGGTGATGCCGTGGCTGACGCACTTGCCGTCGAAATACACGTTGGCCTGGGTGTTGACGGTCACGCCGCCGATCTGGGTGGTGCTCATGGAGAAATCCGTAGGGAAATGAGGGCGAAACCGCGATTTTAGGCGGCAGGGCGGTCAGCGCCGCTGCAGCCAGTCGGCCGCGTCAAAGCCCACGGTGACCGATCCGTCGGCCCATTCGACCACCGGGCGCTTGATCACGCTGGCGTGCTGCAGCAGCAGGGCACGGGCGCTGGCGTTGTCCACCACGGCGGTGCGGGTGGCCTCGTCCAGGCCGCGCCAGGTTGTGCCCTTGCGGTTGACCAGTTTCTCGTGCCCGGCGGCGGCCAGCCAGCGGTCCAGCGCGGCTTCGGGCACGCCCTGTTTCCTGAAGTCGTGGAAAACGTGTCCGATGCCGTGTTCGGTCAGCCAGGCGCGGGCTTTCTTGACGGTGTCGCAGTTGGGGATGCCGTAGAGGGTTGTCATGCCCCGGATTGTCGGCGAAGCCGCGCCGGGTGGGACAATCGCGTCCCATGCAAGCCCTTGAACTGCCCGACCACCCCACCACGCTGGCCCACTGGCTGGCCCACTGCGAACGCCAGCACCCGCAGGGCCTCAGCGGCATCGAACTCGGGCTCGAGCGTGTGCGGCGTGTCGCGCGCCGCATGGAACTGGCCATGCCCTGTCCGGTCATCACCGTGGCCGGCACCAACGGCAAGGGGTCCACCTGCGCCATGCTCGAAGCCATCTACAGCGAAGCGGGCTACCGCACCGGCGTCTACACCTCGCCGCATCTGGTGCATTTCGAGGAGCGCTGCCGCATCGGGCGCGAATCCGTGTCGGCCGATGCCTTGCTGCCGGCTTTTGCCGAGGTGGAGCGCGCCCGGCTGGGGGATGGCGGGTCGGGCGAGGCGGGGGTCGTGGTGCTGACCTATTTCGAATTCACCACCCTGGCCATCCTGCGCACCCTGTCCGAACGAGGGATCGACGTCGCGATTCTCGAAATCGGGCTGGGTGGCCGGCTGGACGCGGTGAACATCATCGACCCGGACTGCGCGGTGATCACCAGCATCGCGCTGGACCACATGGCGCTGCTGGGTCCTGACCGCGAGGCCATCGGATACGAAAAGGCCGGGATCATGCGCACCGGCCGGTCGGTGGTGGTGAGCGATCCGGTACCGCCGCAGAGCGTGCTCGACCGCGCCCTGGAAATCGGGGCCGAACTCTGGCGCATCGGCAAGGACTTCCACTTTGCGGGCGACCAGCAGCAGTGGGGCTGGGCCATGCACCCTTCGCACGGCGGGCGCAAGTACAGCGGGCTGGCCTACCCGGCGCTGCGCGGGGCCAACCAGCTGGTCAACGCCAGCGGGGTGCTGGCTGCGGTCGAAACCCTGCGCGATCGCCTGCCGGTGACGGCGCAGGCGGTGCGCAACGGCCTGGCGCTGGTGGAGCTGCCAGGGCGTTTCCAGATCGTGCCCGGTCAGCCCACGCTGGTGCTGGACGTGGCCCACAACCCGCATTCGGTCGCGGCCCTGGCCGAAAACCTCGACGCCATGGGCTTTTACCCGACCACGCACGCCGTGTTCGGCGCCATGGCCGACAAGGACCTGCCGTCCATGCTGGGGCGCATCGCCCCGCTGATCGACCAGTGGCACCTGACCAACCTGCCATTGCCGCGGGCCAGCACGGCGCTGGCCCTGGCGGCCCAGATTCAGGCGCTGGACAAGCCCCAAACGGGTGCCGCCGGGCGGGTGAGCGGATGCCACGCTTCCCCCATCGAGGCCCTGCGCGCGGCGGTCGCTGCGGCAGACCCGGCTGATAGAATCGTGGTCTTCGGCTCCTTCTACACCGTGGGTGGGGTTTTGCAGGACGGCGTGCCCCGCCTGTCGGCAAAACACCTGGCTTCCTGACCCCCGCGCACACGGCGTTTTGCGCCCCCCGCCAGGCCTGAGTCCTCCACCCATGTTCACACTCCGTTCCGCTTCCCAGGGCAACGCATCGGCAGCGCCGCCGCAGAGCATCGAGGCGGTGCGTCGGCGGGCGCGGCACCGTCTGATCGGGGCGGCCGTCCTGGTGGTCCTGGGCGTGGTGGGTTTCTCGCTGCTGTTCGACACGCAGCCGCGCCCGCTGCCGGTCGACATTCCCATCGTGATCCCGGCCAAGAACGCGCAGCCGCCCCTGAAGGCGCCCGAGTCCAAACCGGCGGCTGCCGCCTCCACCCCGGCGAATGACCAGGGAACGACCACCGCCCAGGTGGCCGCCAGCGAGAGCCTGGGCAGCCGGGAAGAGGTCGTGGAGCCGGTCACCGCCCCGAAGCCCGTGCCACCGGCTCCCGTTCCGGCCACCGCAGCTGTGCCGGCGCCAGCCAAGGCTCCGCCGGAGAGCCCACCCAAAGCCGAACCGGTCACCAAGGCGGAGGCGCTCAAGCCGGCGGCCAAACCCGCACCCTCCGAAGCCGAACGCGCACGGGCCTTGCTGGAAGGCAAGGCGCCCGAGGCGGCGGGTGATGCGGCCAACCAACGCATCGTGGTGCAGGTGGGAGCGTTTGCCGATGCGGCCCGTGCCCGCGAGGCGAGGCTCAAGCTGGAGCGCGCCGGCCTCAAGACCTACACGCACGTGGCGCAAACGGCCGACGGACAGCGCATCCGCGTCAGGGTCGGCCCCTTCGCCACCAAGGCCGAGGCCGACAAGGCGGCGGCCCGGGTGAAGGCGCTGGGCCTGCCGGCGGCCATCCTCACGCTGTGAGGCTGCGCGCATGAGCTGGCTGGACTGGGCTTTGCTCGCGGTGCTGCTGTTGTCGGCGCTGCTGGGCCTTTGGCGGGGACTGGTGTACGAGGTGCTGTCGGTGGCCGTGTGGGTGGCCGCCTTCCTGCTCGCCCAGCGTTACGGTGCCCCGGTGGGTGCCTGGTTGCCGGTGGAAGGTTTTTCGGAACCCTTGCGCGTGGCCATGGGTTTCGGCGTGGTGTTTCTGGCCGCGGCGTTCGCCGGTGGCCTGCTCGCCTGGCTGGTGAAGAAGCTGGTGGAGTCCGTGGGTCTTCGGCCGGTGGACCGTGTGCTCGGTGGTGCTTTCGGTGTGCTGCGCGGGGCGGTGATCCTGCTGGGGCTGGCGATGGTGGTGCAGATGACGCCGTTGCACAACCAGGAGCGCTGGCGGCAGTCGCCCGTGGCGCAGGTGCTGGCCGACGCCTTGCAGGCCCTGCGCCCCCTGCTGCCCCAGGCGCTTGCCCGGCACCTGGCGTGACCGTTCTGTTGTTTTGTCGTTGAGGATTCGAACATGTGTGGAATCGTGGGTGTGGTCAGCCAGACGCCGGTCAACCAGCTGATCTATGACGCTTTGCTGCTGCTGCAGCATCGGGGCCAGGACGCGGCCGGCATCGCCACGCAGCAGGGCAGCAAGTTCTTCATGCACAAGGCCAAGGGCATGGTGCGGGACGTGTTCCGCACCCGCAACATGCGTGCCCTGCCGGGCAACGTCGGCCTGGGTCAGGTGCGCTACCCGACGGCAGGCAACGCCTTCAGCGAGGAAGAGGCCCAGCCTTTCTACGTCAACGCGCCGTTCGGCATCGTGATGGTGCACAACGGCAACCTGACCAACGCCAAGGCGCTCAAGCAGGCGCTGTTCCAGACCGACCACCGTCACATCAACACCGAGAGCGATTCCGAGGTGCTGCTCAACGTGCTGGCGCACGAGCTGGAGAAATCCACGCGGGGTGTGACGCTCAAGCCGGCCGACGTGTTCGCGGCTGTGCGCGGGGTGCACCGGCGCATCAAGGGTTCGTACGCGGTGGTCGCGCTGATCGCGGGCCACGGCCTGCTGGCGTTCCGCGATCCGTACGGTATCCGCCCGCTGTGCGTGGGCCGCAACGCCGATGGCTCGGTCATGGTGGCCAGCGAATCGGTCACGCTCGAAGGCAACGGCTTTGAACTCGACCGTGACGTGCAGCCCGGTGAAGCGCTGTTCGTGGATCTGCAGGGCCAGGTCAGCGCTCAGTCGTGTGCCGACCAGGTCAGCCACAACCCCTGCATCTTCGAGTACGTGTACCTGGCCCGCCCGGACTCGGTGCTCGACGGCATTTCGGTCTACCAGGCGCGCCTGAACCTGGGCAAGACCCTGGCCAAGCGGCTGGTGTCCACCGTGCCCCCCAACGAAATCGACGTGGTCATCCCGATCCCGGAGTCGTCGCGGCCCAGCGCGATGGAGCTGGCGCAGATTCTCGGTCTGCCCTACCGCGAAGGCTTCGTGAAGAACCGCTACGTGGGCCGCACCTTCATCATGCCCGGCCAGGGCGTGCGCAAGAAGTCCGTGCGCCAGAAGCTCAACGTGATCGCCAGCGAGTTCAAGGGCCGCAATGTGCTGCTGGTGGACGACTCCATCGTGCGCGGCACCACGTCCCGCGAGATCGTTCAGATGGCCCGCGACGCGGGCGCGCGCAAGGTCTACATGGCCAGCGCGGCGCCGCCGGTGCGCTTTCCCAACGTCTACGGCATCGACATGCCCACGCCGCAGGAACTGGTGGCGCACGACCGCACGGTCGAGCAGATCCGCGCACTCATCGGTTGCGACGCGCTGATCTACCAGGACGTGGATGCGATGAAGCAGGCCATCGGTTCGCTGGGCACCGGCCTGGCCGGGTTCGATGCGTCGTGCTTCGACGGCGTGTACGTCACCGGCGACATCACGCCCGAAACCATTGCCCGCATGAACCAGGGGCGTGACCAGAGCGAAGAGGGGCAGGAGGGCGCGTCGCGTCTGGCGCTGCCCAACGCGCAGACCGCCTGATCGAGGGATCGGATGAGCCAAGAAAAACCCACGCCCCCAGCCGCACGACTGCACCGCGAAACCCTGGCGGTTCGACTGGCCGTCGAACGCAGCCAGTACGGCGAAAACGCCGAGGCCCTGTACCTGACCAGCGGCTACGTACAACCCTCGGCCGAAGCGTCCGCGCGCCGCTTTGCCGGTGAAGAAGACGGCTACACCTACGGCCGCACCGGCAACCCCACGGTGTCCAGCTTCGAACAGCGCCTGGCCGCCCTGGAGGGGACTGAAGCCTGCATGGCCACGGCTTCGGGCATGGCCGCGGTCATGCTGATGTGCTTCAGCCTGCTCAAGGCAGGCGACCACGTCATCATTTCCCAGTCCATGTTCGGCTCCACGCTCAAGCTGATCGGCTCCGAGTTCGCCCGCTTCGGTGTGGAAACCTCGGTGGTGCCGCAGACCGATCTGGTGGCCTGGCGCGCGGCGGTGCGACCCAACACCCGTCTGCTGTTCGCCGAGACGCCGACCAACCCGCTGGGCGAGGTGTGCGACATCCGGGCGCTGGCCGACCTCGCCCACAACGCCGGCGCGCTGCTGGCGGTGGACAACTGCTTTGCCACGCCGGCGCTGCAGCGCCCTGTCGAACTGGGCGCCGACATCGTCATGCATTCCGGCACCAAGTACCTCGACGGGCAGGGCCGCGTGATGGCCGGTGCCCTGTGCGCCAGCGAAACCCTGGTGCGCGAGAAGTTCCTGCCGGTCCAGAAGAACTCGGGCATGGTGCTCTCACCTTTCAACGCCTGGGTGGTGCTCAAGGGGCTGGAAACGCTGGACCTGCGCATGAAAGCGCAGAGCGCCCAGACGCTGGTTCTGGCCCAGTGGCTGGAGGCGCACCCGGCGGTTGCCCGGGTGTACTACCCCGGGCTGGTCAGCCACCCGCAGCACGAACTGGCCATGCGCCAGATGAACGGCGTCGGTGGCGCCGTCCTGTCCTTGGACGTGAAGGCGGCCGGGCCCGAGCAGGCGCGACAGCGCGCCTTCCACGTGCTCGACCAATTGCAGGTGCTCTCGCTGTGCACCAACCTGGGCGACACCAAGACCCTGTGCACCCACCCGGCCAGCACCTCGCACGGCAAGTTGTCCGAGGCGCAGCGCCAGGCCGCCGGCATCGGGCAGGGCCTGATCCGTGTCGCTGTCGGCCTCGAACACCTGGACGACATCCGCGCCGATCTGGATCGCGGTCTGTCCGGCTTCTGATTTACACCACCTCATCCATGACCGTTCGCACCCGCTTCGCCCCGTCGCCCACCGGCTTCATCCACCTGGGCAACATCCGCTCCGCGTTGTACCCGTGGGCGTTCGCCCGCGCTAACCAGGGCGTCTTCATCCTGCGCATCGAAGACACCGACCTGGAGCGCTCTTCTCAGGCCGCAGTGGACGTGATCATCGAGGGCATGAAGTGGCTGGGCCTGGACCACGACGAAGGTCCCTTCTACCAGATGCAGCGCATGGACCGCTACAAGGCGGTGCTGGCCGACATGGTGGTGGGCGGTCACGTGTACCCCTGCTACATGAGCGTGCAGGAACTGGATGCGCTGCGCGAGCGCCAGATGGCCAACAAGGAAAAGCCGCGCTACGACGGCACCTGGCGTCCCGAGCCGGGCAAGGTGTTGCCGCCGGTGCCCGAGGGTGTGAAGCCGGTGCTGCGCTTCAAGAACCCGCAAGGCGGTTCGGTGGTCTGGGAAGACAAATGCAAGGGCCGCGTCGAGTTCAGCAACGACGAGCTCGACGACCTGGTGATCGCCCGCCCCGACGGCACGCCCACCTACAACTTCTGCGTGGTGGTGGACGACATCGACATGGCCATCACCCATGTGATCCGTGGCGACGACCATGTCAACAACACGCCGCGCCAGATCAACATCTTCCGCGCGCTGGGCAAGGAGCCGCCGGTCTACGCCCACCTTCCCACCGTGCTCAACGAGCAGGGCGAGAAGATGAGCAAGCGCAACGGCGCCAAGCCGGTGACGCAGTACCGCGACGAAGGCTATCTGCCCGACGCGATGGTGAACTACCTCGCACGCCTGGGCTGGAGCCACGGCGACGACGAAATCTTCAGCCGCGCGCAGTTCCTGCAGTGGTTCAACCTGGACCATCTGGGTACCAGCGCCGGCCGCTTCGACGACGCCAAGCTGCGCTGGGTGAACGCGCAACACCTCAAGGCCATGGACGACGCGGCACTGGCGGCTTTGGTGACGGAACAGCTCGGCAAGCGCGGCATCACCGCCGACGAGCGCCTGCCGCGCATCTGCGGCCTGTTCAAGGACCGCTGTGACACCACGGTGGCGCTGGCCGACTGGGCCGCCGCGTTCTACACCGATGTGACGCCGTCGGACGCTGAGCGCGCACAGCACATCACCGATGCTGTTCGCCCCGCACTGGCGACGCTGGCCGACAAGCTGGCCGACTGCGTCTGGGAAAAAGCCAGCTTGTCGGCGGCCATCAAGGACACGATCGGTGCACACGGTCTGAAGATGCCGCAGCTGGCCATGCCGGTGCGTGTGCTGGTGATGGGCACGGCCCAGACACCATCGCTGGATGCGGTGCTGGAGCTGCAAAATCGCGGGACAGTGATTGCGAGGTTGCAGAAAGCTTGAAAAATGGTCTATAATTTGAGTCTTGCTGATTCGCACTGAATTGTTCACAAAACAGCGCAAATCGGTACCCAGAAATGGTTTCGTGGGGGTATAGCTCAGCTGGGAGAGCGCTTGCATGGCATGCAAGAGGTCAGCGGTTCGATCCCGCTTACCTCCACCAAAAATTGAAGAATTGGGCAGCGTGGTTTTGCTACAATGCACAGTTCGGTTCTTAGGTTTTGACCCTATCGTCTAGAGGCCTAGGACATCACCCTTTCACGGTGAGTACCGGGGTTCGAATCCCCGTAGGGTCGCCAAGTTTGTGGCACTTGGCCTGATGCGAGAGCAGCAGGCGAAAGCTGCACCACTGCGGAGTGGTAGTTCAGTTGGTTAGAATACCGGCCTGTCACGCCGGGGGTCGCGGGTTCGAGCCCCGTCCACTCCGCCATGTTTACGAAGCCACCGCAGCGCGGTGGCTTTTGTTTTTGGGGTGCCCACATGGCCTGGGCTTGCGCAACGGACGGCATCTTCAGCGGGCGCTTGACGCCCTTGCGTTGATGGGGGAACAAGCCTTCATCGAGCCTGCAGCCGTCTTGCGCCAAGCCCGCTTGGGTTCTCATCCCGTGCGATGCGGTGCACGATATCCAGTGCCAGGAAGACCAAGCACACGGTTCGCGTCACATCGCTTTCAATCTGCACGCCAACGGGCCTGATCACTTTCGGCGTCGGCGCTGCTGCTGCAGAACTTCGGGCATTCGTGGCGTGCCTGACCTCGTCCCCCAGCTGCACTGCGCAGCGGGGGGAATTCCGGTGGCAAGCTCAAGCCGGCAAGGCCGCGCTGGCGACGGCTGCAGCCTGTATGGCCAGCACGGCCGGGTGGGTCAAGCGCCGTTCACCCGTGACGGCATAGACCCGGTGCAGGACCTCATCGGTGCTGCCGATGGGCGTGACACCAAACTGCTTGGCAGTTTCCCGGGCCACCAAGGTGGGCAACATGAAGATGCCGGCGCCAGCCTGGCCAAATGCCTTCATCACGGCGGTGTCATCGAAATCGCCGATGACATCCGGCCGCACGCCCATCGCGTCGAACCAGGCCAGCAGCAGTGGCCGTACGGCCGAATCGCCGCCTGGAAGCAGCATGGGCGCTCCTTCCAGTGCGTGCGGAAAACGCCCCCGAAACCGCCGCGCCAGCGCCGGTGCGGCCAGGAAGGTCGCGCCGCACTCGAGCAGCAAATGGTTGTAGCCGCGCGCGTACATCGAGGAGTGCATGGGACGGTCGGTGATCACCAGATCAAGGTCGTGCACGGCCAGCAGGGCCATCAATTCCTTGAGCCGACCCTCGCGGCACATCAGGCGCGGCGGCGTCGGCATCCTGAGCACCGGCTCCAGCAAACGGGAGGCCACCACCTTCACCACCGAGCCCGTCACTCCCACGCGGAAAACGGGGCGGGCTGCGGTCGGTTTTTCCCGCAGAGCGTCTTTCAGCGCCTCACCCACGGTGAACATGCGGTCGGCGTACTCCAGCACCAGTTGCCCTGTTTCCGTGAGCTCCAGCTTGCGCCCGGCACGCCGCCACAAAGTGCTGCCGATGGTGGCTTCGAGCTGGCGAATCTGCGTGCTGATGGACTGCGGCGTGACATGGAGCTTTTCGCCGGCGTGTATCACGCCACCGCTCTTGGCCACCATCCAGAAGTAGTGCAGATGCTTGTAGTTGAGTTGAACCAAGGTAGGGATACCTCCAGAAAATGGAGTTGAGAAGTCAGGAGAATCGCCTTTTGATTTTAAGTGCTTGCTACTATTCTTGCTTAGTTGCTCAAGTGAGCGTCTTGCGGGCAGCGAACCCGGAGCACAGGGCAGCAACTCTTTTTTTCTCAACATCTGGAGACTTCAATGGAACGCAGAAAATTCATCACCACGTCCGCCGTCGGTGCCGCCGGTGCAGCCCTCCTGGCTGCGCCGGCCGTCGTCGGCGCGCAGCCCACCATCCGCTGGCGCTGTTCTTCGGGATTCCCGAAGGCGCTGGACACCATCTATGGCGCTGCCGAAGACGCTGCCAAGCGCATCAGCGAAGCCACCGGCGGCAAGTTCCAGATCAGCGTGGCGCCCGCTGGCGAGATCGTGCCCATGCCGCAAGCGGCTGATGCCGTGGCCGCCAACACCGTGGAGTGCTCCCATACCGCAGCCTTCTACTACGTGGGCAAGGACCCGGCCTGGGCTTTCGGTTCCTGCATCCCCTTCGGCATGAATTTCCGCCAGATGAACGCCTGGTGGATGGAAGGTGGCGGCGAGAAGCTGTTCAACGACTTCCTGGCACCCCAAGGCGTGCGCTATCTCATCAGCGGCAACACCGGCGCGCAGATGGGGGGGTGGTTCCGCAAGGAAATCAAGACCATGGAAGACGTCAAGGGCCTGAAGATGCGCATCCCCGGTCTGGGCGGGCGCCTGTTCTCGGCCGTGGGCGCCGTGCCGCAGCAGATTCCCGGCGGCGACATCTACCCGGCGCTGGAGCGCGGCACCATCGACGGTGCTGAGTGGGTGGGCCCGTACGACGACGAGAAGCTCGGTTTCAACAAGGTCGCCAAGTTCTACTACTACCCCGGCTTCTGGGAAGGCGGCGCCGCCCTGGGCTGGCTGGTGAACAACAAGGCCTGGGACGCGCTGCCCGCCGAGTACCGCGCCATCTTCACCGCCGCCGTGCACGAGGCCAACGCCGACATGATGGCCAAGTACGACGCCCGCAACGGCGCTGCGCTGCGCCGCCTCATCGCCGGCGGCACACAGGTCCAGCCGTTCCCGCGCCCGGTGATGGAGGCCTTCTACAAGGCGGCATTGCCGATGTACGCCGAGCTCAGCGCCAGCAACGCGAACTTCAAGCGCCTGTACGACAGCTACAGCAAGTTCCAGCGCGAAGCGGTGTCCTGGATGCGTATCACCGAGAACACCTTCGACGACTTCATGGCGCAGCAACTGCGCAGCTGAAGTCCGGCACCTGCGCTCGCCGCTCTCGCACAAGCCCCGCACCTGCGGGGCTTTTCCGTGGTGGGTGCCAATATCTGACAGCAATCTGACAGGCGACAAGTCCAAAGAAGTCGCCAAGGAAGACAAAACATGCAAGCCCTCCTGACCTTCAGTCGCGGTGTCGACTGGTTGACCGAACGCATAGGCCGCAGTGTGTACTGGCTGCTGCTGGTGGCTGTGTTGATCAGCACCGTCAACGCCATCGTGCGCCGCACCTTCAACATCAGCAGCAACGCCTACCTGGAAGCGCAGTGGTACCTGTTCGCGGCCGTGTTCATGCTCGGTGCAGGCTATGTCTTCCTGCACGACCAGCATGTGCGCATCGACGTGATCTCGGGCAAGTTGTCGCGTCGCGTCCAGGTGTGGATCGATGTCGTGGGCATTGTCTTCTTCCTGTTGCCTCTGTGCGCCTTCGTCGTCTGGACGTCCTTGCCGTCGTTGATGACGGCCTGGGAAACGCAGGAGGTCTCGGCCAACCCGGGTGGCCTGATCCGTTGGCCGCTGTATGCGCTGGTGCCGATTGGCTTCTCGCTGCTGGCGCTGCAGAGCCTGTCTGAACTGTTCAAGCGCATCGGCTTCCTCACCGGCTCCGGGCCCGACCCGCACGCCAAGCCCGAGGTCACCGATGAAGAGCTGCTGCTCGAAGAGCTCAGACACGAAGCCGAAGAGCGCGAGGCCAAGGAAGCCGTCGCTGCCGCCAACGCCGCAGGAGCCAAGCCATGAGCGCCTTCATCGCCGCAAACCTCGCGCCGATCATGTTCGGCAGCCTGCTGCTGTTCCTGCTGACCGGCTTTCCCGTTGCCTTCGCCCTGGCCGCCACCGGCATGGGTTTTGGCTGGCTGGCCGTGGAGCTGGGCGTCGTGCCTGCGCAGTTCTTCAACGCGCTGCCGCTGCGGCTGTACGGGATCATGGCCAACGACGTATTGCTGGCCATTCCCTTCTTCACCTTCATGGGGCTGATTCTCGAACGCAGCCGCATGGCGGAAGACCTGCTCGACACCATCGGTCAGGTGTTCGGGCCCATGCGCGCCGGCTTGGCCATTGCGGTGGTGCTGGTGGGCGCCATGCTGGCGGCGACCACCGGCGTGGTGGCGGCCTCCGTGATCTCCATGGGCTTGATCTCGCTGCCCATCATGATGCGCTATGGCTACAACCGACCGCTGGCAGCGGGCGTCATCACGGCCTCGGGCACGCTGGCTCAGATCATCCCGCCGTCCATCGTGCTCATCGTCATTGCCGACCAGCTCGGCCAGAGCGTGGGCGACATGTACAAGGCGGCTTTTGTGCCGGCCTTCATACTGGTGGGTGTCTTCGTGCTCGCCATGATTGTCCTGGCCGTGGTGCGACCGAAGTGGGTGCCCGCCCTGTCGCCCGAGGCCTTGATCTACCACGAGAAGAACGGCAATACGGGCCACAAGTCACTGGGCATCCTGACGCTGGTCAGCGTCATCGTCGGGCAGCAGACCTTCACGCACTGGGCGGCCGTCAAGGTGTGGATGGGCTCGGACCCGAGCTCTGCCACGCCCACCGACGAACGTGTGGTGATGGCCTTGATGGTGGGCATCCTGTTTGCGTGGCTGGTAGCGGTCATCGACCGGCTGGTGCGCACCGACCTGCTGTCGACACTGGCGCGGCAGGTCACCTTCGTGCTCATCCCGCCGCTGCTGCTGGTGTTCCTGGTGCTGGGCACCATCTTCCTGGGCGTGGCCACTCCCACCGAAGGCGGGGCCATGGGGGCTGCAGGCGCGCTGGTGATGGCGCTGGCGCGCAAGCGCCTGGGCGTGAGCCTGTTGAAGCAGGCGCTGGATTCTTCTTCCCGTCTGGCCATCTTCGTGCTGTTCGTGCTGATCGGCTCGACGATCTTCGCGCTCACCTTCCAAGCCATCGACGGACCGGTGTGGGTGAAGGCCTTGTTCGCCTCCCTGCCGGGTGGCGAGCTGGGTTTCCTGCTCTTCGTGAACGTGCTGATCTTCATTCTGGGCTGTTTCCTCGATTTCTTCGAGATCGCCTTCATCCTGCTGCCGTTGCTGTTGCCCGTGTTGAAGGACATGGACATCAACCTGGTGTGGTTTGGCGTGATGGTGGCGCTGAACCTGCAGACCTCGTTCCTCACGCCCCCCTTCGGCTTTGCTTTGTTCTATCTGCGCAGCGTCGCACCCAAGGCCAATTACATCGACAAGGTGACGCGCCAGCGCATCGAGGCGTTCAAGACGGGTGACATCTACCGCGGTGCCATCGCCTTCGTCGTCCTGCAGCTCATCATGGTGGCCGCCGTGGTGTGGAAGCCGGAGATCGTGCTCTACGGACTGGGCGAGGTGAAGGTGCTGGACGTCGAGAGCGTCGATCTGAACATCACGCCGATGGAAGAGGAAGAAGAATCGCCGCCGAGCTCGGGCACAAGCATGGATGAGAAGCCGCCGCAAGCTCCGGCACAGTGAGCGTGGCTGCTCTCGCGGTTGAGTCGCAGCAGGCAAGCGTCGGTCAAAGATCGACGCTTGATCGCGCGGCATGTGCGGTCGCCGGGCTCATCCCCGGCACCGCGACCCAGCGCCGCATCGATCAGGGGCGCCTGGTCTGACCAGATGGCTTGGCCTCTGGTCAGCAGGCAACCGGTTCGACAGCCTCGCGGCCGACCGTTCCGCGACACGCTGCCTCCTTGCGGCCAGGGCCGAACACTGGGACGGCAACGGCTTTTCCTGGTGCGGCGGTCACTTCAGTTCAGTCGTTTCCGTGCGCCCAGCTTGAGCAAACCGGTGGACAGCGCGGTGCCGCAGACGATCACCACGCCGCAGATCACCATCCAGGGCGTGATGGTTTCGTCCAGGAAAAACGCGCCGTACAGCAAGGCGAACACCGGTACCAGGAACGTCACGGTCAGGGCCCTGGACGGACCCGCTTTCGCGATGATGCGGAAGAACAGGATGTAGGCGATGGACGTGCAGAACAAGGCCACCGCAGTGAGTGCGCCCCAGGCGGTTGCGCTCACCGGGGCGGCTGGCCAGAGCCACACGGTGGGCAGCGCCAGCCCCAGCGCAGCGCCGATCTGGCTGCCGGTGGCGGTGGCCAGTGGGTGTGCGCCGGCCAGGTGGCGCTTGGTGAAGCTGGCGGCCAGGCCGTAACACAGGGTGGCGAGCAGGCACGCCCCCATGGCCAGCAGACTGCTGCCTTGTCCGGCGCCAGCCAGTGACGAAAGGCCGGACTTGCCGATCACCAGCAGGGTCACGCCCACGAAACCGATCAGCAGACCCAGCGTGCGGGAAGCGCCGGGTTTGTCGCCCAGCCAGAGCCAGGCCACCACGGCGCCCGTGAGTGGCACGGTGGCGTTCAGGATGGCCGTCAGGCCGGTGGGAATGTGCAGCACCGCGTAGGCGAACAGTGCGAAGGGAATGCCGGAATTGAGCAGGCCCACGAAAAGGATGGGCCGTGCACGCCGTTTGAAATCCGCCCATACGCCGCGTATCAGAAAGACCGGCAGCAGGAACACGGCGGCCAGCGCCACCCGCAAACCGGCCGTCGGCAAGGGGCCGAACTCCGCCGCGCCCGCGCGCATGAACAGGAAGGACGCGCCCCACAGGGCCGCGAGCAACAGAAATTCCAGACCCAGGGCAATCGGCATGGGCTCAGTGTCGCCGCATTGGGTGGTCCAGAGGTCCGCGCGTTGATGCCGATGTGGCGGCGGATTGATGCGCGCTGGCGATCAAAGCGCTTCGAGCTGGAGCAGCGCGCGCTTGCGTTCCAGGCCACCGGCGTAGCCGGTCAGGCCGCCGTCGCTGCCGAGCACGCGGTGACAGGGCACGACGATGCCCAGCGGGTTGCGCCCCACGGCGGCACCCACGGCACGCACCGCTTGCGGGCGGCCGATCTGTTCGGCGATCTCGCGGTAGCTGCGGGTCTGTCCGCGCGGAATGCGCAGCAGCGCCTGCCAGACGGCTTGCTGGAAAGCGGTTCCGCTGCCCAGGTCCAGCGGCAGCGTGAAGGCTTGGTGGCTGGCGGCGAAGTAGTCGTCAACCTGGTGGCGCGCTTCCAGCAGCACCGGGTGGCTGGCATCTGGGGTCCACTGCGCCATGCGCTCGGCGACAGGGTGGTGCCGTTGCGCTTCAAACCACAGGCCGGCCAGGCCTTTCGGACCGGCCAGCAGGAGCACGGTGCCCAACGGCGTGCGGTGTGTGGCGCAGACGGATGCGTCGTCGCGGTTCATTCGGTTCCTCCGGTCGTGGCGCGGGCGCCGCTCCAGGCGCGAATGACCGCATAGCTGCGCCAGGGCCGCCAGCGCTGCGAAAGCAGCTGCGCCTGTCGGTGCGCCGCAGCGCTGCGGTGGTCGTTCAGGCCCAGGGCATGGGTCAGGGCGACGTCGCCGACCGGCCAGGCGTCCGGCCAGCGCAGCGCCCGCATGGCGATGTACTGCGCGGTCCACGGACCGATGCCCGGCAGGGCGATCAGTGCCCGTGTGGTGCGTTCGGGGTCGGCACCGCTGCCCAGGTCCAGCGTGCCCGCCAACACCGCCCCGGCCAGGGCCTGGATGGCCGCCTGGCGTTGCCGCACGATGCCCAGTTCGCTCAGCGTGGAAGTCGTGGCCCGTGCAACCGCTTCCGGGGTGGGAAACAGCCGCGTCAGTGCGGCATGGCCCGTGCTGACCGGTTCGCCCAGCTGTCCGGCCAGCCGTGCGGCCAACGTGCGGGCAGCGGCCACGCTCACCTGCTGGCCCAGCACCGCGCGCACCGCCAGTTCAAACCCGTCGATCGCGCCCGGCACGCGCAGCCCGTCGCCGCCCGGAAAGTCGGCGTGCAGCAGCGCGTTGATGGCCTGCGGGTCGGCGTCCAGATCCAGCAAGGCCCGCACGCGCCCTATCAGCGCCGGCAGCGCCGGGTAGAGGCTGTCGCTGACCGTCAGCCAAAGGCGGTGGGCGCTCGGCTCCATGCGAGCCGAAAACCAGCCGGTGTACCCCTGGCCCGCGTGGTTCAGCCGTGCTGTGCGTTGCAGCGTGAGTGCTGCGCCGCTGTCCACCCATTCGATGCCCGGCAGCTGCCGGTCAGCCAGAAAGCGCAGCATCGCGCCGGCATCGTAGGGCGGTCGCCAGGTCAGGGCCACCGGGCGTGGAGCGGCTGCGGACGGTTGGGTTCCATCCCGCTGGCCGCGCAGCTGGCTCGGGTTGAGCCCGTAGTGCTGGACAAAGGCCGCGTTGAACCGGCGCTGGCTGGCAAAGCCGCTGGACAGCGCCACCTGGGTGATGGGCAGTGGCGTGTCGGTCAGGAGCTGTTTGGCGGTGAGCAGTTTGCGGGTGAGCAGGTACTGCAAGGGTGAGACGCCCAAATGCGACTCAAAGACCCGCCGCAGGTGGCGGCTGCTCACGCCCAGGTGCGCCGACAAACGCTCCAGCGCCGGCCCTGGCGCATCGGGCGAACCGTTCGCAGGGTCGTCGAGCCAGAGCGCCGCCCGCTGCGCCAGGATGGCGCCCGCATCCTCGTTCGACCAGTGGCGCACACGCGGCGCCAGCTCGGGGCGGCACCGCAGGCAGGGCCGGAAGCCGGCCTGCTCGGCCTGGGCGGCGTGGTCGAAGAAGCGACAGTTCTCAGGCCGCGGTGTGCGCACGCGACAGACCGGCCGGCAGTAGATGCCGGTGGACGTGACGCCGACGAACAGACGCCCGTCAAAGCGCGCGTCGCGTGAACACAGCGCGCGGTAGCGGGCGTTCTGATCGGAGGGCTCGTTGGCGTCCATGTTCGCATGGTACGGCGGCCGGTCGCAGTCGGCTGGCCGTTTCCGGACCTGTGGATCCACGCCGGGCTGCCTACAATGCCTGCCAAACCCATTGACTGACAGGGAGCATCCAATGCAGGTCGCCGCCTCCATCTTCAAGGCCTACGACATCCGGGGTATCGTGCCCAGCACACTGACCGAGGCCGTGGCCGAGGCGCTGGGTCGCGCGTTCGGCACCGTGGCGCGCCAGCAGGGCGAATCCGTGGTCGCTGTGGGCCGTGACGGGCGACTGAGCGGGCCCTCGCTGTCGGCCGCGCTCATCCGGGGCCTGGTGGCCGCAGGCGTCGAGGTGATCGACGTCGGCGTGGTGACCACGCCCCTGCTGTACTTTGCAGCGTCCACGCTGTGCAAGAGCGGCATCCAGGTGACCGGCAGTCACAACCCCAGGGACTACAACGGCTTCAAGATGGTCATGGCCGGCAAGGCCATCTACGGCGAGGACATCCAGGCCCTGCGCCGCACGATGGAGGCCGAGAGCTGGACCCTGCAGGCCGGTGGCAGCGTGCGCAGCGTCGATGTGTGGCCCGCCTACCGCGACCGCATCGTCGGCGACGTCAAGCTCTCGCGGCCGATGAAGCTGGTGGTGGACTGTGGCAACGGCGTGGCCGGTGCGACCGCGCCCGCGCTGTTCCGCGCGCTGGGCTGCGAAGTCACTGAACTGTTCAGCGAAGTGGACGGCAACTTCCCCAACCACCACCCGGACCCGAGCAAGCCCGAGAACTTGGTGGACCTGCAAAAGGCGCTGCGTGAGACCGATGCCGAGCTGGGTCTGGCCTTCGACGGCGATGGCGACCGCCTGGGCATCGTGACCAAGAGCGGCCAGAACATTTATCCGGATCGGCAGATGGTGCTGTTCGCGCAGGACGTGCTCTCGCGCGTGCCGGGCGGGAGCATCCTGTTCGACGTCAAGTGCTCGCAGCGCCTGGCCCCGGCCATCGAGGCGGCGGGTGGCGTGCCGGTGATCTGGAAGACCGGCCACTCGCTGATCAAGGCGCGCATGAAGGAGCTCGACAGTCCGCTGGGCGGCGAAATGAGCGGCCACATCTTTTTCAAGGAGCGCTGGCTCGGTTTCGACGATGGCACGTATGCAGGCGCCCGGCTGCTGGAGATCGTCAGCCGCAGCGCCGACGCGAACGCCGTGCTGGAGGGCCTGCCCAGCAGCCACAGCACGCCCGAACTGAACGTGGCCTGCGCCGAGGGCGAGCCGCATACGGTGGTGGCGCGGCTGGTGGAGACGGCGCGTTTCGCGGCGCCGGCGCATATCTCGACCATCGACGGCCTGCGGGTGGACTGGCCGGACGGCTTCGGCCTGATCCGCGCGTCCAACACCACGCCGGTGCTGGTGCTGCGCTTCGAGGGCCACACGCCCGAGGCGCTGCACCGCATCGAGGGCGAGATGCTGGCGCTGCTCAAGCGGGTCAAGCCCGATGCCGTCGTGGGTGCCTCGGCACACTGATCGTGGGCAGACCGCGATCCGTGCTCAGAGGTTGAAAGGGAATGGGGTGTGCCCGAAAGGGCATCCGCAAGCGCCACGTGCAAGGCTCAATGCCCAGCCGTGGTCCCTGCAGTGGTGCGCACGGGCCACGCGGCAGGCGGTGGTTGGGAGTGCCAGGGCGGGCATGACCGATTTCCGCCCACCCTCTCAGGCCTGCGCCTGCCGACCAAGCTCCAGAAACAAGGTTTCGTAGCGCTGGTGCATGCGTTCGCGGCTGTAATTCTTGATGGCCGAGTGGCGCGCCGCACCCGCCAGCCGCTCGCCCGTTTCCGGTTGTTCCAGCAACCGCTGTAGAGCCTGGGCCAGCGCCGTCGGATCGCTCTCGGGTACCAGCACGCCGTCTTCCCAGCAATGGATGACCTCGCGCACTCCCGGCACATCGCTGCCGATCACGGCACAGCCGGCCGCCATGCCCTCGATCAGGGCCAGTGGCATGCCTTCGTAGTGGGTGCTCAGCACCGCGATCTGGTGCGTCATGAGCAGCTCCGGGACGTTGCGGCACAGACCGAGGAACTTCACCTGTTCACCCAAGCCCAGCTCCGAAGCCAGCCGTTGGACCGGTTGCCGGTGCAAGGCTTTGCCATCACCGGCCAGCAGCAGCGGCGGCCGGTGGCCCTGGGTGGCCAGGATGGCCAGTGCCCGCAGCAGGGTTGCGTGGTCTTTCTGTCGCGAATAGCGCGAAACCATCACGATGCCCGGTGTCCGCTCGCGCCAGGGGTGCTCGGGGGCCTGCTCGAACGGTGCCAGCCGGATGCCGTTGGGAATGGCCACTGTGCGCTCGGGCGGCATCCCCAGCTTGAGCAAGGACTCGCGAACACCTTCGGAGCAGCCCACAATGCGCGCCGTGCGGGCGGCCAGCCAGCGCGACTGGGCACGCCGCCACGCGGTGTAGCGCTCGCGGGTGTTGTGTTCCACATGCACCAGGGCCGGCACGCCTGCCAGCAGCCCGGCGTAGCGGCCCCACAGGTGCTCGCTGAAGCCGTGCGCCACCAGCACGTCGGGCCTGAAGCGGCGGCACACCCTCACCAGTGCAAAGATGCTGGCCCAGTGGGTCCAGCCGGGCACCACTTCCACCGGTACCTTGCGGGATTTCAGTTCGGCGACGCGGGCCGGATCGGTGTGGCGCTTGCGGCGCAACACCAGCAGGGGCTCGATACGCCCATCGCTGGCCATGCCCGCCTCGGTCAGCGCAATCGCCACCTGGGTGGCCCCACCCGAAAAACCGCCTGTGACGAAGTGGAGTACCCGGACCGGTCGGTCGCTCATGTCAGCCAGCCCACGCGGCGATAGCGCCTCTTGACGCGTCTCGCACGCTGCCACCATCCCCAGCCACTGACCTGGTCCAGCGCCTGCCGAACACCTTGTGGGTACATGCGGTGGAGTATCGAGGGCGTGTCCAACGGAAGCGACTGAGCTTGGTCGTTTCGATGACACCACGCCGCGACCGTTCCGATCCGGTGCAGGCAAAAACGATCAAGCGCCCGGCGCAGAAGTACATTGGCTCTGAATTCGGGTCGGGCAGAGACAGAGGCATGAAGCTCGGAGATCGAGGTAATCAGATCCGCCTGAGACGACACTTTGGGGCTGGTTGCAATGCTTCCTGTCCGCACCCTGTAGCCAACCCACGCTTCGGGTACGTACATCCAGCTGTGCGCAGCCGACAACAGGGAGTGGATGACCGCAATATCTTCAAAGCTTCTGCCTTCGGGGAATGGCGCCATCGCCCAGACCTCACGCCGAGCGATTTTCGTCCATGCGTGCAGCTGCCCCGCCTCCAGGACATGCCGCATCAGTTGCGATGGATTCGTGCCCAGGATCTGTGCCGGACCGTTGAAGCTGGGCTTGCGTCGGCGATCCCGAAGCCGCTCCTTGAACGATCCCCCCACCCGAAAAGTTCGGTAGTCGCACATCACCAGATCGGGTGACTGCGCATCCAGGACGCACTTCAGAGATGCCAAGGCACCAGAT